>NZ_LHZU01000148.1 GCF_001580995.1 Acetobacter senegalensis
CCACCACCGCCGCCGCCGCCGCCGACCATGGCGGTTCCGCCGCCGCCGTATATTCCGCCGCCGAAGATTCAGCTGCCGCCGCCGCCGAACCCGCCGATCAAGCATGTTTCGCGTACGCCGCCCAAGCATCCTTCGCCGCCGCAGACCACTACGTCGCCGGCTCCGCCTGTAACCGAACCTGCATCTAAGGCGGCACCGTCTGATTCACCGGATACGACGGCAGGTACGTCGCCGTTGAACAATGCCCGGCCGGTTTATCCGCCGGATATGGAAGAAGAGAACATTGAAGGCCGTGTGACCGTTGCGTGTGATGTGGAAACCACGGGTATGACAAGCAACTGTTCCGTTCAGTCCGTGCAGGGGGGCCAGTCTTTTGCTCAGGCCGCTCTCGATTACGTGCACAAAGCACGTTATCGCCCGGCAACAAAGAACGGCCAGCCCGTCAAGGAGCTTCACAAGGTGTATGTGATCAGGTTCAGACTGGATGACTGATCCCGGCATTTAGCCGAATTACTGGAGATAACTGCCTGGCGCCGGAAGGGTGCCGACGCCAGGCCGCATAAGATAAGGATTTTAAGGTACATGATCAGACTGTCTCGTCTTCCAGTGTCGGGTCTCGCAGTTCCGGCTCTTGCGATCATGCTGGGCACGGCGACACCGGTTCTGGCGCTGGCTCAGGATGCTTCTGCTCCTTCCGCAACAGATTCCACGACAACCCCTGCTGCACCTGCTCCGGAAGCGGCTTCTCCTGCCGCCCCGACCGACAGTGCAGCTCCTGCTGCTCCTACGCCTGATGCCTCTGCGCCTGCAGAAGGTCCTGCTGCGCCGTCAGCTGAGGCACCGGCTCCGGCCCCTGCAACAGATACGCCTGCTGCACCGCCGGCGGCTGACACCAAAGAAGAAGCCAACCCCTACGGTCTGGGTGCTCTTTGGTCCAACGGTGACATCATTGCCCGTGGTGTTCTGCTGATCATGCTGTTCATGTCCCTGGGCACCTGGTTTATCATGATCACCAAGTTTATCGAACAGGCTCGTCTGTTTGGCGCTGCCAAGGAAGCTACCAAAAACTTCTGGACCAAAAGCTCCATTCAGGAAGGTGCTGCCGCTCTGAGTGCAACGTCTCCGTTCCGCTACATTGCTGACACCGGCATTGTTGCTGCTGAACACCATGAAGGGACGATGCAGGAATCCATCGATCTGAACAGCTGGACCTCCATGTCCATCCAGCGTTCCGTGAACAACATCCAGAACAGCCTGCAGAAAGGCCTTGCCTTCCTGGGGACGGTTGGTTCCACCTCTCCGTTCATTGGTCTGTTTGGTACGGTTTGGGGTATCTATCACGCTCTGACAGCCATCGGCATTGCCGGTCAGGCTTCCATCGACAAGGTTGCTGGTCCGGTTGGTGAATCCCTGATCATGACGGCTATCGGTCTGGCTACCGCTGTTCCGGCCGTGCTGGGTTACAACCTTCTGGTGCGTCGTAACAAAGGGGCCATGGACAGCGTGCGTGACTTCGCGGCTGATCTTCAGTCCATCCTCATCGGCGGTGTGCGTCATGGCTCCGCAGTAGAACCGATTGCTGTGCGTCCTGATAACTCCCCCACGACTTCCACCGTCTCTAACCGGGTAGGCTAATCATGGGTATGTCTGTCGGAGACAGCGGGGGCGAAGACGACGTCGTATCTGCGATCAACACGACGCCCCTCGTTGATGTCATGCTGGTGTTGCTGATCATCTTTCTGATCACAATTCCGGTTGCAACCCACACGGTAAAAGTCAATTTGCCGAAGGATCTTAACCAGCCGACACAGACCAAAAACGGGAATGTCGTGCTTGCAGTGACGGATAACGGACAGGCATACTGGGACGAAACGCCACTTAAAGGACGGGCCGATCTTATGGCCCGTCTGGAAAAGATTGCCGTCATGCAGCCCCAGCCGCAGATCCAGATCCGTGGGGATATGAAGTCCCGTTACGAATCTGTGGGCAAGCTGATAGCTGCCTGTCAGGAAGCCGGTATTGCGCATATCGACTTTATTACCGAGAAGCCGAAAGACGGCTGATCACACCAGAAAATTCCGTTACCTCTTTATTGGGAGGTAACGGAGCATCTGCCCTTTTATTCTGCGTCCGTCTGGGTTCGGACCGTGTCGCGGAACCAGAGTTTGTAAGAGAGTGACAGCCCATGGGCATGAATGTCGGATCGGAAAGCACGACGGAAGACGAAGGCATTGTCGATATCAACACCACGCCGTTGATCGACGTGATGCTGGTTCTGCTGATCATGCTTATCATTACAATCCCGTTGCAGACCCAGGCCGTTTCCATCGATCTGCCGCAAGGTAACCCGCCGCCTTCAACGCAGGAAACGCCGGTGGTGACGCTTGCCGTTGATTTCGACAACACGATTACATGGAATGGCCAGCCCCTTTCCGGGGAAGATGATCTTCAGGCCCATCTGCGTGAAGCCGCAAGTGGTCCAGCTGATCAGCAGCCAGAAGTCCATCTGCAGCCAAACCGTCTGGCGGATTACAAAACGGTGGTGCATGTTATGGCTGATGCCCAGCGGCTTGGCGTAACCAAGCTTGGTATTGTCGGGCAAGAGCAGTTTGCAGAAGGACAGTAATTTAATGTCTTCCCATCTTTTACGCATCTCGCTGTTTGCCAGCGTGGCATTCGCGTTTGCCCAGCCCTTGGCTCATGCAGCCGACACACTGGGACCGGATGTAGGCAAGGCACTCATGCAGGCGCAAAGCGCGCTTGCGGCCCACAACTACCCCAAGGCCATGGCGGCGGTAGATGCGGCGGATGCTGTAAAAAGCAAGAGTGACTATGACTCCTACACCATTAACCAGATGCGGGCCGCAGTGGCCACGCAGGCTGGGAATGTGGATGCCGCAACGGCAGCGTATGACAAGCTGATTGCCTCCCCCCGTACGCCCAAGGACACCAAGCATCAGATGCTGATGTCTGAGGCCACCATGGCGTATAATGCCAAGGATTACCCGCGTGCGGTAAAGGCCATTGAACGCTACCAGAAGGAAGCTGGCCCCAACGCTACCATGGGCACGCTTCTGGCACAGTCCTATTACCTTCAGAAAGATTACCCGAACACGGTACGGGTGCTGAAGGAACAGATTGACGCGGAAGTCAAAGCCAAGAAGGCCCCGGCCGAATCCCAGTTGCAGATGCTGGCTGCCAGTGCCTCTGCCATGAAGGATTCCACCACCAGCACGCATGCTTATGTCCTGCTGGCCACGTATTACCCCAAAAAGGAATACTGGGATCTTCTGCTGCACGAACTGATCGTGAATGCAAAAATTCCGCCCACTCTTCAGCTTGATGTGTATCGCATCCGTCTGGCCGCAGGGAATGTTACCCAGTCCCGTGATTTCATGGAAATGACGGAAATTGCCATGCAGAATGGCATGCCGCAGTTGGCGCTGGACCTGATGAATGACGGTTACAAAGCCAATGTGCTGGGGCAGGGTGCAGAAGCACCGCGTCAGGCTCGCCTGAAAGCTCTGGTTGAAAAGACGGTAGCGGACAAGAAAGCCTCTATCGCTGCGGATGAAGCCGCGGCCCTCAAGGCCAAGACCGGTGATGATCTGCTGAACGTTGGATACAACTACGTCACCTTCGGGCAGGCCGATAAAGGCTTGGATCTGATGCAGCAGGCTATTACCAAAGGTGTTTCAGATGTGAATATTGCACGTCTGCACCTTGGTCTGGCTCAGATGCAGGCTGGCAAGAAAGATGCTGCTATTGCCACGTTGAAAACCGTGGAGGGTGAAACCGGTGCCCATGATATTGCGCAGCTTTGGGTGCTGAAACTTTCTCCGGCTCCGGTTGCCGCTAAAAAGTAAAAGCGCAGGTGCATAAGTTGCAGGAAAAGGTCGTCTCAGACGGCCTTTTTTTGTGTCTGCATTTTCTCGGGGTTTAGAAAAATATGGAGGTTACTGTTTTTACGGTTAGGCTGGCTCGGCAGGATGATGCGCCGAAATTACCCGCTATTGAACGGTCCGCAGCGCAGGTTTTTCGGCGTATCCCGGCCCTCGCTTTTCTGGCGGAAGATGAGCCGAGCCTGTCAGAGGCTGATCACCAAGCCCATATTGAACAAGAGCTTTGTTGGGTTGCGGTAGATAGCGCAGATACACCCTGTGGCTTTTTAAGCGCAGAACTGAATGAGCGGGACCTTCATATTGTTGAGGTGTCGGTAGAAGCGCGGGCACAGGGGGCCGGGCTTGGGCGCGCTTTGCTTCGGGAAGCGTGTGATTACGCACGGGCGCATGGCATGGCTCGCGTTACGCTCACCACATTTCGCTCCGTTCCGTGGAACGCACCATTTTATGAGAGGCTTGGGTTCAGAGAAGTGCTGCCCGAGCACGAAAGCCATCTGGCCGGAAAAATGCGGCAGGAAGAAGCCTCTGGCCTCCCTCCCGGTTCACGGTGCGCAATGGTCATGGTGCTGTAAAAATAGCCGAAAAAGGTTTCGCCGCCCGTTGTTTCGGCTGTTTCCGGGTTGTTTTGGCAGACAGGCACGAGCACTTTATCCACGGCTCCACGGCTCCACGGCTCCACGGCTCCACGGCTCCACAGGACCTGCAGAACTGACATTTTAACAGGGCTTCACGATGCCGCCTGATTTTCCGTTCCTCCCATGATCCTTGAACGGGATCACTGATGAGAGGAACGGGTTACTTCCTCTGTGTAGATACTCAGCCTGTCTGAGAGACAGGCTGGCGCGCAACAGGGACAGGGGATTTTGGAGGAAGGGTGTGTTCCTTCCATCCTCCACCTAACGCCCGGTAGATGGTAATCAGATTCTGGTAGTTGGAGACGGCAACCATGATCTGGACCTGCTGGGCCTGCAGGTAGGAACGCTGAGAGTCCAGTGTGGTGAGGTAGGAGTCCGTTCCCGCATCATAGCGCATCTTGGCCAGCCGGAAGGCATCAGCAGAGGATGTGACCAGATCATCCACCTGTTTTTTCTCATCCAGATAGGCTTCTCGGGCAGCGAGAGCATCTGCCACTTCCCTGAAGGCAGACTGCACGGTTTTCTCATAGGAGGCGATTTTCCCATCCCGCCGCGCCTTGGACGCTTTCAGGTTTCCGCTGTTCATGCCCCATGTCCAGAGCGGGATCTGAAGTTGCGGATTAAGGCCCCATGTTGTGGCGGCAGATGTGAAAAGCTGATGGAACTGAAGGCTGGAAATACCATCATTGGCGGTAAGCGTCAGGCGCGGGAAGAAGGCAGCCCGTGCCGCGCCAATATCCGCCTGCGCCGCCAGCAGATCGTGCTCTGCTCCCACAATGTCCGGCCGACGAGTCAGCAGATCAGACGGCACACCTGCGGGCAGATCGGCCAGAATGGTTTGCTGCCCCAAAGGTTGTGGAGGTGGCAGGTTGGCGGGAATAGGGGCGCCAATCAGTAGCGTGATCAGGTTTTCATCCTGCGCCACCTTGCGGCGGGAATCAGCGCGCAGCGCAGCGCTCTGCTGCACCTGTGTTTCCGCTTGCCGCACGGTCAGCAGGTTGGCTTCACCATGGTTGTATTTTTCGCGCGTCAGGTTGAGCGTTTCCTGCTGCGTGGTCAGCGTATTGTCCGCCACGGCCAGCGTTTCCTTGTCTCCCAGCCAGGTGACATAGGCTGTTGCCACCTGCGAGACGATACTGATCAACATGCCCCGCAGGTTGGCCTGTTCGGACAATGCTTTTTCAGCAGATTCCCGCGTCAGGCTGCGGATACGGCCGAACAGGTCAATCTCGTAGGAAGAAAACCCGATTCCACCCTGATAATAACGGAACGGATCACGCGCCAGACTCATGCCGGATTTTTCAGAACTTTCTGACCCCAGCCCCGGCGCAAAGCTCAGCCCTGCGGCATCGGATGGAGCCTGATACATCGGCCCGCCGGATGCGCTGATGGTAGGGAACAGGCCAGCGTGCTGAACGTCGTACTGGCCCTGTGCTTCGGCAATATTGGCGGCAGCTACACGCAGATCGCGGTTTTCACGAATGGCGATTGCAATGAGCGCCTTCAGGCGTGGGTCGGTGAAGAAATCATTCCAACCGATATCATACGCCGCCTGTTGCAGCTTGGGGTTGCCCGTATTCTGGTAAGCAGGCCAGGTGGTGGCCAGCGGGGGGGCTGGCCGTTTGTATTTGGGGATCATGGTGCACCCCGAAAGCACGCCTGTCGCCAAAGCGAGGGACAGGGCGCGGAAGCGGAGCGGACGCGGAGAGGAAGAAAATGCGGACATGCGTTTATTCGCTTCCGATAGCGTTGGAGGCGGGTGAGGGCTGTTCCTGTCGTTCGCTGATGCGTCTGACACGGAAGAGGCGCAGAACCCCGACAAAAAAGACCGGCACAAAATAGACAGCCAGCAGGGTTGCCGTGCCCATACCGCCCACCACGGCCGTGCCGATGGCAATACGGGAGGCCGAGCCAGCGCCAGAGGCAATGGCCAGCGGGAACACACCCACCACAAAGGCGATGGAGGTCATCAGAATGGGACGCAGGCGTTCCCGTGCGGCGGTCAGAACAGCTTCTTCAAGAGTATGACCCTGTTCAAAGCCAGCCTTTGCAAATTCCACAATCAGGATGGCGTTTTTCACGGCCAGCCCCACAGTGGTCAGCAGCCCGACCTGGAAGTAGACGTCGTTATCCATACCGCGCAGCAGGGTGGCGGCAATGGCCCCCAGCACGCCCAGAGGCACCACCAGAATAACCGCCAGCGGAATGGCCCAGCTTTCATACAGGGCCGCAAGGCACAGCAGAATGACCACGGCCGCCAGAGCATAGAGCGGGCCGGTGGAGGAACCGGACGCAATCTGTTCAAAAGAAAGGCCGGTCCATTCATACCCGATGCCGGTGGGCAGCTTTTTCAGGATGTCCTGAATGGCCGCAATGGAATCCCCCGAACTGTAACCGGCAGCGGGCTGGCCGAGAATTTCAAAGGCGTTCAGGCCGTTGTAGTTCTCAACCTTCTGCGGTCCCACAATCCAGTGGCCACTGATAAAGGCGTTCAGCGGGGTAAGCGTGTTCAGCGCGTTACGAATATACCATTTATTCAGGTCATCAGGCAGCATGCGGGCTTCGGGCACGCCCTGAATATAGACCTGTTTTACACGGTCATTCCGCGTGAACTGGTTGACGTAGATGGACCCCAGAGCCCCTTCAATGGTGCTGTTGATATCATCAATGGTAATGCCCAGCGCATTGGCTTTTTCACGGTCAATGTCCAGATGATACTGGGAGGCATCTTCCATGCCGTTCGGGCGCACGGCCATCAGGCGCTTGTCCTGAGCCGCCAGGCCCAACACCATGTTCCGGGCGTCCAGCAGTTTCTGGTGGCCCAGATGTCCACGGTCTTCCAGTTCAAGGTCAAAGCCGGTGGCATTGCCCAGTTCCAGCACCGCAGGCGGGTTGATGGCAAAGATCTGCGCTTTCGGGTTGAACCAGAAATGCATCATGATGCGGTTGGCAATGGCGGCAGACGTCTGCCCGGCGCCCGTGCGCAGCTTCCAGTCTTTCAGGCGGATGAAGAACGCCCCTGAGTTCTGGCCCTGCCCGGCAAAGTTGAAGCCGTTCATAGAATAGACGGATTCAACCAGATTGCCTTCAGTCTTGAGGATGTAATCCGCAATTTCATGGTTCATGGCCGCCGTCTGTTCCATGGGCGTATTGGGCGGCATGGTGACCTGACCAAAAATAAGCCCCTGATCTTCATCCGGCAGGAACCCTGATGGCAGCTTCATGAACAGGAAGACCGCCAGACCGGTGATCAGCGCAAACCCGATGAGGGAAAGTGCCATCCGGCTGATCAGGAACTGCACCCCGCGCAGATAGCCATTGGTCAGCTTATGGAAATAGCGATTGAACCATCCCGCCGGGCCTTTGGTTTTTTCATGCGTGCCGGGTTTGAGCATGGTGGCGCACAGGGCTGGCGTGAGCACCATGGCCACCAGAACAGAAAGCCACATGGCTGCAACAATGGTGACAGAGAACTGCCGGTAGATCACACCCACGGAACCGGAGAAGGCCGCCATGGGCAGGAAGACGGCGCTGAGCACCAGAACGATGCCCACCAGAGCGCCCGAGATTTCATCCATGGAGACGCGGGAGGCTTCAACCGGAGAAAGGTTTTTCTCCGTCATCACACGTTCCACGTTTTCCACCACCACAATGGCGTCATCCACCAGCAGGCCAACGGCCAGCACCATGGCCAGCATGGTCAGGGTGTTGATGGAATAGCCAAACAGTTCCAGCAGACCGAACGTACCCAGCAGCACAACAGGCACCGCAATGGTGGGAATAAGCGTGGCCCGGAAATTCTGCAGGAAGATCAGCATCACCAGGAACACAAGCCCAATGGCTTCCAGCAGCGTGATGACCACTTCTTCAATGGAAAGCGTAATAAAGGGCTGCGTATCCAGCGGGTAAACGGTTTTCAGACCCGGCGGGAAAAACTTTTCCAACTGGGTGATCTGCGCGCGCACTGCGGCTTCGGTTGAAATCTGGTTTGCGCCGGGGGCGAGCTTCAGCGCCATGCCGGAGGCCGGCATGTTGTTGTAGAAGGAGTTGGTGTTGTAGGTCTGTGGGCCCAGTTCAACCTTCGCAATATCACTGATACGCACCTGAGAGCCGTCTGGCTGAACTTTCAGGATGATCTTGCGAAACTCTTCCGGTGAGGTCAGTCGCGTCGGGCCGATAATGGTGGCATCCAGCCGGATACCCTTGCTGGCCGGAAGACCGCCCAGTTCACCAGAGGAAATCTGGATGTTCTGGTTCTGAATGGCTGCCTGAACATCCCTCACCGTCAGCCCGTAGCTGAACAGTTTGCCGGGGTCCATCCAGATGCGCATGGCGTATTCGGACCCGAACAGCGTGTGATCACCCACGCCCGTTACACGGCTGAGGGGGTCAGAAATGTTGGAGGCCACATAATCGGCAATATCCGCGCCGCTCATGCTGCCATCAGTGGAAATGAAGGCCAGAACCATCATGAAGTTCTTGACGGCTTTGGTGATGCTGAGGCCCTGAGCCGTGACTTCCGTTGGCAGTTTGGGCTGAGCAAGCTGGAGCTTGTTCTGCACCTGCACCTGCGCAATGTCCGGGTTGGTACCCTGTGCGAAGGTCAGGTCAATTTCCATCTGGCCAGAGGCGTAAGACTGCGCGGAAATATATTCCAGATGGTCCAGCCCGAACATCTGCTGAAGGATGGGGCGCACAACCGTATCGTTCACCGTATCCGCTGAGGCACCAGGGTAGGTGACGGAAATGGCGATCTGGGGTGGCGCGATGCTGGGATACTGGGCAATGGGCAGCCGGAAGATGGACAGCCCGCCAACCAGCATGATGATGAGACTGATGACCCACGCAAAAATGGGTCTATCAATGAAAAAGCGCGACAGGGACATGAGTCTTACTGGCCCTTGTTCTGGCTGGCGGCGTCTGGGGAGGACGCTGCCGGAGGCGTGGTGGCTTCTTCAGGCTTGACCTTGGCGCCCGGCTTCACTTTCTGCACGCCAACAGTCACCACACGCTCACCATCTTTCAGGCCACCGGTTACAAGCCAGTTGTCGCCAACTGCCTGACCAATCTGGATCTGTCGCAGTTCAGCGGTGTCATCGGGCTTGATGACCCATACCTGCGCATCGCCGTGGGTGTTGTGGCTTACGGCCTGCTGGGGCACCAGAAGACTGTTGGGGTCAGAACCTTCTTCCAGTTGCGCATGAACATACATGCCCGGCAGCAGCATTTTATCCGGGTTGGGCATGATGGCACGGACCACAACAGAGGCCGTGGAGGTGTCCACGTTTACTTCAGAAAGAGCCATGCGGCCCACGTGTTCGTAGGTGGAGCCATCTTCCAGCGTGAGGGTCACGGGCACTTCACCATTCGGCTGGCGCTCGATACGGCCCTGTGCCATCTCCCGCTTCAACCGCAAAAGGGTGATGGCAGGCAGGTTAACGTCCACATAAATGGGGTCCAGACGCGTGACAATGGCAGTGTTGTCTGTCTGATTGGCGGTAACAAGCGCACCAACCGTGATGAGCGTACGGCTGATCCGGCCGGAAATGGGTGCGTACATCTTGGTATAACCAAGATTGACCTCGGCACTTTCCACCTGCCCTTTGGCGCTGAGAATCTGACCCTGTGCCTGCTTTTCCGCAGCAAGAGCATCATCATATTCCTGGCTGCTGACCGCATGCGCCTTCACCAGAGAGCGGTAGCGTTCAAGTTTGGCGCGTGCTGTGACTTCAGCCGCTTCGGCTTCAGCCAACTGGCCGCGTGCCGTGTCATACGCGGCCTGATAACGGGAGGGATCAATCTGATAGAGCTGCTGGCCTGCTTTTACATCAGCCCCTTCCGTGAACAGGCGTTTCTGGATAACGCCTGTTACCTGCGGGCGCACCTGAGCAATTTCAAATGCATCCGTGCGGCCCGGCAGGCTGGTATGGATGGTCACAGCCTGTGGGTGAAGGGTTATAACACTGACCGTCTGGGGAGGGAGCTTTGGCGCGGGGGCTTTGCGGTTACAGCCTGCCAGGGCCAGCAGAGCGACAGCCGATACCAGAAAACGGCGTAAGGGAATGGAGTGCATTGTCACGCTGGCGTATCCTGCCTTTGAAAAAACCAACAAGAAAGAAGCACGCCGACACCCTTCTTTAAGCAGAAGCACAGGCGGAAGGGATGACCGCCTGTGGGGAAGATACGGGAGAGTGTCAGCGTGCGAACCGGATAATGGGAGAGAAGATGGGAAAAACAGTACTGTTTGTTACCTTTTCCCGCGTAGGCTAAAAGCCACCCCATATCTAGTCAAGAGAGCAAGTGTGTCTGGCGGTGTGCGGTAGCGGGTAAAATCCGCTTACCGCCCGATTTCTCTCAGTTTTTTTCCGGCCATGAGATTCTGTTCAATCACTTCCAGAGAAATGCCTTTGGTTTCGGGCACGAACACTTTTGTCAGAACAAGGAACAGGCCGTTCAGCAAGGCAATCAGGCCAAAGGTTTTTGCGCCGCCCAGCCACCCAAGAAGGCTGAGGAAGGATGCCCCCACAATCATGTTGGAAATCCAGTTGGTCAGGGTGGAAAGGGTAATCCCCAGGTCACGCCCTTTGATCGGCTGAATTTCAGAACACAGAACCCACATGAGCGGCCCGGCGGACATGGCGTGTGCCACGATAAAGATCATGATGAGGAAAACACACAGAATTTTTGCGCCATCGCTTTCCATGCCCACATGGTTGAGCACGGCCAGCGCTGCCATGGAGACAGTCATGATGGAAAACCCGCAATACAGAATCGGTTTGCGACCCCAGCGGTCCACCAGCCCGATGGCGGCAAGAGTGGCCAGCACGTTTACAAAGCCGATCATGGCTGTGCACCACATCTGGGCGGTGCCCACAAACCCTGCCATGGCAAAGATTTTGGGGGCGTAATACATCACCACGTTAATACCGGCGAACTGCTGCATGGCCTGAAGCATGACGCCAAGCAGAATGGAGCGCCGAAAATTGGCGTTTTCCCATAAGAGGCCAAACCCGCCCTGCCGCTGTTTGAGTTGTTCATCAATGGCGCGGATTTCGGCATGGGCTTCATGCGCAGTGGGGCGCAGGTCTTTCAGAACAGCCAGCGCTTCTTCCCGGCGGCCCTGCATCATCAGCCAGCGGGGGCTGTAGGGCAGGAACAGCACACCCACCACAAACAACACACCGGGGATGGCAATCATCCCGAACATCCAACGCCACTGGGCATGGTAGCTGAGAAGCGTATCGCTGATGAACGCCATGAAAATGCCAACGGTAATCATGAGCTGGTAGGTGGAGATCATGGCTCCACGGGTGTTCTCACTGGCAATTTCAGACAGGTAGAGAGGGGAGGTAAAGGCCGCAATGCCAATGGCCAGTCCCATCATGGCGCGCCCCCAGATCATGCTGGCCACAGACCATGCCAAAGCGCAGCCCAGCGAGCCGATAATGAAAATCACGCCCCCCATTACCAAAGCCCATTTGCGGCCCGTAATCTTGGCCAGCCATCCGGCAAGCACAGCCCCAACAGCAGCCCCAGCCATCATGGCGCTGACAATCCATTCCTGCGCAAAGGTGGAGGCATGGAAGGCGTCAGACACAAAATCCAGCGCACCGGAGATCACACCGATATCAAGCCCGGACATAAGACCGCCCGTAGCGGCAAGTATTCCTATGATAATGGTGCGGAATTGAGAGGATGTATCAGTATTTTCTGAAGGGTTACTGATCTGTGGCATGATATATGAAAAAGCCCTTTGATAATTTTGTTTTTTATTTGAAGAGGCTATGGACCGTAAAATCCGGGGGTAAACTGGAAATGGCGGTTTTCTGCTTCATTTTCGTTTTCATGCCACATCATGTAGCGGAAATATATTACTTCCTGACCCAGCGTGAGGAGAAAATGGCAAACTGGATACAAATCAGAGCGGCTGCTTAAAAAGCCGTGAGAATGCGCTGGCGGGTTTGCTGTGTCTGAAGGTTGGGCGTCAGGCTTTTCGCTCTTCACATCAGGCTTTTAACGCCGCTGTTTCAGGTCGTTTCCTCGTCTTCGCTTTCGCCAAAGCGGGAATCGCGGTGCACCCAGGTGGAAAGCAGCAGGCCAAACCCCAGCATCACGTTCAGCATGGCGGACCCACCATAAGACACTAGTGGCAGAGGCACGCCCCCAACCGGAATGGCCCCCATGACCATGGAAAGGTTTACAAGGCAGTAGAGGAAGAAGTTCATGCTGATACCCAGCGCAACCAGCCGCCCGAAACGGTTGCGGCTGCGGATGGCCATCAGCATGCCCCCCAGAATGAGCACCAGCAGCAGACCAATGACCGTAATGGCCCCCACATACCCCCATTCTTCGGCAATCATGGTGAAAATGAAGTCGGTCTGTTTTTCGGGCAGGAAGTTGAGCTGCCCTTGTGATCCATGCAGATAGCCCTGGCCCCACATACCACCTGAACCAAGCGCAATCTTGGACTGGATGATGTTGTATCCGGCACCCAGCGGGTCGCTTTCCGGGTTCAGGAAGGTGGTTATGCGGGCGCGCTGATAATCATGCAGGTGTGCGTAGGCAAATTTGGCCATGTAGGGCACGGGCAGAAGCAGCAGCACAATCAGCCACAGGCGCATTCCGGCGGCAAAGAACATGGCCGCGCCAATGCCGCCAATAATGGTGGCTGTGCCCAGATTGGGCTCTTTCAGAACCAGCACAACTGGCAACAACACCATGAAGGCAGGCGGTAACAGCCACAGGGGGTTGCCCATGCGGGCGTAACTGATGCGGTAAAACCACGAGGCCAAAGCCAGTACCAACGCCACTTTGGCGTATTCAGAAGGCTGCACCTGCAAACCGCCGATCATCAGCCAGCGCTCGGCCCCTTTGCCCACATGGCCCATATGCAACACGGCCACCAGCAGCGTGATGGAGAGCAGGTAAAGCGGCCATGATATGCGCACCAGTATTTTGGGTGGCAGCATGGCAACCGTGATCATGAGCACAAGCCCAACGGCAAAGCGGGCAGCTTGCGGGGCGGCGAAGGGGTAAGGGGTACCACCGCCTGCCGAATACAGAGTAATATAACCCACACCCGCCAGAGTGCAGATCAGCAGCACATATAGCCAACTGATGCGCCATAGCTTGGAGAGGAGCCGAAAACTCGGTTCTGCCCGCAAAAGGCGTTTGTGGAACTTCATGGCTTATTCGATATCGCCCGCATCTGCCACGCTTTCGGGCGGAGGGGTGACATGGTTGACCGGGTCACGCATCAGGGTGTCGGTCATGATGTCTCGCGCCAGAGGTGCTGCTGCATCAGCCCCGGCGTTTCCGTGCTCGATCACCACAGAAACTGCATATTGAGGGTTATCGTACGGCGCAAAGCAGATGAACAGCGCGTGCGGCCGATATTCCCAGGGCAGGTTGGCGGAATTGAAGTGACCACTTTCGCGCAGGGCGCGAGACACCCGCCGCACCTGCGCGGAACCCGTCTTGCCCGCCATGGTCACGCCGGGCAGGGAAAGCCGCGCCTTGGGGGCCGTGCCGTGCTGTTCATTCACAACAGCAAACATGCCACTGCGCAGGGCCGTGAGGTATTTCTCCGGCATGTTCAGCTCTGGCCAATGGTCTGCCGTGGCTTGCGGCCCGACTTCACTGTTCAAGGCGCGCACCAGATGGGGCTGCACACTGCGCCCCGTTGCCAGTCGGGAGGTGTAGGTGGCCAGTTGCAGCGGTGTAACCTGCACAAACCCCTGCCCGATGCCACTGACAATGGTATCCCCGCCATTCCAGTGGTGGTGGTGTGCCTGCCGCCACGTGGGGGTGGGAATAAGGCCGGTGCGGGTGTGGGGCAGTTCAATGTCCAGCGTTGTGCCAAGCCCGAACTGGTGGGCTGTATCAGCAATCCGGTCCATGCCTATGCGGCGGGCCATTTCATAGAAATAGACGTCACAGGAATATTTCAGGGCCTGATGCAGGTCTATGGACCCATGCCCCCAGCGCGACCAGCAGTGAAAGCGGGTTCCGCCAACATCCAGATGACCGGGGCAGAATATCCGGTCGGATGGAGAAAACAGGCCGGACTGCAAACCGGCCATGGCGACGGCGGGCTTGAAGGTGGAGCCGGGAGGATACACGCCCGCCACGGTCTTGTTGATCAGGGGCGTGCGTTCGTTATTGGTCCATTCAATCCACTGCGCATGGCTGACGCCGCTATCAAACAGGGAAGGATCAAAGGAGGGTGTGCTGACCATGGCCAGCACCTCGCCATTGCGGCAGTCCATCACCACGGCAGACGCCGTCTGTTCTCCAATGCGGCCCAGCACTTTCTGTTGCAGGCCGCGGTCAATGGTCAGCCCGATCTCCGTGCCGGGCGCGCCTTCTATCCGGTTGAGTTCGGACATGACGCGGCCAACTGAGTTGACCTCCATTTCTACGGACCCTGCCGTGCCACGCAGCTTTTCGTCCTGACTTTGCTCAATGCCAGAGCGCCCAACCCGCATACCGGGAAGGGCCAGCAGGGCAGAGTGAGCCACATCGCGCTCATTGGGGGGCGCGACATAACCGATGATGTGGGCCAGCAGTTCCCCTTCCGGATAAACGCGGCGGGTGCCCACATCAATCAGAACGCCGGGCAGAGAGGGCGCATTCAGCTCAATCCGCGCCATTTCATCCCAGGAGAGGAAGTCCCGCAGCATGACGGGCACAAACCGCCGCTGATGGCGCATTTCACGGGCTATGCGGGCGCGGTCCCGTTCATCCAGCGGAATAATGGTGGAGAACCGTTCTATGGTGCCTGCCACATCTGTGGTTTCTTCCGGCAGGATCAGGGCGCGCCAGTTTTCTTTGTTGTTGGCCAGCGCAATGCCATAGCGGTCCACAATACGGCCACGCGGTGGTGCCAGATACCGCTTGCTGACCCGGTTGCTGGCGGCCATGCGGGCGTAGCGGTCTCCATCCTTGACCTGAAGCTGGTAGAGTTTGTGAGCCAGAACCCCCAGCGTACCCGTTTGCACAGCCATGAACAGCAGCGCACGGCGTGTAAAAACGCCGCGTGCCGGGTCCTTCTGGTTCTTGATGGGCATCAGGCGCTGGTTTTCCCGCCTGCGACGCCTCAACCGCATGATGGTTCTCCTGCTGGCATCAGGCGTCTTCCTCATCATCAAGCATACGGAAAACCCAGGAGAACAGGGCGGAAAGAGGGGGATAAACCCCTATGCACAGGAAAGATTCAAACAAAGCGGGGGCCATGTCCAGCATATGAAGCCTGAACAGGCAGGCCAGCCCCCATTGCAGCATGCAGGCGGCCGTGGCCAGAAGGCTGAACACAGCCCACACCAGCAGAAAATGCAGCCGCATGAGACCAAAGCGCGCATAGAACGCGACTCCGTGCACCAGCAGCAGAATAAAGGCGCTGACCCCTAACGGCGCAAACCCCACCAGATCCATGAACAGGCCCAGCACAAACACCGCCAGACTCGGCATGCCGGAGGGCCGCCAGAAGGACCAGAAAAATACGGTGGCGATCACGATGGCGGGCAGCAGTTCAGCCGATCCCGGCAAGGGGATGGGGGCTGAGAAGACAATAATGGCCAGCGCAATGAACAGTGAGGGCAGCAGGTGCCGCAAGCCGCTATCAAGCCGCTGCCACAGGGTCTGCCGGGGCTGGATTTCCGGTTCCCATGAAGACATGGAAGGATCAGGCATCATGGCGTGCGCTGTCCTTAACCCTGACCCAGCAGGCTTTTGAGCGGCAGTTCCAGTGATTTTTTCTGTGGAGTCAGGGGAACGTGGCCCGGTGCTTCCGGGGGTTCAATCTGCGCACGCCCGAAGTTGAAGACCCGCAGCAGCGTGAGATGATCCAGTTGGGCAAAGGGAGCAACAACAGGCCTGCCGGGGCTGACGTAATGTACCGTGCCAATGGGCAACCCCGCAGGAAAGGCCCCGGCCTGATCGCTGGTGACAACACGTTCGCCTTCAATGGGTCGGGTGTCCTGCGCGTAATACATCAATCTCGGCATAGGTGAGTTATCACCTACCATTATAGCAGGAGCATGGCTGGCTTCCAGCATAACCGGCAGGCGGCTGGCAATATCTGTAATCAACAGGATTCGGGCGGAATGCGCCCCTGTTTCCGTTACGCGGCCCGCAAGCCCGTTGGCGGCCAGCGCCACATTGCCAACCTGCACGCCACTTTCGGTGCCCGCCACCAGCAGCACGGCACGGGCATAAATTCCTCCGCTATCCGCCACTACGCGTCCGGTCACAAAAGCGGGAGCAGGTTCGGGAATCCAATGCAGGGCGGTCTTGAGGGAGTCATTTTCCCGCGTGAGGGAGACGGCCACATCATACCACCGGCGCAGATTTTCATTTTCTGTTTTCAGGCGGGCGTTTTCTCTGGCAAGGCGTCCGGCTTCGCGCAGGTTTTCCGTCATGGTCAGCACATGCTCCTGTGTGCCGCTCATCAGGGACCACAGGGGGGCCAGCGCATCAGCCACATACATGCGTGCCCTGTCTGCCAGGGGTTTGTCCGCCTGTGCGCCAATAATCACGCCAATGGACAGCAGCAGCAGCAGCGGCAGCACCAGCTTGCCAAGAGCCTGCCGAACCTGAATGGAAACCGGAATCATGCGTGTACGGCCTCACGCAGGGGTTTCGCCCCGCCTTGTCCGTTCAGGGCGTGTGTGAACTGACCCCACATGAACCGTGATGCATCCTCTTCTGTCAGTCAGGCTGACGGGTGATCGCCATTCCTTTTCCGTGAGGATGGCGTGGTGGTCTGCGTGATGAAACCGGATACCATCAATACATGGTGGTCAGCACATTGCGCAGGCGTTTCATTTCCTCCAGCGCCCGGCCCGTGCCCAGCGCCACGCAGGAAAGAGGATCTTCCCCAACCGTGACCGGCAGGCCGGTGGAAAGACGCAGCACATCGCTCAGGCGGTAAAGCAGCGCACCGCCGCCTGTCAGCACAATGCCCTTGTCCACAATATCAGCCGCCAGTTCGGGCGGTGTGTTTTCCAGCGCGGTGGTGACAGCGTCCACAATCTGGCTGACAGGTTCAATCAGGCTTTCGGCAATCTGGGCCTGGGAAACCTGCACTTCACGCGGCACCCCATTGATCAGATCCCGGCCTTTCACATCCAGCCACGGGCCGGGGTCTTCCGGATCATCCGGCATCATGGCGGAGCCCAGCTTGATCTTGATACGTTCTGCCGAGCTTTCCCCAATCAGCAGATTATGGGCGCGGCGAATGTAGGAGATGATGGCTTCATCCATCTTGTCCCCGCCAACGCGCACGGAGCGGGCATAGACAATGCCACCCAGAGAGATCACGGCTACCTCGGTCGTGCCACCGCCAATATCCACAATCATGCTGCCAGAAGGCTCGGTTACTGGCAGACCCGCGCCAATGGCGGCGGCCATAGGTTCCTCAATCAGGAAGACCCGGCGAGCACCGGCACTTTCAGCGCTTTCCTGAATGGCGCGGCGTTCAACGGCGGTGGAGCCGGAGGGCACGCACACAATAATCTGCGGGCTGGTAAAGGCGCGGCGGTTATGAACCTTGCGAATGAAATGCTTGATCATTTCTTCCGCAACATCAAAATCTGCAATGACCCCGTCCCGCATGGGGCGGATGGCCGTAATGTTGCCGGGGGTTCGGCCAACCATCAGTTTGGCTTCCTCCCCTACCGCCAGAAGCTGTTTTTTGCCTCGTACCTCGGCAATGGCCACAACAGATGGCTCATTGAGAACAATCCCGCGTCCTTTGACATAGACAAGGGTGTTGGCAGTACCCAGGTCAATTGCCATGTCAGCAGACATGAGACCGAGCAGACGAGAAAACATCCAGGACTCCTGGCTTGAAGGCGGCGCCGAGCGATCTCTCTGAGTGTGAGCCGTTACAAATTACCCGGAAAGATCGCGTTGATATGTGGGGCAGGGATTACCCATGCGCAACCAGCCAGACAAGACCTTTGCGCGAGAAACTATGAGGAAAGAGTCTTCTGCTGGTCTGAGATGCCGTTTGAAAACTCTTTCACGTCAGGCTGATAGACCTCTTGGTCGCTGAATACGTTTGTTTCTGGTTCCGATTGACAGCACCGGATCTCAGTATCAATCGTTTCAGCTCCAAGAAAAACGGCCAGTCCATTCCAGTTGATCCCTTCTGACTGGCCTTGCAAAACTTCTCTCCGCGAAAAGCAATGCGGATAAAGCATCCCCCTCTTTTCCGTTTCCTGAATCCGGGCACGAAAAAGAGGGAAGGAAATATCAGGCCGTCAGAGCTTCGGGTTCAGCGCGGGTACGCTTGACCAGCAGCTTGTTCAGCGCATGCACATAGGCGCGCACGGCAGAAACAACGGTATCGGCATCCGCGCCCTGACCATCCACCATCTTGCCGTCTTCTTCCAGCCGTACGGTGGTGCGGGCCTGTGCGTCTGTGCCTTCCGTTACTGCACCGACGGAGAACAGGGCCAGCCGAGCTTCATGCGGGAAAGCGGTGCGCAGGGCGTTGAAGGCGGCATCCACCGGCCCGTTGCCAGAAGCCTGTGCGGCCACTGTCTTGCCATCCACATGCAGGGTCAGTTCCGCTTCAGAAGGCTTGCCGGACTGGGAGGCCAGGCTCAGCGCGCCAAAGCGGATGTGGTCGTGATCGCGCACTTCATCATCTACCAGCGCAACGATGTCTTCGTCGTACACAACCTTCTTACGGTCAGCCAGATCCTTGAAGCGGGAGAAAGCATCGTTCAGCTTGCTGTCTTCCAGATCGCCATAACCCAGCGCTTTCAGCTTGTCGCGGAACGCGGCGCGGCCGGAATGTTTGCCCATGACCAGAGAAGACCGACTCCAGCCCACGCTTTCGGGGGTCATGATTTCATAGGTGGCGGCGTTTTTCAGCACGCCATCCTGATGGATACCACTTTCATGCGCAAAGGCGTTGCGGCCGACAATGGCCTTGTTGGGCTGCACGTCAAAGCTGGTGATGGTGGCCAGCATGCGAGAGACCTTCAGCAGACCGGGCGTGTTAATGCCGGTGGTGAAGGGGTACTGGTCATGCCGGGTGCGCATGGCCATGACAATTTCTTCCAGCGCAGCGTTACCGGCACGTTCGCCAATACCGTTGATGGTGCATTCAATCTGGCGTGCTCCACCCCGGACAGAAGCCAGCGTGTTGGCGACGGCCAGCCCCAGATCATTATGGTTATGGGCGGAGAAAATTACGCGCTCAGCACCCGGCACCCGCTCCCGCAGCATGGAGAAGATGCGTTCCATGTCTTCCGGCGTGGCATAGCCTACGGTGTCTGGAATGTTGATGGTGGTGGCACCGGCCTTAATGGCGGCTTCCACGCAGCGGCACAGGAAGTCTGGCTCGGTGCGGGAGCCATCTTCGGCTGACCATTCCACATCATCCGTCAGGTTGCGGGCTGCCGTGTTACCGGTGGTGATCAGGTCCAGAACCGTTTCAGGTTCCATCCGCAGCTTGTATTTCATGTGCAGCGGAGACGTGGAAATGAAGTTATGGATACGCTTGCGTTTCGCAGGGGCCAGCGCCTCACCTGCCGCGGCAATGTCCTTGGCGCCGCCTGTGCGGGCCAGAGCACAGATTACCGGGCCGTTGGTGTTTTTTGCAATCTGGTGAACGGATTCAAAATCCCCTTTGGACGCAACGGGAAAACCCGCTTCAATCACGTCCACGCCCAGAGTGGCCAGAGCCTCGGCCATCCGCAGTTTTTCCGTCAGGTTCATGGAAAAACCTGGGGACTGCTCGCCATCGCGCAGGGTGGTATCAAAAATGATAACCCGGTCGGCGCTCATCTGGCCAAAGGAGGGATGGGTAATGGTGTGGCTGGCTGACATGGAGAATGTCCTTAAGATATCAGTCTGGTCTGGTTTCTGGCGCGGGTCAGCGCCGCTTGTGCCGCACTTATGCGGAAACTCGTTCACTCGCCCCCTAAGCGTGACGGCACGGAGCCGCCGGGATCGCTCAGGGGCTGATTAGTCGAAGGAGAAG
This sequence comes from Acetobacter senegalensis, assembly GCF_001580995.1. Lineage (GTDB taxonomy): Bacteria > Pseudomonadota > Alphaproteobacteria > Acetobacterales > Acetobacteraceae > Acetobacter > Acetobacter senegalensis. Next base: position 20,535 of record NZ_LHZU01000148.1, read on the forward strand.
GTCCAGACGCAGGGCCACGCCGCCCGCTCGCGCCATTTCGGCGCGCCGCAGAGACTCGGACGTGAACCAGACGGAATTCATGGCGCGCACCATACAGTTTCAGAGCCTAAAAGCAACCATTCTGTGGCGAGAAGATGGGAGAGAGCATCCGGTTTTCCCTCCGGCCTCAGCGGGTGCTGACACCCCGAAGGTTGTGCAGCACATACAGCATCACACCCAGCAGCACGGCGGCAAAGGTCTGGTGCACTGCCCCGGCCCAGACCGGCACAACCAGCAGCAGGGTGGTAACCCCCAGCGCGTACTGAATAAGCACGGCCCAGCCCAGCAGCATCAGTGCATTATGGGCCTTGGCGCCAAGGCCGCGGGTGCGTAGGCCAACCAGCAGCACGCATCCAATGGTCAGGGCTGTCAGGGTTGCCAGTAGGCGGTGGTCAAACTGAATGGCGGCCTTGTTGTCCACCCAGTTCAGCCAGAAGGGAGTCAGACGCGCATAATCCTGTGGAATAAGGTGGCCGTCCATCAGCGGGAAGGTGTTGAACACGAACCCGGCGTGGGTGCCTGCCGTAAAGCCCCCCGCTATAATGGTGATGCAGATCAGGCACAGAGCCGCCCAGACCAGCCTTTTGGTGCGGTGTGCAACCGGTGTGGCGGGAACGGTCTGCGGCTGGGGCCAGCGGATGGAAAACGCGGTCCATAGAACAGCCAGATAAAGGGCCAAAGCCGCGCTTAGATGGAGCACCAGCCGCACAGGTTCCACGGCTGTGCTGTCTGGCCGGAAGCCGGAAGCGACCATGAACCAGCCAATGGCCCCCTGTAGCGCACCGAGAATAAAGAAAAGGAACAGTCGCAGCGCCAGTTTGCGGGTAATCATGCCGCGAATGGTGAACCATACCAGCGGCACAAATAGCACCAGGCCCATCAGGCGGCCCCAGAAGCGGTGAATCCACTCAGCCCAGAAAATTTTCTGGAACCCTTCCAGCCCGAATCCTTCATGTTGAAGATGATATTGCGGAATGGTTTTATACAGCGCGAACAGCCGCTCCCATTCAGCGTGGGAGAGAGGGGGAATAATGCCGCTGACAGGCTGCCAGTCCATGATGGACAGACCAGAGCCTGTCAGGCGCGTGACACCGCCAATGGCGATCATGCCCAGCAGCATGAAGCACAGGACAAACAGCCAGTTGGAAATCAGACGACGGTGATGAGGCGCCATGTCGGCATGACGCGGAAGGGAAGAGGACATGGCGGCCTTTTGCGCGCTGTTGCATCAGATGCCAAGGATTTAGACTGTGCTTGCGGCCATGGGCAAGAAGATGGTACCGCCGCACGGATGGACCAGCCTGATCGCTCCACTTCCTCTTCGGCCTCCAGCTCTGCCGCGCGGTTTCTGCGGCCCTTGCTGATGTTGGGGCTGTTGGTGGCGGGAGCGTTGCTTCTTCGCAACATACCTGCCCTGCGGCATATGCTGGATAGCACTGCCTTACTGCAGGACGGCGTGTGGGGGCGTATGGTGTTTGTGGGCGGAGCGTCCCTGTGGTGTGCCTTTGGCCTGCCCCGGCAGGTTGCGGGCTTTGCCGCCGGGCTTGCCTACGGCGTGGGAGAAGGCACGGTGATGATAACACTTGCTTCCACCCTTGGATGTGTGGCCGGATTCCTCTGGGCGCGCTGGGGCGGTCAGGCCTGGGCGCGCGCCAGACTGGGGGCGCGGTTTGCGCGGATGGACGCCATGCTCAGCCAGCAGCCATTTTTGAGCATTCTTACCTTACGGCTGCTTCCGGTTGGGTCTGCGTTACTGCTGAACCTTCTGGGGGGTGTTTCGGGCATGAAGCTTCTGCCTTTTGTGGCCGCTACGGTGCTGGGGGGGCTGCCGCAGAACCTTGTGGCGGTGCTGTTGGGGTCTGGCATCCGGGTTGACGCTGTGTGGCAAGGTGTGCTTGGCGGGGGGCTGTTTGGCGTTTCCGCCCTGTTTGGCATGTGGTTATGGCGCAAGGCCCGTATTGCACGGCTGATGCCTGATAAGCAGGACCCTTCGGAAGGGAACGCCTGAGGGCGTTTTTCCTGTCCGGTAAGGCGTCATCCAGCGTGACGCAGCTCTGTGTTTCGTTTTTCTGCCTGTTTCTTTTGGGCTGGTTCCTTTTCTTTCTTTCCATCCTTTCTGTTTGTTTTCTGGAGCGCCGCAGATGGCTTCTGCCTCCGTCTCGCGAGAATCTGTTTCCCAATCGGCTGTCTTTCCGCAGGGGGTGCCTGGCTGGGTGCCATTGCTGCTGGGGTTTCTAACAGCCGTCGGCCCGATCTCCACAGATATCTATCTGCCCGCTTTCCCGGCGATGGAGGATACCTTCCATACCGATGCCGGCAATGTGCAGATGACATTGTCCATCTGGTTTGTGGGGCTGGCCATCGGGCAGTTGAGTGTTGGACCTTTGTCTGACCGCTACGGCCGCCGCATGCCCATGCTGATTGGCAATCTGATCTATACGGTCGCATCTGCTGTGTGTGCCTTCGCGCCGGATATCCTGACATTCTCCATCGCGCGGTTTGTGGCCTCTCTCGGTGCGTCTGCCAGTCTGGTTATCCCCACGGCGTGCGTGCGGGATATGGTGCCAGACCGGAATGCAGGCGCCAAAATGCTCTCCCGGCTGGTGATGGTGATGGGTGTGGTACCCATTCTTGCCCCCATGCTTGGGGGGCTGGTGGTTGCCGTGGCGTCCTGGCGGGTGATTTTCTGGGCGTCTGCTGCCTATGGGGCCATCTGCGTGCTGTGCGTTCTGTTCCTGCTGCCGGAAACGCTGCCGTTCCAGAAACGGGTTGCGCTCTCTCCCGTCACGCTGGTCACACGGTACCTCACGCTGTTGCGGGATCGGGGATTTACCTCCCATGCCATGGTGACGGGTTTTTCCACGTTCATGCAGTTCAGCTACCTCACGGCGGCGTCTTTCGTGTTCATCAAGATTTTCGGGTTCTCGCCGCTGCATTTTTCCATGCTGTTTGGGGTGTTCTCCGTGTTCATGATCGGCGCGTCCCAGGTGAACGGTATTCTGGTGGGGCGGATCGATTCGGCACGTCTGCTGCAAGGGGCCGTTATTGTTTCCCTGCTGGGGGGAGCCCTGCTGGTGGCGGTTGTAGCGTGGGGGAAATGGTATGCAGGCCCTGCATGGCGGCATGATCAGGTGTGGCTGATGATCGGGGCCATGCTGCTGACACTGGCCCCCACAGGCATTATTTTCCCTAACGCCATGATGGGCGCGCTGGCGGACCATCCCAGTCTTGCAGGTGCGGCTGCGGCACTGGCGGGCACTATGCAATATGTTATGGGCGCGTTGGCCGGGGCGCTGCTGGGCATGTTTCCAACCACATCCGCTCTTCCCATGGCGGGGTGCATGTTCTTTGGCACGGTCATGATGTTGTTTGTCTGTGCACTGCGGCCCAAGGCATTAGAGCCACAATCACAGGAGAGCGGGGCAGGCTGACGCACTTTTTTCGCCTTGTGGACAGGCGTTATGCGGCTTAGGCGCTTGACGGATGGCGTCAGGCTTGCACAGTCCTGATTTTCCGCAGCGGAAGAGGGAGCTTGTCGGTTCCATGGCACGGCATCCAGCAAGACGGGCCCATGTTCTGGCACTTATTGGTGCCGGCCTATTGATTGTAACGTTTGGTACAATGGGCATTGAACTGGGTAATGAAATGGCCCGCCATGGGGATCTGGACCGGCAGAGTACTGCCGCCGGCAGCTATCTGCGCAATCTCCATCACGCCACCAGTGAAGCGCGTATCTGTTATTATAGCTGGCTGGCACGCAAGCAGGAGCAGGATGCAGCCTGCTACACTCGTGCCCTCAGCCAGCTTGCTGCCGCCCGCAGCGGGTATGATGGGTTCAAGGCTGTGCAACTGCGCGAAGGCGCGGGAAGAGCCGAACCCCTGACAGCCGTGGCGCACGAACTGGACGAAGTGGCAGGCTGGAAGCCAGAGGCAGCAGCCATGCCAGCGGGCGGTGAACAGGCTCTGACGGCGCTGGACAATAATCTCTCTGTTCTCAGTCATGTCAGCACCATGGATCAGGCTGACCGCGTGGCGAATATGCTGCGTAATACAAGCTGGCAGCGCAGGCTGGGGCTGTTGGGTATTCTGACGGGTGTGCTCAGTCTGATTTCCGCAGGCTGGGTGTTGGATCGTTCCTCTCTTGCCGCCGCACGGGCGGAAGCCTCATCGCGTGATCTGGCGCTGCGGCTGCGCGCCACGCTGGATAGCCTGAGCCTTGGCGTGGCGGTATTCGGTGCCGATGGCCGCCTCTGGCACTGGAATGAACAGCTTGGCACGGTGCTGGGGCTGGAGAGGGATTTCCTGAAATTCGGTCTGCCGTACGACACATTGAGTGCGGCGCTGGTGGTCGGTGGTGTTCCGCTGCTGGAACCTTTTGAACATATTGAGGCCAGTCTTTCCCTCGGCCAGTCTGTTCCGCCCGTGATGGTGGAATGTAAGGGGATAAACGGGGCGGATCTGGAATTGTGCCGCACCCTGTTTTTTGCGCCGGATGGTGCGGCAGCCCGCCGTGGGTTTGTGCTGACAGCGGCGGATATCAGCATGCGCCTGCGTAGTGAGCGCGCCTTGGGGGAAGCCCAGAAATTGCGCGCGCTGGGGCAGCTTACGGCAGGCATCGCACATGATTTCAAAAATCTGCTGACGGTTATTCTGGGCAATCTTGAACTGGCGGCAGATCATGACCAGCCAGACCATGTGGAGCAAAGGCAGGAATATCTTTCCGCCGCAACACATGCCGGAAGACGATCAGAGGCACTGACTGGCCAGTTGCTGTCTTTCATGCGGCGGCAGAGCAGCACGCCCGATTCGCTCTCTCTGTCTGATCTCTTCTCCTTCCTCGGTGGGTTGCTGGGGCGCATCATCGGGCCGCGTATTGTGGTGGAATGCGGCAATGGGTCTGATATCTGGCCGGTCAGGGCGGACCCCGCCCAGCTTGAGAGCGCAGTGCTCAATCTGGCCATCAATGCGCGGGATGCCATGCCTACGGGAGGGCGGCTGCGGATTGTGGCCCGTAACGTGACGTTCTCTGTCAATGCCGATCTGATGAGCCTGCCCGTGGAAGACGGACGGAATCGTCGTGTTGTATCAGACCCCACACCTCTGCCTGCCGGAGACTGGGTGCGGCTGGACGTGATTGATAGTGGATGCGGCATGACGGACGAGGTGCTGCATCATCTGTTTGAGCCGTTCTTTACCACCAAGGAGGAAGGTGCTGGCACCGGGCTGGGGATGGCCATGGTTCTGGCCTTTTCCCAGCAGGTTAAAGGCCGGGTGGTTGTGGCAACAGGTGAGCGACGCGGCACGGAGGTGTCTCTGTGGTTGCCGCGTGCCGTGGCGGTTGATGAGGTGACCGGGGTGCAGCAAACGCTTCTGCCGCGTGCCACACCACCTGCGGTCAAACCACAGGTACGGCCCATTCAGGTGCTGGTGGTGGAAGATGATGCCGCGATTCGGGATATTGTTGTCACCATTCTGGGCATGGCGGGCCACCGCGTGCTGGAGGCGGCGGATGGAGAACAGGCATTCGATGTTGCCGCCTCGGCCGAAGGCAAATTGGACCTGCTGGTGACAGACCTGCAACTGCCCGGCCCACTGGATGGATTGACGCTCTCTCGCGTGCTGGCTGGCCGGTATGAGGATCTGGCCGTGGTTTATATGTCGGGCGATCTGACGCCAGACAGCCCAAGCCCCGCCGGGGCCGTGGAGGGCGCGCACCTTCTGGCCAAACCCTTCCGGCGGGACGGGCTGATGCGGGCAGTGACCTCCGCCCTGAGTGCGCGGGCCGGGGTCTGATTCGTCACGGTTCTCTCTTGCGGAAGGCGGGGGTGCGGGCTAGAGCGTGTGCCGGTTGCCATACAAGCCTTGATCAAAGGTGTGAGAGGCAGGATGAAACGGGCCGTCTGGCGGGCTGAGCAAGTAGCCCCGGCGTGCTGTACAAGCAGGAAGGAAGAGTACGGAACATGACGAAGCGCGAGGAGATTGATCTTAAGCGTTATATTCGGAATATTCCGGATTTTCCCAAACCCGGTATCCTGTTTTACGATATTTCTACCCTGATGCGGGAACCGGATGCATGGCAGATTGCCATGGGCCGTCTGGCGCGTCAGGTTGCTCCGTGGGAGCCGGATATGCTGGCTGCCGTGGAATCGCGCGGGTTTCTGACCGCCGCTCCGCTGGCGGATCGGCTTGGTTGCGGGCTTCTGATGCTGCGCAAACCGGGCAAGCTGCCGGGTGGCACCATTTCTCATACCTATGATCTGGAATATGGCAGCGATACGCTCCAGATTCAGGATGATGCCATCAAACCCGGCCAGCGCGTTGTGGTGATGGATGATCTGCTGGCAACCGGCGGCACACTGGCGGCCTCCATCACGCTGCTGCGTAAGGCTGGCGCGAATGTGGTCGGGGCTTCCCTGCTGGTGGAACTGACAGGTCTTGGCGGCCGCGACAAGCTGGATGTGCCGGTTAAAAGTCTGGTTACGTACGAAGAGTAATACTGCCTGCTTCGGTTTGTTCTTTCTGATCATACAAGCAGAAAGAACATACGAGGTTTGAGTACTGTTTTTCCTTGCCATGATGTATGTGAAACTCATGGCAGGATTACAGACCTCTGATGGCTGGCGACTGGCTGCATGAGAAGTGCGGCGTTTTCACTCAGCCAGTTTTATCAGGCTCTTGCGGCAATGGTCCGGCAGACGCTTCTGGGCGGAGGGCCGCCCCGTAAGCTGGATCATCTGCGCTGGTTGATTGCGCCTGATCTTCTCTCCTTTGGATACGCCCTGCGTACCACCATTTCCGCACTTATAGCGTTGGGCATTGCCCTGTGGTGGGAACTGGGCAGCCCCCAATGGGCGGCGCTGACAGTCTGGATGGTGGCCCAGGGCACACGGGGCAAATCCATTGCCAAGGCCCGCTGGCACATGTTCGGCATGGTGGTGGGCACCATCTGCGCCGTGGTGCTGGTGGCCTGCATGCCACAGGCGCCCCTGCTGTATATTCTGTGTCTGGCCGGTGGAATCGGCATTTTCTGTTTTATCGGAACCCTGCTGCCCGGCCCCGCCGCCATGACCAATTACCGTATTCATGGCATGCGGGCGTCCGGTTTTACCTACGCCATTATCGCGCTGGATGGGGTTCTGGCACCGGACCATATTTTTGAAATTGCCATGGCGCGCGCCACGTACATCACGCTTGGCATTGTGGTGGAAACCACCATCTCCTCCCTGTTCCAGTATCAGTTGGGCACGCGCGCCCGTAATCGGCTGGCGACCAATTTTGTGCAGGCCATGGGGGGTGCTACGCGTGCCCTGGTGAACATGCTGCGAGGGGACCATAACGCCATTACCCGGTCCCCGGATGTGCTGACCACCATTCTGACCCTGAGCGATCAGGTGGAGTTTGCCGAAATTGAAATGGGCAAACACGAGCATGAAGGGGACCACGCCCGCGCTGCACTGGCGGCCATTACGGTGCTGATGTCTCGCGGCATGGAGCTTTCCGCTCTGCTGGCCGTGCCGGATAGTCAGGGCGTGCATTACCAACAGACAGCCGAGCAGGTCAGCCTCTTTCTGCAAGGGCTCCCCGGCAGGCTGGGGGACGATCAGCCCATAAAACCGGTGCTGGATGAACTGACCCTGCTGGATGCCACCTGCAGGGAACTGGCGGCCACCAGTCTGCAAGAAGAAATGGTGGCCGCCACGCATCCCCCGGTTGATCTGCCGCAGGAACGCCGCCTCTCGCGGGAAGGGCAGCTTTTACACAAGCTGGATGAACTGCTGGACGAACTGCGTCTCTCGCTGGAGCAGTTTGAAATGAGCCGCCACCCGCAGCCGCATGATCATTTCCGCTACGGTATGCGGACGTATCGTGACTGGCGTGTGGCGTTCACCAACAGCCTGCGGGCCTCGGTCACCATTTTCTGCTCGGGCCTGATCTGGATGACAACGGCCTGGCCGGATGGTCTGACCTTTATGATGTTTGTCTCCATTGTGTGCGCCCTGTTCTCCACGCTGGAGCAACCAGCCTTGGCCACGCAGGCGTTTCTGCACGGCACTGTGTGCGTGATTGGCATGTGCGGGCTGCTGGACCTTTGGGTCATGGCCCAACCCACCACATACGAGATGCTGGCCATGTGTCTGGCTATTCCCATGTTGGTGGGCGGGTTGGCGTTTGCCTATGCGCCACTGGTACTGGCGGCTGTGGCGTACAATCTGTTTCTGCCCATTCTGGTTGGTCCACTCAATCAGGGCCGCATGGACGAGGTCATGTATTTCAACACGGCTCTGCCGCTGTTGCTGGCCATGATGTTTGCCATGTGGATGTATCGTGTCTTCCTGCCGTTTGATCCCGATGGTCTGCGGTGGGATATGCGGCTGGATATTCTACGCTGGCTGCGCAGGCTTGCCGCATGGCGGTATCCGCCTTTGCCGTCAGAGGTTGTGGGGCGCGGCGTGGATAATTTTGTGCGCCTGTCATCCATGACGGGCGGCAAACGTTCCTACGTTCTGGAAAGCTACCTCAGCGGTGTGCTGTCCAGCATGACCATCGGGCTGAATGTGCTGCGCCTGCGCAGCATTCTGGCGCGTGGTGTGCTTCCCCCCGGCCCGCAGCGGGCGACGCAGGCCATGATGAACCGCATGCAGCGTTTTACAGGCCGTTATGGTGGCCAGTATGGCCGCACCTCTCGCGCTACCCATCTGGCGGTGCTCTATCTGGTGCAGCGTGAACAGGTGGAAACCAATCTGTCAGTGCGGGTGGAAATGCTACGGGCACTCGCCAGCCTGCGCGTGATTGAAACGGAACTGGCCCAGAACCGGGCATTCTTCGATGCCTCCTCCCCTTATCTGGACCCTGCCTTTCCGGAAAAAACAGTGCCTGCTTCTGCCTGATGCTCTGGCGCAATGGGCCTGGGCTTCACACATATGTGTCGCCCCCATGTGGGCTTGCCCCCTACAGGTCTTGGTGTAGAGGGGGTAGGGTCCGGCCTTTCAGCCTGCGGCTGTTTTCCTTATGGAAGCTGGCAGGGCTGGCTCTGAATGATTTGTTCCCGTAAAGACGTGCTTCGGCCTTCATCCCTACGGTTGGAAAAGACCATATGATCAGGTTCCCTGACTCCACGCTTTGGCAAGAACGGGCGGATGCCCTGTATGACCGCGTGCGCCACGTGGTTCCGGCAATGGAATGGCCTGCGTTTGCAGATGATATTGCGGCCATTCTGGAACTCAAGCAGAAGCATAACGCCGTTATTCTGGCCCATAATTACCAGACCCCGGAAATCTTCCACTGTGTGGCGGATATCACGGGCGATTCCCTCGCTCTGGCGCGTAAGGCGCAGGAGGTTGAGGCGGATATCATGGTCATGGCCGGTGTGGCGTTCATGGCGGAAACCTCCAAACTGCTGAACCCGTCCAAGACCGTTCTTCTTCCCTCGGCAGAGGCAGGATGTTCACTGGCGGAATCCATCACGGCGGCAGATGTGCGCCTGATGCGGCAGCGCTACCCCGGCGTGCCGGTTGTGACCTATGTGAACACGTCCGCTGCCGTGAAGGCGGAGAGTGATATCTGCTGCACGTCCGGCAACGCCCGACAGGTGATTGAAAGCCTGGGCGTGGACGAAGTGATCATGATTCCGGACGAGTTTCTGGCCCAGAATGTGGCGAACGAAACCGGCGTGAAGGTAATCACCTGGAAAGGCCATTGTGAGGTGCATGAGCGCTTCACACCCCAGGAAATTCGGGACTGGCGCAAAGCCTATCCGGATCTGGTGGTGCTGGCCCACCCGGAATGTCCGCCAGAAGTGGTGGCGGAGGCTGATTTTGCGGGTTCCACGGCGGGTATGTCAGACTTTGTGGCGTCCGGCAAAGCCGCGCGCGTGCTGCTGGTGACCGAGTGCTCCATGAGCGACAACCTAGCCGCTCTGCATCCGGACGTGGAACTGATCCGCCCCTGTAATCTCTGCCCGCACATGAAGCGTATCACGCTTGGCTCCATTCGTAAGGCGCTTGAAAATATGGAAGTAAAGGTGGAAGTGGAGGCTGATGTGGCCGACCGCGCCCGACTGGCGATTGAACGGATGCTGGCGGTATAAGAGACCTTTTTTACACGATGGATGACTGCCGTATGCTGCCTTCTCTGCCCGATATCATGCTTGAACCGCTGGTGCGGGCGGGCCTTCTGGAAGATCTGGGGCGCGGGGGTGATCTGACCACCAATGCTGTAATCGGCCCGGAGGACAGGCTGCGCGTGGTGATGCGCAGCCGGGAAGACGGTGTGCTGGCCGGGCTGGATCTGGCGCGGCTTTCCTTTCATCTCATTGATCCTTCCCTGAGCTTCCAGCGCCTGAAGAAGGAAGGGGAAGCCTTGGCCGCCGGAGATGTTGTGGCGGTGGTGGAAGGCAGCGCCCGCGCCATCCTGACAGGCGAGCGCGTGGGGCTGAATTTTCTGTCGCATCTGAGCGGGATTGCTACAGCGACGGCCGCCATTGTGCGCAGTATGGCTGGCACCAAAGCGCGTCTATGCTGCACGCGTAAAACGATGCCCGGCCTGCGGGCCATTCAGAAATATGCTGTGCGGGCCGGCGGTGGTGTCAGCCACCGTATGGGGCTGGATGATGCCATTCTGATCAAGGACAACCACATTGCACTGGTGGGCAGTGTGCAGGAGGCAGTAGCCCGGGCACGTGCGGCGGCAGGCCATATGGTGAAAATTGAGGTTGAGGTGGATACGCCAGAGCAGTTGCGTGCCCTGCTGGCGGGCGAGAAGGTGGATGCCGTTCTGCTGGATAATATGTCTCTGGCCGATCTGTGCACCTGTGTTGACATGATAGATGGCCGTCTGCTGGTGGAAGCGTCTGGCGGGATCACGCCCCAGACAGCACCCGCCATTGCCCAGACAGGGGTGGATCTGCTGTCTGTCGGGTGGTTGACTCACTCCGTCAAAGCCCTTGATTTCGGTCTGGATTTTGAAAAAATTCTTTAAGAGTCTCAGCGCCCCTTCTATTGCAGAAGAGTAAGCCCCTCTCTCCAGTAGTCACGCAGCGCCTCACCGGGATGTGATGAGGGCACTCTGTAGCGCCTGACGCAATCCTGTTGTTTCCTGCGTTCACAAGACACCATGAAAAACACGGCGTTCGGCTGACCTGGGTTGGTCAGAGAAGAAAAACAAGAAATGCCGGAAAAGGAGTGTTCCTGATGTGTGCTCAACCCACTTCATCTGTTTCGGCAAAGCCCGATTCATCATGGTCTGCGGCGCAGATCCGGGCTTTTCTGAGAGAGATGTTTGATGCGGCTGTCGCGAGCGCCAGTCCGTCTCGGGTATTGGCGCAGGCTCTGCCGGAAAAGCCAAAGGGGCGGTGCGTTGTGGTCGGGGCGGGCAAGGCTTCTGCCGCCATGGCAGCCGCGCTGGAAGAGGCATGGCCGGATGTTCCGCTGGGCGGCGTAGTGGTCACGCGTGATGAACATGCTGTGCCCACGCAGCATATTACCATTCTGGAAGCCTCTCATCCGGTGCCGGATGAGCGAAGTGAAGCGGCTGCCCGCGCCATCCTGAAAGCAGTGGAAGGGCTGAGCGCGGATGATCTGGTGATCGCCCTGATTTCAGGCGGAGGCTCTTCCCTGCTTGCTTTGCCAGCCGAAGGACTAAGTCTGGATGAAAAAAAGAAGATCGGGAAAGATCTGCTTCATTCAGGTGCGACCATTACCGAAATGAACACGGTGCGCCGCCACCTTTCCGGCATTAAGGGGGGCCGCTTGGCACAGGCGGCTTTTCCTGCACGGGTGGCGACTTTTGTGATCAGCGATGTGCCGGGTGATGATCCTGCCGTTATTGCCAGCGGCCCCACGGTGCCAGACAACACAACAGCGCTGGATGCCTTGCGGATTGTGCGCAAATACGATCTGGGCTTGCCGGAAGCAGCACTTGCACATCTCAAACATGAGGCCGACCGCACACACGGGCACACGCCTGATGTGGCGGAAGGCAACAGCGTGACGATGATCGCAACACCTTTTCTGGCGCTTCAGGCTGCGGCGGAGCGTGCCCGTCAGGCAGGCGTCACCCCGCTTGTTCTGGGCGATGCGCTGGAAGGGGAAAGCAGTGCGGCCGGTGTGGTGTTGGCAGGCATTGCGCGCTCCGTCAAAATGCATGGTGTGCCTGTGGCGGCTCCTGCTGTTCTGTTGAGCGGGGGAGAGATGACGGTCACCATCAGAAAAGGCGAAAAACCGGGCCGTGGCGGGCGCAATACGGAGTTTCTGCTGGCCTGCGCTCAGGCACTGGATGGCGAGCAGGGCATATGGGCTCTGGCAGGGGATAGTGACGGCATTGATGGCACAGAAGATGCCGCAGGTGCCATTGTGACACCTGATACGCTCTCACGCGGGAAAAAACGAGATCTTGATGCGCAGGATTTCCTTAAAAACCATGACAGCTACAGCTATTTCAAGGAAATAGGAGATCTCGTCATAACCGGGCCAACGCTGACAAACGTGAATGACATTCGTATTCTGCTGGTGCTGCCAACGGAATAAAACACGGCTTTATCGGCCCAGTATCTTATCAACGCGGCACCGGAGGGCAGGGATAACCCGATCCTGAAACTCCGGTGTTGCGCGTTCCCATGCCCCCGTGCGCCATGAGGGATGAGGAAGCGGAAAATAGTCAGGCAGATAATTCTCAAAATTCAGCGTGCGCTCGTAAACCTTTCCTTTTCCCAGTGTATAGTTTTGTGAATAGGAGCCTACCAGAAGGGTCATCTGGATATTGGGCAGGAAGGAAAGAATGCGTTCTCGCCAGAGCGCCGCACATTCAGGCGGAGGCGGTCGGTCTCCTCCTTTGGGCAGAACGCCCGGATAGCATAATCCCATAGGGACAATGGCAATCTGGTCTTTATCGTAAAAAAGATCGCGGTCCATGTTCAGCCAGGATCGCAACCGCTCGCCTGAGGCATCATTGAACGGAATGCCCGTTTCATGCACGCGGGTGCCGGGGGCTTGTCCGGCAATCAGCAAACGGGCTTTTGGGGAAAAATTGATAACAGGTCTGGGCGCAAAGGGGAGTTTGCCAGCACAGGCCGTACAACTCCGCACGGTTTTGAGAAAACCCATGAGGTCTTCATCATTGATGGCAGACGAGGAACCGGGGGGCGTAGAAAAGAGGGTTTTCATGGTGTGAGCAATCCACTCACGTAGCGCGGAACAACCTTGGTGGCCGGACCGTACAAGACTTCATCAAACTGGCCAGATGCGGCTGATGGCGCCAGATTCAGTTCAACGGTATGGGCGTGCGCGCCAGCCGCCTGCACAAAACCTGCGGCGGGCCATACCGTTGCAGACGTGCCGATGGCGATAAAAAGGGTGCAGCGGGCAAGCGCTTTTTCAATACGTTCCATGTGGTAAGGCATCTCGCCAAACCAGACCACATCTGGCCGTAAGGCTGCTGCGCCACAATGGGGGCAAGGCGTGGTTGGGAAACAGTCTGTTATCCACTGAAAACTCTGGTGGCACGCTGTACAGCGCACCCGTTCCAGCTCACCATGCATATGCACAAGGCTGCGACTGCCTGCGCGCTCATGCAAAGGGTCAATATTTTGCGTGATCAGCAGGAAGCGGTCATCTGCCTCATGCTGCATTTGGTCCCGTAACGCGGTTTCCAACATCGCCAGAGCCTTATGGGCTGCGTTGGGTTCAACAGTCTGCACCTCCTTGCGTCGATGATTGTAAAAATCGTCCACAAGGGCTGGGTTTCTGGAAAATCCTTCAGGCGTGCAGACATCTTCAATGCTGTGTGACGCCCATAATCCGCCTTCATCCCGAAAGGTGGCAAGGCCGGATTCCTGACTGATGCCTGCGCCAGTCAGAATAACAATCCGTTCAGAAAGTAGGGAGGAGGGGAATGGAGCAGCCATATTTCAGCATATGTGATGCCGTGCGGCTTTGCACAAGGAGCGAAAAGTATGTGCTTGCTCGTGGTGTCAGAAGGAAGTGTGAAGCAGCTTTGTGGCGTGCTGAGGGGTAAGCATAAAAAAACACCGCGCTGGTTGCCCAACGCGGTGTTTTTAGCAGGTCCTCGCTCTTTTAAAGGAGCGAGGAAGAAAAAGTCGCTCTTACTGAGCTTCGTCTTCACCCGTGTGGGTCTGCGGAGCAAAGGTCCAGCCTGCGCCGTAAGGCTGCGGATGGAAGACACCCCATGTAGCCGTGTCATTTCCACCGAAGCCCCATGAGTAGGTGGAGATCGGTGCATGATCAACGCGCAGCTTCTGAATGTCTGCTGCCGTAACATTGGCCGGAGCCTTGTTACCCCAGGAGGTGCGGATGAAGTTGACCACGTCCGCAATCTGCTGGTCAGACAGAACATTCTTGTAGCCAGGCATGGCCACGGCAGAAGGTGCCCAGTTTGTGGGCGGCAGAACCGCACCGGCCACAATGATGTGAGCAACGGATGTCGGGTTTTCAGACACCACAACCGGGTTGCCAGCCAGCGGCGGGAACATACGGGCTACACCACCACCATCGTTACGGTGACAGATGGCGCACTGTTCAACATATTCCTTGGCACCCGGCATGCCGGAGGTGTTGTTGGAATCCAGAGCCTGAGCGGTGGAGGCATCATATTTGTAATCACCACGGGCCGGCGGTACCGGCGGCAGGGCTTTCAGATATTTTGCCATGGCGCGCAGATCACTGTCCGTAAAGTACTGCGTGCTCCAGCCCACCACGTCGGCCATGCCACCAAACACGGCAGAATGGTCAATACGACCAGATTTCAGGAACTGGTAGATATCATCCTCAGACCAGCGGCCCAGACCCAGAACGGGATCATTGCGCAGGCTTGGGGCGATCCAGTTATCAATCGGGGCACCACCGCTCAGGAAGTCGGCACCGCCGGACGCATCAAGCGCTTTTTCCTGCATGCCAAAGCCGCGCGGGGTATGGCAGGCGCCGCAGTGACCGGGGCCTGTCACCAGATATTCGCCGCGAGCGATATCCGCATCCGTGCCCGGAGCCGGTGTGAAGTCCTTGGGTGCCGGTGCAAACACGGACCGCCAGATGGACAGCGGCCAGCGCATGGACAGCGGCCAGGAAATGCCAGCCGGTTTGTTGGGCTGGGCCACCGGCTTCACGCCGTGCATGAAGTAGGCATACAGCGCCTTCATGTCATCCTGCGTCATGCGGGCGAAGGACGGATACGGCATGGCCGGATACAGCGTGCTGCCGTCCTTGCGCACGCCATGGCGTACGGCTTCGTCAAATTCCTTGAACGTGTAGGTCCCGATCCCGTGGGTGGGGTCAGGGGTGATGTTGGTGGAGTAGATGGTGCCAATGGGGGTCTGGATGGACAGACCGCCAGCATACACCTGACCGTGCAGCGCCGTATGACAGGCTACACAGTCCCCCAGGCGCGCAACATACGCGCCTTTTTTCACCAGTTCATCGTCAGCGCTTTGTGCGTGCGCCAGAGAAGTGCCTGCCAGAAGCCCGACAGCGACCGCTCCCAGAGCGGCTTTTAGTCCTTTGATCATCGTTTTTACCACTGTGTCGCTTGTGTGCCGAATGACGTCATGACTGTGCCGGACCATTACGGCGTAATGCCGAGAGTCGGGTTTTCGGGAATGCCCTTGTCATTCTTGCGAGCATCCACTTCACGCTGATAGGTGTCGTTCGCACGCTTGATGATGAACTGACGAATATCTTCAATTTCATCAGGCTTCATGCTGGTGTCGAACCGATCCATCCCGTAAGCCGTCAGGGCACCGCGACCCACTACGTTGTAGAACGCATCCTGGTGGCGGATGGAACCAGACCAGCGTAGATCCGGCAGCACACCGGCACCTTCTGCGTTATCGCCATGGCAGGCGGCGCAATAGGTCTGGAACTGGAAGTAACCGTTATCGGTCACCTTGGTGTCATACTGCGCAGGCGGTTTGACGGGCAGGAAGCCTTTGTCATTCTGCGGAGGCAGTTCAGCTTTTCCATCCAGGGAGAAAGCAACAACGCGGGAGTGGTTGACTGTCCAGCCAGACGTACGGGCCAGACCGCCGAGGAAGAACGGATAGATACCGCCCCAGCCCACTTCTACAGCCACATACTGCTTGCCCTGCGCCTTGTAGGTGATGGGCGGAGCAATAATGCCGCTCTGTGCATCAAAGTGGAACAGGTCTGCGCCGTTGGTGGCGTCATAAGCGTGGAATTCGCCGTTTGCCAGACCCTGGAACAGCAGATCACCACCGGTAGCAAGGATACCGCCGTTCCACGGACCTTTGTGGTCAACAACCCAGGCAGCTTCCTGCTTCTTGGGGTCCCAGGCTACAATCCAGCCTTTCAGATCCTTCATGAATGCGGTGCGGGCTTCCGGGGTATCCGGCAGACCAGCCTTGTTCATGTCCAGACCGAGGTTCCAGGAATCAGGATGTGCCTTGAAGCCGCCAACCTGGTTTTTATACAGGAAGGGAACCTGCTGGGCCGGGATGTAAACCAGGCCAGTCTTGGGGCTGTAAGCCATGGCAGCAAAGTTATGGCCACCAAGGTCACCCGGAATGCCATACCATTCTTTGCCGTTGAGCGTGTACAGCGCATCCGGGTTATAGATCGGACGGCCCGTCTTGGGGTCCAGACCCTGTGCCCAGTTAACGTAAACGTAATTCTTGCCGGACAGGAATTCACCCGTCTTGGCGTCCAGAATGTAGAAGAAGCCGTTCTTGGGCGCATGCACGATCACGTGGCGGTTTTCACCGTTGATCGGCATATCAAGCGTCATGATCTGCTGGACAGAGGTGTAATCCCACTGGTCCATCGGCGTTTCCTGGAAGTGCCAGACATATTCGCCGGTTTCAGGCTTGACCGCCACAATGCTGCCCAGGAACAGGTTATCACCAATTCCATCCGTGCGGTATTTGTAGTTCCACGGAGAACCGTTGCCAACAGCCAAGTAAACCAGATCGGCCACCGGATCATACACGATGGAGTCCCAAACCGTGCCGCCGCCGCCCTGCTTCGTCCAGGCACCCGTGGGGCTCCAGGTCTTGTAGGCTTTGTTCATCAGCACGTTGTCTGATGCAGCGTGGTCAGCTTCGTTCTTGTTGTTGGGAACGGTATAGAAGCGCCATTTCAGCTTGCCGGTTTCTGCATCAAAGGCAGACACAAAGCCACGGGCACCGAATTCAGAGCCACCATTGCCGATCAGCACCAGGCCTTTGGCAACGCGCACGGCACCGTCAACGGTGTAAGAGCGCTGCTGCCCGAGGGAGGCTTCCTTGGGAATGGTGTTGACTTCCCAGACCTTCTTGCCGGTCTTGGCGTCCAGAGCGACCAGGCGACCATCGAACGTGCCGAAGAACACCTTGCCGTTCCAGTAGCCTGCACCACGGTTAACCGTGTCACAGCAGCCTTTGTCAGCAATGTTGCCGGGAACGCGCGGATCATACTGCCACAGCAGCTTGCCGGTGGCTGCGTCCAGCGCCTTCATTTTGGACCAGTTGGTGGTGGCGTACATGACCCCATCCACAACCAGAGGAGTACCTTCCTGGCCGCGGTTGGTATCAAGATCAAAATACCAGGCCAGTTTCAGGTTACCCACGTTGGACTTGTTGATTTCGTCCAGCGGGCTGTAGCGCTGCTCGGTATAGGTCCGACCATAGCTCAGCCAGTTTTCAGGATGATCATCCGCGTGGATGATCGCTTCCCCGGTGTTGCCCAGGCTGTCAGCATGGGCGGGGAGAGCTGCCAGAGGCAGCGGTGCGGCGCAGATCGTTCCGGCCGCGAGAATTCCTAGCAGCGAACGTCTCTTGGCGGAGGCGGGGCGGGTCATGCGTTAGTGTCCTCGACTGGTATTAAGGTGAGGAAAAAAGACAATTAAAAGCCGGAAGACCGGTTTCCTACACTCAGCCAATGAGGCTCCGCCCTGTCAATCACGTCAGAGGAATAGCTGATACCAGCCCGTGCAATAATTTGCTGGCGTTACAGAGGGGTAGAGGCGGTACATCTTCTCACGGAAGAAGGTAATCATCGTGATCCGCACAATGTTATAACAAACATTATACAAATGATCCTGGTGGCGCGAAGAGATAATTTGTCTCTGGCATAAACAGTGTTGTTTCTCTGTTTTTCCATGAGCGGAAAAGGGTAATTTCCGAAATGGAAGATGTGGCGAAAACTGTCTGATGATGGAGTTGTATCCACGCGCTGACATCCTTTGGTGGGACGGCAGTTATTGTGGCCAGCGGGATGCTGAGAGGGGCGCAAATGCGCGCATTCTTCACGCCCGCCCGCTTTGCTGCCGAGAGGGATTTCACGGAAAGGTGATCAAGTGCTGCTGAACGAATTTTGAGTTCAAGCGTGATTCGGTCTCGCCTCGTAAAGACATCGAAGCCGTCAGGTACGAAGGAGGCGGGTTCCTTCATGCGTAACCCATGCAGGGCGTGGTCCAGTTCTTCCAGCGTGAAGGGGTGTGTCACGTCTCCCAGGCTGCACAGGGGAAGAAAAAGGAAAGAGGCCGGTTCCCACGTCTTGTCCTGAAAGTGGTTTTGCAGAGCCAGTAGGCCGTCACGCAAATCATCGGGAAGAGTGATGCCAATTGTCAGATACATCGAAAAACCTTGAGGTCTGCCTGATAACGCAGGCGGAAAGGGAAGGTCGGGCGACAGACCCTGGGGCATCCGTTCTGATGGATGCAGCCTGACACCATAAGATAAGGGCCTGACCCTTGACGCAGTGGCAGGGCAGCCACAAGTATAAAGCAAAGCCGGCTTGTCCGGACAAGGAGAGGAAAACAATGTCGTTCGGTCACGACTTTCGTTCACCTGCCGCAGCATCTGGGTGGAATGCTCAGGCTGGCGCACTGGATGCAGGCCTGCGGGCTTATATGCTGCGGGTCTATAACTGGATGGCATCCGGGCTGCTGCTGACGGCAATCGTCGCTTATGCAGTTGCCTTTACGGGCCTGCGTGGGCTGTTTTTCCAGTTAACCCCAACCCCCGGCGGTATGGCGCTGCACCCCACTCTGCTGGGTGGCGCGGCAATGATCGCTCCGTTGGGCTTTGTGCTTGTGATGTCTTTTGGTGTGAACCGTCTGTCACGCCAGGGTGCGCAGGGACTGTTCTGGGCATTCTGCGCCACCATGGGGGCCAGTCTTTCCAGCATCTTCCTGGTTTACACGGGCGTTTCCGTTGTGCGCGTGTTTCTGGTGACAGCCTGCATGTTTGGCGCAACATCCCTGTGGGGCTACACCACCAAGGCAAATCTGGCCAAATTCGGCTCTTTCCTGATGATGGGGCTGTTTGGACTGATTATCGCTGGTCTGGTGAATATCTTCCTTAAAAGCCCGGCAGTGTACTTTGTGTACAGTATTGTTGGCGTATTCATCTTCACCGCGTTCAGTGCGTTTGATGCGCAGCGTATCCGGGTTACCTATCCGCAGTATGCTGCTTACGAAGGGCCGGATGAAGCTGCCAAGCGCAGTGTCTATGATGCCCTGAGCCTTTACCTGAACTTCATTAACCTGTTTCAGTTTCTGTTGCAGTTCATGGGTGTCAGAAACACCAACGACTAAGAAGTCGCGCCTCTCTCCTCTTCATCCCAGAAGAGAGGAGTCTGTGTCTTCCAGAAGAGCCCGGCCTAATAAGGCCGGGCTTTTTTGCTGAGTCAGCTATGCGATGAACGAAAAGGACCATAATAGTCCGAAATAAGTTCAAAATAAGACTTATACTAAGCACGATGAAGTGAGTAACGCGTGCGTGATAATTCAGAAGCGCAATTAGATCATTGAAAAACATAAATAAATTTAGAGCCTGCAAAAATATTGAAACAATTTGAAATAAATTGTGATATCTTGTGACTCTTTAAAATCAGCGAAATAACACGGTGAGGAAACATTCCTTGGGCAATGGCCTCAGTGTGATGAAGGGCTGATGGAACTTTTCAGACATTGAGAATCTGGCCTTTAGGAATAAAGTAGCGCTCAGGGCGTTTCTGCTGCCTGTGGGAGTTCTGCGCTGCCCGGCATGAAGGCTGTTTCAACCGGTTGGTGAAACTGCCTGCATGTCGGCCTTGTGGTGTGTGAGTTCTGCGGGGCCGGAACGTAGTTTCTTGCTGTTGTCCGGCTTCTATGGCAGCAGGAGCAGAGAGTCTTTGTGAGGCTAAGTTGATGTCAGAACCAAGAGGCGTGCGATGAAAAACAAGTTACTGGCGAGAATGGCGCGATTAGGCGGCCTATCGTCAGCGTTGCTGCTTGCCGGGTGTGAATTGGATGTTCTAGACCCGAAAGGCCCGGTTGGTGAGGGTGTGAAATCACTCATCCTTACCTCAACAGTCGCGATGCTGATTGTGGTGGTCCCGACCATCATTCTGTCTCTGGTCTTCGCCTGGCAGTATCGCCAGTCCAACACCAGCGCAGAATATCTTCCCAAATGGTGTCACTCCAACAAGATCGAACTGGTTATCTGGGGCGTTCCCACGCTGATCATTATCTTTCTTGCCGTGATCACCTACCAGACCTGTCATTCCCTTGATCCGTACAAGCCGCTGGAAGCTGAAGCGACCACCAAGCCGCTGCACGTTGAGGTTGTGGCTCTGGACTGGAAATGGCTGTTCATCTACCCCGAACAGGGTATTGCCACCGTTAACCAGCTGGCCATTCCGGTTAACACGCCCATCGATTTCGTGATTACCTCTGATTCCGTGATGAACTCTTTCTTCATCCCGCGTCTTGGTTCCATGATTTACGCCATGGCGGGCATGCAGACCCAGCTTCACCTGCTGGCCAGCGAACCGGGTGATTACCTGGGTGAATCCGCCAACTACAGTGGCCGTGGTTTTTCTGACATGAAATTCCGTACGCTGGCTGTAAGCGGTGATGAATTCAACGCATGGGTTGATAAAGTTAAATCTTCGTCCGAGCAGCTTGATAGCCAGACCTATCCGAAGCTGGCTGCGCCGAGCGAAGCTAATCCTGTCGAATATTTCGCGCACGTTGAACCCGGAATGTTCAACACGATCGTAGCCAAGTACAATAACGGCATGGTCATGGACAAAAACACCGGACAGATGATCCAGGTGCAGTCCGCGATGTCCGACATGAATATGAAGGAATAGGATCTATGCTAGGGAGACTATCGTTATCGGCCATCCCGTTGGATGTTCCGATCCTTGTCGGCACGTTCTTGGGCGTTGCCATTGTCGGTCTCGCGGTTCTGGGGCTGATCACCTATTACGGGAAGTGGGGCTATCTCTGGAAAGAGTGGTTTACTTCTGTTGATCACAAGCGTCTGGCGGTGATGTACATCATCCTGGCGCTCGTTGCTCTGTTCCGCGGTTTTGCGGACGCTATCATGATGCGTACCCAGCTGGCCTTGGCCTATGCTGGTAACCCAGGCTACCTGCCGCCACACCATTACGATCAGATCTTCTCCGCTCACGGAACGATCATGATCTTCTTCCTGGCGATGGCGTTCATGACCGGTCTGTTCAACTTCGTTGTGCCGCTTCAGATCGGCGCTCGCGACGTTGCCTTCCCGTTCCTGAACAACCTGAGCTTCTGGATGACGGCCATTGCGTTTATTCTGGTGAACGTTTCCCTGTTCATCGGTGAATTCTCGCAGTGTGGCTGGCTGGCCTACCCGCCGCTGTCTGAAACTCAGTTCAGCCCTGGCGTCGGTGTAGACTATTATATCTGGGCCATTCAGCTTTCGGGTGTTGGCACCCTGCTGACAGGTGTGAACTTCTTCGTGACGATCGTGAAGATGCGCGCTCCTGGCATGACCTGGATGAAAATGCCGGTTTTCACCTGGACCGCTTTCTGTGCTTCCATCCTGATCATGGTCTCCTTCCCTGTGCTGACGGTTGCCGTTGCGCTGCTGGGTCTGGACCGTTACTTCGGCATGCACTTCTTCACCAATGATGGTGGTGGTAATCAGATGATGTACCTCAACCTGATCTGGGCATGGGGTCATCCGGAAGTTTATATTCTTGTTATTCCCGCCTTCGGCGTGTTCTCTGAAGTTGTTCCTGCGTTCTCCCAGAAGCCGCTGTTCGGCTATGGCACCATGGTCTACGCAACCTGCGCGATCATGATCCTGTCCTTCCTGGTGTGGGTGCATCACTTCTTCACAATGGGCGCTGGTCCGGACGTGAACGCCTTCTTCGGCATTGCAACCATGGTGATTTCCATCCCCACGGGTGTGAAGCTGTTTAACTGGATGTTCACCATGTATAAGGGCCGCATCCAGTTCCATGCCTGCATGTACTGGGCCGTTGGCTTCATGGTGACCTTCACCATCGGTGGTATGACCGGTGTGATGATGGCCATTCCGGGTGCTGACTTCGTTCTGCATAACTCCCTGTTCCTGATTGCTCACTTCCATAACGTGATTATTGGTGGTGTGTATTTCGGTTACATCTGTGGCATGAACTTCTGGTTCCCGAAGGTTATGGGCTTCAAGCTGAACGAAAGCTGGGGCATCCGTGCTTTCTGGTTCTGGTTCGTTGGCTTCTACTTCGCGTTCGTTCCGCTGTATGTTGTTGGTTTCCAGGGCATGACCCGTCGTCTGAACCACTACGACAACCCGGCCTGGCACCCTTGGCTGCTGGTTGCTGAAGTGGGTGCGGTGCTGATCCTGTTCGGTATCGTCTGTCAGCTGACGCAGCTTTATGTTTCCATCCGTGACCGCAACCTGCCGCAGAACCGTGACGTAACGGGTGATCCGTGGAACGCACGTTCTCTCGAATGGTCCACGTCTTCTCCGCCGCCGGTGTACAACTTTGCTCTGGTTCCCCACGTGCATGAGCTCGACGCTTTCATGCATGACAAGGAAAACGGCATTGATACCCGTCGTGCAGGTGGCCCTTATGAAGCAATCCATATGCCGAAAAACACGGCAGCTGGTTTCCTCGTGGGTGCTTTCAGCCTGGTCCTTGGTTTTGCCGCTGTCTGGTACATCTGGTGGCTGGCTGCTATTGGTCTGATTGGTGTGATCGGGACGGTTATTGCCCGTAGTGCCAACAAGGATATCGATTTCTATATCCCTGCTGAAGAAGTTGCCCGGATCGAGAACGAGCATTCCCGTAAACTGATGGCACAGGCAGCTGAGTAATGGCGCACGATACAACTGTTCCGACCTCGGGCCACGACGAACATCACCACGAATCTCCGGTGGTGTTCGGGTTCTGGGTCTACCTGATGACGGACTGCATTATCTTCGGCTCTCTGTTTGCCGCGTTTGCAGTCCTGCGTAACCAGTTCAATGGCGGTCCTAGCGGCCATGAACTTTTCGAACTGAGCGGACTTGGGCTGGAAACAGCCCTTCTGCTGGTCTCTTCCATCACTTATGGATTTGGCATGATTGCCGCCCATAAGAATGAGATCAGCAAAGTCATCATGTGGCTGGGTGTGACCTTCCTGCTGGGCCTTGGCTTTGTCGGGCTGGAAGTGAACGAATTCGCTCACATGATTCATGAAGGTGCAGGGCCGGATCGCAGTGCGTTCCTGTCTGCCTTCTTCACGCTGGTGTCGACCCACGGTCTGCACGTGACCTGTGGTCTGATCTGGATTGTTACCCTGATCGTTCAGCTCATGGGTACAACCGAGATCCCGGAACGCATGATGAACAAGCTCACCTGCCTGAGCCTGTTCTGGCACTTTCTGGATATCGTCTGGATCTGCGTCTTCACCTATGTCTATCTGGCGAGCATGATCTGATGAGCGATCTTCACACAACCTCCTCTGGTGAGAGCCACGGTAGCGTATCGTCTTACATTATCGGGTTTGTTCTTGCCGTTATCCTGACGGTTCTGGCTTTTGCAGTTGTTGCAACGCATAGCCTGTCCCCGTCTGGTACCGTGCTGGCAATTTCTGCTCTGGCTCTGGTTCAGGTGCTGGTTCACCTGCACTACTTCCTCCACATGGGTGGTGGGTCCGAGCAGCGCTGGAACAACATCTGCTTTGTGTTCACGGTTGGATTTGTTGCCATCTTCATCATTGGCACCCTGTTCATCATGAACAACACAGCTCTGCACATGATGTCCCGCTAATACGGGATAGTATCAGCCGGTATCCGGCAGATGCGCATGTGAAAAGGCCGCAGGATTTTTCCTGCGGCCTTTTTTGTGTTTTGCAGAAAAGGGGTGATGCCGGTGCGATCAGGGCGTGATGCGGTGATCTCCCCATAGTTTACGCATGCGAGGCGCGGCGTAGCTGTGGAGCGGGGAAAGGCATGTTGTGGAAGGCTGTTAAGCCTAATCATCCCGATCCGGTAACCAGGGAGGTCTCCATACAGTTAGGCAAACAATATGGCTCTGGTTTCCGTTAAAGGGGGGCACCACTCTGCAGGAAGCCTGTTCAAAAGGCTGGAGTTGTGGGGTGCCAAGGGGCGGCCTCAAAAGAGGGCTAAAAATGCAACTTTGCCCTCAGGATACAGCTGCTTCGGGCCTCAAAGACAAAGCGTGAAAGCATAGAAAGAAGCACTAAATCGACCTGAACGAACTTTGAATCAGTCTCCTGGCGCCTTCTGACTCACTGGGCGATCTATGGTTGCTGCGGCTTTTCGTGTTCCATGGGTTTAGAGGGCTGATGCCTGTTTGTGATGAGCAACCGGGAAACGGGCATAAAAAAACGGCGTGGGCTGCGGGAAAGCAGCGCACCACGCCGTTGTAAAACACAGGGCAATAAAAAGCCTGTGGATCAGTCTTTCTGCGGCTCCGGAGAAAGGAGTTCGGCCTTGCCGGGCTTGTCTTTCCATTCTTCCGCATCCGCCGGGGGTGTGCCCTTACGCGTGATGTTCGGCCATTGGGTTGCGTATTTTGCGTTGAGTTCCGCCCATGCTGTCGCACGATCATCGCTATCGGGGAAAATTGCTTCGGCGGGGCATTCAGGCTCGCACACGCCGCAGTCAATGCATTCGTCTGGGTTGATTACCAGAAAGTTTTCACCGGCGTAGAAGCAGTCAACAGGGCAGACTTCCACACAGTCCATGAATTTGCAGCGGATGCAGTTTTCAGTGACCACGTAGGTCATTGCCATCTCCGAAATTATCTGGGGGCCGGATCAAGTCGGGCCAAAGTAAGATGGCACGCACCATACCGGCCCATACCACCAACGATGGCGCATGATATGAGGGGCTTTTTCCCCTATGGCAACCCGCTTGCGTGCGGTATCGCCATTTCCACCAAAGCGGACCTGAGTTTAACGACGTTTTTGCAACACTGCCAGTGCTGCAAAGGGACCAGAAGGCGGCGGCAGGGTGATGGAAGGCTTTTTTTTGTGGCGTGATCGCGCCCGACTGGAAACCGCCGGGCGCACAGGCTGAAGCATAACCGGGATTGGGGGGCCAAATTGCGCCTTTTCCAGCGGTAAAGCGGGCTTGAAACGGATGCCCAGCCCTTTCAGCACCGCTGGCAGATCAGCGGCGGACGCACCAAGCCGTGACGCGATACCCGCCGGTAAGGGATAAGGCGTGCTCCGCGCCAGAGTGCCAAGGCTTTTTCTGATATCTTCCGCAATATCGAGTCGTACCCACAGAGGGCCAGCATCGACCCAGCCGATACGCGACAAGAGGAGCCGTTCCTGCCCTGAGCAAGCAGGCATCTGTTCTGTTTTGAAAGACACAGCCCCAGCCCGTGGGAGAATAAGGGGAGGGCGGTCCTCCCTGAGGGTCAGTAGCAGGTTGCGCAGGCGCATGGCGGCAGGACGCACCAGGGCTGCGCAGAACAGGGCCGTAGGGCCTGTGGTGATGCCTGCTTTGCGGAGAACCGCCACATTCTGGGGGGAAAGGTAGTCTGCGGGTGGTAGGGGCATCAGACCACCCTGTTCCAGCAGGCCGTGCAATACGCCGCGTAGCACCGGCTTGTGGGCAACGGCCTCAGCAGCCCGAAAGAGGGGGGCAAGGGTGTGTTCAATGGTCTGCCGGACAAACGCGCTCAGCCGAAGGCGGATACGCTCCCTGTGTGCGGCATCCAGAAATTCAGCAGAGGCGACATGCACGCCAGGCCGCAGAAGCTCCTCGCTTTTGACAAGGCGGCCAATGGGGTCTTCCTCCCAGAACAGGGTGCCCGTTTCCAGATCCAGCCTCAGGCTGCTGTCTGGGGCTTGCAGAAACTGAGAGACACGGCGCGGGATCTCACTTCGGGCCGCCCGGCGGGCCGCGCGTAACAGAAGGGGCTGGTCAGAACGGGTGGCTTCCTGATCAGGAATAAAGGCAAAGCCCCGCATATGGCCGACTGCGTGCCCTTCCACACTGACCTCGCCAGTGCGCGTAATGGCGGAAAGCAGGGGCTTGCTGTCTGCTTCTTCCAGCCTGCGGGCCAGGCTGGTGGCGCGTTTATCCACAAAGCGGGCAGCCAGTCTTTCATGCAGAATGTCGGAAAGCGTGTCTTCTATGGTGCGGGTCCGCATACGCCATAGGTCCGGGTCTTCAACCCAATCCGCCCGGTTGGCCACGTAGGCCCAGATCCGAATCCCCATAAGGCGGTGCATCAAGGACTCGATATCCCCTTCCGTGCGCTCAAGGTTCAGCAGTCGTGGCTCCAGCCAGGAGGACGGCAATCTGCCTTGCTGCGCCAGTGTGACAAAAATCTGGGCGCATTGGCGGATATGGCTGTCTTCTCCCAGTTTGCGGAAATCTGGAATCTGGCACACTTCCCATAACAAGCGGGTGCGGTCCGCCCCTTTGCTCAGGCTCTGGATGGTTGGGTCACGCATCAGCGCGTTCAGCACCAGAAGGTCAGAGGCTGGTTCGGCTCCCCACAGGCCGGGGGCCGGAACCCTTTGGCACAGGCTGGCATGCAGCGCGGTGGGGGAGGTGTAGTCCAGCGCGCTGTTGCGCCAGTATAAATGGTGCAGGGGCTCAAACTGGTGAGTTTCTACCGCTTCCACCACATTTTCTGGCAATGGCGGGCAATCGCCAGTGGTGCCAAAGGTTCCATCCTGGGTGCCACGTCCGGCGCGGCCTGCAATCTGCGCAATTTCTGCTGCGGCCAGCATGCGCCTGCGGGAGCCATCAAATTTTGAAAGCCCCGCAAAGGCTACATGATGGATATCCATGTTCAGGCCCATGCCTATGGCATCGGTCGCGACCAGATAATCTACTTCCCGGTTCTGATAGAGCGCCACCTGCGCGTTGCGGGTGCGGGGGGAAAGCTGGCCCATCACCACCGCGCATCCGCCCCGGCGGCGACGAATCAGTTCGGCAATGGCGTAAACATCCCCGGCGGAAAACGCCACAATGGCGGTGCGGGGCGGCAGACGGCTGAGCCGCGTGAAGCCGGTATGCACCAGGTTGGACAAACGGGGGCGTGTTTCAATCTCTATGCCGCGAATAAGGGTGCGCAGCACAGGGGCTATGGTTTCCGCGCCCAAAAACAGCGTTTCCGCTTCTCCTCGGGCATTCAGCAGACGATCCGTGAAAACATGGCCGCGTTCCGGGTCAGCACAGAGCTGGATTTCATCAACCGCCACAAAATCCACACGCCGGTCCATGGGCATGGCTTCAACCGTGCAGGAGAACCAGCGTGCTCCCGGTGGAATAATTTTTTCTTCCCCGGTGATGAGCGCCACGGAGCGCACGCCTTTCAGCTTGACCATGCGCTCGTAATTTTCTCGCGCCAGAAGGCGGAGCGGAAACCCCATAACGCCAGAGGTGTGCGCCAGCATGCGTTCCAGCGCCAGATGGGTTTTGCCGGTATTGGTCGGCCCCAGTATGGCCCGCACGGGGGCATCCTCGGTAGTGGCGGATAAGTGCGCACGGGCAGCCGGACGGCGGCGGGGGATATCCATCATGCCGCCATGGTCCGTCGGTATGCACGGAAAAGCAACCCGTTCCTGTGTGGGAGCCATTGCATCGGGCCAATGGCAGGCGCAGTTTTGAAACAGGAGGAATGCCCATGTCTGTTCGAGAAGCTGATTGTCTCACTGTTTTGCGGCGTCGCCAGAAGGATGGGCCCACGGTGCACGGTGTGCGCGCTGCGGATGATGCGACGCTGGAAAGCACGCTGAAAACCCTGCTGGGGGCAGAAGCTGCCACCTTTGCGTTGGCCTGCGGTTTTACCGCCCGGCCCGGCCAGTTGGTATTGGTGCCCGATAGCCAGGGTCATCCCGTGGGGCTGTTTGGCGTGCCTGAAAAAGGCCGTAGGGACCCGTATGTGTTTGGTGCGCTGGCACGAAACCTGCCCGAAGGAGACTGGCAGGTACGAGTGCCAGACGGAGTTTTGCGCGCGGATGTGCTGCTGGGGTTCTGCCTTGGGGCATATCAGTTTTCTCTCAAGGGAGAGGCTCCATCCGGCAAGAGTGTTCGGCTGGTTGTGACAGAGGCTGAGCGGAAAGGGCTGGCAGTTGAGATGGCGCGGTCCATCTGGCTTGCGCGTGATCTGATCAATACCCCCGCCAATCTGCTGGGGCCGTCTGATCTGGCACATGCGGCGCGTGAGGCCCTGAGTTCGTTTGGCGCAGATGTGGAGATTATCAAGGGCAAGACGCTGGACAAAGCCTATCCCCTGCTGGCGCATGTGGGCAATGGCTCGGAACGCGGCCCGCGCGTGGCGGCGGCACGCTGGCGCGGCAGCAAGGCAGGCAAGAACGCGCCGCTTCTGTCTCTGGTTGGGAAGGGCGTGTGTTTTGATTCCGGCGGCTACGATATCAAACCGTCCTCCGGCATGTTGCGCATGAAAAAGGATATGGGGGGCGCGGCATCCGTTCTGGCGCTGGCCCGCCTGATCATGACGCAGGATCTGCCCGTCCGTTTGGAAGTGCGGCTGGGATGTGTGGAAAACAGTGTTTCCGGCCATGCCATGCGTCCTCTGGATGTGGTGAAAAGCCGGGCTGGCCTGACAGTCGAAATTGGCAACACCGATGCTGAAGGACGGCTGGTGCTGTGTGATCTGCTGACCGAAGCCGGAGAAGCCAGCCCGGATCTTCTGCTGGATATGGCCACCCTGACCGGCGCGGCCCGTGTGGCGCTGGGGCCGGATCTGCCCGCGCTGTTCTGTAATGATGACAGCCTGGCAGAGATGCTTCTTGAAGTAAGTGAGCGTGAAGCAGACCCGCTATGGCGGTTACCACTATGGCAGGGCTACGCCGGATGGTTGCGGAGTCCTGTTGCGGACCTCAACAATATTTCCTCTAAACCTATGGCGGGCTCAATAACGGCCGGACTGTTTCTTGAACGTTTTGTAAAAGCAGGCCAGCGGTGGGCGCATATCGACACGTATGCCTGGAATGACAGCAGCCGTGCCGGACGGCCTGAAGGCGGGGATTCTCCTGGGGTTCGGGCTCTTTTTGCCGCCATCAAACTTGTTTTTGACACAAAAGCCGGAGCGGGATCGTAAAGAAATAAAATCGTAATGGAACTATTTTGTCATTACATGATTTAAATATCTAGACCGGTTCCTATATAAGCCTCACGAGAAGACACCGGGTAACAAACGTTGAGTCCGATGCCGCGCCGCGAGGCTGACCATCGGTGTGATAAAAAGGATAAGAGTCTGATGGCACAGAATGCCGCAAAAGCAGAAGAACTGGTCAAAACGTTGCGGGACACCATTGTCTCTTTGGTGCGGAGTGACGGGCCGGACCTCTCTGCGCGCCAGCTTGCCGTTTTCCTGACCTGCTATCTGGATGAAAGCGGCCACACCGTGCGCGGTCTGGCTTCCAGCCTGAACGTATCCAAGCCCGCCATCACGCGTGCGCTTGACCGTCTGGGTGAACTGGATCTGGCACGCCGCAAGGTGGACCCGCTGGACCGTCGTTCCGTGCTGGTGCAGCGCACACCCAAAGGGGCTGCCTACCTGAAGGAAATCCGCTCCATCATGGGTGAAGCCGCCACGGAAGAAGCCCGCAAGGGCCGCAGTGAAGAGAAAAAGGAACAGCCTGCCCGCCGCACATTGCGTCGTGTTGCCGCAGCCTGAGTGACGTAAAAACTCTTTCCGTCCCGCCTGCGCCGCCAAGGACCAGCGGGGCGGAAAGAGAAACTTTTTCCCGCATAGAGCGTTCTTCTTAAAGACTTTCGAGAGCAGGACTGACCCCGTGAGGCAGTTCTTTGCCCCCGCAAAGACTCAAGAAAAAAAGGAATGTTTCCATGCGGTTTGCTTCTGTTGCCGCTGTAGCGGCACTGACTATTGCTTCAGCTTCTTTTGCTCCCGCAGCGCATGCGGCGGATGCAATGGGCACCCCCACCGGCAAAATCACGCTTTCCGCCAAATCAGCCGATGTCGGCCTGGGCTATACGTGGGGTGATGGCACTCTCTCCTTTGGCGGCAAAACCTATAGATTTTCCGTAACAGGCGGCACGATTGCCGCTGTTGGATACTCGAAGATCGAGGGCACGGGCACGGTTTATAACCTGCATCGCGTGCAGGATTTTGCCGGAACCTATGGCGCAGCACATGGTGAAGCCACGCTGGGTACTGGTCTGGGCGGGGCGGTGCTTGAGAACAAGAACGGCGTGCGCATCAAGATCGAGACCATTTCCAAAGGTGCTCGTCTTGCCAGTTCTGCGCAGGGTCTCACATTTGAGTTGAAGAAATAACGAACGGCCTAAGTTTATCAGAGCGCGCTGCCCTACCACGGCCCTACCGGGTGGCGGCGTGTTCTGAAAACAGCCAGGGCAACCCAGCCAATCTGGGGGGCCAGTAGCAGCGGTAGCGCAAGGCACGCACCGTTGAACGTGGGAAGGGCGGCGACCAGTAACGCCACAATGCCTCCCCAGCACACAAACACCCATTCACATACGGCAATCAGCACGGGGTTCATGCCGCTGCGGTGCAGCACCTGATAGATATGCCCTCTGTGCGCTTGTACCAGAGAGTGCCCGGCCAGTTTACGGCGCACCAACGTAAACAGCACATCAAAAATCAGGGGAAACAGCAGGGCCGGGCCTAACAGCCAGCCCGATGGTTTGATGGAATGCTGGGTCATATACAGCGCCGCTGTTCCGGCCAGAAGACCACAGCCCTGGCTTCCTACGTCGCCCAGAAAAATGCGCGCCTTGGGGAAGTTGAACGGCAGAAAGCCGCACAGGCATCCTGCCAGCAGGAGTGCGGGCCAGATCAGATCCGGCACACCAAAAAAGACACCGGTGGCCGCCACAATCAGGTTGCCGACAATCAGGCAGCCGGAAATCAGACCATTCAGGCCATCCATGAAATTGACGGCGTTGGTTATGAAAATCAGCCACAGCACGGCCAGAAAGGCGCCGGGCAGTGGGGTGGGCCACCCCAGAATGGTGCCCCCTGCCACCACCATGATGGCTGCGGCGCTCTGGGCACAGAATTTGATGGAGGGCCGCCACTGATACATGTCATCCAGCCAGGAGACACAGGCCAGCAGAAGAGTCGCCAGTGCGGTGAGAATAACATCAGCCCGCAGCACGCTCCGGCCTGTTATGTCCTGCACCAGCGGAAAAAAAAGAAAAAAAGAGGCCATAACCCCCACGCCACCCCCTTTTGGGGTGGGGCGCTGGTGTGCGCTGCGGTGGCCAGGATGGTCAAGAATGGCCAGATTGATCATGACTCGCACAAGCCCGGCTGCAAAAAAAGCCGCGCAAATCAGGCAGAAAACCGCCAGAACAGGGTCAGAAAGAAACATGGGCATCATATCGTGGGGTTGTGCTGCTTCTAGGATGGCAGGTGCTACGCTATAGGTGCAAGGTGATGGCACCGCAACGCTCTGAGTCTTTTCATCGCAGCCCCCGGCTGCGTCCGCTCAATAGAATCCTCGTCAATATCCTGCTGGACGGGATACTGGCGGCTGTTGCCGCGCCTATTGCCCGGTGGCTTGCCGCCCCGCAGGATGGCCTTCTGCACCCGCTATGGTTTCTGGCCGGGGGCGCCATTACGCTGGTTGTCAGTGGGTTGCCCTTCCGTATGCCCCAGCAATACTGGCGGTTTTCCGGCGTTTCAGATCTTCTGGGTATTGCCGGTGCTTCCGTTGCCAGTGCGCTGCTGTTTTCTGCTGGTCTGGTGCTTATGGGGTACCACCTGCCCAGTATCACGTTTCCCATCATTTATGCGCTTGTTCTGCTGATCATGCTGGGCGGGTTGCGGATTGGCTATCGGCTGGCGCATCGCATGGCCGTACGCAAGGCAGACCAGCGGCGGGTGGTTCTGGTGGGGGTCGATACGGTAGCAGACCTCTATCTGCGGGCTATTGAACGTAACCCTCAGGCCGGTATCCGGGTGGTGGGGTTGGTGGCCCTGGGCACCCATCAGGCAGGGCGCCGCATGCATAACGTGCCCATACTGGGGCATGTGGATCATATTGGCACCATTCTGGACAGACTAGCCCGCACGCAGACCCTTCCGGAGTCTCTGGTGGTGACGGAGCCGTCTTTTCGGGGCAAGGGCCTGACACAGGTGCTGGATGTCGCTGCCGCGCATGGCATTGCCGTGCTCCGCACCCCGGCTCTCACTGCGCTGACGCCGGCAGATCGGGTAGAACTGCGCCCAGTGCCGTTGGAAGATCTGCTTAATCGTCCCCAGGTGCCGCTGGATCGTGCCGGAATGGAACGGCTGATCGGGCAGCGCACTGTGCTTGTTACCGGCGCTGGGGGCAGCATCGGTTCAGAACTGGTGCGTCAGATTGCCAT
Source organism: Acetobacter senegalensis (assembly GCF_001580995.1). Taxonomy (GTDB): domain Bacteria; phylum Pseudomonadota; class Alphaproteobacteria; order Acetobacterales; family Acetobacteraceae; genus Acetobacter; species Acetobacter senegalensis. The sequence goes on from NZ_LHZU01000148.1 coordinate 53,131, forward strand.
GCTGAAGCCGGACAAGCTGATTTTGCTGGATCACGGTGAATTTGAGCTGTGGCAGATTGATATGGAACTGGCGGACAGCGCGCCAAATGTTTCACGTGAAGCGATCGTTGCCGATGTGCGCGATGAAGCGCGGATAGAAGAGGTCATGGGCCGCTTTCGGCCTGATCTGGTGTTTCATGCCGCCGCCCTGAAGCATGTACCGATTGTGGAAGCCAACCCGGCCGAGGGGCTGCTGACCAATGTGCACGGTACCCGCGTTGTGGCAGATGCCGCGGCCCGGCACGGCGCGCGCGCCATGATTGTGATTTCAACCGACAAAGCGGTTAACCCTTCCAGCCTGATGGGGGCTGCCAAACGGGCGGCTGAAATGTACTGTCAGGCGCTGGATATCAGGGCGCGGACATCCGGCAACCCGGACGCCATGCGGTGCATCACCGTGCGGTTTGGCAATGTGCTGGGCTCAACTGGGTCCGTGGTGCCTCTGTTCCGGCGGCAGCTTGAACGCGGAGGGCCGCTGACAGTCACACACCCCGAAATGCGCCGCTATTTCATGACTGTCTCGGAAGCCGTGGGGTTGGTGTTGCAGGCCAGTGTGCGTGGCACCTGTGGGGGCGAAGGGTCCGGCACGGATGCGCTGTTGCGGGATGGCGGCATTTTTGTGCTGGATATGGGCGAACCCGTGAAAATTGTTGACCTCGCCCGACAGATGATCCGCCTTGCGGGGCTGCGGCCTGATGAGGATGTCAGCATTCGCTTTACCGGTCTGCGGCCGGGGGAAAAGCTGTATGAAGAACTCTTCCACGGGCGCGAAGCCCCGGTGCCGACAGACAATCCCGGCCTGCTGATGGCCACCCCGCGTGTGGTGGATATGGCTGACGTAACGGAAGCTGTGGACCAGATTACCCGCTATGCCCGTGCCGCAGATGTGAAGGCTGCCCTGCGCATTCTGGCGTTGCTGGTGCCGGAATTCAATCATAACCCCAAAGGAGAAGTGCGATCTTCCACGCCAGAAGGTGTGGAGAATGGCGCGCCTTTGCCTTCCCCCCATACGGACGGTACAGAACAGGTGGCATGATGAACGAAAAGACAGAACGCTCGATCGCTTTCCTTGATCTGGCGGCGCAGCAGAAGCGCCTTGGCCCAGCCCTGCGTGAGCGGGTGGATGCCGTGTTTGCCCATTGCCGCTTTGTGATGGGGCCGGAAGTCACGGAGCTTGAGCAGCGCCTGGCTGACTGGTGCGGTGCCAAGGACTGTGTTGGCGTCTCCTCTGGCACGGATGCGTTGCAGATTGTCATGATGGCGGAAAATATCGGCCGGGGTGATGCAGTGTTCCTGCCCGCGTTCACCTATACCGCAACGGCTGAAGTGCCTTTGGTGCTCGGGGCTACGCCGGTTTTTGTGGATGTGGACCCCAACACGTTCCAGATTGATCCCGATCATCTGCGCGCCCGCATCCGCGCGGTGCGGGAAGCCGGAAAGCTGACCCCCCGCGCCATTGTCGGGGTGGATCTGTTCGGTCAGCCTGCGCCGTGGGAGCAACTGCGCCAGATCGCGCAGGAGGAAGACCTGTTTCTGCTGGCCGATTGTGCGCAGGCATTTGGGGCCGATCTGAACGGCAAACCTCTGGGGCGGGAAGCGACAGCGACCACACTTTCTTTTTTCCCGTCCAAACCTCTGGGGGGCTACGGTGATGGCGGGGCCATCCTGACGGATGACCCGGAACGCGCGGACCTTTACCGTTCCCTGCGGACGCATGGCGAGGGCAAAACCCGTTATGAAGTACTGCGCACGGGCATGAACGGGCGGCTGGATACCATTCAGGCCGCCGTGCTGTTGGCCAAGTTGGATGGCTTCAAGCAGGAACTGGCCCGCCGGGACGAGATTGCCCGCGCCTATGATGCCGGACTGGCAGATGTGGTGCAGGTGCCTGCGCGGGTGCCCAACAGCGCGAGCGCCTGGGCCATCTATGCCATTCTGCTCAAAGATCCGGCGGAGCGTGAGCCCCTGCAGGCCCGCTTGAAGGAGCGTGGTGTTCCATCCGCCATTTATTACCCGTTGCCGCTGCACAAACAGCCCGCGTATCGGGATCATCATGATGGAAGCAGCCTGCCGGTATCAGAAGATCTGGCCACCCGGATTCTGGCATTGCCCATTCATCCGGAACTGACGGATGAAGAGGTTTCCCGTATTATCGCAGCGGTGCGCGGGTAAGGAGAAGAGGCGAATGAGGAAAGAAACGGCGTTTGTTATCGGGTTTCTGGTGCTGACTATTGGCACGGCGTCGTTGATCTGGATGTTCGCGCTGCCCAATTTCAAGCCGATCGTGATGCCGCAGGTGGCCAGCGGCAATATTGAGGTTGGTCCCATGCGGCACAAGCGGGAGTTGTCAGCAGAGGAAGCCAAGACCGTCAACGCCTGGTTGCAGGACCATAAAGGCGGCTGGGGGCCTCTCAGCCGCACGCCGCCTTCATCTGGTGATTCCCGTGTGATGCTGAAGGATGAAAACGGCAAGGAAGCGCTGGCCATGACACTCTGGACCGGGATCAGTGCTGCAGACTGGAATGACACCGTGTTTCTTGAAACACCGGATGGTTCCAAAGTGTATATGGAAACCTTCTCGGACAAGGATTTCGCGCCTTTGCGTGCGCTGGTTGACCGGTTCCAATTTAAACGCTCAGCTTTTCCGTAAAAGGTTGGACTGAGAAACGAACGAGGGAGTGCTGAAGAAGGCGCTTCTTGTTTGCAAAAGAGGCCATCGGGTTTTGCCCGGATGGCCTTTTTTATTGCCCTTTTGGTGGGCCTTACGTGAGGGAAAAATCGTCTTTATCTGGCAGATTACATTACATTAAAGATATAACATCGTGGTTTGCAAATGATTCGCAATTCCGTTAAGGCCCTGCTGAGCATATAGCCGCAAGAGATAAAAAACGGGGCCGGGCATGTACCGCAGCAGAGTGACGCACATCATTTTTCTTTCGCTTCTCATGACCGGAGAAGCCATGGCGGCTGATGTGGTGGAAAAACAGGATCCGTCTCACCAGGCAAGCGGGACTGCTGCCAGACCGGCAAAGGCCAATCCTAAAAAACACACTGAAGACCCTGAAAAAGTGGAAGTTCATGGTCGCAGACTTTCCACAATAGCGTCATCCGCCACCAAGTCAGACACGCCGTTAGTGGAAACCGCTCAGTCCGTTACCGTTGTGACCCGGAACGAGATGGACGTACGCGGCGTGCTCAATCTGAATCAGGCCGTGCGGTATGCTGCTGGCATTACGTCTGATCTGCGCGGTGGGGGTGTGGGCACGCGTTATGATCAGTTTGCTCTGCGCGGGTTCACCGTGCCAACCTTTCTTGATGGCCTGAAACTACAGGACAGTGCTACCGGCTATGCTGTTGCCCAGACTGATACATCCCGTCTGGACCGGGTGGAAATTCTGAAAGGTCCGGCATCTGCCCTGTATGGTCAGTCCAGCCCTGGCGGGTTGGTTGCGCTTTCAAGCAAGCTCCCTACAGAGCAGCGTTTTTATGGGGGCGTGACAACAACAGGCGGGAGTTTTGATCTCTACCGTGTGGATGCCGATGTTGGTGGTTATGCCACGGATAACGGGTTTGTCCGGTACCGGCTGTACGGAACCGTCAATGGCCAGCATAGCCAGCTTGCCCGCACCGGCAGCCGTCGCTTTTCCATCAGTCCATCCTTCACGTTTGGCGGGGATGGCCCCACAACACTCACGCTGCTGGGCAACTATCAGTATGACCCTGAAAACGGTACTTATGGCGGCGCTCCGCTTGTCGGCTCGCTCAAACGGGCATCTTTCGGGTATCTGCCGCGTGATTTCTATGACGGCGATGTGCCTTTTGAAAAATTCAATCGGCGGCAGGGCAGCATTACCTACATCCTGAATCATCGTTTCAATAAAGACTGGAGTTTCTCCACGCGAGGCCGTTACGATGATATCAAGACCATATATCGCAGCGTATATAATAGCGGCTATTATAATGAGGACGGCACACTGCCGCGTTCGGCATTTGGTACGAACGAGCACACACACAATCTGGCGTTTGACAGCCAGTTCAAAGGCCATGTGCAGACTGGTCCATTGAGCCACACAATGATGTTTGGCTTTGATTACATGCAGCAGAGTGCCGCAGAGCAGGGCTTCTACGGGAAAGCGCCTGACATGGATGTGCTGCATCCTGATTACCACATGACGATTCCGGCAATGTCGCCATACGTGAATTATCAGACGGATTCACACCAGATTGGCGTGTATGGTCAGGATGAAATCCGCTGGCGTGGACTGGTGCTGACTGGCAGCCTGCGGAATGACTGGTATCGTTCCCATCAGGTAGAACACATCTACAATACAGATACCCGTCAAAACCCAAGCCAGATTACATGGCGCGCTTCTGGCCTGTATCACTTTAACTTCGGCCTTTCGCCCTATATCAGCTATTCCACGTCTTTCCAGCCACAGTCAGGAAGTGTGTCAAGCGATGGCGGGCACACATTCCGTCAGGCAGATCCTTCCATGGGCAAACAGCTTGAAGGCGGATTGAAGTATCAGATTCCGGGTACATCTGTTCTGTTAACAGCCGCTGGTTTCCACATTGAGCAGACAAACGTTCTGGTGGGCGTTGGCAATCTTGGTTACAGCGTGGAAAGCGGAAAAGTTCACTCTGATGGCTTTGAGTTTGAAGCCCACGCTGAACCCTATAAAAACCTCATGATCACGGCGGCTGTCAGCGTTCAGAAAGTGCGTGATGATTCCACAGGAAAACCGTTGATCCAGTCCGGAAAAGGTAATGCCTCCCTGTTTGCATTTTATACGCTGCCCTCCGGCCCCCTCAAAGGCTTCGGGTTTGGTGGCGGAATGCGGTATTCTGCAAAAGCCTATGGTGGTGAAGCCAGTTACGGGAGCGTATGGGTGCCGCAATATGCCGTTTTTGATGGTTCTTTGAAGTATGACCTTTCCAACCTCTCGCCGTCCTTGCGGGGATGGACTGCGGCGGCAAGTGTTCGCAACCTCTTTAACAAGAACTATATCGGTAACTGCCTGAGCTATGCCTCCTATGGTCAGGAATGGTGTTACTATGGGGAACGCCGGAACGCGCAGGGAAGCATTGGCTTCAGTTGGTAAATTCGTTTGTTATCAGAAGATTTTTTCAGTCTTCTGATAACACGAGCATAACCTTGGCTGGAACATCTGATTCTAGCCCACGCCCGGAACCGCATGATGGGGGGCGTGCACTGTTCTGTAAAAAGACCGTTCCGTTGGCAGGGCATAAAGCCCTTTTCTAACGTGTGTGGCGGAAACGCACGGAAGCGCGGGTTATTTCCGCACATGTGCTGGCACCCAGCATGGCCATGTCGCGGTCTATCTCCGCTATCAGAAGTCCAATGGCGTGTGTCACTCCGTTTTCTTCCGCTATGGCAGCAGCGTAGTTGAATGGACGTCCGACAAAAACAAAAGCCGCGCCAAGCGCCAGTGCTTTGAGAATATGGCTTCCACGCCGGAAGCCACTATCAATCATGACCGGCAGCGTTGTAGCCGCCACAATTTCAGGCAGAATGCGCAAAGGGGCAATCGCGCCATCCAACTGACGCCCCCCATGGTTGGAGACAATAATACCATCCACACCATTGTCCGCAGCTAGGCGGGCGTCCTGGGGGTGGAGAATCCCCTTGATGATCAACGGACCTTTCCAGCGCTGGCGGATATGCCGGATATGATCCCAGTTGAAATGATCACGCGCCGTAAAGTCTCGCAGCACGTTTGCGGAAAGAATGGGTGCGCCGCGTTCTGCAAACGAATTTTCAAAATGCGGCATGCCGTGCCGTAACAGAGTACGGCCAAAAGTGGTTGCAAGCCATCGCGGGTGGGTCAGTCCATCCATGGCCAGCCGCAGGGACGGGCGGAGCGGTGTAGAAAATCCTGTGCGGATGTTATTTTCCCTGTTGGCGCTTATGGGAATATCAACAGTAACAACAAGTTCCTGAAATCCGGCCCTGTGTGTCCGGTCAAGCAGAGCGTCAATCCGTGTTATCTCTCCCGGCAGATAGGCCTGAAACCACGTGCCGGGCGCTGCGGCGCTCACGTCTTCCATGGGAATGAGGGAGGAACCACTCAGCACCATCGGAATACCGGCCTTTCTGGCCGCAACCGCCTGCACAATATCGCCCCGATATGCAGAAAGCGCGGATAGCCCCATGGGAGCAATGCCAAACGGGGCGGCATAGGTGCGGCCAAAAAGGGTGGTTTCTTGTGTTCTGCGGGAAACATCCTTCAGAACCTGCGGGACCAGATCAAGGTCAGAAAACGCAGCCTCATTTGCGGTCAGGGAAAGATTGTCCTCTGCGGCTCCGCAAACATATCCAAAAACAGGGCGGGGCAGCTTTCTGCGTGCCGCGGCCTCAAAATCTTTCAGGGCGAGAAAGGAGGAGAGTTTCATGGCTTCCCTTCGGGAACAAGACCTGCGGAAAGCAGCAGCTTATCACTCTTCCTTTTTCAATCCATTGACGAGAGCGTGTAACGCCGTGATCAGAGGCGGGCTCTGCGTCTGATAATCAGCAAACACGCTACTGTTCATCCGCTCCATACGTCAGCCCCTGCCAAGGGAATGTCTGCGACGCGTTTCAGCACTCCCCGTTTTGTTGGGACCCTGATTTTTCGCGGCGGCCCGCGCTCCGTGCGGTCAAGCCGCGTGGGCGACCTTGCCACTCATCAGGGCCAAGCCTTCTGCAACGGAAACAAACTCGCCGCCTGTATCCACGCGCTCCGTGCCAAAGCGGCGAATGAAGAGGTTCCGCACGGCAGGAACAAAGGATGTGCCACCCGTTAGAAACACGCGGTCAACATCCGCAGCGGTAAGCCCCGCATGTGTCAAAGCTTGATCGACCGCGCTGTCAAACTGGGCGAGGTCTGGCGCAATCCAGCTTTCAAATTCCGCACGGGTGATGGTCTGTTCTACCTTGAAGGACCGGTGTTGAAACCGCAGGACTGTGCTGTCTGCTGAGGAAAGCGCGTTTTTGGCGGCCCCCACGGCACGGTAGAGAGCCTGCCCCTGCTGGTCCTGCACAAGATCAATCAGGGCCCGCAATTTTTGCGGTTCCGAGACTGTGCGGGCCACGTCCTCCATGGCGCGGAGGGTCTGGGGCGTACGCATCAGCGCCAGACGGTGCCACCGGCCAAGGCTTGCATACCATTCTATAGGAACAGGCAAAGGTTCTCCGCCCATCACACGGTATGTGCAGTCCCGCCCAAGCAGTGGGGCGATAACCGTGTTCAGAATACGGTAGTCAAACTGATCTCCGGCAATACCAACGCCGGAATGGCCCAGCGGCTCGGCATGGCCGGGGCGGGCAGGGTCAAAACGCAGCACCGAGAAGTCACTGGTGCCGCCGCCAAAGTCACCAACCAGAATGGTGGTCGGGTTCTCCAGCCGTTGGGCAAAACGCCAGCCCGCGGCTTCTGGCTCCCACGCCAGTTCAACCGAGGGGAAGCCGGCTGCGGTAAAACTGTCGCGCAGGCGTTGAGCACCCAGTGCGTCATCCGGAAAATCTCCGGCAAACTCTACGGGGCGGCCCACCGTTACATCCACGCTGGCAGGGTCAATGGCCACGGCCTGCATCAGGTTGGACAGGAAGCGCGCAATCAGCATTTCCAGCGTCAGGCGGCGGCTGAACACTTGCGTCTCGCGGAAGGATTTCTGCGCCAGATAGGACTTCATGGACATGATCATGCGGGATTCCGCCGGATCTTCCAGATAGGCGTCAATCGCCGCCGCCCCTATGGCTTCCTGCTGAATGATGCGGGACCCGACTTCATCCTGCCAGAAACACAGCAGGGTGCGGCAGGTGTCAGACTCTGCATGTTCCGGAAAGCGAAAACGCAGGGTTTCAGTCTTTCCGTCAGGATGTGCCAGCACCACCACGCTGTTGGTGGTGCCAAAATCAATGCCCAGTTTCAGCCTGTTGGTGGAGGCACTGGCTGGGCGGGCATCGTAAGGTGCATCCGGGATCGTGTTGCCCGGATGAGGAGGGGCGGAAGGGGAGGTCATGGTGTGGTGTGCGGCGTGTTTCAGGCTGAGGGGCGGTCGGTCATATCAAATTTCAGGGGGGCACCTATGGCTTTGTCGGCTAGTGTGCCTTCCCACATCACCTGGTTACCCCGAATGATGGTGCCCACGGGGCGGCCCATCAGGGTTTCTCCCGTAAAAGGAGACCAGCCACATTTTGAGGCCAGCCAGCTTTGTTCGATTGTCCAGCGGGCCTTGAGGTCCACAATCGAGAAATCAGCATCATACCCTACGGCAATGCGGCCTTTGCGCACCAACCCGAACAGCCGCTGTGGCCCGGCAGAGGTAAGGTCCACCAGACGGCGCAGGGTGAGCCGATTGTTGGCCACATGGTTCAGCATCAGCGGCAACAGGGTCTGCACCCCCGGCATGCCGGAGGGAGAGGCCGGATAGGGTTTGCCTTTGGCCTCCAGCGAGTGGGGGGCGTGGTCAGAGCCGATCACATCTGGCATCCCTTGGCTCATCCAGTGCCAAAGGCCATCCCGGTGTGCGCCGGAGCGGATGGGCGGGTTCATCTGCGCCAGCGTGCCAAGGCGGGCATAGGCGTCTTCCCCGGCCAGTGTCAGATGTTGGGGGGTGAGTTCACTGCTGGCAATGTCCCGATGCTGGGAAATCAGCGCCAGTTCCTGCGGTGTTGTAATGTGCAGGATATGCACGCGCCGCCCGGTCTTGCGGGCCAGCCGCAGGGCACGGGTGGTGGCGCGCAAGGCGGTTTCATCATCCCGCCAGACAGGGTGAGAGGAAGGGTCTCCTTCCACACGTTCGTCTATGCGTTCTTTCAGGCGGGCTTCATCTTCCGCATGAATGGCCACGCGGCGCAGGCCGGAGCGCAGCACCCGTTCCAGCATATCATCCTCGGACACCAGCAGATTGCCGGTGGAGGACCCCATGAACACCTTGATCCCTGCCGTGCCGGGCAGTTTTTCAAGTTCTCCGCACTGGTCAGCGTTATCGACTGTCGCGCCGACGTAAAAGGCGTGATCACACCACATGCGGTTTCTGGCGCGGGCCAGCTTGTCCGCTACGGCTTCCGGCGTGGAGGTGGTGGGCTTGGTGTTGGGCATTTCAAATACGCCCGTCACACCCCCCAGCACAGCGGCGCGGCTGCCGGATTCCAGATCTTCGTTTTCCGTGGCGCCGGGTTCCCGAAAATGCACCTGTGTGTCGATCACGCCCGGCAGAATGGTCAGGCCCGTGCAGTCCAGTTCCCGTGCGGCTTTGCCTTGGCCACCAATGGCGGCAATCAGCCCATCGCGCACATAAACATCTGTCACCACGGTTGCGTCTGGCAGCACAACGGAGCCGCCTTTCAGAACCAGATCAAATGAACCGTGCGCCGTTGCGGCGGCGCTGCCGGGCGTGCTGCTGGAGAGGGGCATGAAGCTTTAATCCTGTATGCTGGACCTGAAAAAGCGGGGGAATTCGTCAAACCGGAGGCGTGACGGGCTCCGGGCTTCCGTTTTTTCTGGCGGTCGGAGCCCGGAGCGTCAACGCAAAATACGGCCGATGATGTGTGCTGCCACAAAATACCGTGCTGGTGGAGATCAGCGGGTAGCCGGGGTTTCCCGCGTGCGGGTGCGCATGGTCACCAGTTCTTCGGCAGAGGTAGGGTGGATGCCAACAGTGCGGTCAAAATCCACCTTCCGCAGTTCGGCGGTCACAGCCACGGCTACGCCCTGCATCATCTCGGCGGCATCATCGCCCAGAATGTGTGCGCCCACTACTTTCTGACTATCCTGATCCACCACCAGCTTCATGACTGTCTTGCGGTCCTTGCGGCCGCTGAGCGTGTGGCGCATGGGCGTAAAGCGGGTGAAATAGATATCCACGGTGCCATGTTGCGCGGCTTCAGCCTCGCTCAGCCCCACGGATGCCAGCGGTGGTGAAAAGAACACCGCCTTGGGCGTGGTGCGCAAGGACCAGGAACGGGGGCGCTCCTTGCCGAACAGCCGGTCGGCCAGATTGTGGCCTTCCGCAATGGCAACCGGGGTCAGGTTCAGGTGGTCTGTCACATCGCCAATGGCGTAAATGCCGGGTTGGCTGGTCTCACGCTTGCTGTCGACCTTGATGCGTCCGTTCTCCGCCGTTTTCACGCCCGTTGTTTCCAGCCCCAGCGAATCGATCTTGGGGCGACGGCCGGTAGCAAGAAACACGCAGTCTGTTTCAATGGTGCGGCCGTTATTCAGCGTGACAGTATAGGTGCTGCCATTTTTGCTGATCTGGGTAGGGCTGGCCGGAGCATGCTGGGTAATACCGCGAACATGAATGGCCTCCTTCATGGCGGCGCGCATGTCTTCATCAAAGCCGCGCAGGGGCAGTTCATGGCGGTAAACCAGATCTACCTTTGAGCCCAGCCCCGCAAAAATACCCGCAAATTCGATCCCGATATAGCCGCTGCCCACAATTACCACCCGATCAGGGCGGGCGGGCAGATGGAAGGCTTCATCAGACGTAATGGCGTGTTCGGCCCCCGGAATATCCGGCTTCATGGGCGTGGAGCCCGTAGCGATGACAATGTGTTTGGCTGTAACCGTGCGTGGCGCTTCAGTCGGGGCGAGCGGTGAGGGCTCAATGCGCACGGTATGGGCGTTTTCAAAACGGGCATGGCCGGTCAGCAGCGTGATACCTGCCTTTTCCAGCATGGACACGTAAATGCCGTTCAGGCGCGTAATTTCCTGATCTTTGGCGGCAATCAGTTTTGCCCAGTCATGCGTGCCGCGGGTGCTGTTCCAGCCAAAGGCATGGCTGTCTTCCACCATGTCCCCATATTCGCTGGCTTGAACCATCAGCTTTTTGGGCACGCAGCCCAGATTGACGCAGGTACCGCCCCAGTGGCGGCTTTCTACCACCGCCACACGGGCGCCATGCCCAGCCGCGATTCGGGCACAGCGTACGCCGCCGGAGCCTGCGCCTATGACTAGAAGATCAAACTCATGCGTCATTGGCGCAGGCTCCTTGTGCCGGGAATGGAAAACGGGATTGCAGAGACCCCTTAGCGTCCTGCGAAGGCTTTTTCCACCACGTAGGAGCCAGGGTTGGACATATTGCCTTCATCAAACCCGCGGGCCTGCAGCAGGGCTTCCGTATCAGCCAGCATTTCCGGAGAACCGCAGATCATCACGCGGTCATGCTCGGGGTCCAGTTCCGGAATGTTCAGATCACTGAAGATCTTGCCGGTTTCAATCAGCTTGGTGATGCGGTCGGTCACGGCAAATTCTTCACGCGTCACGGCCGGGTAATACAGCAGCTTGCCAGAGATATCCTCGCCCAGGAATTCGTGTTCCGGCAGTTCATGGCGAATGTGGTTGGCATAGGCCAACTCGCCGGAAATACGCACCGTGTGGCTGAGGATGACGTGATCATAGCGTTCATAGCAGGCCGGATCCTTGATCAGGCTCATGAACGGTGCCAGCCCCGTGCCGGTGGACAGGAAATACAGGTTCCGGCCCGGACGCAGGTTATCCAGAATCAGGGTGCCGGTCGGCTTGCGGCCAATCAGAACCGTATCGCCTACCTTCACATGGCGCAGGCGGGAGGTCAGCGGACCATCCGGCACGGCAATGGAGAGGAACTCCAGTTCATCTTCATAGTTAGGAGAAGCCAGGGAATAGGCGCGCAGCAGCGGTTTTTCGTTCAGTTCAATGCCGATCATGGCGAACTGGCCGTTTTCAAACCGCAGGCCGGGGTCACGGGTGGTCGTGAAGCTGAACAGACGGTCTGTCCAGTGATGGACTGTCAGCACCTTGGCGGGATACAGGTGCCCGTATTCCTTGGTGGGCGGCGCAAGATGCCACATACCGTCCTGTCCATCCACGGGCAGAAGGCCGGTGGGCACTTCCGAGGCGGACATTTTGGGCAGGATATCGGAAAAGGTTCCGGTCAGCTTTTCTGGCATGGTTTCAGACATGGGCCGCTTTATACTCCGCTTGCAGCAGATCGAGAGAATGCCCCTCATTGCCCCGTTGGTTCTGGTCTCACTCCTGAACGGCACAAAGGCGTATTTTCGGGGCGTGTTTTCTAGTCGTGGCGGCGTTTCTAAGGGCACAGAAGGCCAGATGCCAGCGTAAATTCATCATCCACCTTGTTCTTTTACGACACGCTGAGAGCCTATTTTCTTTTGAAACAAAGAGTTAGCATGCAAACAATGCACTGAGACCATACGTGAGATGCCATGGGCGAGACTCCGGGTTTCGCCTGCATCATGACAAGGTGGGGCGTGAATCTTTCATTGTGCGCCTCGGGCGGGGTGTTTGGGCCGCCGCCGGATGTGACGCCACCATGAAATACGGCAGTCTTTGCCCTGTGGGGCATTGTTCCGGTGCGCAGGACGGGGCATGAGTAGAGGCATGACGTCAGAACCTTTTGCCTCCCCCGCGCGTGAGGCGTTTGTCCATGTTGCAGCCCGAACCGGGCTGGACGTTGAGCCCAAGGAAGAGCAGGAGGTTCTGCGCCGTGTTGCGCGCGCACTTGAACCCGGTGCACGGGATATTCCGGATGAGACATTCCGCACCATTCTGTGCACGGTGCGGCGCAAGAAGCGTATTTCCCGGCTGGTGGACCTTACCCGCCGCAGCGGGCGCATCTGGGTCACGCGGGACGAGATCGAACAGGCTGTTGCCACCATAACCGAGCCCGAAGCCGGAGATACGGAGCTGGAGCGCGCTCTGGCTCCGGTAGCGGAAGAACGGCTGCGGTCCTACGCCAAAACACCCAAGGCTGTGTTTGAGGCCGTGCAGGCAGACCTGCTGGATACGGGGCGCGTGCTCTCTCCCGGTCAGACAGACCTTCTGCTTATGGCCATTGCCGTGGCCTTCGGCCTGCCGGAGGGCGATCCTTTTCTGGATACAGCCCGGCAGGAGGAAGCCCAGCGCCAGAAAGTGGCGCATACCATTGAACGCACGGCGCAGGAAAAACGACAAAAGGAAGAGCAACGCCTTCAGGCGTGGGAAGAAAGCCTTGTTCCCTTCAAGGACGTTCCGCGGATTCTGCGCTGCTCGCACAAGGAAGCACTTCGCTGGATTGCCGAGAACCGGCTGCCCGTGGCCCGAAAGGTGCGCGAATCGGGCGGGCGGGAACGGTGGGAGTTTGATCCGGCTGAACTTGTGGCCCTGCGGGACAAACTGGTTGAATGGCGTATTGGCACCGGCACGCCTGCACCCGGCAGCCCCCGTGTGCAGGCCGATATGGGGCGCAAGGTGGCCAACTCGGTCATTGCACGGGTGGCGGCCCTTGATCGGTATGCCGCGCATTTTCGCACGGCCCGCGCGCTCAACCGTCGCATTACGTTGGTCACCGGCCCAACCAACAGCGGCAAATCCTACACCGCGTTGAATGCGCTGGCGCAGGCTGAAAGTGGTCTGGCGCTCGCCCCCCTCCGGTTGCTGGCGCATGAGTTCCGGGAGGCATTGGCCTCACGCGGCGTAGAAGCCTCTCTCGCCACCGGTGAGGAACGCATTATCGTGCCGGACAGCCGTCATCTGGCGGCCACGGTGGAAATGTGCCCGTTCTACAATCCCGTTGATGTTGCTGTGATTGATGAAGCCCAGATGCTGTTTGATACAGATCGGGGTGCTGCATGGACGGCTGCCATCATGGGGGCTCCGGCCCGTCATCTGTATGTGCTGGGCGCGCCAGACTGTATTCCCATGGTGCGGCGCATTGCCGAACTGTGTGGAGACCCGCTGGATGAAATCTCGCTGGAACGGAAAAGTCCGCTCCGGGCAGCGGCTCAGCCTGTCAAACTGACCGATCTTACAACAGGTGACGCGCTGATTGCGTTTTCTCGCCGGGAAGTGCTGGATCTGCGGGCCGCCCTGATGCAGCACGGGCGGCGTGTGGCAGTGGTGTATGGGGCACTCAGCCCGGAAGTGCGCCGTGCAGAGGCCCAGCGGTTCAATTCTGGCGCGGCCGATATCCTGATAGCTACAGATGCCATTGGCATGGGGCTGAATCTGTCCATCAAGCGGGTGGTGTTTGCCGCCCTGAAAAAATTTGATGGCAAGCAGACGCGTGATCTTACGGTGCAGGAAGTCAAGCAGATTGGCGGGCGTGCGGGCCGGTATGGCAAGCATGAAGTTGGCACTGTGGCGGTCTTGGCTGGTGCGGGCAGCCCGTCCTTTATTCGCCGCCAACTGGAAGCGGATGCGGAACTGCCAGAAGATTTACGTCCCTTTGTGCAGCCGGACGCCGATATTGTGCGGGCGGTTGCGACCGAAATCGGGTCAGAAAGCCTGTATGGCGTGTTGTCCCGTATTCATAGGGCCGTTCTGCGCAAGGATGATCCCAATTACCGGCTGGCGGATATGGAACAGGCCTTTGCTATCGCTTCGGCGCTGGAAGGGGTCGACGGGCTGGATCTGACAACCCGCTGGTCTTACGCCATGTGCCCGGTGGATGATCGGGACAACGGGATTCGTCGTCTGGTGGGCTGGGCAGCCGACCATGCAGCGGGCCGGCGTGTGCTGCCACCGGGCACGGGCCGCCTTCCACCGAGTGAACGGGCCAGCCGCGAAGAACTGGAACGTGCGGAAAAACGGCATAAGCGGCTGGTGGCATGGCGTTGGCTGGCGCTGCGCTTTCCGGAGTTTTATCCGGACCGGGAAGAAGCCGAAGACACGACTCGTAAACTGAATGACTGGATTGAAAGCGTGCTCCGCCAGCAGAGCCGCACCCGCACCACGGCGGGCTCTCGCCGTGGGCACGGATAACAGGGCTTTTTCTGACCGGGCCTGTTAAGCTGCTTCCGGGTGTGGGCTTTACCAGCCCAGCCCGGTCAGCCGTTCAGACACATCCCACAGCCGTTCCGCTGTGCTGGCTTTCAGGGCTTCAGGTGGCACATGGGCCGGGCCGGGTAGCCCCCGGCGCTCTGCGCGTCCCTGAGGGCCGTAATAGTCTCCATCCCGGGCGGCAGGGGAGAGCGCGGCGTAAAGCAGGGGTTCAGCCCCTCGCGCAGCGGACTGGCCCATTATCCGCAATACGACTCCGCCCAATGTTTCTTCTACCTTGCCAATGGGGCCCGGCAGGGCGGAGGCAGGACCATTGGCAACAATGGAAGTGGAAGACCATCCCGGATGTGCTGCGCGGGAGTGGAGCTTCCATCCAGCGTCTCCTGCACGTCGGGCCAGCTCACGCGCAAAAAGCAGATTAGCCAGTTTGCTCTGCTGATAGGCTCCAAACGGGCTGTAGCGGTGGCGGAACTGGAGATCATCAAAATGGATGGAGCCTTTGCAGGCTGCCAGACTGGCCACAGTCACCACAACACCACCGCCTGCCGCCGCTTCCAGCAAGGGGCGCAGATGATAGGTCAACGCAAAATGGCCAAGATGATTGGTGCCGAACTGGAGTTCAAACCCGTCCTGGGTTTCCTTCCGGCGGGCAGGCGCCATGACACCAGCATTATTGATAAGAAAATCCAGCCGGTTGGTATGATGCGCAACAACTGCCGCGCAGGCGGCAACAGACTCAAGGGACGTAAGATCCAGCGTCAGCAGGTCTACTTCTGCGGTGGGGCAACGGGTCTTCAGGTTTTCCACCGCCACAAGCCCGCGTGCATTGTTGCGCACCGGCAGCAGCAGGCGTGCCCCCCGCATGGCCAGCCCGCAAGCCGTTTCAAACCCCAGCCCGCTGTTGGCGCCCGTTACCAGTGCAACTTTTCCCTGCAAGCTGGGCTGCTTGGCCGTTACGGCCCACTCGTGTCGTCCAATCATGAAGGGATAATCCGTAACCGTTCGTCATTTTCCGCAGCTTTCAAGGCTTCCTCCGTCAGGCGTTTCTCGTTGCGTTTCAGGAAAAGGAATGACGCGGTAATAATGATGATGGCGCAAACGCCGAACCCGATGCCCACCGGGCCAGACAGCTTGAGCACCTCATTCCCCAGCATATAGGTGCAAAAGGCGTATCCTCCTGCCCAGCATATGCCACCTAACGCATTGTGCCATAAAAACGTGTGCCACGGCATATGGTTCGCCCCGGCCAGCAGCGCCACAAACATGCGCAGAACCGCAATAAACCGGCCAAAAAACACCACTGATCCGCCATGCTTCAAAAACACATAGCGGCCCAGCAACAAACGCTCAGGTGTCAGCCCGATCTTGGGGCCGTATTTCTGCAACAGTTTCAGCCCCAGCGCACGGCCCAGCAGATACCCGAAATTGTCACCCATGATGGCACCTGTCACGGCGGCGATAATAACGCCCGTAATGTGCAGCTTGTGGGTTGTGGCGCAGAATAAAGCAGCGGTGATGATCAGGCTTTCCGCTGGCAGGGGCAGGCCCATGCTTTCCAGCATCACCACCACGCCAACCACGGCATAACCGTATTGGGAGAACAGGCCATCCAGATGCTGGAGCGAAAAGTAGGATTCAAGAGTGTGTAGCAGGACGGGTTATCCATTTCTGGCAGATCGGGTGTCACAGGCAGGAACAGTGTTGGGTGCGGGGTGTCAAGTCTGTCTGCGGGCGGAGGGTGAGCAATCATGCTGGGCTGCACCGCTGGAGATATGAGGGAAAAACCCTATCATGGTGAAAAGAGCATCTGCATGCGCCGGGTTGCGTTGGGCGCGTGCGTTATTGTTTTCTGGTCAAGGAGCCCCTGATGCCTGATGCGCCTATCTCTGCCGAAGTCTCCAGCGTTGCCAAAAAGGAGAGCAGCAAGCAGCCATTGCCTTGTGGCACCTGGCCCTCCCGTGTCACGGTAGATCTGGTGGCAGGGAAAACACGCACACTTTCTGAAGTCAGTGTTGATGGGACCGTGGTGTACTGGCTGGAGCGGCGGCCCTCGGAAAAGGGGCGCACGGTTCTCATGCGGTGGTGTGAGGCTTCCGGAAGTCAGGAGGTTCTGCCGCCCGAGTGTGATGTCGCAACACGGGTGCATGAATATGGGGGCGGGGCATATGCTGTCCGGAACGGGCAGGTTGTCTTCTCTGACAAGCGAACAGGTGGCTTATGGGGGCAGCTTGCCGAAGATGCCACTCCTGTCTGTCTGGCACCGGGGGAGGTGCTACGTTATGCGGACCTCCGATTTGATCAGGCAGGCCATACGGTGCTGGCCGTGCGGGAAGATCATCGCACACAAGGGGAGCCAAAGGCGGCTCTTGTTGCTGTTCCCGTTGGTTCCGATCCTGTGGGGGAAGCGGCCGTGCTTTATACGGGGCCAGACTTTCTTTCTTCTCCGGCACTTTCTCCTGATGGGACGTTTCTGGCGTGGATCGAGTGGGATCA
This sequence comes from Acetobacter senegalensis, assembly GCF_001580995.1. GTDB lineage: Bacteria > Pseudomonadota > Alphaproteobacteria > Acetobacterales > Acetobacteraceae > Acetobacter > Acetobacter senegalensis. The sequence continues at coordinate 70,428 of NZ_LHZU01000148.1, forward strand.
CCCCAATATGCCGTGGGATGCCACGCGCCTCTGTCTTGCCCGTGTTATGCGCGATGCGCAGGGACAGATTCGGGCGCTTGAGGATCGGCGTGCTTTAGCCGGAGAAACACAGGCCGAATCGATTCTCGAACCACGCTGGACAGACGATGGACGGTTGCTGGTCATTTCTGATCGGTCAGGCAGTTGGACCGTCTGGCGGGTAGAGTTGCCCGCTCAGTCACTGCACAATTCGGCGCAACAGGCGGATGCACCCCTTTCTGGATTGACGCCGCTCCCTATGCCGGAGGGCGAAATCGGTCAGCCGGCATGGGTGTTCGGCCAGCGCAGCTATCAGCCTCTGCCGCAGGGGAGCATTCTGGTTCTGGCTGTGCGGGAAGGGGTGACACACTGTTTGTGCGTGAGCCGCGAGGGCACAGTGACACCCTTTGCTGCGCATCCTGAACAATGTCCTGTGCCTTTGGCCAACGGCCACTTTGCATGGCTTGAAGCACCATCAGACGCCTTGCCAACGGTCGTTGTGGGCACGGTGCAGAACGGCGTGCAGCAGGTTCTTCAGCATTCTGCGGCTCTAACCCTTTCTTCGGATGATATTTCCCGGCCCGAGACAATTCGTTTCCCGGTTGAGGAAGGAGGCGAACCACTGGGTCACGCCTTTTTCTATCCGCCAGCCAACAGTGCTGCCCGTGTACCAGAAGGGGAGCGTCCCCCCATGATTGTGCTGGTGCATGGTGGTCCTACCGCCCGAGCGCAGGAGGGACTGTCTTTCAAGGTGCAGTGGTGGACATCCCGTGGCTTTGCTGTGCTGGATGTGAACTACGGTGGCTCCACAGGGTTCGGCAGGCAGTGGCGCGAGCGTCTGAAAGGGGCTTGGGGCGTGGTGGATGTGGCGGACTGCATTGCCGCCTGCCAGCATATGGTCAAAACCGGACGGATTGATCCGGCCCGAATCGCTATTCGGGGTTCCAGTGCTGGTGGCATGACGGTGCTGGTGGCGCTGGCATCCTCGTCTCTCTTTGCCGCCGGGGTCAGCCTGTATGGCGTGACAGACCTGCGGGCACTGGCGCAGGAGACCCATAAATTTGAAGCACGCTATCTGGATGGACTGATAGGACCGTGGCCAGAGGCCGAATCGGTCTATCTGGCGCGCTCTCCTCTTTCCGTGGCGGCGCGCATCCAGGCCCCCGTTCTGCTGTTGCAGGGTGCGGAAGATCAGGTGGTTCCCCCTGCTCAGGCATACGCCATGGCCGATGCCCTGAAGGCGGCAGGCACACCCTGCATTTTGCACGAATTCCCCGGTGAGGGTCACGGCTTTCGGCAGGAAAGCACCATTCGTAAGGCGTGGGAGGAAGAGCTGGCGTTTTATGGCCAGGTGTTTGGTTTTCAGCCTCAGGGCTAAGCGGCGGGGTGACCTGTCTTAAATGTGATCACCGGCTGTCTATTCATCTGGAGCCGGAGGGCGGGTTACCCCGTTGAAGCAAGAAAAAGGCCGGTTCCCCCTTCAGGGAATCGGCCTTTCTTGTGTCTCAGGCAATGGAGGTGTGACGCCTGAAAGCCCTTAGAATTCCGCGTAACGCGGAGAATAGGTCAGGCTTTCAATCCATGCCCGGATATCTGTTGGGCGGTCCACCGTGGCGGCCCCTTTTTCAAAAATGAACTCCGCAATGCGGGCTGCGGAGGTGATGGACACTTCCAGAATATCACTCTGCGGTGGGAACAACCGTCCACGTTCCTGAGAAATGGGGCTGACCTGATCCGCCAGAGCGCGGGCAGCTTCAATGACCATTTCGTTGGTAATCACGTCCGGACAGGTTGCGTAGACTGCCAGCGCCAGCGCGGGGAAAATATAAAAATTGTTGGCCTGGCCGGGGTAGAACGTCTTGTCGTTCAGCGTGACTTCCGGGAACTGGATGCCAGCCGCAAAAAGCGCACGCCCGTTGGACCATGTATAAGCCTGCTCGGCCGTGCATTCCGCGTTAGTGCCCGGCAGGGAAAGGGCAAAGATCACGGGGCGTTCATTCAGGGCAGACATGGCTTCCACCACGTCCTGCGTAAATGCGCCGCCTGCGGTTGAAACCCCAACCAGAACCGTTGGCTTCACGGTTTTCACCATCGCCAGCAGATCTTTCGATGCAGGCATGGTTTTGGCGTAGCGCGCCTGCTGCGGGGAAAGATCCGTGCGGGATGTTTCCAGCAATCCGTTCACATCCATCAGCGTAATGCGGGAAATGGCATCTTCTTCCGAGACACCTTCCAGTTTCATGGCGGAGACGAGCATATCTGCCGTGCCCAGCCCTGAAGAGCCAGCACCAAGGAACAGGACACGTTGGTCAGCCAGCGATTCGCCCTTGATCTTGAGGGCCGTGATCAGCCCGGCCAGCGTAACGGCTGCCGTGCCCTGAATGTCATCATTATAGCAGCGAATCCGATCCTGATATTTTTCCAGATACCGGATGGCGTCCGTGCCTTTCCAGTCTTCAAAATGGATCACGCAGCGCGGGAACACGGCGCGCACCGCCTGAATGAATTCTTCCACAAATTCATCCAGAACCTCTTCAGACGGCGGCTCACGCCGCAGGCCCAGATAAAGCGGATCAGCGCGAAGCGCCGTGTTGGTCGTGCCAATATCAAGCTGAATGGGCAGCAGCACATCAGGCGGCACGGCACCGCAGGCGGTGTACAGATGCAGCTTGCCAATGGGGATACCCATGCCGTTTACGCCGATATCGCCCAACCCCAGAATCCGGCCGCCGGTGGTCACGCAGATGGCGCGCACATCCGTGACCGGCCAGTTACGCAGCACCTCTTCAATCCGGCCCTTCATTTCCAGGCTGATATACATGCCACGTGGGCGCCGATAGATGTGGCTGAACTGCTTGCACACTGTTGCCAGCGTGGGGGCGTACACAATCGGCACAAACTTGGCCGGGTTGGACATCAACACGCGGAAGAACAGGGTTTCGTTCTGGTCACGCAGGCCGCTCAGATAAATATAGCGTTCCAGATCATTGGGCTTGGCATCCAGATGCCGCTGCACCCGCTCCACCTGCCTGTCCAGACTTTCCACATGCGTTGGCAGGAGACCTTCCAGACCATAAAGGCGGCGTTCTTCCGTTGTAAACGCCGTGCCTTTGTTAAGGCGTGCGTCATTGAGGAGGGACATTCCCCGGGCAGGAGGCGGTGTGGTGCTGGGCATGGAAGACCTTTGAAAAATGGAACACAAGGCCCGCTTTATAGCGCTCAAAAGCGCGTGACGGGCAGCGGCTTTGTCTCAGGGAACGTATCAAATATCTGAAAGCTGCCGGTTGAGTTTTTCAAGATAGAGCTATGCTTTTACAGGAACAGTAAAATCGGTTTTCAAAACGGGCACCGGCAGCAAAGTCTTGGCGGCACAGATGGCCTGCTGGCAGAAAGGGAGGACCGAAAACAAAAAAAGTGGCCACAAGGGCCACTTTTTCAGGAAATCCAGAAACTGGAACAATACCAAATCAGAGCTTTTCAACCTGATTATATTCCAGATCAACCGGCGTAGACCGCCCGAAGATGGAGACGCTGACTTTCAGGCGACCCTTTTCTTCGTCAATTTCTTCAATCACGCCATTGAAGGAGGTGAACGGACCATCCGCCACGCGAATCTGTTCACCAACTTCGAACGTAACAGCCGAACGCGGATGCTGAATGCCTTCCTGCGTCTGCTTGATAATCCGTTCAGCTTCTGCTGCGGAAATGGGGGTCGGCCGGTTTCTGGTGCCCAGAAACCCCGTAACCTTGGGCGTATCCTTGACCAGATGCCAGGATTCGTCCGTCATTTCCATTTTCACCAGCACATAGCCGGGGAAAAACTTGCGTTCAGCGTTAACTTTCTGGCCGCGGCGCACTTCAATGACTTCTTCTGAAGGAACCAGAATCTCGTCAATGTGGTCTGCCAGACCCTTCTGCTCAGCCTGTTCGCGAATATGCTGCGCAATTTTCTTTTCGAAGCCCGAATAGACGTGGACCACGTACCAACGTTTGGCCATGTCGTTTCCTCAGCCTCCCAGTCCGAACAATTGACGCACGCCAAGACCAATCAACTGGTCAACGACGAAAAAGAACACCGATGCCATGCCTGCCATGGCAAGAACGGCACCTGTTGTAATGAGAGTGGCGCGGCGTGTGGGCCATGTAACCCGTTCGGCCTCGGCACGCACATCACGCAGAAACTTACCGGGACTGACCGACACGAACCATCCTCTCTCCGCTGACTGGCCCGACGCAATGCGGGCAGACAGTGCAGCCTGAAAAACTCTTCAATTCTGTCAGGAAACGCCGCATGCGCAGCAAACTTTTCCAGCCAGCATAAACTGGCAGGGGTGGAGGGTCTCGAACCCACAACCTCCGGTTTTGGAGACCGGCGCTCTAGCCAATTGAGCTACACCCCTGCAATGCGACTGCCGTCACTACAGGCCGAGCATAACGGAAACCCGTCAGCCTGACCAGCCGTGCGCGGCCCTTGCAGGAGGCGGAACAAAATATGTTGTGAGGATAAAGTCAAGAGGCAGAAGACGATAACCTGCAAGATGGTGCAGATCAGGCACAAAAAACCGCATAAACGGGGGCTTGCAGGACAGGCGGATTTTAGCGTAAAAGCATCGCCACGGAGTGCGGGCATAGCATAGTGGTAATGCAGTAGCCTTCCAAGCTACCGAGGAGGGTTCGATTCCCTCTGTCCGCTCCAAGCTTTCCCCTACATGTTATAAAAACTGTCATTTCAGCCCTCTTAAAAGCGGCATGAGAATGGAACAGTTTTCTTGTGTCTCGCCAGTGGGCGATATGGGGCAGAAATTTTTTTCAAAAATATGAAATTCTAACGTCACGCTGTTTTTGTGCTCCTTCCGGTGTGCCGTTTCGTGGATTCGGGGCGCGTCGTTTATTTTCTAGAAAGAGTGGACCGGCTCTGACGCCAGGTGTGTGCGGTATTACGGATGGGGTCTCCGTGCCTCAAAACGTGCGCCATATTTCTTCATCGCTCAGTCCGCTTTTTTCTCGGGCTTTGCGATGAGAGGATTCGTTTTTCCTCCCTTGGGAGCCAGAAAACGGCCCCGATCTTAAAATTAGAGTTAAGCTGCCAGTTGCGTGGTGTGTTTCAGCATGCTAGAGGCCGCGCCGACGCATGCTTGTGGTTCCTGACGGACCAGAGGCGGAGTCATGACGTGGAATGCCGGCGCGCACAGAAGGAAAGAGCCTAAAAAGTGGTGGCCTCGGGCGTAACGACAGCACAACCGGTTGCTTTTGCTGCCAACGGTCTTGAAGGCCGTTATGCAACTGCGCTTTATGAACTCGCAGCAGATCAGCAGCAGCTTGACGCAGTGCTTGATGAAGGGGCGGCTCTTGCCCGCCTGATTGATGAAAGCGCGCCGCTGCGCACTGTTCTGGCTGACACACGGCTGGATATCCTCGTATCGCGCAAAGCTGTTCTGGCAGCTCTTGAAGCGCAGGGATTCAGCCAGATCATCAGAAATTTTGTTGGCGTTGTGGCTGATAACCGCCGCCTGCCTGTGCTGCGGCGCATTCTGGCCTCGCTGGATGCGCTGGCGGCGTCGCGCCGTGGTGAAGTGGTGGCCGAGGTGGTAAGCGCCCAGCCCCTTTCCACACCGCAGCGCGCCCAGCTTCAGGTTCGCCTGGCAGAGGCTGGTTATTCCCGCGTTACAATCCGTGAGCGTGTCGACGCTTCCCTCCTCGGCGGTCTCGTCGTGCGTGTGGGAGCTAAACTTTATGACGCCAGTCTTCAGACCCGCCTGTTTCGTTTGCATTACGCCATGAAGGGAGCCGCGTGATGGAAATCCGTCCCGCAGAGATTTCGGATATCCTCAAGCAGCAGATTGCTTCGTTCGACAAGGAATCCGATGTTGTCGAAACCGGCACTGTCCTGTCCGTAGGGGATGGTATTGCCCGTGTGTTCGGCCTGCAGAATGTCATGGCGGGTGAGCTCGTTGAGTTCCCGTCCGCTGGCCAGAAAGGCATGGCGCTGAACCTCGAAAGCGATAACGTTGGTATCGTGATTTTCGGGGATGACACCAACATCCGTGAAGGCGACACCGTCAGCCGTTCCGGTGTGGTGGTCGAAGTGCCCACCGGCAAAGGCCTGCTGGGCCGCGTTGTGGACGGTCTGGGTAACCCGATCGACGGCAAGGGTCCGCTGTCCAACGTTGAAATGCGTCGCGCTGAAGTCAAGGCTCCCGGCATCATGCCGCGTCAGTCTGTTAGCGAACCGATGCAGACCGGCATTAAGGCCATTGACGCACTGGTGCCCGTTGGCCGTGGCCAGCGTGAACTGGTGATTGGTGACCGTCAGACTGGTAAAACAACCATTCTGACTGACACCATTCTGGCGCAGAAGACCGTCAATGACGAAGGCGACGACAAGAAGTCCCTTTACTGCATTTACGTGGCGGTTGGTCAGAAGCGTTCCACAGTGGCGCAGCTTGTGCGTCTGCTGGAAGAAAAGGGTGCGCTGCAGTACTCCATCGTTGTGGCTGCTACGGCGTCTGATCCGGCTCCGCTCCAGTATCTGGCGCCGTATTCTGCCTGCGCCATGGGCGAATATTTCCGTGACAACGGCATGCATGCCCTGATCTGCTACGATGATCTGTCCAAGCAGGCTGTGGCTTACCGTCAGATGTCCCTGCTGCTGCGTCGTCCGCCGGGCCGTGAAGCATATCCCGGTGACGTGTTCTACCTGCACTCCCGTCTGCTGGAACGCGCTGCGAAGATGTCCGACGCCCACGGCGGCGGTTCTCTTACCGCTCTGCCGGTGATTGAAACCCAGGCTGGTGACGTTTCCGCTTACATCCCGACCAACGTGATTTCCATCACCGATGGTCAGATCTTCCTGGAAACCGATCTGTTCTACCGTGGTATCCGCCCGGCCGTAAACGTTGGTGGCTCTGTGTCCCGCGTTGGTTCCGCCGCGCAGATCAAGGCCATGAAGCAGGTTGCAGGCAAGATCAAACTGGAACTGGCCCAGTATCGTGAAATGGCAGCGTTCTCTCAGTTCGCGTCAGATCTTGATCCGGCTACCCAGAAGCAGTTGGCACGTGGTGCCCGTCTGGTGGAACTGCTGAAGCAGCCGCAGTCTTCTCCCCTTACGGTGGAAGAGCAGGTTGTGGTGCTGTATGCCGGAACCCGTGGCTTTATTGATGGTATCGCCGTTGATAAGGTTGTGGCGTGGGAACGCGCTCTGCTGGGTGACCTGCAGAATGCTGGCAAGGATATTCTTGAGGCCATTGGCAAGGATCGCCAGCTGACCAAGGATACCGAAGCGCGTCTGACGGAATATCTGACCACCTTCAACCGTAATTTCGGCTGAGGGAGCAGGAGCATTCATGGCTTCCCTCAAGGAACTCCGCGCCCGGATCGGAAGTATCAAGTCGACACGGAAGATCACCAGCGCGATGAAAATGGTCGCGGCCGCAAAACTGCGCCGCGCTCAGGCTAGTGCTGAAGCTGCCCGTCCGTACGCAGCGGCCATGCGCCGTATGCTGGCCGAACTGGCAGGCGCTGCGAAGGGGGAAGAAGGCGGTCCGCGTCTTCTGGCCGGGACAGGGCGTGATCAGATCCATCTGCTTATTCCGATCACCAGTGATCGCGGGCTGTGCGGTGGCTTCAACGCCAACGTGCACCGCCTGACACAGCAGACCATCCGTCGGCTCCAGTCCGAAGGCAAAACTGTCAAGCTGCTGCCTGTTGGCCGTCGCGCTCTGAACTATTTCTCGCGTGAATACAGTGATCTCATCATTGATAAGGTCAGTGGCGTCAGCGGGAAGGACGTGCCGTTCTCAGCCGCAACCGATCTTGGGAACAAGATTAATGCGCTGCTGGAAGCAGGCGAGATTGATGTCTGCACGCTTGTTTATAACAAGTTCCGCAATGCCATGACGCAGGTTCCAGCCTGCCAGCAGCTTGTGCCGCTGGTGATGGACGATGCCGCAACCGCAGCAACTGCTCCGGAAGCTGCAGGTGACGTGGCCCAGTACGAATTTGAACCGGATGAAGCAACGCTTCTGGCAATGCTGCTTCCGAAAAATCTGCAGGTTCAGATCTACGCATCGCTGCTGGAAACAGCGGCAGGCGAGAACGGAGCCCGTATGACGGCCATGGACAACGCCACGCGGAATGCAGGCCGGTCCATTGACAGTCTGAGCAAAGTCTATAACCGGACCCGCCAGACAAACATTACTAACGAACTGATCGAAATCATCTCGGGCGCACAGGCTGTCTGAGCCCGCTCGTTTGCCCCGCAGGAGCTGACCCATGTCGGATACCACAACCCAGACCCAGGCCCCTGCGGCCACGAAGACCAATGCTGTTGGCCGCATTACCGAGATCAAAGGGCCGGTTGTTGATGTGCAGTTCGAAGGTGAACTGCCGAAAATCCTCAACGCCCTTCACGTAAAGCTGGGTGATCAGACACTGGTGCTTGAAGTGGCCCAGGAAATTGGCGAGCACGAAGTGCGCTGCATTGCCATGGACACCACCGATGGCTTGGTGCGTGGTGCCGAAGTGCTGGACACCGGCTCTCAGATCTCCGTGCCGGTTGGCCCGGAAACGCTTGGTCGTATCCTGAACGTCACCGGTGACCCGATTGATGAAAAGGGCCCGATCAAAACGGCTCGGCGCGCCCCCATCCATCGTGATGCCCCGTCTTTTGAAGAACAGGCTGCTGCCTCTGAAATCCTGATGACCGGGATCAAGGTGGTTGATCTGCTCTGCCCGTATCTGAAGGGTGGTAAGGTTGGTCTGTTCGGCGGTGCCGGTGTAGGCAAAACCGTTATCATTCAGGAACTGATCAACAATATCGCCAAGGCGCACGGTGGTGTGTCCGTGTTTGCTGGTGTTGGTGAACGTACCCGTGAAGGGAACGACCTGTATTACGAAATGCAGGATGCTGGCGTTATCAAGCTGGGCGAAGACAACGCAACCGATGGCTCCAAAGTGGCGCTGGTGTTCGGTCAGATGAACGAACCGCCGGGTGCACGTGCTCGCGTGGCGCTGACGGGTCTGACGCTGGCTGAATATTTCCGTGACGAAGAAAACCAGGACGTTCTTTTCTTCGTGGATAACATCTTCCGCTTTACGCAGGCTGGCTCTGAAGTGTCCGCTCTGCTGGGCCGTATTCCGTCTGCAGTGGGGTATCAGCCCACGCTGGCCACGGAAATGGGTGCGCTGCAGGAACGTATTACGTCCACCAAAAAGGGCTCCATTACGTCCGTTCAGGCCGTGTATGTCCCTGCCGATGACTTGACCGATCCGGCTCCCGCAGCAACCTTTGCCCACTTGGATGCTACAACGGTGCTGAACCGTTCCATCGCTGAAATGGGCATCTACCCGGCTGTTGATCCGCTGGATTCCACGTCTCGTTCTCTGGACCCCGCCATTGTGGGTGAAGAGCACTACAACGTGGCGCGTGAAGTGCAGCGTATCCTGCAGACCTACAAGTCCTTGCAGGATATCATCGCCATTCTTGGTATGGATGAACTGTCTGAAGACGATAAGCTGATCGTGGCGCGTGCTCGCCGCATCCAGCGCTTCCTGTCTCAGCCGTTCCACGTGGCTGAAGTGTTCACAGGCGCACCGGGCAAGCTGGTTTCTGTGGCTGACACGGTTCGTTCCTTCAAAGCCATCTGTGCCGGTGAATATGATGACCTGCCGGAAGCTGCTTTCTACATGGTTGGCACCATTGAAGAAGCCGTTGCCAAGGCAGAAAAACTGAGAGAATCGGCCTGATAGCCGAATTCGGGAAGGAGCACATCCATGCCGATCCAGGTCGAGATTATCAGCCCTGAAAAGGTTCTGGTGTCGCGTGAAGTAGATATGGTTGTAATGCCGGGTGCGGAAGGTGATATTGCCGCCATGCCCGATCATGCCCCCATGATGCTTCTGCTCCGTGGTGGTGTTGTGTCACTGTATGAAAATGATACGGTGACAGACCGCTTTTTTGTAGGCGGTGGCTTTGCTGACATGACAGCAACCCGCTGCACCATTCTGGCAGACAAAGCTGAGCCGGTAAGCGCAATTTCTATTGATAACGCAACAGCCCAGTTGGAAGCTCTGACGGAAGCATGGGACAAAGCGGACAAGAGTGATATGTCCCGGCTGGACGTGCTTCAGGATAAAATCCTGGCGGTCCGTGCTGAAATTGAAGCAGGCTCTTCCCACTCGGCCTGATATGTTGGTCAATAGGGTCTGTTGAAGTCCAAACAAAAAGCCACCTGTTATCAGGTGGCTTTTTTTATGCGCAGACTTTTCTACCAGAGAGCAAAATGAGGGAGCTGTTCCCGCTGCTCCGCCCAGCCTCACAAAAAGATCTTCCGCGATATCCTTTTGGGAGCCTCTTTTAGAAGGGGTGGACAGAGGCTCAAAAGCAGGCAGGCCTGCTGGGCTTGCACCTGAAGGTGTTAGCATATCTCTGAGATACTACCGATATCGAGCACACAAATGTGCCTTTCAGCGATAAAACTTCTCCACTGCCTTCCTTCTTTCAGGTCCTTCCTCTGCGGATATTTCAGATTGTCTTCTATGGGCAGATTTAGCCGCGGCCGCGATATGTGGGAACATCCTGCGAGGGAATCCAGACATCTGCCGGGGGTGCGCCTGTCTGCCAGAAGACATCAATGGGAATGCCGCCACGGGGGTACCAATAGGCCCCAATGCGCAGCCAGACAGGCGAAAGCAGATCAACCAGTGTTGTCGCAATCTGCACAGAGCAGGCTTCGTGAAACGCGCCGTGGTTTCGGAAGCTGGTCAGGAACAGCTTGAGGGATTTGCTCTCCACAATCCACTGATCTGGCACATAATCAATGACCAGATGCGCAAAATCAGGCTGGCCAGTTACGGGGCAGAGGGACGTGAATTCCGGTGCGGTAAAGCGCACCAGGTAGCGTTTGTCAGGGTAAGGGGCTGGCACACGTTCCAGCACAGCCTCTTCCGGGCTGGTGGGGGCAGGGGTGTGGCGGCCCAACTGGGTGAGGGCGGCGCTGCCGTCGTCTGGGCGGGTCATGATAAACTCTTCCTTGTGTCTCAGATAGCTCTGGATGTCGAAGCTGTAAGCCGTTTCGTCAAGCTTTTCAGGCATGGCAGCCGTGGGTCTGCTTCTTTTTCTTCTCAGGTTGTGTATGAAGGTCTTATGGCCAAATCTTCAGCTCCTTCCTTCCCACAGCCCCGTCTTGTTTCCACAACACAGGATCTGGCAGACTCACTCATCCGTTTACGGGAAGAGCGGTTTCTGACCATTGATACCGAGTTCATGCGGGAACGCACATATTGGCCGGAATTATGTCTGGTTCAGATTGGCGGCGCCAATGATGTTGTCCTGATTGATACGTTGGCGGAAGGGCTTGATCTCGCACCGCTGGCTGATCTGCTGGCAGATGAAAGTGTGCTGAAGGTTTTCCACGCTGCACGACAGGATCTGGAGATTTTCCTGTATCTATTTGATGCCTTGCCAACGCCTGTGTTTGATACACAGGTGGCTGCCATGGTGGCAGGTTATGGAGATCAGGTGGGGTATGATAGCCTTGTAGGCTCCCTGACAGGCCACGCCATTGATAAAAGTCACCGGTTTACGGACTGGTCCGTCAGGCCTCTAACGCCCGCGCAACTGACCTACGCAGCTGGTGATGTCACCTGGCTGCGGCTTGTTTACGAGCGGCTGGTGAAAAAGCTGGAGCAGGAAAAGCGGCTGGAATGGGTTTCTGCCGAAATGGCGGAACTGGCTGACCCAGCGACATTTCGCGCTGACCCTGAAAAACAGTGGGAACGGCTGCGTGCCCGTACTGGTAACCGGCGGATGCTTGGTATTCTCCGGGCCGTGGCGGCGCTTCGTGAGCGGGAAGCCCAACGCGTAAACGTACCACGTCAGCGTTTGCTGAAAGATGAAAGCCTGCTGGAAATTGCGGCAACAGCACCTGCTACGGTGGACGCTTTGGCGCGTGTCAGGGGTATCTCACGTGGGTTGGCTGAAGGCCGAACCGGTCAGGGACTATTGGACGCCGTAAAGGCAGCGCAGGCATTGCCTGATTCAGAACTGCCCCGCCTGCCAAAAGGCCGAAGTAAGGATGCGCCGCGTCCGTCTGCTGCTCTTATGGCCTTGCTGAAAGTGCTGTTGACTACCTGCTGTGAAGATCATGATGTTGCGCCTAAACTCGTGGCATCCATGGATGATCTTGAAGCGCTGGCCCTTGATCCGTCCGTGCCCAACCCTTTGCTGTCAGGCTGGCGGAAACGCGTGTTTGGTGATGCTGCTCTGGCCCTGCGCAATGGAGATATTGCTCTGGCCGTGAAAAAGGGAAAAGTGGACCTTATTCCGTGCGAGTCTTCAGCGAAGTAATAAAGAGCGGCCTTAAACGGCCTCTCCGTGCTGTCAGGCTAGCTTGGTGAAGACCCAACATTGGTTTTGCAGTTGGCGTCCGTGTGCAGGCTGGCCAGCTTACGTGCCACACGACAAATGGTGCGTAAGCAGTCGGAGTAGCGAGCCTTTTTGTCACTGAATGTATTGGATTTTCGTCTCTCAGGGCAACGCAGCGCGCTGTGAGGCCCCATGCTTGTCAGCGTCTGAAATTTTTCAGTAGCCGTCACCTGTCGATACGTTGAACAGGCTCTCCGATTTTTTCAGAAAGTCTCTTGGGGTGCTGGTTCTGGTGACGTGAAACCGTTCTCTGTTCTCAGAGACTGTCCACAAAATCAGTCTCTGAGAACCAAAGGGAAAGGATTTTAGAATCCCATTTCCTGCCAGATGTTGGAGAGCGGGCGCGCGCCAACGTGTGAAATGATTTCAGACGCGGCAACGGATGCCAGTCGGCCACATTCGGGCAGTGTCCGCCCAGATGTCAGCCCGGCCAGAAAGCCTGCTGCATAGGCATCACCAGCGCCAGTTGTATCGACCACCTGGGTGGGGACAGGATCAACTTTGGTGCGCTGGCCGTCATGAATGATCACGCTGCCAAGGCCGGAGCGGGTCAGGGCGGCGAAGGTTGTGTCCTGCTCGGTGTGGCGGGCGGCTGTATCAAAATCTTCCGTTTCATACAGCGCGCAGATTTCATCTTCGTTGGCGAAGAGAATATCAATGTGCCCGCGCACCAGATCCAGAAAAGCTTGACGGTGGCGGCCAACGCAGAACGGATCGGAAAGAGTTAGCGCAACCTGACGGCCATTCTGGTGGGCGAGGGTTGCGGCGCGGCGGAAGGCTTCCTGCGCATGGGGCGGATCAAACAGATACCCTTCAAGATACACAATGCTGGAGGCTGCAATGGTTTCCTGAATCACGTCATCGGGTGTGAAGTAAGTGCAGGCGCCAAGGTAGGTTGCCATGGTGCGCTGGCCATCAGGCGTTACCATCACAATGCAGCGTGCCGTCGGCAGGTTTTCGTAAGTGTGGCCATCCAGAGGGGCGGAAGGAAATGTAATGCCGTTTTCACGCAGATCCTGCGCAAACGTATCTCCCGCCTGGTCCCGTGCCACTTTACCCAGATAGGCAACGCGTGCGCCAAACTGGGCGGCGACCACACAGGTATTGGCAGCCGAGCCTCCGCCCATAACACGTTCCGTTTTTAGTGTGGCTGTCAGGGCATTTGCACGGTCCACGTCAATCAGCGTCATGCTGCCCGGTGTCAGACCTTGCTGTTGCAGAAAGGAAGGTTCAACATTGGCAAGGATGTCCGTAATGGCATTGCCAATGCCCAGAATGTCGTATTTCGTTTCAGAAACGGTCATGAGCGTGTGTGTTTTCCTGAAAAAAATGAATGAGTCGGCTTTTTCGGTAGCCCGCTGCCATAAAAAGGGCAACAGGAAGCCTTAAGGGATGCTTGCCGCTCGGCCTGTCGGCTGTATAACAATTTGGAATGCCAGCTAGACGGATCGATGCGGGCAGTTACACGATCAGTAAAACCGCTGTCATAAAATGGCAGCCAGCATGGCGGGGGTGTTCTTGTTCAGAAGACGCAAACCTGAAGAAACCAAACCAGCAGCACCCGGCGCGGGTCAGAATGCCAGTTCGTCTGACAAGGCACGTCCGACCAGTGCGTTTGGTACCATTTTTCCTCCCACTTCTCCAGCCGGCTCACCCACACCTGCTTCCGGCAGCGGTGCGGCTCCGGCTTCCCGTCCTGATACAGCAAAGGAGACCCCTATGGGTCGTGCGCCACTTCCTCCCGGTTCCCCGCTTTCCCCCGGTTCTTCCGTGCCTCCCATTCCGGGTGCTGCCGCCCGCGGTCTGCCGCAGCAGGTACAGCCTAAAAAAGACGTGCCCGAACAGAGAACCCTTGTGGTTGGTCGCGGCATCAGCGTTCAGGGCACTGTGCAGGATGCTGAACGTCTGGTTGTTGAAGGCACCGTTGAATCCAGCATGATCACCGCCAAGGAACTGAGCGTCATGCCCGGTGGCCTGTTCCGCGGTGGTGTGGAAGTGGAAAACGCAGAGATCGCCGGTACGGTTGATGGCTCTCTGACAGCCCGTGGCAGCCTGACGCTGCGCGCAACCGGCCGCCTTCTGGGCAAAGCCGCCTGCCGCCGCCTGAAAGTGGAAGATGGTGGTCAGATTACCGGTCAGCTTGAAATGCTGAGCGATGATGCGGCATCCAAGCCTTCTGTCTCCGCGCCAGAAAAGAGCGCCAGCGCAGAAAGCTGAGTGGTCTGAAAAGACCAAGCCCTCATCTACCGGAGCAGTCAGCCGGTAGATGAGGGGGCGCTACCCGTTGATCAGGCTGGGCGCGCCAGAGAGCAGACATGCTCCCGAAAGATCAGGCGACGTTATCGCGCCGGTCGCGTAGTTTGACATACGCAATCTGTGCGTGTTCCGCACAGTAAGGTTTGCCCGGCAGCGGCACTGCTCCACAAAAATGAAAACCCGGTGTTCCCGGATCGCCAATCGGCCAGCAGCAGGACGGACCACGCCGTTTCTGGGGCTCAGGGTCGGAAATACGCTGTGGAACCGGCTTGGGTTTTGCCGGAGCACGCGGAGCCGCAGGTTTTTCAACTTTGACCGGTTTCGGCTGAACAGCCGCCGGAGCCGGCGTGACTGGTGCAGGTGTTGGCGTAGGGGCTGCGGGCTCCGGTTTGGCGGCAATCGGTGCAGCTTCCGGGGTTGCGTCCACAGCATCTGTTTTTGCAGCAGGTTCTGCTGCGGGAGCAGATGTTGCCACGGACGGTTTGGCAGCCTCGGCTTCCGGCTTCTTGACACCACGCCGAATGGGAGACGGGCGCGGGGGCAGCCCCAGCCGGTGTGCTTTGCCCACCACCGCGTTTTTAGTGATGGAGAGCCGACGGCCTATTTCTGCCGTTGAAAGACCTTCCGCCCAGAGCTCTTTGAGCCGGGAGATTGTTTCCTCGGTCCACTCCATTCACAGGCACCTTTTTTACATTGTCATCGTACAAGGAAGCAGCCTGCTTCCAATTCGGCGCATATTAGGGCGAGCGCAGGGGTATCTCAAGGACAAAGCCGTATAATCTTGCGCTTACCTGCGGAAATGCGTTTGAAAAAGAAGGTCTTCTCTCTTTTGCCGCATCTCTATTGATGGGCGGCCACAACCCTGCAGGCTGCCAGATCCCATGCCGCGCAGCCTACAGATTTGAAAAAGACCGGCTTGTTGGCGGGGGGCGGGTTGCCAAAGGCCGTTGCAAGAGGGGTCACATCCTGCCAGTTGACGCCTGCCTGAATAAGGTCTCCGGCTTCCGTTGGCGCGCCAATGGGGTCATCCACATAGAGCAGGCTGTTTTGAACAATGTTCGGCCCCACCTCAATCATCTCCGGTCTATAGGCCCCTACGCCTATTATCAGACATTTCGGGTCAGCAGGCGCATCATACAGGATGGTGGTGCTGGAGGTCAGGGTCAGAACCAGGTCAAACGGTCCATGGTGCGCGTCTTCCGGTATAAGCGGGAAGGACTGCGTGCTGTGCTGTCGGCAGAAGGCTTCCGTCCGCTTGGGCGAGCGGCCGCGCACGGCTACGGTGGCGTGCGGGTAGAGTGCTGCCAGAGCGTCCGCATGGGCAATGGCCTGAGCACCCGTGCCAATCATCAACACATGTCTGACAGGCCCGCGGGCCAGAAGCCTGATACCCAGCATGCTGATGGCGGATGTGCGGCGCATGGTAACCGTCGGGCCATCCAGAGAAAACAGGAAGGTTCCTGTTCTGGCGTCTGCGCAGGTGACAACACCCTGAATGGTCGGGCGGTCCGTGCCAGCGTTCTCCGGGCAGATGGTCAGTATTTTGGTGACCAGAAGATCCCTGCTGGCGGTCGGCATGCTCATCAGCAGCCCCGTGCCATCTGGTGCAGGCACGCTTAGCCGTTCCGGGCAGCGGATCAGCCCTTCAGCATAGTCCTGAACCGTCTGGGCAAGAGTGTCCACCAAAGCGGGATAAGGGAGGAGAGCACGTGTTTGCGGAGCGGAATATTGCTTCATGCAGGGAACTTTCGGTCAGGAACGCCAGAAGAGTGTACACTTGGTGGCGGAGAGGAAGGATCACTTCTGTTGCGCGTCCGATATGTCTTGCTGTGGTGTTGTCAGCATTTGTAACCCATGGGGTAATGGTTCTGCCAGTATCTGAAGCTAGTGGTAACGGCAGCGCGACATGACGGTCCGGACCGGGTCTGGTAGGGATTAGTGTCTGGTAATGATGGGCACCAAAGGGAGCACGCAGCATGGATGTAAGAGCGGCGGTCGCGTTTGAGGCAGGCAAGCCTCTGGAGATTGAAACGGTTCAACTGGAAGGCCCGCATGCGGGTGAGGTGCTGGTTGAAATCAAGGCCACTGGCCTGTGCCACACGGATAAATACACCCTCTCCGGCGCGGACCCTGAAGGTCTGTTTCCTGCCATTCTGGGGCATGAAGGCGCTGGCATTGTGCGCGAAGTTGGGGCCGGTGTGCGGCATCTCAAACCGGGCGATCATGTTATCCCGCTCTACACTCCCGAATGTCGGGAATGTAAGTCCTGCCTGTCCCGCAAGACGAACCTGTGCACGGCCATCCGGTCCACGCAGGGTAAGGGGCTGATGCCGGATGGTACTTCCCGTTTTTCCTTCAAGGGTCAGCCTATCCATCATTACATGGGCTGCTCCACGTTTGCGAACTATACTGTTCTGCCTGAAATTGCGCTGGCCAAAATCCGGCCTGATGCCCCGTTTGACAAGGTCTGCTACATTGGCTGTGGCGTTACCACGGGTATTGGTGCTGTGCTGTTTACCGCCAAGGTGGAAACAGGCTCAACAGTGGTGGTGTTCGGCCTTGGGGGCATCGGGCTGAATGTGATTCAGGGTGCCAAAATGGTGGGTGCGGACCGCATTGTGGGGGTGGATATCAACCCTGAGCGTGAAGCCATTGCCCGCAAGTTCGGCATGACCGACTTCGTAAACCCGAACGATCTTGGACCGAACGGCGACATTGTCGGTCACTTGATTGAACTGACGGATGGCGGTGCGGACTATACGTTTGAATGTGTGGGTAACCCTACCTTGATGCGTCAGGCACTGGAATGTGCGCACCGTGGCTGGGGTGTTTCCACCATTATCGGGGTGGCTGGTGCCGGGCAGGAAATCAGCACGCGGCCGTTCCAGCTTGTTACCGGTCGGCGGTGGATCGGCTCGGCTTTTGGCGGTGCGCGTGGCCGCACGGATGTGCCGAAAATTGTTGATTGGTATATGGAGCACAAGATCAATATTGATGATCTGATTACCCACAAACTGCCATTGGAACAGATTAACGAGGGGTTCGATATGATGGCAAAAGGCGAAAGCATTCGCACCGTTGTGGAATATTGAACCTTATAGGAAAGAAAAAGAATTTTCCGGGAGAGGACAGCCACCAGATGCGGTGTCTGTCCTTTTTTTATTGTCACCCCCCCCATTTTCTTAAATCAGAGATCGTCAGAAGAGCGAAGCCTCAGTTGGGGCAATGTGTGTCTGAAAATGGAGTGTGCCATACCTCTTCCGCGTCACAAGCTGCTCAAACGTTGAGGTGAGGCACGTTCTGAAAACAAAAAATGTGAAAAATGGGTTTTTCAGGGCTTTGGCAGAATCTCCAGCACTAGCTCTTTCGGACGGCATAAGCGTGCCCCAAGGGGAGTGACAACAATAGGCCGATTGATCAGTTCCGGGTGGGCGGCCATGGCGTCCAGAATGGCTTCATCGGAAATGTCTTCCTTGGCCAGACCAAGTTCTTCATACAAAGCGCCTTTCTGGCGGAGCAGCCCGCGCGGGGTCAGGCCTGTCTGCTTGACCAGTTCTTCCAGCTTTTCCCGGCTGGGGGGCGTTTTCAGATAAAGCACAATCTCCGGGGTGATCCCGGCATCCTGTATCATGCCCAGCACAGTGCGGGAGGTGCCACAGGCGGGGTTGTGGTAGATGGTTACTGTCATGTCGATACATCCTGTTCTGACAAGGTAAGTTTGAAAAAAGGAAAGCTTTTACAACGGCAGGGGGCGGTTATCGGCAATGGCTTCCATGGCCATGTAGGATGTCACGGTATCAATATCTATTTTTTCAATAATCTTGCGGTAAATGGCATCAAAGGCATTCATGTCTCGGGCAACAATTTTCAGCATGTAATCATATTCCCCGGCAATACGGTAAAAATCGATAATATTAGGAATAGATAGAACAATTTTCTTGAAATCATCCAGCCAGCTTTGTGCGTGATGCCGTGTTTTGATCAGCACAAAAACGGTTAGCCCTAGTTCTGTCGCGGCCCGATTGATACGCGCTGTCTCGCCTTGCAGAACATTGGTGGCCCGCAGATGCTGTAACCGCCGCCAGCAGGCGTTTTGAGACATACCGGCCCGTTCCGCCAGATCCCGTTGGGAGAGCGAGGCATCCTGCTGGAGCAGCCGCAACAGGGTGCGATCAAGATGATCTAGTTTCTGGTCCATAAGCGATCATATGATCTGATTTTCAGCGCATCAAGCATGAAAAAGAGGAATTTTCCTGAGGTCCGCCATTCTATTCTGGGGCTGCACCGTTCCCCAGAAAAAGGCAGAGAAAGCACCATGATGTCTGGCCCAGAGTTTCTTTTCTCCCGTTTTGCCGAAAATTTAGGTGGGACAGATGTCGTCACCCGCTTGCGGGAGGATGTGATCGGTGATGGTCTGCCTATTTCCGGCCCATTTGGGGTGAGGCCACTGGTTTATGCGGATTACGTGGCTTCTGGCCGGGCGCTTGGAATTATTGAAAAAACCATCGCTACAGACGTTCTGCCCTATTACGCCAACAGCCATACGGAGGCTTCTTTCTGCGGGCAGGTCATGAACCGTCTGCGTCTGGCCGCCCGCCAGACAATCGCCCGCCTGTGCGGTGCCGAGCATGGGTACGCGACCATTTTTGCGGGTAATGGCGCAACAGCCGGGCTCAACCGTCTTGTGCATTTGCTGGGGGTAAACCGCGCAGTACAGGCAGGTGAAAGGCCGTTGGTTGTGCTCGGCCCGTATGAACACCATTCCAATATTCTGCCATGGCGAGAAAGTGGTGCGGAACTGGTGGAACTTCAGGAGGTGCCGAATGGCGGCCCAGATTTGCAGCAGCTTGAAGATTGTCTGGCAAAAGCGGGGCCTCACCGTCTGAAAATAGGCGCATTTTCAGCCGCATCAAACGTAACAGGTATCATAACAGACGTTGATGCTGTCACGGAAATCTTGAAACGCCACGGTGCTCGGTCTGTATGGGATTATGCCGGAGGCGGCCCTTATATGCCAATAGACATGAAGGCCGGTACACGGTGGGAGAAAGACGCCGTAGTGGTTTCGGCCCATAAATTTCTTGGTGGTCCCGGCGCATCAGGCGTGTTGATTGTGCGGGAGGCTGCTGTGGATGCAACAAATCCGTCACTACCTGGTGGGGGCACGGTCAGATTTGTCTCGCCGTGGGGGCACGACTATTCGGACAGCATTGTCGCACGGGAGGAAGCAGGCACACCCGATACGGTCGGAGATATTCGGGCAGCACTCTGCTTTCTGGTGAAAGACGCAATTGGTGATGCCTATATGGCCAGCCGCAATGCAGCCTTATATCAGCGTGCCTGTGAAAGCTGGCAGGCGAACCCGCATCTGCAACTCCTGGGCAATCCGGACGCCAGCAAGCATCTGCCCATTTTCTCATTCCGGGTAAAAGATGATGCTGGCAGGGTTGTGCATCATCAACTGTTCACACGCATGTTGTCTGATCTGTATGGCATCCAGGCACGTGGGGGATGTGCTTGCGCGGGACCATACGCGCATAGAGTGCTCGGGATTGGACAGGAACAGTCCCGCGCGTTGCAACAGGCTATTCAGGCCGGGCAGGAACTTGAAAAACCCGGCTGGGTGCGCCTGAACTTCAGCGTGCTGATGGATGATGCCAAAGTGGCGTATATTATCAACGCCGTAAATGAACTTTGCATACAGGGTGATACGGTGGCAGCCAGTTATCGCAGTGATCCCGCAACAGCCCGCTTCCGGTATCAGGCAGCGGTTGCGGCTGAATAGGCTGGTGGTGGCAGCCATGCGTCATTGGTATTGAACTCCATGCGCCTTATGTTGTTGTGATAGCAGACACGCCTCACTCCATCCGTTGTGTCGTGTAATGGATGGCGTGATGGTACCTGTAAAGATCACAAGATTTAGGGGGAGAAGCTGGCATGCAGTTTGATCTGTCAGGCCTTAAGGCCATTGTTACCGGGTCTACCGCAGGGATTGGTTTTGCCACAGCGCGCGGTTTGGCTGTTGCCGGGGCGCAGGTTGTTATCAATGGGCGTAAGCAGGATGCGTGTGAAAAAGCAGCAGAAGCGCTTCGCAAAGTAGCACCCAAGGCGAAAATAGAAGCGTTTGTAGGGGATTTGAGCACGTCTGAAGGGTGTGATGCGCTGGTCTCTGCTCATCCCGCATGTGATATTCTTGTCAATAATGTGGGTATTTTCGGCCCGAAGGATTTCTTTGAAACCCCGGATGATATCTGGGAGCAGTATTTTCATATCAATGTCATGTCCGGGGTGCGGCTGTCTCGCGCTTATCTGAAGGGTATGGAAAACAAGAAATGGGGACGTGTAATTTTCATTTCCTCTGAATCCGCACAGAATATTCCCCAAGACATGATTCATTACGGGTTTTCCAAAACAGCGCAGCTTGCTGTCTCTCGTGGGCTTGCAAAGCGCATGGCTGGCACGGGGGTTACGGTCAATTCCGTTCTGCCCGGTCCTACCATGTCAGAAGGTGTGAAAACCATGCTGGAGCAGGAAGCGGAAAAGACCGGAAAATCTGTTGATGAGATCAGCCATGGTTTTGTCATGCAGAACCGGCCTTCTTCTCTCATCCAACGTTTTGCGACGGTTGAGGAAGTGGCGAATATGGTCCTGTATGTGGCATCGCGGGAATCGTCCGCTACCAGTGGCGCAGCCCTGCGGGTTGAAGGCGGAATTCTGGAAACAATCTTCTAATTTTTCCGGATAAAAATTTTCAGAATATTCCTGAAAATTGAAGCCTGTTTTCTGTTGCCTAGATCAATGAAAACAGAATTCATAAAAATCTGTGCAACAGATGCCGCTGTTGATCGTTGGAAATACCGAACCGCTATGAAACGGACCACCCGGCACACACGCCGGGGTCTGCCTGGAGCTCATTTCAGAGGCTCTGTTGGGCAGAATGTCCGTCCCACCTTATCAGGGAGGAACGATATGACCGCCTCAACAACGGAACAGCTGAACTCTGTCATGACCAAAGCTGCGGATACCCTTACTGCGGCCACAACGGATACCTCAGGCCTGTTTTCGGCGCTCGTGCAGTATCTGGACCATAATGGAAACAGTGGGGAGCACGAACTGCGCCAGAATGCGCAGATCCACGGACTGCATGATCAGGTAAAGCAGTGGGAACAGGAACGTCGCCCGGCAGCCACAACGGAAGACGTGGTGACAAAACTTCTGCCAGCGCATGCGATTGAAACACTGGCAAAACAGAGTGGCTTGTCAGAGAAAGCCACCATCAAGGCGCTGACAGGTGTGCTGCCCGCTGCATGCCACAAAGATCACGCAGACGGAAAAAGCGCATAAATCCGCCAAACGCCTGATCCCGACGGGAGAGGAGGGTCTTCCCCTCCTGTCTCTCACATCAAAACGGAGTTTTGATGGCAAGCACCTCTACCGGGTGTTTTCCCTCGGGCTCCGTTTTTTTGTGATGATGGGGAGGCCGCTAAAGGCGAGCAAGAGTTGTTAGGCCAAAGGCACCATGCGCAAGGATGATGAACAAAAGGTGACGAACGCACGGAATAACGGCACAACCTCCTGAGGGGCTGTTTGAAAAATCGGCAGATGACGGTTGGAGGCGAGAAGGCCAGCAGATCCGCATGACAGATTTTTCAAACAGCCTCCTATGCAATGATGACGCATGAGGATGATGTGCAATGTGGTGGCCCGGATTAAAGCAATGGTGCAATCGGTTTAAAACTGCGGATGGTGTGCGCGGCTGGGTGAGGGATGGCTTTGCCGGGCTTTCGCTGGCCTCCATGAATATTCCTCAGGTGTTGGGGTATGCGCGTATCGCGGGCATGCCTGCGGTTACCGGGCTTTATACCGTTTTGCTGCCACTGGTGGCTTTTGCTGTGTTCGGATCATCGCGGCATCTGGTGGTGGCGGCAGATTCCGCCACAGCAGCTATTTTTTCCAGTGCGCTGTCTGAAATGGCACAGCCGGGGTCCGCCCATTACAGTGCTCTTGTCAGCATGGTTGCCTTGCTGTGTGCCGGGTTTCTTCTGGTGGCGCGGTTGTTCCGGTTGGGGTTTCTGGCAGATTTTCTGTCCCGCACGGTTCTGGTGGGTTTTATGGCGGGGGTCGGTGTTCAGGTTGGTATTGTCATGCTTTTTGACATGCTCGGCCTGACTGCGCACACCCACCATCCCCTCTATCAGATCGGGGAACTTCTGCGTGGCCTTCCCCACGCTGTGCCACAGGCTCTCCTGTTTTCAGGTGTGGTGAGCCTCGGCCTTTTTCTCGCCAACCGCTTTGTGCCACACCTGCCATGGGCTCTGCTGGTTGTGGGGGGCAGCATCTGTGCAAGCTGGTTCTATCACCTTCAGGCGTATGGGTTTGAGGTGGTCGGGCCTGTGTCTGGCGGCCTGCCAGCCTTGAGTCTGCCCTGGGTCGGGTGGGATGACGTGCTGGCCCTGCTGCCGGTGGCAACATCCTGCGTGTTTGTAATGATCGCGCAAAGTGCTGCAACATCCCGTGCCATTGCAGATCAGTTCAATGAAACAGTTGATGAAAATGCTGACATTCTTGGCCTGAGTGCCGCTAATGCAGCGGCTGCTGTAAGTGGAGCTTTTGCCGTAAATGGTAGCCCCACACAAACGGCCATGGCGGTCAGGGCAGGGGCACGGAGCCAGAGGGCGCAACTTGTGTTTGCCGCCGTAACGGTATGCGTTTTACTGTTTCTGACCAAACCGCTGCAATTTTTGCCGCGCTGTGTGCTGGGGGCGATTGTTTTCAATATTGCCATGGGCATGATCCAACTGCGCACGTTGGGGCACATCCGGCGGGAAAGCCCCGGCGAGTTCGGTCTGGCCGTGATTACGGGGTTGACGGTTGTGGGGTTGGGCGTGGAGCAGGGCATCTTTATTGCCATCGCTCTCTCGCTTTTTCGGCATGTTCGTCATAGCTATCTGCCACATACCATGCTTCTGAAAGAAGATCCGCAAACAGGCGCTATGGAAGCCCAGCCTGTAAAAAGCGGTGTGCAGCCGGAAAATGGTGTTGTGATCTATCGTTTCTGCGCGGACCTATTCTATGCAAATTGTAATCGGTTTGTCGAAGATCTGCGGGTTTTGGCAGAAACATCTCATCCATCTGTGCGGTGCATTGTGATTGACGCAAGCGCCATAACAGATGTGGATTATTCAGCCGCAGTGGCCGTGCGCAACATTCTGACCATACTGCAACATGACCATATACGCGTGATATTCGGGCGGGTCAGTCCGTATCTCAGGGCAGATATGGACAGGCATGTGATTTCAGATGTTCTGGGAAAAGAGAATATCTTTTCACAACTGCATACAGCTTTGGCAGAGGCCCGCCTTCATGCCGCTGGCTAGGACAGGGGCATGAAGGCGGCAGCTTGTGAGGCTTGTTGTGTTAGAACAAATGTATCTTATGGGAAAAACTTGCGTCCGAAAAGATACGCAATGCAATAAAGTGCAAGATATACAAAAGGAATAAAAAGAATTACCCCTTCAAGATCACCCATCATGATTATACCTCCTTCTCAGAAGAAGAATCCATTTGCGCATCCAGCAGAATGGCGCCTGCGCCGGAGATGAGGATGATCATCACGGTGCCAATTACCCAGGAGAAATACCACGGGCCCTGATCTCCTACAAAAACAGCAAACAGAAGAGAGATAACAAGAACAATGGCCAGACCAGCCATGCGGAGAAGAGACATGGTGGGCTCCTTCAGTAGCTATGGGAATCATGGATGATATCCGCCGTGCGTACCTTGCCGCGCATGACGTAATAGCACCAGGATGTGTAACACAGGATAATCGGCACAAAGATCAGTGCCACTACCAACATGCAGGTCAGGCCATATGCACTGGCGGTGCTGTTCCATATGCTCAGGCTTTGGTCCGGGGCGGTGGTGGATGGCATCAGAAACGGGAACATGGCGGCGGCAACTGTGCCAATAGTCCCAATCCAGCAGCCCAGACCGCTCCACCATGCCAGAATGGCCTTCTGTGCGCGAACAGCCAGCACACTTAGTGTCATGCTGGCAAAACCCAGAACAGGAAGCAACCACAGGAACGGGTGGGCCGCGTAGTTATGCAGCCAGCCACCTGCCAGTTGCGCAACATGTTGTCCATGCAATGGGTTTGCTGGCATGGCCGGATCAACCGGGGCTGTTAGAACAAAACCTTTCATGCGGCTGATAAACAATCCCCCTATGGCAAACAGTACTATTGCTAGAAGCCCCCCGCGCTGGGCGTAGGTACGGGCACGGCTGTAAATCGGGTTTTCAGACCGCATCATCAGCATCACTCCCCCCTGATAGACGCTGAGGGAGACAGACATCAGTCCACACAGAATGACAAACGGATTCAGCAGATAGGAAAGAAATGAACTATCCTGATAGTACTGGCCATTCCAGCCAAAATGGTAGCCTACACCTTCAAGAATATTCCCAAAGGCTGCACCGTAAATGAACATGGGTAGAAAACCTGAGATCAGGAAAACCCAGTCCCAACTGGCGCGCCAGAGCGTGCTATCTGCTTTTGAGCGGTATTCAAAAGCGACAGGCCGCAGAATCATGCTGAATAGCAGCAGGATCATGACCACATAGAACACGGAAAAAGATGTGGCATACAGGGTGGGGAACGCAGCAAAAATCGCGCCGCCGCCAAGAATGAACCACACCTGGTTTCCGTCCCAGTGCGGGCCGATAATGTTCAGTGCCGTGCGGCGTTCACCATCATTGCGGCCCACAAAGCGCAGCAGGGTGCCTACGCCCATGTCCATTCCCACCATCAACCCCAGGCCGATGAACAGAATGCACAGGAGTGCTGCCCATATCAGTTTGAGAAGTGCGTAAAGTTCCATAACGGATTTTCTCTCTCATTACCCTTTAATGGGCTGCTGCCGGAGTGGACGCAGCACCCCCAAGGTGCAGATGATCGGGCGCGGTTTGTGGGGTATCATGCGCTTCCGGCCCAAGGCGTGCGAACTTGAACATCAGGTAAAGTTCCGCCGCGATAAAAATGCTGTAGAGCACGGCAAATCCGGCCAGCGAGAACAGCATGTAAGATACGCTGTGCGTAGAGGCAGACAGGAACGTGGGTAGCCTGTTGAACACCGTCCATGGCTGCCGGCCTGCTTCTGCGGTAATCCACCCGAACTCAGTCGCCAGAATGGGCAGAGGGATGGACCACAGGCAGAGGCGCAGCAGCAGCCTGTTACGTTCAAGTCTGTTCTTGAGGCTGACATAGGAGGAAATGGCAAACAGCGCGAAGAAGTACAGCGCCAGAAACACCATCAGGCGGAAAGCCCAGAATGTAACAAAAACATTCGGCAAGATATCCGGTTTTGTTGCCTCAATAACCTGCGGTAGAGCTTCGGCTGAAAGCGTGGTGACATCCTGGCCCGGTGCGTGACGTGTGGCCAGAAAACCAAAGCCCATATCAGCTTCATGCGCCTGGAAAACATCCAGATCAGCCTGCTGGTGGGTTTCGCCATACCGCCGCAGGGCGGAAACGGCTTCTATGCCCGATTGAATGCGGGGGCCAGCAGCATCTTCCAGTTCATGCAGACCGGTGATGGGGGTATTGAAATCATGCGTAATCAGTGGAGTAAGAACAAACGGAACACCGATTTCAAAGTGGTTTTCCTGTTTTGCATCATCAGGAAGCGCTGCCAGAATCCACGGTTCATACGGCGGTTTGCTGGTGTGCCACAGGCCTTCGATCGCGGCGATCTTGGTGGGCTGCTTTTCATAATCCATGCGGCCCAGAACATCGCCCAGCGTAATGACCGCCACAGTGGAAATAATACCGAACAGTGCCGCCATACGGAAGGAACGCGCAGCAAACTGTTTGTGCTGGCCACGCAAAATGTAGAACGCGCTTATACCCATGACAAACAGCGCGGCGGATACGTATCCGGCAACGGATGTATGCACAAATTTGGACTGGGCATCCGGGTTGAAGACGACATGCACAAAACTGTCAAACTGCATGCGCATGGTGTCGGGGTCAAAATGTGCACCTTCCGGCACGTTCATGCTGGCATTGGCAATCAGGATCCACAGTGCGGAAAGGTTGGAGCCCAGTGCCACCAGATAGGTTACAGCCAGATGGGCCTGTTTGCTTAGCCGGTCCCAGCCAAAAAACATCAGGCCTACAAAGGTTGATTCCATAAAGAAGGCCATAAGCCCTTCAATGGCCAGAGGCGTGCCGAACATATCTCCAAAAAAGCGGGAATACATGGACCAGTTGGTGCCAAATTCAAATTCCATGGTGATACCGGTGGCAACACCAATGGCAAAATTGATGCCAAACAGTTTGCCCCAGAACTGGGCCATTTCTTTATAAATCTTGCGGCCAGTGACAACGTACACTGTTTCCATGGCGGCAAGCATGAAGGTCAGCCCCAGTGTGAGGGGGACAAACATGAAGTGGTAGAGTGCAGTCAGCGCAAACTGAAAGCGCGAAAGGTCAACAACAGTGGGGTTGATGAGGTCCATTTTAAAAGCCCTTGGTTCAAGAAAAATAACGAAGTTTCAGAACTAGGTCATGCTCTTGCCTCCTCTGCGGAGTGAAAGGCTCCGTTTTCTATCCGGATGGCTCTATCCATGAATGGCAGGACGGTACGGCGGTGTGTGATGCACAGCAGTGTGGCATCCGGCCGCGCCTTCAGCAGGCTTGTCATGAGCGCAGTCTCTGTTTCGGCATCCAGGCCTTCTGTTGGTTCATCCAGAATGAGCCATGGCGTTTTGCGTAACAAAGATTGAGCAATGGTCAGACGTTTTGCCTGCCCGCCAGAAAGTTTAAACCCATCGTTCCCTATTAGCGTATCCAGCCCCTGCGGGGTCTGGGCCACAAACGCATGCAGTTGTACAACGCGCAGCGCATCTTGCAGGTCAGCTTCAGTTGCGTGAGGGGCGGCGAGCAGCAGATTGTCCCGCAGGCTGCCATTGAACAGGTGAAAATTCTGCGCCGCCACGCTTATGTTCTGCGCCAGTGTTTCAGCCTGAAAGGAAGATAGATCCATTCCAGAAAAGGAGATTTTTCCTTCCTGATAAGGATAAAACCGAAAAAGAAGGGAAATCAGGCTGCTTTTTCCACTTCCTGATGGACCAATCAGCGCGACCCGCTCCCCCTGCCGAATGGACAGGCTGGCTTTATGCAATATCCATTGGTGTGTTTCCGGATAGCGGAAGGAGACGTTGGCCAGTTTCAGATTGTAGGGTGGTTGTGCCTGAGCGGGTATGGCCGGGGTTGGAACGAGAGGGGAAACCGCGCACGCAGCATGGAGCCGGGTAGCTGCCAGACGGATGCGCCCCCACGTCTGCCGTGCGGCAGGTAATGGAGCCAAAACATCAAACGCCGCCAGACTACCCAGAACCAGCATGGGAACTTCCGGTAAGGAAAGTGCATGATTTTGAAAGGCTTCAACAGCCGAGATCAGAACAGCGAGTGTTGTCCCTGTTGCGCAAAGTGTGATGATGCCTCTGGCCGCGCCTTCAAGCGCAGCCAGTTTGCGTTGTGCCGCCATAAGGGCGCGTTGCTGGCGAAGAATATGCTCTTGCTGCCGTTCTGCTGCGCCCAGCGTAAGATAGTCACCCAATGATTGCAGTGTTTCTGCCAGATCGGCCTGCTGCACGCCTTGTTCCGTTGCGACACGGGCCAGAAGAGCATCAGACAAACGGCCTGTCACAAACGGAACGGCCACACCACACATAAGGCACGCAGCGATTAACCATACGGCTGCGGTTTTTAAGAAAATGGCTGTTATACCAATAGCAACGGCACAGCAGACACCCGCCCGAACAAAAGGCAGAAGCGTGTCCGTGTAATACTGACCCACCTGATCTGTGTCTGTCACAAAGCGAGAAAGTAAATCGCCCCCGCGTTTGTCATTCACGCCAGCAGGGGCCAAGGGAGCCAGTTTGCCATAGGTCCATGCCCGTAATGCACCAATCAATTGCAGGGCCGTGTCATGTGTTACCAGCCGTTCAGCATAGCGAGACAGAATCCTCAGGGTTGCGAAAAAACGCACACCTGCTGCAGGAAGCATCATGTTGAAGGCCTGCTGTGCGGCCATGCCTGCGGCTCCGGCAAAGGCGGCTCCCGCCAGAAGCCAGCCAGAGAGAAACAACAAACCAAAGTTGGCGAGTGCCGCCACGCAGGCCAGAAATAGGCCAAGCACCAGCCGCCAGCGCATAGCTCCGGTAATGGGAAGGGGGCTATAGAACTGTCTCATGCTGCGGCATCCTTCGGGAACACGATGTTCTCAACACGGGCATTTTCAATGTGCAGAATCTGGTCTGCATGCCGGACAAGTGCTGGGTCATGGGTTGCCGCAATGACAATCCGGTTTGCCGCACACTGGCGAATGGTCTGCGTAATACGGTGTGCGCTGCCGGGGTCCAGATTGGCGGTGGGCTCATCCAGGCAGAGCACGTCTGGGGCGCGCAGCAGAACACGGGCCAGAGCAAGCCGTTTGATCTGCCCACCTGACAGAAGGGTACCACGTTCGCCCACCATGGTTTCAAAACCATTTGGCAGAGACTCAATAAAACCCAGCGCATCTGCCTGTCTGGCTGCTGCGCGCAGACTGTGCATGTCTGCATCAGGATTGGCCAGGCGTAGATTGTCCGCCACCGTGCCGAAAATCATCAGCGGGCGTTGTGGCAGCCACCCTGCACACCCTTGGGGCAGGGCAAGAGGGTGTCTGTGCCTGTCTAATGCCGTTATGTGACCGGCCTGCACGGGCAGAAAACCCAGCAGCACACGCAGTAGGGTGGTTTTTCCGGCACCACTTTCGCCAGTCAGGACGGTCAGTTGGTTGCGTGAAAATTTGCAGCACACATCATCCAAAGCTGTGGCTGTGGCTGTGGCTGTGGCGTAGGCGGCAGAAACGTGCTGGCATTCCAATGCCGTGATCGCGCTGTGCGTGCCTGAAGCATTTTGAGGTTGCTGGGAGTTCGCCTCCAACTCCGGAATTGCAAAGATCTCTGCAATGCGGGCAGCGGCGGCGGTCGCGTTCTGTCGGGCGTGGTAGCTGGCGGAAAAAGCCCGCAACGGCATGAAGTATTCTGGCGCCAGCAGCAGAACCAGAAAGGCAGACCGAAAATCAGCCGTACCATTCAGCAGGCGCGCTCCGAATACCACAGCGACCAGTGCAATGGACAGGCTTGCGAAAAATTCCAGTGCTGCTGACGTAAGAAACGCGACTTTCATGACAGAAAAAGTGGCACGGCGATGTGCTTCTGCCATTTCACGCATGCGGGTGATACTGGCCTGTGTCTGACCGAACAGGCGCAAGGTGCCAAGGCCCCGCAAGGAATCCAGAAAGCTGGAACCCATTATCAGCAACTGTACCCATTGCCGGTTCATGATGGCCTGCGCACTGTAACCGATCAGAGCCATGAAAACGGGAATCAGAGGGCCTGTGCAGGCCAGAATGGCGAAGCTCCAGCCATCCAGATGAAACACCATGGCTAGAATAAGCCCCGGCAGGACAACCATCATGGCTGCGCGTGGAATATACTGCGCAAAATAAGGCTCCAGCGCTGCCGTGCCTTCAGTCATGGTGGTGACGATCTGGCCCGCAGGGAGTGTGGCACACCCTACGGGGCCCGCGCGGAACAGATGCCGGAGCATATCCCGTTGTACAGAAGCGCTGATGCGCAAACCGGCTTCTGTGCCTGCCATATCCGCCAACCATTGCAGCAGCAGGCTGCCCGCACACAGCGCACCAACCTGCACCAAGGCGGGATATGTGCTGGCAAGGGGGTGCCCCTTGAAGGTCAGATCATCAACGGCGTGGGCCAATGTGGCCAATTGCAGCACAAACAGCACGCAGGAGGCGCCACCCAAAATGACGGCAGCCACCAGCCAGCGTGTGGCACGGCGTGCCAGACCTGCGGTTTGCCAGTCTGTTTGCTGTTGTGTGCGCATTTGGAAAACCTGGTTGCAACAGAAAGTGCTGCGAAAAGCGCTTAACACTTAATGAATTAAATTAACAATAATAAAAATATTCATAAAACTATTAAGTGTCAAGCAGATGCCCAAGAGGCAGCCATGCTGTTCTGGAGGGGAAAAGCCATGACTAAAATGAGGTTTTTTAGAAAATCTCTTTGGTATCTAAGGTTGCGCCAATCAGGCAGCACAAAAAAAGCGGCCTTATGGCCGCTTTATCAGTTAATGATTTTTTTAAAGTGAAGGTGCTGGAGCTTTAAAGAGCGCGCAGACTTTGCCAGATCATGTAAATGGCCACGCAGAAAATAACGCCAGCAAAAAAGGTCGTCAGGCTGCCGGTGGAGCGGGCCATGGAGCGCGCGGTGCGGGTACCTGCCACACTGCCAATGGCGCCCCCTACAATAAACAGTGCCGCCAGATTCCAGTCTATATAACCAGACATCATGTAGCTGGCGGCTGTGCTCAGGCCAAATGCGGCTACTGCAACAAGGGATGTTCCAACAGCGTTGAGAATGGGCATGCCGGTTGAGGCTATCAGGCCGGGTACAATCAGAAAGCCGCCACCAATGCCAAAAAAGCCGGATAATACACCCGTGCCCAGACCAAAACCGGCAACTTTTGCGGCATTATCACGGTTGCAGCTTGCGCCGGGGCATCCCAGATTGCGGCGACCGCGCAGCATAAGAATGCCAACACCAATCATGAGTATGGCAAAGCATAGTAAAAGGCGCTTGCCATCCACGGCTTTGCCTGCGGCGGCCCCTACAAATGCGCCTATAATTCCGCAGGAGGCAAAAATAGCGGCGCATCGCCATTTTACAGTGTGGGCGCGGGCGTGCTGGGCCAGCCCCACCAGTGCGTTGATGGCAACGGCCAGTGCGCTTGTGCCAATGGCCACATGCGGGTTGGAAACACCGACCAGATAAACCATGAGTGGCACAGCCAGAATGGAGCCACCGCCGCCAATCAGGCCCAGTGTAAACCCCACAAGCATGCCAGAGAAAATTTCCAGTCCGGTATGGAGAAGGGGATCTGACATGGTGAGTATTTCTGGCCTGAAAAACTGGAAAAAGCAGAGAAAAATTTAGAGTCTATTTCAAAAGCCTGGAAGGTGAAGGCGACCAGAACTTTCCTGGCTACCCTATTCACAGGGGAATAGGTGCCTGACCGACCTCGGGGCTTTTGACGTGGCCTCTTACATCTTGTTGATGGGGATCTTGATGTAGCTCACGCCGTTCTCTTCGGGTTCTGGCATATGGCCGCCCCGTATGTTCACCTGAACGGACGGCATGATGAGGTTGGGAAGCGAGAGTTTTGCGTCGCGCGTGGTACGCATTTTCACAAAATCGTCTTCCGTTACGCCGTCATGCACATGCACGTTATGAGCCCGTTCCGCGCCTACGGTTGTTTCCCACGCAAATGTATCACGTCCCGGTGCCTTGTAGTCGTGGCACAGGAAGAGGCGCGTCTGCTCCGGGAGTTTGAGTAGGCGATGAATGGAGCGGAACAGCATGCGTGCATCGCCACCGGGGAAGTCCGCACGGGCGGTGCCATAATCCGGCATGAACAGCGTATCCCCGATAAAAGCGGCATCCCCAATGATGAAGGCCATGTCCGCGGGTGTGTGGCCTGGCACATGCAGGGCTATGGCATCCAGTGTGCCCACCTTGAACCGGTCACCATCATGAAACAGTCGTTCAAACTGGGAACCATCGCGGGCAAATTCGCTTCCAGCATTGAAGATCTTACCAAAGACATTCTGCACTGTGACAATATCAGCCCCAATGCCCAGCTTGCCGCCCACCTGTTCCTGTAGCCATGGGGCGGCAGAGAGGTGATCTGCATGGGCATGAGTTTCAAGTTGCCATTCCACATGCAGCCCCTCGGTGCGGACATACTCCACAATCTTTTTGGCGGAGGCATAGGACGTGCGGCCGGAGGCCGCTTCATAATCCAGCACGCTATCAATGATGGCCGCGGCTTTTGTGTCCGGGTCATGCACAACGTGGCTGGCGGTGAAGGTGGCTTCATCAAAAAAAGTTCTGATAACCGGTTTGGGGCCAGCACCACGCTCGGTCATCAGGATCTGGTCTGTTGCGGCGGCGAGGGGTGCGTCCGTCATCGGTAGCCTCCGTGATTGTTTATCATTTTATATAAACATGTATATTCATTTTCATTAAATGCGAAACCATCTTGCGTCAAGCAGAACAATCCGCTTAGAAACAGATCATGAGCGACCAGACCTTGGAATCCTGCCCGCTGTACCATTCGCGGGCCATTCTTCAGATTGGTGATGCGGTGCCAGATTTTGTGGCGCGCACCACGCAGGGCGAATTGACCTTCAGTTCCTTGCGGGGGCACTGGGTCATGCTGTTTGCGCACCCGGCTGATTTCACGCCGGTCTGCACCAGCGAATTTATCGCCCTTGCGCGGGCCGCGCCACAGTTTCAGGCTCTGAACTGTGCGCTTGTCGGCCTCTCCGTTGATAGTCTGCCGTCTCATCTGGCGTGGGTTGAGGCCATACGGGAGCGGTTTGGCGTTAGTATCCCGTTCCCCATTGTGGAAGATCCTTCCATGTCCATCGCCCGCGCGTATGGCATGCTCGACACAACGGCCCAGAGCAGTGTGACGGTGCGTGCCGTTTACGTGATTGATCCGGAAGGCATTGTGCAGGCCGTAACCTGGTATCCCCCAACCGTTGGCCGTTCCGTAAAGGAATTACTGCGGTTGCTGAAGGCGCTTCAGCAGGTAGCGCAAGAGGATGTGCTGACCCCGGAAGGCTGGCAGCCGGGCGAACCTGTCATGTATCCGGCAGCACAGACTCAGGATGCCGTGGCCGAGGCAGGGCCTGCGTGGTTTATGCCGGTCAAGCCGGAGAAAAAGGGATGAGCCCGCTCTCCCTTGATGAAGCAAAATTGCTGGTCGAGCGCCTGAAGCTGTTTGCTCAACCGCAGCGTTTGCTTATTCTGGATGCCTTGCTGACAGGCCCTCTGGCGGTGAGTGAACTGGAAAGCCAGACCGGAATCGGTCAGCCTACGCTTAGTCAGCAATTGGGCACATTGCGTCGGGCGGATATTATTGTGCCGCGTCGGGAATCCCGTACCATTTATTACAGTCTGGCCAGTGAGGATGAAGTGCTGAGAGCACGCGCCCTGATTGGTCTGTTGCGGGGAGATCAATCAACGCTGCCGCTGCTGCAAAGTATTGCGGCAGGAAAAGAGAGCGCCCCCAAAAAAAGAGGGCTTACCGAAGGCGGAGCACGGTTTGCATTTATCCGCCCGCCCTCATCTGCCGGGAACTAAACTCTAAGCCTGTCATCGGTGGTCATGTGGCAGGCGCAGGAAAGTCCACGCCATCCGTCAAGGTGACGTCGACACGGAGGGGGCCACAGAAACCTTTATTCGCTTGAGGTGTTTGATCTGCAACTCTTTTGTAAGGAGATGCAGAATGCGTCGGTTACTGGTTGTGATTCTTGCTTTGTCTGCAGTTGGTCTTTCCGCAACGGCGTGCAAGCCGCATAAACGGACATTTGGGGAAAAAGTGCAGGATACGTTTGATCCCCCCAAAGGTCCGGCTGAAAAAGCTGGCCGCACGCTGGATCGAGCCACAGACAGCAAATAGCTGAATGACCCAAGGCGGAGCATCGTCGGGCGTGGCCAAGCTTTGCGGCCCGCGCCCGCCTTTTATTGATGCACGACCACGCAGGTGATTAATAAAAGCGTGCGTAAGTCGTGCATTCAAGTAATCATTACTAAAGAAGTTCTGGGAACAGAAGTTCTTTAGAAGTCAGGTCTATCCTCCTGATAGTTATCTTTAAGCGCAAAGAGAGTGTTGCTGAAATACATTGCGATGAAGCGCTCATCAAACTCTTGAGGAATTTTCAGGTTTTTTTGACAGGTCGACCCATTTGCACTGTCAGAACCATGAAAGCAGCGCATGAATTCTACTGTAAAGGCTGACGCTGCCTGGATTAAAGCAATCTCAATTTCTGGGCTGATTTTTTGCGTCATGATGCATATCCCAAAAGTATATTGAGCAATCAGAACTTTTAAAGAAATAGGGTGACCTATCTTTTTTCAAGTTACAATAGACCTAACGGTAATGTTAAAATTCGAAATGTAAATAAGTTTGATTGTTTCATGCTTGCATCGGGTAATTTGGGCACGGAAGGCGGGAGGAAGAAAGGGTATGCCTGAAAAGGATAAAGCTCTTAAAAAGGAGCAGAAATCCGATCCCTCGGATAATGCCCCGAAACCCTTAGGTCTGGATGGGCACTGACTGAACAGGATGCAATGCCTGTTCTAGGCTTATCAGTCGATTTTATGGGATTTGAAGCAGCAGGAAACTGCCTGATTATGTGCTCTGGTGTCCGCGGCGGGATTCGAACCCACGGCCCCAGGATTCTTCCCACTTCGGTTTTCACCGCCATCTGCCGGGCAGATGCCGTTGGCAGATGTTCGTGGTCTGGACTGTCCCTTTGCCTTAGGCCACCGAAGTGGCCCGTAGGCACCGCCCGTCCAGTCTCTACACCTTCCGGCCCTGCGTGGCAGGGCTGGCTTGGCTCGGGATCGGCACGGTCCGAGTGGACCAGAGCGTTCCCCGACTTTGAGCGGATACACCATGATGTTTCCTGTCATGGCGCCCAATTGCATTAGGAATCCTGTGCTCTATCCTACTGAGCTACGCGGACACACTCTTTCATCTATACTGAAAGCCGGAACGGGGGCAAGAGGCGGCGGTGCCGGATACTGCCCTGCGGTTCAACGGCGTGCGGCGCGTGCGGCTTTGGCGGCCAGCGTAGCCACATAGCGTTTACATAAAAGCTGGTCGGGCGCGCCGGTCTGTTTGCAGGCCAGTTCCAGCGCCTGTGTGTCTTCCAGGGCCTGTGTCAGGGCCGCCAGAGGCCAAAGATCAAGAGACCGACCGAATCCATTCGTCCGTTTGAAAAACACTGGCGGCCTGAGGGCTTTCATGGCGTCTGACCGACTTTCCCCCTCGGCCATGGCTGCGCGCACCCGCCGCAGGCGGTTCAGGTGGCTTAGAAACGCACGGGCTATGGTAATGGGGCTGGTACCCTCCGCCAGAGCCCGTTCAATGGCCAGATCAGCATCCGCGCGGCGACCTTCCGTGGCGGCAAAGGCGGCGTCCTCAATGGAAACGCTGCCCGCATCTCCAATGCAGGCACAGGCGTCATCCAGCGTGAGTGTGCCGGTGTCGCCCGCATACAGGGCCAGTTTTTCCACTTCGCTGCGGGCGGCCCCCCGGTCTGCACCCAGCCGGCCCATCAGCCAGTGCAGGGCGTCCGGTTCAATGCGCACCGTGTGGGCTGCCAGCATCTGGGTAATGGTGGCTTCCAGCGTGCGGCCTTCCTCCGGGTAGCAGCCAACGCTGGCGCAGTCCGGCCGTTTTTCCAGCAAGGCACGCAGTTTGGAGCGCGAGGGCAGGCTGGGCGATTCCAGAATAACCAATGTATCGGTGGGCTGTTCCAGCACGTGACTCACAGCTTTCAGCAGTGAGTCAGAGGCATCACGCACCCGCACCACGCGGCGGCCACCCATCAGGGAAAGGGCGGTGGCTTCTTCTTCAAGTCGGTCATGGGTTTCCTTGTCCAGCACGGAAACCCGAAACGGATCATCGGTAGAGCCTGCAATCTTGCGTGTGGCATCCTGCGCGCGCTCACGGATCAGCCCGGTATCTTCTCCGTGCAACAGGATAACACGCCATGCGCCAGGGTTCTGGGTAACGCGGGGCAGGGAACGGGCATCAATCTTCATGGTCCGGCTTTCCTGCCGCGCCAGAAATTACAAAGAACCCGCGTTGGGGGCGTTGCGGCCTGTTGCCATATCGGGAATGGCGTCAGCCCCTTCCTGTTCCATGGGGGCCTGTTTTTCAGACTCCGGAATGGCGTTGGGGGTTGGGTAATAGGCCGCAGGGCCCTGATCGCGCTGGCGGGATGGCGCAGTATGGGTCCGGAACCATGTGGCAACCTGCTGGGTTACCTGCTCGGCCAGAGTCTGTGCCACGCGCCCGATTGCTGTTTCACTGTTCAGGGTCTGGGCAAAATATTGTTCGTACGTGCTGGTGTATCCATCCATTGTGGAGGCATCACCCTGCGCCAGCAGTTTGGGGTATTGTTCAACAGTCAGAAGCTGCCAGTGGGCATGGGCGTTCATGCGCACCCGGCCGGATGTGTTGTCCGAGTGGATATCAATGGATTCCTGCCCGAAGGAGGGCTGCACAATCAGCGTATAGCCATCCGGGTCTTCGGGGCCGTCGCCCGCCATGTTTTGCTGCAATGCCAGCCGTAACTGCTGGCCG
Organism: Acetobacter senegalensis; assembly: GCF_001580995.1. Classification (GTDB taxonomy): domain Bacteria; phylum Pseudomonadota; class Alphaproteobacteria; order Acetobacterales; family Acetobacteraceae; genus Acetobacter; species Acetobacter senegalensis. The sequence goes on from NZ_LHZU01000148.1 coordinate 107,420, forward strand.
GAGCGTTCAGGAATATTGGCAACATAAACCCGCTTCAGTTCCACTTCCGGCGTGGTCTCACCCTTCTGCTCGCCATACAGGGGTTGGAATCCGCAGCCGCTGAGGGCCGCGGGCAACACCAGCAGGGGGAGAGCCGTCAGGGGAAGAGCGAGCGCCTTCCGGAGGGAGCGGGTTTTTTGCATCAGCCTGCCGTTACAAAGTTTACAATGCGGTTGGGCACATGCACGCGTTTGACAATACGCTTGCCTTCAAGCAGCCGGGCCACATTGGGTTCGGCTTCTGCACGGGCCACCACGGCATCCTTGTCTTCATCCGGAGCCGCTTCAATGGTGCCGCGCAGCTTGCCCATGATCTGCACTGCAATGGTCACCTGCGTTGCAGCCAGCAGACTGGGGTCTGCTTCCGGCCACGGCTGTTCCACCACCATGGATGTGCCGGGCTCAAGCTGGGCGTACATTTCCTCGGCCAGATGCGGCATCATGGGGGCGCACAGCAGGCAAAGGGTGCGGGCCGCTTCACGTCGGGCAAACGCCATGCCGGGCAGGTCTGCCGTTTTTTCGGCTTCGGCCAGAGCGGATGTCAGTTCATGAATACGCGCCACCGCCACGTTGATGGTAAAGCCTTCCAGCGCTTCGGTTACCGCCGCAATGGTGCGGTGGTTGGCACGGCGGAGCGCATCGGCCTGCGGGGCGATCTCGGCCGGGCAGCTTTCCTGCGCGGGCACTGTCTGGGCAACTGTGCGGACAATGCGGAACAGGCGTTGTGCAAAACGGGCAGCGCCGGAAACCCCGGCTTCCGTCCATTCCATATCGCGTTCGGGCGGGCTGTCAGACAGAACGAACCAGCGGGCGGTGTCAGCCCCAAAGCGCTCGATAATGGCCACCGGGGCCACCGTGTTGCGTTTGGATTTGGACATTTTTTCCACACGGCCAACGGTTACGGGTTCTTCCGTTCCGCGTTTGACCGCGCCATCGCCCTTGCGCTCCACTTCTTCCGGATACAGCCAGTTGCCAGCGGAATCCTTGTAGCTTTCATGGCTGACCATGCCCTGCGTAAACAGCCCGGCAAAGGGTTCGCTTACGTCCAGATGGCCAGTTTTCTTCATCGCACGGGTGAAGAAGCGGGCATAGAGCAGATGCAGAATGGCGTGTTCAATGCCGCCAATATACTGGTCAACCGCCAGCCAGCCATCCGCCGCGGCGCGCACGGTAGGGGTATCAGCATGGGGTGCCGTAAATCGGGCAAAATACCACGAGCTATCAACAAACGTATCAAACGTGTCTGTTTCACGGGTGGCGGGCTTGCCGCATTTGGGGCAGGCCACATGCTTCCATGTGGGGTGGTGATCCAGCGGGTTGCCCGGTTTGTCGAAGGTAACATCTTCCGGCAGCTTAACCGGAAGCTGGTCATCGGGAACCGGCACAGCCCCGCAGCTTTCGCAGTGGATGACCGGAATGGGGCAGCCCCAGTACCGCTGGCGCGAAACGCCCCAGTCACGCAGGCGCCAGTTGACTATGCCATTGCCCACGCCCATGTCTTCCAGCCGCGCAATGGCTTCACGCCGGGCTTCTTCCGTTGAAAGGCCGTCCAGAAAGCCGGAGTTGATCATGGTGCCATCACCGGTGAAGGCCGTTTTGGTGATGGCAAAGTCCGCCTGATCCTTGCCCGGTGGCAGAACAACAGGCGTTACCGGCAGGTTGTATTTATGCGCGAAATCAAGGTCGCGCTGGTCCCCGGACGGGCAGCCGAACAGAGCGCCCGTGCCGTAATCCATCAGCACAAAATTGGCGATCCAGACCGGGAAGCTCTGGTCAAGGAACGGGTGATTGACGCGCAGACCCGTATCAAACCCACGCTTTTCTGCCGTTTCCACGGCTTCCACGGATGTGCCAAGACGACGACATTCGGCAATGAACGCGGCAGCTTCAGGGTTCTGCTTGCCTGCCCATTCCGCCAGCGGATGATCTGGGGCAATGGCCAGAAAGGACATGCCAAACAGCGTATCCGGACGGGTGGTGAACACTTCAACAGCGTTCAGGTTGGTGTCCAGCCCATGCGGCGGTGCGTGTAGGGAGAAACGGACGCGAGCCCCTTCCGAGCGGCCAATCCAGCGCTCCTGCATGGTGCGCACACGGTCCGGCCAGCGATCCAGCGTTTTCAGGCCATCCAGCAGGTCTTCCGCAAAATCGGTGATCTTGAGGAACCACTGTGAAAGCTGCTTTTTCTCGATAGGGGCGCCGGAACGCCAGCCCCGGCCATCTACCACCTGCTCGTTGGCCAGAACGGTCTGGTCCACCGGATCCCAGTTCACCCAGCTTTCCCGCCGCTCCACCAGTCCGGCCTGCAAAAAGTCCAGAAACAGTTTCTGCTGCTTGCCGTAATAATCAGGCAGGCAGGTGGCAATTTCACGGTCCCAGTTCAGGGAGAAGCCAAGCCGCTGCAACGTGGTGCGCATGGCGGCAATATTGTTCAGCGTCCATTCCTGCGGGTGCACACCGCGTTCACGCGCTGCGTTTTCTGCTGGCAGGCCAAAGGCGTCCCAGCCCATGGGGTGCAGCACCGCGTAGCCCCGTGCCCGTTTGTAGCGGGCAATCACGTCACCCAGCGCGTAGTTGCGCACGTGGCCCATGTGCAGCTGGCCAGATGGGTAGGGGAACATCTCCAGCACGTAATATTTCGGGCGGTCTGCCGGGGGCACATCCGGCACCGTGAAGATGCTCGCTTCATCCCATGCTTTCTGCCAGCGCGGTTCAACAGACTGGAAATCGTAGGAAACGGCGGCAGGAGCCGGTGCGGCAGGCGTGTTGGCGGGCTGTGTCATGGAACTCGTGCGGGTCACTGGGGAGAGAAGGAAACGGCAGGAAAAGCCGGGACGTCAGTCGTCCCGGTTGCCGTTGTCCGCGCGCAGCTTGCGGGCGCGGGAGAGAATACGGGCGGCAATGTCAGATGCAGTGTTGGCGGCAGGCGGAGAATCTACCCATTCATCGCCTTCCTTTACCTGCCGGAACACGGACAGGCGTAGCGCGTCGGAACGCAGGCGGCGGTCAAGAATGAACGCGGTAATCTTGAAGCGTTCATTATGCGCGGCGGGTGGTGTGTACCAGTCCGTCAGGATAATGCCGCCTTCAGCATCTGCCGTGGCAACGGGCATGAAGGAAATGGTATCCAGCGTGGCGCGCCACAGATAGGCGTTTACGCCGCCTTTCAGCTTGTCCTCTCCGCCAGATGCACCGCGGTCTTCAGCCAGCAGATGGTTGCGCGGGGCTGTCAGATCCGTGGAGGAGCGTGGACCACTGGAGCAGGCAGGCAGAAGCACCACCCCCAGCAGGGCTGCAACGGAAAGGCAGGAAACGCCCGGTATGCGGCGTGCGGAAGAACCGGGAGTGGGACGGCAGGGCATGAGACGACGTGGCATAATGTCGATACGGCTCCTTCGGCGCGCGGGCGTCGATGTTCCCAGTCCTGTCTGCTTGCGGCAGATCAGGTCCGGTTCATGGTCAATCAGGTCTATTGTGCCTTCATATCCTGTCGGGGCAATCCCGCCAAGCGTCTGCGTGCAATGGCGGCATGGTGTGTGGGAGTCTTTCCGACCTTAGGACAGCCGCAGCGATGGGCACGGTATCTCTCTCTCCTGCACCAAGGTGCCGCCCGTTGCTTCAGTGTGGAGGCGGTTGGAGCACTCAGTCCTGTCGGGTCGGCAGGGCTTTTTGCGCCGGAATGCGCGGGATTTCCTGCTCAATGGCTCTGGGTGAGGCTGTCAAATGCTTCATGATAGCCTCAAAAACGGCTCATAGTCCTCAACGTGGACGCTTCAAATTGCGTTTTATTGGGTGATCACCAGCACGCAGGACATCCCCTGCTGGCGCAGGCTGGTGCAGATATTGTCTGTCTGATCGGCGGGCAGGCCTGCAAGCCGGGTGCGCCATATGGGACGCCCCGAGCCGCCTGCGTTGACAGGTTCAATCCGGCTGACGGCATTTGCCAGCGCGGTGGAGGATTGTCTGGCCAGTGCCGCAGCGCGCTGTGCCCGTTCCTGCGTGGAGAATGCGCCAATCTGGATGATGGCGTTCCCCGTGCTGTAGGCGGCGTTCTGCCCCCATGCAGCCCGCACTGCTGCCGGGGAAGTTGGTGCGGCTGCATAAGAAACGGGACCAGCCGTTGCAGGCGTGGTTTGGGCTACCGTGGTGCTGGAGACAGGAATACCGTCATCTGCGCCAGCCCCAGACTCTGCTGAGGCACCCATCGGGGCCGGGGGCGCAAGATCATCCTGCTGCAAGGGCGGTGCCGTTCCCACACTCTGCTGGCTGAGGGGCGCAGAAGCCGGAGCGGTAACTGCCGTGACGGTAACGGGCGGCGTAGGGGCCGGGGCGTAAGCAATCTGGGTAGGTTGCAACATGGCGGGGATGGGGTCGTTCAGATGCGGCTTGATGGCGGCCATGTAGGTTTTCGCATAACCGGGCAGCGCCGTGCCACGGGAGCGATGATTCTCCGCGCATTGGGGGCCACAATTATAGGCGGCCAGAAAATCCGGTGACCCGAAACGATCATACAGTTCACGAATATAGCCACTGCCCGCCATGATATTGTCATGCGGATTATAGGGATCGGAGCCAAGATGATACCGGTGGGCCAGTTCCATATAGGTGCCCGGTTTAAGCTGCATCAGGCCCACTGCCCCATGCACAGACCGCACCAGATGCCCCCGGATATACTGGTGCCCTCCGGATTCCTGCTGCATGACCGCACGGATCCAGGATTGGGGAATGGAAAAGCGGGTGGAGGCTTCCTGAATATATGGTCCCCACTGGTCAACCGCAGGCCCCGGCGCGCGGTAGGACGTGGGGCGTGATGATGGCCCTGCACAAGCAGAAAGAACCGCCAGACCGCCAAGAAACAGGGTAGAAAGCGCCCGTTTGGGGGAAATGTCTGCTTTCTGAATGCCGTATGCCCTGTTCATGCCCGCATGGTGCCTTTGTTGCTCTGTGGATGCAATCCATAACGGAGGGCCAGAAAAGAGAGGCCGCTATACGGAATACGGGCGATCCTGTTTCTTACCGTAGTGTCGTTCTGCGTGTTTTTCCGGGCATGGCAGTCGTGATGTCCTGCATCAGGTCCGGGTTGGTGCGTCTGATCTGCCCGGCGCGCAAAATGCTGGCGGCGTTGTTGTCCGGGCTGGTGGCCCATTGTTCCAGAAAATGCAGGTCAGACAGGCTGGTGCGGCCATGTCGGCGCAGGGCGCGGCGGGCGGCGGCAGTCAGAAAGGCGGGTTTAGGTGTCATGGTTTTCTTCAGAAGTTTGCGACTTTCGCAGGCGTAGATTTTCTGGCCGACGTAACGCGCCATGAATGTGTCAATTTCAAGAGGGGATCAGGACAGATCTGTGAAAGATATACGCCGTCGCGCGGATGTTATCGCTTCTGCTTTTCCCGCAGAATCTGTGCGCCCAACGCCTCCAGAGCCTCCTTTAACGGGCTCTCCTGCATGTCGGGCACGCTGCATTTGGGGGCAGGACGGAGGGAGGGCGCCCGTCTGGCTGCGGCAGGGCGCATGCCAGCCTTGGGGTCCTGCACAAAGCGCAGGCGTGCCACCAGTGCCTGCCCGCACCAGGTATTGATACGGGCAATCAGCGCATCGCTCAGATGTTGCAGTTCCATGGCAACCGGGCCAGCGCATGCAATGGTCAGGGTGCCTGCCGCCAGCTTGCTGGGGGTTGTCACGGCAGTATGAGCCGGGCCGACAATATCGCTCCAGTCCGTAAAAAGCTGCACGCTGGCCGGGTTGCGGCGGCGAAAGGCCGGAGCAGTCACGGCAGGCAGAAGGGCAGCCAGACTCCGCGCCGTCATGGCGCGGCGCGGTGGCTCGGCTGATTGCTCAACGGACGGCTTCCCCTCTCTCTGGGGTGCCGTGCCGGTTTTCGCACTGCTTCTGGCCGAAGGCGCAGAGCGGGTGGTTGCCTGTGTTTTCTTCGCTCCCGTCTTGCCGGAGAGACTCTCCTTCGTCATAACGTCCTCCGTGAAAACCCCGCCCGCCCGTTCCCTGCTTGACTGGTATGATCGTCATCGCCGTGTGCTGCCGTGGCGTTCTGGCTCTGGCCAGACGGCAGATCCTTACGCGGTCTGGTTGAGCGAGATCATGCTTCAGCAGACCACCGTCAAGGCGGTTGGGCCATATTATCATCGTTTTCTGGAAAAATTTCCAACCGTGCAGGCTTTGGCCGCGGCGGACCGGGATGATGTCCTCTCCGCGTGGGCGGGCCTAGGTTATTATTCCCGCGCCCGAAACCTGCATGCCTGTGCGCAGAAGGTGGTGGAGCTTGGCGGCTTTCCCAACACGGTGGAAGGCTTGCTTACCCTGCCGGGAATAGGGGCCTATACCGCCGCCGCTGTGGCCGCCATTGCCTTCGGCGTGCCCGTGGTGCCGGTGGATGGCAATGTGGAGCGCATTACCTCGCGCCTGTTTGCCATAGAAGAGCCTCTTCCGGCATCGCGCAAAAAGCTTGCGGCTCTCGCTTCTGGCCTGAACGCGGATAAAGAAGCGCGGAAACGTCCGTCCGATTTTGCGCAGGCGCTGTTTGATCTGGGCGCGTCCCTGTGTTCGCCGCGCTCTCCGGCTTGCGGGCTGTGCCCGTGGGTTGCGGTTTGCGCGGCGCACAAGGCGGGCATAGCTGCAACCTTGCCGCGCCGCGCCCCCAAGGCGGTCAAGCCGGTGCGATACGGTGCGCATTTTCTGGTGATTGATGCGGCCGGGCAGGTGCTTTTACGCAAGCGGCCAGAAAAAGGGCTACTTGCCGCCATGACAGAACTGCCCGGCACCCCATGGCGCACCGAGCCGTGGAGCACGGAGGAAGCCCTGATCCACGCCCCTGTGCAGACCGAATGGCAGGACTGCGGCATGGTCAAGCATGTGTTTACGCACTTCACGCTGCAGGTCACGGTCTATGCTGCACGTATAAGCCGTTTTTCCAATCAGGCCGTGCAGGAGGGGTTTCTGGCTCCCGCAACCGGGGTGGATGCGCTCTCGTTGCCCTCCCTTATGCTCAAGTGCATAAAACGGGGCTTGAAAACTCTGGCCACGTAAATCCGTTGGCATGGCAGGCTGGCAAAAGGCTGTTTGTTTTAAAAGACGTTCGGCCAAGGGCTGTTCGGGTTCAGGAAAGAGATCATGGTTTTTCACCATATTCCCCCACGTAAACGCCCAGATGGCACAGCCGCGTTTGAAGGCCGCCCCGGTATTCTGCTCCTGAATCTCGGCACGCCTGATGATACCGGATACCGCTCCGTGCGGCGCTACCTGTCCGAATTTCTGTCTGACCGTCGGGTGATAGAAGGCTCTCCTGTGCTCTGGCAGCCCATTTTGCAGGGTGTTGTCCTGACGGTACGCCCCGGTAAAAGCGGCAAGGCGTATGAGCGTATCTGGGACAAAACCCGTAATGAAAGCCCCCTGCGCGGCTATACCCGAGCACAGGCGGAAAGTCTGGCCCAGCGCTTTATTCAGGATGACGTGCCCGTGGCGTGGGGCATGCGCTATGGCAAGCCATCCGTTGCGGCGGGTGTGCGGGAACTGCTGGAACATGGGTGTGACCGCATTCTGGCTATGCCGCTCTATCCGCAATACAGCGCCACCACGACTGCTACGGCGAATGATCAGCTTTTTCGTGCGCTGATGCGTCTGCGGAATCAACCTGCTGTGCGCACGTTGCCTCCGTTTCCTGATCACCCGGCCTATATCAAGGCACTGGCTGATTCCGTGCGGGACGGGCTGGCACCCCTTGCCACGCCGCCGCAGATGGTGGTGGCGTCCTTTCATGGCTTGCCGCAGGAATATGTGGACAAGGGAGATTCCTATCTGGCGGACTGCATCCGCACGGTAGAAGCCCTCCGTGCTGCCTTGGGGATGACTGCGGAAACACTGCCGCTTACGTTCCAGTCCCGCTTTGGGCCCACCAAATGGCTGGAGCCCTATACCGCGCCCTTTATTGAAGCCCTTCCCGAAAAAGGGGTGAAGAATATTGCGGTCATTACGCCCGGCTTCATGGCCGACTGCATTGAAACGCTGGATGAAATTGGCAACGAAGTGCGTGATGAGTTCATGGCCAAAGGCGGAGAAGCCTTCACGCTTTTGCCGTGCCTGAATGATAGCCCCGCCTGTGTGGATATGCTGGAACAGCTCGCCCGGCAGGACCTTTCCGGCTGGCTGTAAAAGGCTGTTGCAAAACTCTGCCGGGTTCAGGGGCAACCGGTATTGGCCATGGATCTGCGGGTGTTTCGTCCAGATGGGTTTGCCTCGCGCCCTCACACCTGTCTTTCAGGTTCAAAAACCTAGCGGTTTCAACTCCTTACTTTTGACGTACCTCCAAGAGCCAGCATCAGCCGAAGAGGCTGGTGAGCAGCTGACGGCTTGCCGAACAGAACTGACCCATTTTTTGCCATGTGCATGACAGAGAGCATACGCTGTCAGGTCGGACAGGGCAGGGCAGGGAGCGCGTGCTCTGGCCAAACAGAAAACCGGCCTATGTGCTCTGACGCGGCGGTTTGCTGACGGGTCTGTCCGTCTTGGCAGGGAACAGGCACGGCGCACTGGCGGCGCAGCGCCAGCATTCCGGCTTACGCGCCTTACATACGTAACGGCCTTGCAAAATCATCCAATGGTGGGAATCACGGATCATTTCCGGTGGAATACGCTTTTCCAGCGCGGTTTCCACCGCCTCCACCGTCTTGCCCCGCCCCAACCCGGTGCGGTTGGCCAGCCGGAACACATGCGTATCCACCGGCACCGTGGGCTGATTGAATGCAACATTCAGGACCACATTGGCTGTTTTGCGGCCGACCCCTGCCAACGCTTCCAGTTGGTCCCGCGTGCCCGGAACCTGTCCATCATGCCGTTCCAGCAACTGGCGGGAGAGTTCCACCACATTTTTGGCCTTGTTGCGCCATAGCCCGATAGTGCGAATGTGTTCGCCCACGCCTTCTTCCCCCAGCTGCACCATGGCGGCTGGCGTGGGGGCATCTGCAAACAGGCCCGGCGTAACACGGTTGACGGATGCATCCGTCGCTTGCGCAGAGAGCACTACCGCCACCAGCAGCGTGAAAGGCGTGGTGTAATGCAGTTCTGTCACTGCATTGGGCCACGCGTGGGAAAGATCGGTCAGGAAAAGACGAATTTCCTCTTTGGTCATGTCACGTGGGGCCTGCGTGACAGTCTTTGCGTCCTCAACAGGTGCTGCCTTGTCTTTTGCCGCAGCCTTCGGTTTTTTCGGGCTGGCAGCAACCTTCCGTTTGGAGGTTGCGGGCTGCGTGGTACGGCGGGATGGGGGCAGGGGCTGTTTGACCATGGGGGCAGTTTATCCCGCTCCGGGCTGGTGCGTCCATTGGCAGAGTGTGGCCTGAGCACGGTTCTGGTTTGCTAAAAAGAATGGGGCACGATACATAAGCGGACCAGATATGGCCTGTTTTCTCAGTTTTCCTGAGCTATTTTTCGGAATTTCCTTATGAATACCCCCTCTTCCGCTGCGCATTCCGCCGCACGGAGGCAAAATCTGTTTGTCGATGTCCTGAAATTTGTCATGCGCCGCTGGCTGGATTTTCCAGTTCCGCTGTGGGTGACTGTGGCCGGTGTCATGGTAGCCACGGTGTTGGATGTGCTCATGCCCGTTCTGGCCGGACGGCTGGTGTCGGATGTCGCGCAGCCTGCAACACAGTCTGCTTTGATGCGGGATGCCATCTGGATGCTGGTTGGCATGGCGGCGTGCGGCGTGGGGAATGTGCTGGGCAAGCGGGCCGCCTATCTGGGCATCACACATCTGACCACGCAGGTCATGCACAAGATCGGCGCGCAGGCTTTTGCGCGGGTGCAGCGTCTCTCCACAGACTGGCATGCCAATACCTTTGCAGGTTCTACCGTAAGAAGGCTGACACGCGGCATGTGGGCGGTGGACATGCTAGATGATACCCTGCTGCTTATGCTCATTCCCGAAGTCTGCCTGCTGGTGCTGACCACATTGGTTCTGGCATGGCACTGGCTTTTCATGGGGGTGCTGCTGGGCGTTCTGTCCGCGGTTTTCATCACCACCTCCTGCCTGCTGACCTTGCGTTATGTTGCGCCCACGGCACGGGAATCCAACCGGTGGGACAGCCGCATGGGGGCCGCGTTGGCGGATGCCATTACCTGCAATGCGGTGGTCAAAGCCTTTGGCGCGGAGAAGCGTGAAGAGCAGCGGCTGGAGGATGTTATTGGCCAGTGGCGCAAACATACCTGCCTGACATGGACACGCGGCACCAACAGCGCGGGCATTCAGAATCTGATGGTCACGTTCATGCGGCTGGCTCTTGCCGGGGCGGCAGTATGGTTGTGGCTGAAAGGGCTCGCCGGGCCGGGCGATGTTGCTTACGTGCTGACCATGACCTTTCTGGTGCAGGGCTATCTGCGGGATATCGGCCAGCAGGTGTCCGTTGTGCAGCGCTCCGTCAACGAGATGGAAGAACTGCTTGAACTGTGGCGTACCGAACCATCCGTGAAAGATGTTCCCACTGCCGTTCCGTTCAAAGCGCGGGAAGGGGAGATCCGGTTCGAGCATGTCAGTTTTCAATATCCGGGCCAGAAAAAGCAGATTTTTTCTGATCTGAACGTCACCATCAAAGCGGGTAGCCGTGTGGGGCTTGTGGGGCCGTCAGGTTCGGGAAAATCGACTTTCACCAAGCTGTTGCAGCGGCTTTATGAACTGGATGGCGGGCGTATCACTATTGATGGGGTGGATATTTCCACCATCAATCAGTCCTCTCTGCGGTCGGAAATTGCCATCGTGCAGCAGGAGCCCATGCTGTTTCACCGCAGTCTGGCAGACAATATTGCCTATGGCAGCCCGGATGCCACACAGGCTGATATTGAAGAAGCTGCCCGGCTGGCCAATGCGGCGGACTTCATTGCCCGCCTGCCGGAGGGATATGACACGCTGGTTGGTGAACGCGGCGTGAAGCTCTCGGGTGGGGAGCGTCAGCGGGTGGCCATTGCGCGTGCGTTTCTGGCCAACACCCCTATTCTGGTGATGGACGAAGCCACAGCCAGCCTTGATTCTCAATCAGAGGCGCTGGTGCAGGAGGCCATGCAGCGGCTGATGGAAGGGCGCACGGTGATCGTCATTGCCCACCGTCTTGCCACTGTGGTTGATCTGGACCGCATTCTGGTGTTTGAGCGCGGTCATGTGGTGGAAGATGGTTCGCACGCAAAACTGGTGCAGAAACCGGACGGACTTTATCACAAACTGTATGAATTGCAGTCCCTGGAACAGTAGTAGGCTGTCTGCGTTAGCAGAGACGCAGATGATAGCCCGTGGGTTTCAGCCCTGAAACAAACTGTTGCCAAACCACCACACGCTGTTGCCAATACGATCTGCCATCAGACTTTCCAGATGATACCAAAGAAAAAGTTGTATAGATAATAATACGTTATTATTTGTATTTTTGTGTATCAGGAGCGTGCCTCGTGCATCAGCGTTTTTTGTCAGAGGGTAGAAAAGGTATGCGGGCAGGCAAAGGCGTGGTTCTGCGCCAGCGGGGCAGTTTTGCCTCCGCGCTGCTGACCGCAACTCTTTTTTCCGGGCCAGTTGCTGCCTATGCACAGACAGTTCAGCCTTCTTCGAGTGGTAGAAATACAGGGACGGCGTCTGACGCTGCGGTAGTGCCGCATCGCTCAACCCGGGCTGCCGCCGCCACGCCTTCTGTGGCAGATCCCTCTGCTGCCAGTACGGTGCGCTCTGTTAGCAAAACAGCGGCTGCGGCCCCCGTTGAAAGCAGTGGGGAGGAAAGCGTCATTGTCACCGGCACGCGTGAGACAGGCCGCAAGGCCCGGCAAAGTCTTTCCCCTATTGATGTGGTGTCTGCCAAGCAGTTGAGCCAGACCGGGCAGCCCAACCTGCGGGAGGCTCTGGCCCAGCTTCTGCCCTCTCTCACCATGCCCACCGGCGGGTTTGACACCGGCGCTTTGACTGATTCCATCAGCCTGCGTGGCCTCAACCCGAATGAAACGCTGGTGCTGGTAGATGGCAAACGGCGCCACACCACGGCCAACATGTATGCAGACCCGGGCCCGCAGCAGGGTTCCACTGCTGTTGATATTGATATGATTCCCATGGCGGCCATTGACCATGTGGAAGTGCTGCGTGATGGCGCATCTGCACAATATGGGTCAGATGCCGTGGCAGGTGTGGTGAATATCATCCTGAAAAAGCAGGATCACGGTTTTCATGCACAATCCATCTCCGGCATCACGGCGGCCAAAGATGGTTTTCAGCAGGGCGTTTATCTGGATGGCGGGGCCAAGCTGGGCCAGCGTGGCTTTATTCACGTCAGTGGCGATTTTTTCCATACCGATCACACCTATCGCAGCGCGCCCGATGCCCGTACCGGCACCAAGATCAACAATGTGCTGGGTCAGCCGGAACAGACGCGTGAAAGTGTGGCCATCAAGGCCGGATACGATATTACCGACAATATCCAGCTTTACGGCACGGCAACCTACGCTCATCGCCACGCGGAATCGTATCAGAACTACCGTCTGCCGTCCTCTCTGGCCAGTTATCCCGGTTACGCAGCCCTTTATCCATACGGCTATTCTCCCCTGCAAACCATGGAGGAGAATGATTACGAACTTACTGCTGGCATCAAAGGTGTTTTCAAAGGTTGGAACTGGGATCTTTCAACCGTTTACGGGCGTGACTACAATGATATCGGCCTGAAGAACTCTGCAAACACCGCTATCGAACGTGATACAGGCCGCACGCCAACACGTTTTGATGTGCAGGGATTCAATAATTCGCAGTGGAGCAACACGTTCGATCTGTCACGCAAGTTCCGGTTTTCTGGATGGCCGCATGAAATCAATGTGGCAGGTGGGGCATCCTACCGGTATGAAAGCTATTCCATCGGCACCGGTTCTCCTGACTCCCTTTATGGCAGCGGGTCAGATGCTCTGGCGGGCACCAACCCCGGAAACGCGGGCAACTTCAATCGTGATGTTGTGGCTGGGTATGTGGATGTTTCCACACACCTTACCCGCCACTGGCAGCTTGATCTCGCTGGGCGTTATGAGCACTACACAGACGTAGGGGATACAGAAACGGGCAAAGTGTCTACCCGTTACGATGTCTCGCCTCGTCTGGCATTCCGCGCCACGATCTCCAACGGGTTTCATGCCCCCACGCTTGCGCAGGAACATTATAGCGCTCTGGCTATTTCTCCCACGGCCGCACGTGGCCTGATCGCTGTGAATTCGGCCGGTGCGTTGGCAAATGGTGCCTCCGCCCTCAAGCCGGAACGCTCAACCAACGTGAGCGGTGGCATCGTCATGGAACCGTTCAAGAAACTGCATGTCACAGTGGATGTGTATCAGATCAACCTGCGTGATCAGATCATGCCGGGTGGCCAGGTTTATGGCGCTCAGGCAGCGTCTGCTTTGCTGATGAACGGCTTTGCTCTGCCGGAGGGGTATCAGTCCTGGTCTGATGCTTCTCTTTCCACCCACTGGTTTGCCAACGTGGCTAGCACACGTACACAGGGGCTGGATCTGACGGCAACCTATCCTACCCAGCTTGGCAATATTGGCCGCATTGATTGGGATGTTGCGATCAACCTCAACCGTACGCGCCTTTCCCATCAGGCTACGGATACCAATGGTAATCCGCTGCTGAATGCGCAGAGCATTGCTTACATCACCACAGCTTACCCGCGCAGCAAGATGATTTTTGGTGGCCGCTTTACCAGCGGAAAATGGGCTGTTGCCGTGCATGAAATCCGCTACGGGCAGGTAACATCACAGTTGACCTATTATGGTGGGGCCGGAAACACCAGCTCTCTCTCCAGCACAAATTACAGAGAATTTCAGAACACGCCAAAATTCATTACAAACCTTGAAGTCACCTATCGTGTTAATCCACATCTTGCCGTAACGCTTGGGGGAAACAACCTGTTTGATGCCCGCCCCAGCCGCGTGCCGGATAACAACCGTTATCTGGGCGCACCCCAGTATTACATGAGCACGTCTCAACTTGGTATGAATGGCGGCTTCTATTACCTGCGCGGAGATATTTCTTTCTGATAGCTTCCACGCTCTGCTGTTGGACACTCAGTTATAAGAAAATGATCAAAAAAGACCGTTCTTTCTTGAAAGGAACGGTCTTTTTTTAATGGTGATTTTTTTCAGAAAGACCTGAAAAGAAAAGCCAATACATTTCTTCCCTGCCCAAGCGTGCAGGCACTAAAAATGGCTGAACAACGCTCACTTTGCAGAATTGTGCTCTCTCGGTTGTCTCAGCGCAGAGTGAAACCAGAGAGAGCACAGTCAGATCTGTCTGTTCACAATGACCCACTCCTATGTTGAGGACTGGGTAATCACAGTGCATACAATTTTCGACTGTTTAGTGATTTTATATCAGAGTTTGTCTAACGCGCTCGATAGATCTTCAATCAGATCACAGCTGTCTTCCACACCAGCCGAGTATCTGATCAGGCTTTCAGGAATGCCGGCAGCCTGACGTTCTTCCGCGCTGAGTTCCACATGGCTGGTAGTTTTTGGGGGGCCAACCAATGTGCCGACAGAGCCAAGGCTGGCTGCCTTGTGAGCGTAGCGCAGGCTTTCCAGCAAAACGACAACCTTGTCAAAGTCGCCTTTGACAGAAAAGCTGAGCATCCCACCAAAAGCCTTCATCTGCTTTTTGGCAACATCATGCCCCGGATGTGTCGCTAGGCCCGGATAAAAGACCTTGTCGATTTTGGGATGGTGAGAAAGAAATTCTGCAACTTTCATACCATTTTCATTATGGCGTTGCATCCTCAGTTCCAGAGTCTTCATGCCTCGTAAAATCATATAGGCCGACTGTGGATGCAGCGTTGCACCCGTAATCTCACGATAATGAAAAATCGTATCGATCAGATCTTTCCGGCCGACGGCCAACCCGCCCATTACATCAGAATGGCCGTTCAGATATTTTGTGGCGCTGTAAACCACAATATCCGCTCCCAGAGAAAGGGGAGTCTGGTTGATCGGGGTGGCGAATGTATTATCCACAATTACAATCGCACCCTGGGCATGGGCGCATTTGGCAAGGCGCTCAATATCCAGAACTTTCAGCGTCGGGTTGGTCGGTGATTCCAGATAAACGACCTTACAGCCCTTTGCGATCTCACGTTCAATAAGATCATAATCTTCGGTGTCACACAGGCAGACATCAACATTTATTTTGGGCAGAAACTCGATAAAAATCTTGTTTGTGCCGCCATATGTATCCTTGATTGTCACAACACGGTCGCCCGGCTCCAAAAGAGCCAGCAACGTGTTGCTTATGGCCGCCATGCCCGTGGAAAAGCTGGTTGCTTCTTCTCCACCGTCCATGATTTTTATTTTCTCTTCAAGAACACGTACCGTCGGGTTTGTGTTTCTTGAATAAATATGGCCAGGTTTTGCCCCTGTGGCGACGGCAAACCATTCCTCCATATCGTCATAGCCGAATGCAACGGAATTATAGACCGGCACGCATATGGCACCTTCGGAAAAAACGTCACTTTCTCCGGCCCAAACGGATTCTGTGCCAACACCCACGTTTTTCATAGCGTATACCTGAACAGAAGAGATTTCATTGAAGCGGCGGACGTTCTGATTTCATCCATTTTCTGGCTGTCACGCATTCTGGAACCATTTCATTATTATGTTTCCTTCTTGTAACAAAAAGTGGAGAACGTCTCGATCATCAGAGTATAGGGCTATCCATAAACATATTTACTGCGTAATATTCCGATTATGATATGATATCGTTCGTAATGATGTATTCGATGAGGATTTCCGGCTTATGAAGCTTTATGACCGCATTGATGCGAGTATTCTTGAGATCGTTCAGAAAAATAACCGTCTGACATCTCAGGTTATCGGAGATCAGGTTGGCTTGTCTGCCACGGCCTGCCAAAGGCGTTTGAAACGGCTTCGTGATATTGGTGTGATTGAAGGGGATGTCTCGATCATTTCCGCGCGGGCGGTGGGGCGCCCGATTCAGATGATTGTTCTGGTCACCCTTGAACGTGAACGGTCTGATATTATTGATCGTTTCAAAAGAGCACTTCGTATTACACCTGAAATTGTCAATAGCTTTTATGTGACGGGTGAAACCGATTTCGTTCTGTATGTTACTGCCCGTAGCATGGAGGATTATGAAGTTTTCACCAGAAACTTCTTCTATGAAAACCCAGATATCCGAGGTTTCAAGACTCTGGTGGTCATGGACAGGGTCAAGGCAGGTTTTTCGGTCCCTGTAGAAGTTCCTGATGAGGATTAGTACCGTTATTAGGGACTGACAGAACACTCGGCATCATGCCGTATTCTTGCTTGTGCATGCGAAGAGTGTTTGAAAGTTACATTAGATCCTGATGGAGGGATTTTCCTGCCATAACATAGAGGCTTTTTCTACTTTTTTTAAAAAGACCGTTTTGTGGATTATCTTCCCTTTATTTCATAAAGTTGTCTTTTCCCATAGGTCATAAGCCATTGTAGCAATAACAGTGTCCTGAACGCCTGTTCCAGTCAGATCGGCTACAGTAATCTCATCCGATGCGCGTCGGCCAGAGTGGTTTCCGTTCAAAACGGCTCCCAGTTCTGTGGAGCGGGAAGGATCAATGCTTAGGCCGCTTTCCAATGCATTGTGAAGCTCCCCAAGCCGAGTGGTTTGAGGGAGACTATCAGCCACATAAAGGGATGCGTGAGAAATAATGGCTGGGTCTAATTCATTCTTGAATTCGGCATCTGATCCCATGGCGGTAACGTGCTGACCAGGCTCCAGCCAATCCTGTAGCAGAATGGGGCTAGCTGATGGTGTTGTCGTGACGAGTATATCGGCCCCTTTTGCAGCTTCTGCTGGGTTGGCATAAGCTTGAACGGGTAGACCATATTCTTTTTCACACCATTCAGCGGTTGCTTGCGCCTGTTCCGGGCGGCGCGCCCAAATCCGTGCCTCGGTGATGGGGCGGACCAGCATCAGGGCTTCCAGTTGCAGACGTGCCTGTAAGCCTGCACCATAAATAGCAGCAATATGGGAATCCGGTCGTGATAACGCACGCGCTGCGACGCCACCGGCTGCTGCAGTCCGTATATCCGTCAGGTAGCCGTTATCGAGCAAAAGAGCTTTTGTCAGACCTGTTTCTGCATCCAGAAGAACCATCATGCCGCTTAGGCTCGGTAGCCCCAAAGCGCTATTTCCAAAAAAACCAGAGCTTATTTTGACAGCAAAGCTTTGAACCCCTTTGACGTAGGCTGTTTTGACATCGACTTCCCCACGATCGGGAATATCAAGCCGCAGGATATCGGGCATCACAACATTGCCCGCGGTCAACGCTTGGAGCCCATCGGCTATGGCATCAATCAGCGTTACATCCAGCTTTATCAGTGAACGTAGTTGAGGTTCGGTCAGAATTTGCATGCTTATATCTTCTGGTATTCTGAGACGAGCTTCTGATGCACCGCCATGTCGATGTTTCTCCCAGAAACAACGACAGCTACCGTGCCAGATGGGTGCACTTTTCCTGCCAGTAAAGCTGCTATTCCAACAGCTCCGGCTCCTTCAACAATTTCCTGTTCCTGCCAGTAGGCATGACTAATGCCTGCACCAATCTCCTCTTCTGTCAGAAGGATAATGTCATCAAGATATGTCTGGCACAGATTAAACGTGTAGTGGTTGGGAATACCGATACCACCGCCAAGAGAATCTGCCAGTGTCGGTTCTTCCGTTACCACAACAGGCTTGCCAGCCTGAAGACTGGCCGCCATGGCAGCGCCCTTTTCCATGCTGACCCCGATAACCCGAATAGAAGGTTTGACTGATTTGGCCGCCATGGCCACACCCCCGGCAAGCCCCCCCCCAGAGAGAGGAACAAGAAGGGTATCAACCTCGGGTCTATCTTCCAGAATTTCCAGTGCGATTGTACCCTGTCCAGCAATCACACGCTTATCATCAAATGGCGGAACCGGAAGCAATCCTTCAGAGAGAACAAGCCGATCAACCTCTTGCTGCGCATCGTCCTGCGAGGACCCAACGATTTTTATGTCTGCACCAAGCGCCCTTACAGCGCTGATTTTGTTTTCAGGAACAAGTTTTGACATGCAGACAACACACGATTTTCCCATCTGCTGTGCCGCATATGCCAGTGCGCGAGCATGGTTACCGGTGGAGGCAGCAACAAATCCTTTTGCTGTCTGGCCAGAGAGAAGAAGCGTGTTGCTGACACCGCGTAATTTGAAACTTCCGGTGGTTTGCCGAGTTTCCAGTTTCAAAAAAACAGATGAGGCTTGGATCGTAGATAATGATGCTGACGAGATCAACGGTGTCCGAACAATTCGTTCCCGTAGCCGCCCTGCAGCAGCCATGACGTCACTTAGTACAGGCAGTGTCATGATGAAAGTTGTTCAGAAAAATACTTCGTTGCGTCGCTTTGTTTTACAGATGATCTCTTATAATCTGTTTGTAAAGAAAACAGGAAGTCGGGTTTTGTTCTGTAAAGTCTTGCGATAACGGGCAAAGCCCCCTTTTTTTGAAGTTTCATCTGTTTCCTGCTCACGTGCCTGACGAATCGTTTCCATAGCACTGTATCATGATTCTGAACTGTTTTCCCGCATTTTGATACGTTGACGATATGGATTTCTACGCATATATGAAAATTAACGCAGAATTTCATCGCCAAAAGAGACATCGGAATGGCTCTTCTTTTTGTTATTTTTTGGTAACGTTATGCCTCTGAGGGATATTCTCTGCGATACCGCATTCCCATATGAATGATATTCTGATGATAATAAAACGATTTTTCTCAATTATCGTTTTTTAGGAATGCAAAAAATCCTTACGTTAAAAAACAGGGAGATCACTCAAAACGCTGGGCGGGAATACTGTTCTGAAAGAAAGTGGGGCTAAGGACTGCAGCCAGTATCTTTCAACGCGTGGGCGCAACGTTGCCAAGGAGACTAAAACAGAGGCGCATGCTTCACTACGAAAATATGTGAGAATTACGCTTATAGCGCATATTATCCTCTCATATTTGCATTGATATGATGCAAAGAGTCTCTCGCGCTTTGTTATTCTGGTTTCGATATGAAACTGGAAAAGGCGCGATCCCCAGATCTTCTCGGAATGCTTTCTCCAGCCATGCCATCGCTGTGAGATACGCCCAATACGCAATCTGGGTTTTCGTTGCCGACTGTTTCCTGACGAGACGCATGGACCAGTGGCCCTTGGCCTTTGATGAGGAACGTACGGATGAAACAAAGCACTTTGTGCCCTTTGCTTTTATGCTCGACGCTATTTGTGTCGGTTGGGGGCTCTGAAAGTCTCGCTGCTGAGTCGCATCAGAAAGCGAAGGGCCATGTGGCGTTGCCCAAACAGGCAGGCGTCAAAAAGATTACGAGAGCAAAGGGCCGGGCGCGCGCAGCAATCTCTTCTGGAGAAGAGTCCGTAAATGTCGTCACGCGCCGTGCCTCCCATGGCTCCAATGAAATCATGACGGCGCGTGACATAGAAAAATTTGTTCCTGGCACCAATCCTCTCAAGGTGATTGCGCAACAGCCGGGTGTGCTCTTAACAGCAGCCGACCCTATGGGGCAGGATAGCTGGGCGACGCAGCTCTACGTTCGCGGTTTCTTTCAGGACCAGCTTGGCTTTACCCTTGATGGCATTCCACTTGGCGAGCTGACTTACAGAAACTACAATGGTCTGGGCATCAATCAGGCGATCTCACCTGATAATATCAGTCGGATGGATGTCTCGCAGGGGGCAGGGGCGGTTGATACCCCCAGCACCAATAATCTTGGCGGTGCGATCAGCTTTGTTTCCATGGACCCGACACGGAAGCGGCAGATTGATATTAGCCAGACGTTTGGAAGCAATAGTGCTTTTAGAACATTCGTGCGTCTCAATTCCGGCGATCTCAACGCGTCCGGTACACGGTTCTTCGTTTCCTATGCGCGTAGCAATAGTGAAAAATGGAAAGGTTCCGGCCCGCTGTTTGATCAGAAAGTGAATGCCAAATTGGTTCAGCCTATTGGTGAGAACAGTGAAATCTCGGCATTTTTTGACTGGGACGACCAGCAATATCTCAGCTATCAGGACCTTTCTCTTAATTATCTGCACACATTAGGGCCGCGTCTGGATAATTTTTATCCAAATTATAAAGGGGCTTATCTTGCTGCGCAGGGCATTTTCACAAACGGGCAGGATAAAAGCAATGATCCGCTGGATGCCATGTTCTATGATTCAAGTGCAATCGCTCGGGATTATCTGGGTGGGCTAAAAGCGCATATTACACTTGCCGACAACCTGACGTGGGATAGTGTTGCGTATGGTCACTCAAACCTTGGATGGGGCGGCTACGCCAGTCCATTTGCGTCCTCACCAAATGGCGCCCCCCTGCGTTATCAGGAACATCAAGGATCCATTGCCCGGTATGGCTTTACGACGGGCGTAACATATCAAATCGCTCACAACACGATTAACAGTGGCGTATGGTATGAAAATAACCGTTATATGATGGATTATTTTGCGTATCAGATGCCGCTCCTTGGCGAAGGAAAGCCATTGAATCCGCTTTCCATGAGCAGTTTCAGAAATCCGATTGGGCAATTGTGGGGCACAACGTACAACACAAACACGTTTGAATATCACCTTCAGGACACCTACCGTATTCTCAAAAATCTAAGCGTACACGCTGGCTTCCGCTCCATGCTGGTTACAACTCATGGTGGTGCAACAGCGAATGATGTGGCTTATACAGGGCAGTCTGAGCTTCCTTCTGGTTCCTTGACCACAGCCGCCGCTTTTCTTCCGCACATCAGCGCCAACTGGCGTTTCCTGCCGGGGCACGAACTCTATTTTGATATCTCCCAGAACAAGCGCGCTTATGCCCAGGGTGGTTATCAGATGGGCCAGGCCTGGGGTGTAACCAATCAGGCAACATTCCATGAATTGCAGAAAACCATCAAACCCGAATCAGATTGGGCTTATGAATTGGGCTATCGTTATAATTCCAACCTGATTTCGGCGTCGCTTAATCTCTATCGGGTTAATTTTTTCAATCGTCTTCAATCCATGGCATCCGCATCCATTGTCGATCCGGTTTCTACCGTTGTGAATGTTGGATCCGTTACGATGAACGGTGTTGATGCTGCTTTTACAATCAGGCCAATAAAGAACCTTTCCATATATAACAGTATTTCCTATAACGATTCTCGTTACGGATCGGATATAACATCGGCGGGTGTGGTGTATCATCAGGCGGGAAAGAAGGTCGTGAACTACCCGGATTTCATGTACAAAGCGGGTGTGGATTATACCTATAAACGGATGTCGGCCCATTTTGATGTCAATTATATCGGGAAACGGTATCTGAGCTATATGAATGATACATCCGTTCCGGGCTACTGGCTTGCCAATCTTGGGGCAAAGTATCAGTTGGGAACAAAAGGGTTCCTGAAAAACATGACGTTTGAATTCAACGTCTACAACCTTTTCAATTCTTCTTACATCAGTACGATGGGAGAGAATGGAAACCCCTTTATGGGAGATTATCAGAGCTTCATGATTGGTGCGCCCAGACAGTATTTCGGGACAGTGCGTGCCAGATTCTGACGAACGATATTCGAAAAACTGTTTTATCAAATAGCCTGTCTTCACTTTTTTAGAAAGAATGTGTGATATGGATCATGCAAGGTTGAGATTTTCCCGCGAAGAATATGCTGCGCGTCTTGAGAAGACACGTCAGGAAATGAGCCGACGCAATGTCGATCTTCTGATCGTAAGTGATCCATCCAACATGGCATGGCTGACGGGATACGATGGATGGTCATTCTACGTTTATCAATGCGTCATTGTTCCCTTGTCGGGAGAGCCAATCTGGTTCGGCCGGGAACAGGATGCCAATGGTGCGCGCCGAACAGCGTGGATCAGTGAAGACAATATCCTTGGTTATCCTGATATCTATGTTCAGTCACCAGAACGCCATCCAATGACCTATCTGGCAGCCAAGATATCGGAACGGGGGTGGCAGGCTGCTATTATTGGCGTGGAGATGGATAATTATTGGTTTTCTGCTGCCGCTTATGCCGCGTTAATGAAAGGTCTGCCAAATGCCCGGTTTTTGGATATAACTAGTCTTGTCAACTGGCAGCGCGCGGTCAAAAGTCCGCAGGAAATTGTTTATATGCGGCGGGCAGGTAAGATCGTCGAGAATATTCATTCCAGAATCTATGAAAAAATAGAACCAGGAATGAGAAAATGTGACCTGGTTGCAGAGATTTATGATGCAGGGCTTCGTGGCACAGCGGAGTTTGGTGGAGACTACCCTGCAATTGTTCCTTTGCTACCATCTGGCACAGATGCATCGGCTCCTCATCTCACATGGGATGATCGTCCTATGCTCAAGGGCGAGGGTACTTTTTTTGAAGTTGCCGGATGTTACCATCGGTATCACTGCCCGCTTTCCAGAACAGTCTTTCTTGGCAAGCCAACACAGGCTTTTCTTGATGCGGAAAAAGCAACTCTTGAGGGTATGGAAGAGGGGCTTCTGGCGGCAAAGCCTGGCAATTTGTGTGAAGATATTGCCAATGCTTTTTTCGATGTTCTGAAAAAATACGGGATCAAAAAAGATAACCGGACGGGATATCCTATTGGTCTGTCCTACCCGCCAGACTGGGGTGAACGCACGATGAGTTTGCGGCCCGGAGACAAGACTGAATTGAAACCCGGAATGACGTTTCATTTCATGACTGGTTTATGGCTGGATACAATGGGTTTTGAAACAACCGAAAGTATTCTTATTACCGAGACAGGTTACGAGTGTTTGGCAAATGTGCCCCGCAAACTGTTTGTGAAGGACTGAGGGCCGCATCATGACGGATACACAGCTTGATTCCCCTATTGTCGCTACCGTTCCGTTTGATAAAGACGGTATTCATCATGGCTTCCTCCGCCTGCCTTACAGCCGTGATGATTCCGCCTGGGGATCAATCATGATTCCCCTAACAGTTGTGCGTAACGGGGAGGGTCCAACTGCTCTTTTGACCGGTGGTAATCATGGCGATGAATATGAAGGGCCTGTTGCTCTATTTGGACTTGCGCAAGAACTTGATCCTTTAGATGTTTCTGGTTGTGTCATCATTGTCCCGGCAATGAATTATCCTGCCTTTCGTGCAGCCACACGTACCTCGCCTATTGATCGTGGGAACATGAACCGCATTTTTCCCGGCCGCCCAGATGGCACGGTGACAGAGAAAATTGCGGATTACTTCCAGCGCGTTCTATTGCCTATGTGTGATATTGTTCTGGATTTCCATTCTGGTGGTAAAACGCTGGATTTCATTCCATTTGCGGCAGCACATGTTTTACCTGATCCTGTTCAGGAAGAGAAATGTTTCTCTGCCGTCAAGGCTTTTGGCGCTCCCTATTCATTAAAAATGGTCGAAATCGATTCACGGGGAATGTTTGATACAGCCATTGAAGAGATGGGAAAGGTATTTGTCACAACCGAACTTGGAGGTGGCGGCACGGTTTCAGCAAGAACAGCGGAAATTGCCCGGCAAGGTGTGAGGAATGTCCTGCGGCACGTGGGTATCCTTGCGGGTGAAGCTGTAACCTCACCTACGCAGTGGTTGGACATGCCGGGAGATGAGAGTTTTGTTTTTGCTGAGCAGGACGGCCTTCTTGAAATGTGTGTTGATCTTGAAGCTCCGGTAAAAAAAGGTCAGACAATAGCGCGCATTCATACAATTGATAGAACTGGTGTCGCACCGACACGCATTCTTGCGCCCTGTGAGGGCATTCTGATTGCTCGTCACTTTCCAGGCCTTATAAAAATGGGTGACTGTGTGGCATCTTTTGGCGTTGTAATAGAAGATTTATGACCATCATGGAGCAGATAGTCGTGTCATGTCCGATGATACAAATTTCAGACGTTTCAAAGGCGTTCAACGGTATATCGGTTCTTGATGGTTTGAACCTGGAAATTCCCATAGGCCAGAAAGTTGCTTTGCTTGGCCCTTCAGGGTCCGGAAAAACGACAATCCTGCGTCTTCTCATGACGCTGGAAACAATTGATGCAGGCCAGGTGCGGATTGAAGGTGTTCCGATGTATGAGGGAGCACCTGATACGCCACGCCTGCTTCCCGAAGGCCAGCTTCGTGCTGTCAGATCACGAATTGGAATGGTATTTCAATATTTCGGTCTTTTTCCGCACTTGAATGTTCTGAATAATATCGCACTTCCTCAGATCCTCAATGGCCAGGCAGGAAAGACTGAGGCAGAAAATCGAGCACACGAGCTTTTGCAAATGGTTGGATTAGGGGAAAAGGCTTACCTTCTTCCTGACCAGCTTTCTGGCGGCCAGAAGCAACGCGTTGCTATTGCACGGGCGCTGGCTCTTCAACCTGATATTTTGCTGTTTGATGAACCGACTTCAGCCCTTGATCCGCAGCGCGTTTCTGAGGTTCTAGATCTGCTTAACATGATTTGTCGGAAAACTGGCGCCACTATGTTGCTTGTAACTCATGAAATGGAGTTTGCCCGGCAGTTTGCCGATCGTATCCTGTTTTTTGATCACGGTCAGATTGTTGAAGACGGCGCACCGGATGAGGTGTTCACCAATCCAAAGGATAATCGCACACGGGCCTTTCTGGGGCTCCCTGTCATAGATGTGTAATGCGAAATATGACTTATTTTTCAAATAAAATAAAAAAATATAGTTTTATTTTAGGAATTTCTTTTTCATTTTTGTACTTTATCCATTCTGCAGACTGTCAAGCAAACGGTGAGAGCCGCCCAACGCGGCTGGAAAAATTACAAAAACGTGGGTATGTAAGAATTGGTCTGTCCAATGAACCTCCCTGGACAGTAATTGATGCAGACGGGCAGGTGGGTGGTACTGGCCCAGACCTGACTCATGCCGTGTTTCAACGAATGGGGGTTTCAGAACTGCAGGGTGTGTTGTCAACTTTTGGCGGCCTGATTCCAGGGCTTCTGGCCGGACGGAGTGATGCAATCAGCTCAGGTTTGTTTATCCAACCCGGCCGGTGTCAAGCAGTTGCTTTCTCAGAACCGGACTTATGTGACCGAGAAGCATTTCTCATGAAAAAGGGTATGCCTCTTGCACTAAAAACCTACCATGATTTGGCGACAAACTCCTCGCTGCACGTTGGCGTGCCCGCAGGAGGTACGGAGGAACGAGAGGCGTTGGCGGCGGGGGTTCCAGCGAGCCGCCTTGTTCCCGTTCCAGATGGTCCCAGTGGAATGATCATGCTTCTGGCAGGCCGCATACAGGTCTATTCCTTACCAGCGTCTTCTGCACAGCATCTGGTTGATCTCTGGCGTGGACAAAAATTTTCTCTTGTGACGGTAGAAGACGCGCCGGTTATGTGTGCCGGAACAGCGTTCAGCCCGAATGCTGTTGACCTCAGGGATGCTTATGATCGTGTGCTGGCAAAACTGAAGGCCGACGGGACGTATGACCGGATCTTGCGGGCACACGGCTTTGATCCCTCTCTCGCGCGTGGCCATACGCGAGAGGAGTTTTGTAGGGGAAAAGAGTCCTTATGACAGAACTCGTTTTATCTGATCTGCTCCGCTCTGTTCTGCGTGGGCTGGAAATTACGGTCATTCTGACAATTTCCGGTAGCATTCTCGCTTTTGTGTGCGCGTTCGTTTTTGGTTTGGGTCGTGTTTCGCGGTGGCGTTTCATTAGAGTTTTCAGCGTTTGCTATATTGAACTTTTCCGTGGCACGTCGGTGTTTGTTCAGGTTTTCTGGCTTTATTATGCTCTTCCGGCATTCGGGTTGTTACTCTCGCCTTTGCTTGCTGGTATCCTGGGGCTGGGTCTTAATGTTGGTGCATACGGGGCAGAGGTTGTTAGAAGCGCAGTGCAGGCGACTGGCCGAGATCAGTACGAAGCCTGCTGTGCGTTAAATTTTACCCGGTATCAGACATTCAGATATATTATTCTGCCTCAGGCTTTTCCCCGTATGTTGCCTGTGTTCGGCAATAATATGGTCGAGTTGATGAAAGCCAGCTCTATTGTCTCGTTAATATCGTTGTCAGATATTACTTTTCAGGCACAGCAGTTCCGTATCCGGACGGGGCAGACTTTCCTTCCATTTGCAGTGACGCTGATTGTTTATTTTATTCTCTATCTTGTCATTCTTTTCTTTATTCGTTCTGTAACGCGATTGGCTAACCCTCAAAAGGTGAAGGTATAATAATATGACGTGGGATAACCATTTTGCCGTCATGGTCTTCCCTTATCTGCTGAAAGGGTTGCAAGTTACTATCATAGCAACTCTCAGCTCATTCGCTTTGGCAGTGTGTCTGGGGCTGGCAATCGCCGTCCTTGAAAAAATAACCCGAGGGCCAATTTTTTTTCTTATCTCTGGTGTCACACATTTCATTCGTGGTACACCGCTTCTTGTTCAGCTTTTTTTTCTTTACTATCTTCTGCCGTACGCAAATATCACGCTTCCAGCGTTTGGTTGTGGAATTTTGGGTTTTGGGGTTCATTACGCAACATATCTGTCAAATGTTTATAAAAGCGGAATTGAAGCAATTCCCGTATTGCAGTGGGAAGTGAGTAAAGCCTGCAATTTTTCGCCTTTCCAAACATGGCGATATGTTATTCTCCCTCAGGCTATCCGTCCTGTGCTTCCCGTTCTGGGCAACTATTTCATTGCTCTGATCAAGGAAACGCCGCTTTTATCGTCAATTTCTGTTATGGAAATGATGGGAGAAGCCAGTTTGTTTGGCGATATGCATTATCGCTACCTTGAACCCATTACTATGGTCGGAGTGCTGTTTCTAGCTCTTGGTATGGTTGCCAGAGGTTGCGTTGGAAGTATGACGAGGATTCTCGGTGTGCTGCGTGAAAAAGACGATCATTCTGCGTCCTCTCTCAAGAGGCCTTATGAAAATTCTGAAATGGACCCGTCTGAAAATCTTATTTCGTAAAACGTAATAGAAGAGAAATTAATTAATGTAAATAAAGTTATGTTTTTTTTCAGAAATAATGGAGATTTATTATATCTTATTATTTTACGAACATGACCTACTATCACTTATTTGCCCAGATGTCCTGTTGGAAGAGCGGTTGTGTATTTAATCTGGCTCAGGGCAAAGCTCGAGCGTATATTGGAGACAACAGGAATTTTTGTTAGGAAATCCAGAATTAATTCCTGAAATTTCATCAGGTCTTCAACAACAATACGCAGCATATAATCAGACTCTCCGGACATAAGGTAACATTCCATGACTTCGGGTCTGGTTTTTACGGCCTTGTTGAAAATCTCAAGAGAGTGTTTGTCCTGATGTGTTAAAGACACGTGGACGAAGACATTCACTGCCAAGCCAAGCGCCAGTGGATTCACAATGGCGACTGATCGCTGAATTACGCCCTGATTTTTCATCTCATTGACACGGCGCCAGCATGGAGAGGCTGAAATTCCTGCTGCCATAGCAAGATCGTTATTGCTGATTTCACAATTTTCCTGAAGCACATTCAGAATGCGTATGCTGGTGGTGTCCAGCGTAAAAGATGTTTCAGGCAAGATGTTCCCCTAAATTAGAGCATCAAGGTTATTATTACCAGATTATTCACAAACAACGCAAAAGATAAGTCAGATTTTCCAACAAGCCTTCTTTAATATTTCGGCACATGATGCTGCAAGGTTCTTTTTGCTTTGCAGCCCGCGAAATTTCAAAAGAACGGACTTTCTTGAATGTCGTCCTCAATGGTACAGCCAGTAAGAATTTCGGCAACAAATGAAACTAACTTCTGGTTGGGTGTTATGGTTGTGCTCTGGGGATTAAGTTGGCCTGCTATGAAAATCGCTGTTGGGCTAATGGATCCGCTGTGGATGGCAACACTCCGTTTTGCGACGGCAGGATTCTGCCTGTTTCTGTTTCTGGGGTGGCGACGTGAACTCAAACTACCCAAGCGCGGTGACTGGGCCATTCTGGCAAGTATAGGCGGCCTGCAGATGATGGTCTTCACAGCGCTTGGTGTAACAGCAATGCAGTATACAGATGCGAGTCACGCGGCACTTCTTGCTTACACAACGCCTTTATGGGGCTTGCTGGCTGGTTGGTTGCTTTTTGGGGACAGACCAACTTCAACACAGTTAATTGCACTATGCGTCGGGCTTTGTGGCATTGGTTTGATCTGTTCGCCGCTAGAGATGGATTGGAATCGCCCGGGCGCAGTGCTGGGGGCCGCTATGTTACTTCTGGCGGCGGTAGGTTGGGCGTTGGTGATCCTGCATGTAAAGCGGCACCAGTGGATTTCCCGTCCTATTGATCTGGCCCCCTGGCAGATGCTGTTTGCAACTGTCAGCCTGACCGTGATGTCCTTGGCTATTGTGGGGTTGCCCCATGTTAAACGCTGGACACCCGAACTGTGGGGACTGCTGCTGTTTATTGGACCGGTTGCAACCTCACTCTGTTTCGTAATTTCAGCGGAATATGGACGTCGTGTCTCAACGTTTACTATGTCCAATGTTACATTGGGTGTTCCGGTTATTGGTGTTCTTGCTTCAGCGGTATTCCTTCATGAACACATTACCGCTTTGCTGGCAATTGGACTGGCGCTGATTGTCGGTAGCGTTATTTTCGCGACATGGGCAGGAGGAAGAGCGCGGAAGAGTGTTGATGAATAATGATGGAGCATCTTTTACTCTCGGTAACTTTACGCAGTTATGAACTTTTCTCGTAATATTGTGACGGTGCGTCCTGCCGCTCAGTTTAGCAGGAACATATTGAGATGTTCCTGCTAAAAAAATTGCTTCTCATTCAGACGGGTTGAAAAACTGATCTGCTTTTAATACGGCTTCCAGCAATACATTGGCACCTGCTTCGGCATGGGTCTTGGTAATGCTTTCGTCTTCATTATGACTGAGGCCATCTTTGCAGGGTACAAAAATCATGGCGGTAGGTGCTACACGTGCTACGTATCCGGCATCATGTCCGGGGCCAGAGACAATACGCCGTGCCGGATAATTGGCCTCGGCTGCGGCTTCTTCCACCATATTTACACATTGTTGATCAAAATGCACAGCTGGGGCGTCCCATATCTGAACGACTTCAATCGTTACACCACCGTTTTCTGCAATCTGTTGCAGGCGCTGCATAAGATCCTGTTCCATTTTCAAAACAACGACATCGTCCGGGTCGCGAATATCAATGGTGAAGAAAACTTCTCCGGGCACAACGTTGCTGCTGTTAGGCCTGTTTTCTAACAAGCCGACGGTGCCAACGGCAGAAGGACTATGTTCTTTGGCAACAAGGCTTACTGCCTCGATCATTTTTGCAGAAGCGAGAAGCGCATCATGCCGTAAGGGCATGGGGGTGGATCCCGCATGGGCATCCTTGCCGCGCACGGTGACTTCATACCAACGTGCGCCCTGAATGCCTGTGACAATGCCGATTGTTTTATCTTCGGCTTCAAGAATAGGTCCCTGTTCAATATGGAGTTCAAAATAAGTTGTCAGGGGGTGTTGCCCACACGGCTCTGCACCGCGGTATCCTATCGTATCCAGTTCATCACCAAAGCGGATACCTGCGCGGTCGCGTTTTTCCAGAACGTCTTCTTCAGTAAATACGCCGGCAAATACGCCAGAGCACATCATGGGGGGAGAGAAACGGGAGCCTTCTTCGTTCGTCCAGTTGATGAGCTCGATCGGGTGGCGCGTGACATAACCGGATTTGTGCAAGGCACGGATTACGGACAGTCCACCGAGCACCCCCAGAATTCCATCAAATTTTCCGCCCGTTGGTTGCGTGTCCAGATGGCTCCCCATAGTGATGGGGGGAAGGGTGTTGTCCTGCCCGGGTCTTCGGGCAAAAAGGTTTCCCATGGAATCATAGGAGACAGTACAGCCTAAGCTTTCACAGGTTTGCATGAACCAGTCACGCACCTGTTTGTCTTCCTGCGTGAGGGTTAATCGACGGATACCGCCTTTTGGCGTCTTCCCGAAGCTGGCTGTGTCCATCAGATCGGTCCAGAGAGCCTGCCCATCCACACACAGATTGCTGGTTCTTGCCTTGTTTTTTTCCTGCATCATGCCTGCCAATCCTTTAATACGACGCTTTATTTCAAGATGATTTATGATTCCACAGTAACGCGATTAGGGTTGTTGGGATGTTCCGGCCAGGTCAGCTCTTCTTCTACAGGTTGAGGTTGCATGGTAATACAGCCGTCAATAGGGCAAACATGGGCGCACAGGTTACACCCTACACATTCTTCCTCAATCACATCGTAATGGCGTTCACCATTTATCAGGGATTTGGCAATTGCCTGATGAGATGTATCTTCGCACGCAATGTGACATAGTCCGCAACTAACACAGGCATCCTGATTGATTTCAGCTATTGTTTTGAATTTTAGATTCAGCTTGTTCCAGTTGACAAATTTTGGAATGGCCTGACCACTCAGAGACGGAATATCCGCATATCCCTTCTGGTCCATCCAGGCGGAAAGCCCATCAATCATGTCATCGACAATTCGGAATCCGTAATGCATTGCGGCGGTGCACACCTGAAGCGTGGTGGAACCCATAGCCAAAAACTCGGCGGCATCCCGCCATGACCCGATACCGCCTATGCCGGAAATAGGCATGCCAGCCATTTCCGGATCACGTGCAATTTCGCCAATCATGCGCAGGGCAATGGGTTTTACGGCAGGGCCGCAATAGCCACCGTGTGTGCCTTTTCCCCCGACAACCGGCATTGGGGCCATCTGGTCCAGATCAACGCCGATAACAGACTGAATGGTATTAATGAGTGAGACTGCATCCGCGCCACCGCGTTTTGCGGCATGCGCGGGCATGAGAATATTTGTGATATTAGGCGTCAGTTTTACAATAACTGGCATACGTGTATATTGCTTGCACCAGCGCGTAACCATCTCCACATATTCGGGCACCTGTCCGACTGCTGCACCCATATTGCGTTCAGACATCCCATGCGGGCAGCCGAAGTTCAGTTCAACGCCATCCGCCCCTGTTTCTTCCACTATAGGAAGAATGGCCTTCCAACTGTCTTCCACACACGGCACCATCAGACTGACAACAACGGCCCGGTCAGGATACTCTTTTTTTACCTGCTTGATTTCTGCGATATTCACGGCCAGAGGCCGGTCAGAAATCAGTTCGATATTGTTCAGCCCCATCATGCGGCTGCCGTTATAGTTCAATGATCCATAACGCGAACTGACATTGACAACGGGAGGATCTTCACCGAGCGTCTTCCAGATGACCCCGCCCCATCCAGCCTGAAAGGCGCGTCGTACATTGTAGGCTTTATCTGTTGGAGGAGCAGAAGCCAGCCAGAATGGGTTGGGAGACGTGATGCCAGCAAAACTGGTGCGCAGATCAGCCATGGTCTGTTCCTTTATTGCCCTGATGTTTCGGACAGCATCAGATGAATAGCCTCTGCTGCGTCTCGCCCGTCTCGCACTGCAGCTACAGTCAGATCCTCTCCAGGCGTGCAATCTCCCCCAGCATAAACACCTTCCATTGTGGTGCGGTACTGATCATCCACCAGAATACGGCCACTGCTGATAGCAATGGAATCGCCTTTTAACGGGTCGGGCAGAAAAACTTGCCCTACGGCCTTAAGCACCATATCGGCTAGCACCACAAACGTGTCCTGTAGATCATACACGGCTTGCCCATCAGGCTTCATTGAGCCTCGTGCAAATTCCACACCGCAGAGCAGGCCATTTTGAGCCACTATTCTGATCGGCGAGGCCCAATGCTTGACGCTCACGCCATTTGTTTGCGCCCATTCCCGCTCAACCGGAGTGGCAGACATATGCTCAGCCCCACGTCGGTAAACAAGAGTGACCTCTTCCGCCCCTAACCGGCGGGCTTGGACGGCCGCATCGACTGCTGTGTTGCCACCGCCAATCACCACAACCTTCCGACCAACTGGGACAGTTTTCTTATCGTGTGAGCGTAGGGTTTCAATAAACCTTACGGCATCCATAACGCCGTCAAGCTGTTCTCCCTCAATTCCCAACGCACGCACACCAGCGAGCCCAACGGCAAGAAAGACCGCATCATAGTCACGCCGCAGATCTGAAACCGCAAAGTCTTTTCCAAGAATTTTGGTGCCGGAGAATGTAATGCCGCCAATGCTTATGAGAAACTCTACTTCTCTCTGGGCAAAATCATCGGCCAGTTTGTAGGCGGCTACTCCATATTCGTTCAGTCCGCCTGGTAGAGAATGGGCGTCAAACAGCACAACGTCATGCCCGTGGAGTGCCAGCCGATGCGCGCAGGCCAATCCAGCAGGGCCTGCGCCAACAACGGCAACTTTTTTGCCTGTTAAGGCCGCACGGGTAAAAGGCTGGTCGCCATGCGCCATCTGCCAGTCTGTTGCGTGGCGCTGCAAGGCACCAATGCGAATAGGGTGCCCTTCTTCCCGCACGTTATGCACACATTTTTGCTCACACAGAATTTCTGTCGGGCAAATACGGGCACACGCTCCGCCCAATATATTGGCCTCAAGGATGGTTCGCGCGGCTCCCTGCATATTATCTGTTGCAATAGCCCGAATAAATTTTGGAATATCAATGCTGGTTGGACAGGCTTCAATGCACGGAGCATCGTAGCAGAAAAAACACCGTTCGGCTTCGACTACCGCCTGTGCATGCGTCAGGGGCGGGTGCGCATCTGCAAAGTTGACTGCTAGTTCTTCTTCGCTCAGGCGGCAGCACAGGGTATCCGGGAGGCTTATCATGACAGTCCTCATGAAATTCCGATTTCGTAATGGTATGAGGAAACAAGCCGCTTCCGCAACATTTTTCTGACCATCTGTTCAGTTTTTACGTCTCGTATCGGAAACTGTTGCTTGTCTGCCTCTGAAAGCCGAGCGGCTCCCGTGCGCCCAATCGGGTGCGCGAACCATATTGAGAATGAAAGGGTAGAATTTCCGAAGCTACTCGAAATGGAACACGTCATTGCTCGGTGCTATTATATAAGAAAAAAGCTATGGTTACGATTTATTTTGATAAGTAATCGCCTGTTGGAATTCTTTTTATACTGCTATGAATTTATGAAGTGATTGTTGTGGTGAATATATAGTTCTTCTCTGAATGCCCGTCATGTGGATTTCGGTAAATCGCATGACAAACGTAATATTTTCTTCCGCGCTTTTTTATTTAGGGTCTATCCGGTTACAAAAGACGGCTCCTATGCTTGCCGTATATGGTCCCATCAAGTTCCCGCTTGCTGCATAAGAAAATACAAGAAGATCGAAAATATCATAACGGGAAGCGTGCTGATCGCTTATAAGCAGGACGTTCCAGATAGCGGCCAGCGCCTTTTACGGCTTTTAAGTCTCCATTATCCCACACCAGCTTGCCGTTACTGATGGTTTTTCGGGCAAGTCCGCTGACAGTCATGCCTTCATAGATATTGTAATCAACATTTTGGTGATGCGTTGCGGCAGAGATAGTGCGCTCAGCCGTTGGGTCCCATAAAACAATATCGGCATCAGCGCCTATGGTTATGCTCCCTTTCCGCGGATACATATTGAAAATACGGGCTGTGTTGGTCGATGTCAGCGCGACAAAATTCTCTGGTGTCAATTTTCCACTTTTCACACCGAAATGCCACAACACGCTCATACGGTCCTCAATGCCGGGTGTTCCATTGGGAATACGCGTAAAATCAGCCTTGCCAGCTTCCTTCTGCTCCTTGCAGAAACAGCAATGATCGGTTGCCGTGGTCTGTAACTGGCCAGACATTAGGCCGCCCCATAATGCTTTTTGATGATGAGCGGGCCTGAACGGGGGGCTCATGACGTATCGGGCGGCTTTCAGCCAGTCTGATGCCGTATACACCTGATCATCAAATACCAGATGCTGAGGCAGAACTTCACCATAGACTTCCTGCCCACGCATACGGGCCTGCGCTATGGCCGAGGTCGCTTCTTCAGTGGAAACATGGACAACGTAAAGTGGCACACCCAGCAAACCAGCCAATGTAATGGCACGCTGTGTGGCTTCTCCTTCTACTGCTGGCGGTCGTGAAGCTGGATGCGCTTCCGGGCCAGTTTGCCCCTTTTCCAGCAGATTTTGCTGAAGATAAGCAACGGCATCCCCGTTTTCTGCATGCACCGTGCAAAGGGCCCCCAATTCTCCCGCACGCCGCATGGAATGGAGAAACGTTTCATCTTCAATCATCAACGCATTCTTGTACGCCATGAAATGCTTGAAGGAATTAACGCCACAGTCCTGCACCAGAGTTCCCATATCTGCATGGACCTGATCGTTCCAGTGCGTAATAGCAACATGAAACCCGTAATCGGATGCCGCCTTCCGGGCTTTCTCACGCCACGCCTTCCAGGACTCCAGCAAGGTGCGGTCAGAACCGGGAATGACAAAATCCAGAATACTGGTTGTGCCTCCGGCGAGACCTGCTGCCGTGCCCGTATAAAAATCATCACTGGCTGTGGTGCCCATGAACGGCATTTCCATATGGGTGTGCGGATCAATACCACCCGGCATAACCAGCAACCCGCCAGCATCAACAACGTCATATCCAGCAGGTGTTTCCAGATTTGCACCTACCTGAACAATCAGTCCTGTATCGTCACACAGAATGTCAGCCCGTGTTGAACGTTCAGCCGTAACAACAGTTCCGCCTCTGATATGCAGCATGATCCGGTTTGCCTTCCCTGCTGTTCGGACTGAGATGAAATTTTATATCAAAATCGTATTGTTATTTTGACCTCTTGGTCAATAAGATATTCTGAGAGCGAACCAATCAGAAAGTGTTCTCAATGCCCCCCACCATGGATGGTCAGACTGATACGCGTTTGATTAACAAGGATCTCGCACCCACCCAGACCAGAACGTGGGCGTGGTCTGATTATCTCTTTCTATGGATGTCCAACGTTCATAGTGTGGCAGGGTATGTTACTGCGGGCAGCCTTTTTGCCATGGGGTTGCCAGCAATGGATGTTTTTCTGGCACTGCTGCTGGCCATATGTGTTGTGCAATTAGGGAGCAATCTTGTCGCTCAACCCAGCTTTGTTTCAGGCTCACCATTTCCGGTTGTTGCGCGCATGGCATTTGGTGTTCATGGTGCCATTGTGCCGGCTTTTGTAAGGGGTGCTATTGCTGTTGGATGGTATGGCATCCAAACATGGCTTGCCTCCAACGCGCTCCTCATTCTGGCGCTCAAGATCTGGCCTTATCTGGCGTCATGGGCAGAAGTGCAGCAGCATGGTTTTGCGGGCCTTTCCACCTTGGGGTGGACAACCTTCATGACCGTATGGCTGCTTCAGCTCCTGCTGTTTTGGCGCGGAATGGAAGCTATCCGGCATTTTATTGATTGGGCAGGCCCAGCCATTTACATCATGATGATTGCGCTGGACGGGTGGCTTTTGTGGCATGCACACGGGCAGATTGATTTTCACGTTTTTGATACGGCTGAAAACGGGAATTTCACAAAAAGGGTTTTGGGTGTTCTGAATGCAGTCTCGTTAACTGTTGCCTATTTTTCCCCCATCATTCTGAATTTTGGTGATTTTTCTCGTTATGGAAAATCAATGCGGGATATCCGCGTTGGCAATTTCTGGGGGCTTCCTGTCAATTTTATGGGTTTCTCCGTTCTAACGCTCGTAACAATTCTACTGACTCAACCTGTCTTTGGGCGTATTATTCTGGATCCTGTTGAAACGATTACTCAAATTGATAGTCTGAGCATTATTGTTGTTGGTATGGCGACGTTTCTGATCGCAACAATAGGGATCAATATTTCTGCAAATTTTGTTTCAGCCGCATTTGATTTTTCAAACCTTTCCCCCCGTATTCTTTCCTGGCGCAAAGGGGGCGTTATTGCCGCTGTGGGGGCTATTCTTGTAACACCATGGAATCTCTACACGCGGCCAGAGCTTATTCACTTCACGCTGGACGTTCTTGGCACCTTTATTGCGCCTCTTATCGGTATTCTCCTTTCTGATTACTATCTCGTCCAGAAAAAGATGGTTGATGTGCAGGCCCTATACTCTAACAGTCCGGCAGCGCGTTACTGGTACCGTAAAGGGGTGAATTTCCGTGCTCTTTTCGCTCTTATAGCGGGCGTGGGGTGCGGGTTGATCATAGTTTTCACACAGCATTATATGGCTTTCCGCAATTTTTCCTGGATTGCAGGGTTTTGTGTGGGAGGAATATCATACACGGGGTTGAGTTTTCTGCTGCCCCGTTCCCACAAACAGCCTGAGCCGTCTCCATGATGATTTGGATGACGTTTTCACAATCTGAATTTTAAAAAAAACAGGTTGATCTTGTCAGATCATCTCCACGAATGCTTGTGCAGCATGCCCCATGCGTCGTGATTTGTGGCGCAGCATAGAGAAGTTGCGTTCATCCAGAATGCAATCAAGAGCCTGAATGAGGCCTGCCCGAACGCGCGGCGCGGCAGCAAGGTGAGAGACGGCGGTAATCAGATCACCGTCTGAGACAGCCTCCATCACGGCCTCATTGGATGGAAGAACCAGTCTGACTGTCAGTTCTGTTAAGTCCAGACTAAAACGGGAGTGCAGACAGGTTTCCAGATGGTTGCGTGTGCCAGATCCTTCCTCACGCAAGACCCATTGGGCTTTTATAAGGTCTTCACGGCGGGGCGGGCGGTTCGTCAGGGGGTGTCCCGGTGCCACATAGAGCCCAAAGCCATCTCCTCCCACTTTGTGCCGTGCCAACACTCCTTCCTCAACATAGCCTTCCACAAATCCCAAATCCGCATCGCCAGCAAGAACGCTCGCGGCTGCCTGCGTTGTATTGCAAACCCGAAGGTCGAGCGTGATGCCGGGGTGGCAGGATGCAAACCGTGCGAGGCGGCGCGGTAACCAGTAGCTCGCTACTGTCTGGCTGGCGACGACGCGCAACGTTCCGCGGACCAACCCTGAAAGATCGTCAAGTGTTTGCAAAGCCTGCGCCGCTTTTGCCAGAACACCTTGTGCCTCTGGCAGAAAAGTTCGGCCTGCTTCATTAAGCTCAAGGCCGCGCCCAATGCGTTCGAACAGTCTGGTCGCGTGTTTTTCTTCTAATGCAGCAATGGCAGCGCTTACGGCAGGTTGCGTCAGGCACAGAATTTCGGCAGCCGCACGCATGTTGAGCGTTTCCGCAACGGTCACGAAGATACGAAGTTGTTCCAATGTCATTCAATAAATATAATCTATTGAACAGATACAAACAATCCATTGGATTTATCGAGTGTGGGCCGCGATGCTGCCCTCATGAAACAGAAGCGTCTCAATTATGGTTATGCGCCTGGGGTAGTCCTCAGTCTTGCCGTCGCCATCGTATCGCTATTGGTAGAACAGGCTGAGCGGCTACTAACAGGCACGGTATGGCTTGAAGGGCTTGTTCTTGCCATTCTTCTGGGAACAATCGTTCGCACTGTCTGGATGCCGTCGGCTCGTTATCATTCTGGTATCCATTTTACGGCGCATCGGGTGTTGGAATGGGCCGTTGCACTAATGGGGGGAACAATCAGCGCGGGCGTGGTGCTGCGGGCAGGGCCAGTGCTGCTGTTCGGGATTGTCCTCACAGTGTGCGTTACAATTCTCGCTGGTATCGCAATTGGGCGTGTGTTGAAACTGCCCACGAAGATGGCCATTCTGATTGCATGCGGCAACGCAATCTGTGGCAATTCCGCGATTGCCGCCATAGCCCCGGTTATTGATGCGGATAGCGACGATGTGGCGACATCTGTTGCCTTTACTGCCGTGCTCGGCATTATCGTGGTGGTTGCCCTGCCAATCATTGCCCATGGATTGGGGTTGACGGCTGAAGGTGGGGGTATGCTGGCTGGGCTGACGGTGTATGCCGTGCCACAGGTTCTGGCTGCTGCTGGCCCCATGGGCCCGGTGGCGGTACAGATGGGCACAGTGGTCAAGCTGGTGCGTGTGCTGATGCTTGGGCCAGTTGTCGCTGGTTTTTCGCTTCTTCACGCACGAACGGAGTTGGCGCGGGATGCCTCCATTTGTAGATTCGGCGTAACCCGGTTCCTTCCACCATTCATTCTGGCGTTCATGGCGCTGATGGCTCTGCGTTCGGTCGGCCTGCTACCGGATGCTGTGGTTGTCCCCCTGCACGTTACGAGTAACGTGCTGACAATTGTCGCCATGGCGGGGCTTGGTCTGACCGTTGATCTGCGCGGTGTCTGTGCTGCCGGCATGAAAACCATAGCCTGCGTTACGCTCTCTCTCTTTCTGCTGGGAACTGCTGCCTTGTGCGTTGTTCGGTTGTGCTGTCATGCATAATGGAAAACGGCACCCGCACTGATCGGGCAGGAAAAGTCCGCATGCCAAGAAAAGGGGGAAGGCTGGCTCGGGCATTTTTGAAGAAGATGATGGTGCACCAGAATGCGTAGGAGCAGGTAAGTCGCTCCTACGCAAGATGATACCGTGTCTTATTCGGTAATCGCGCGGCCTTGTGGAATGTTCTGAGGGTTGGCGCGGGCTGCTACTTCTCGCGCGTAGGTCTCATTGGCTCGTTTGATCAGGAACTGGCGGATTTTTTCAATGTCCTGGCGTGAAAGGATGTCATCAAAGCGTGCCATGCCGTACGCGGTCAGGGCTCCCCGGCCGACGACATTCTGGAATCCCGCCATGTGATGAATGGCACCTGACCAGCGCAGGTCCGGCAGGACACCACCAGAAAGCGCGTTGTCACCGTGGCAAACCTGACAGAACGTTTCGTAAAGCTGGTACCCTGCGGCGGCCTGCTGTGCATCGAATTGTTCTGGCGGCTTGACCGGTATCATCCCCCTGTCATTTTGTGGTGGGAGTTCCGCCGTACCATCCAGCGCGAAAACGAGCAGACGGGAATGATTGACCGTCCAGCCCGAGGACAGCGCCGTTCGTCCCATCAGCAATGGATAGATGCCGCCCCAACCGGTTTCTACAGCAATATATTGCTTGCCATTCACTTCATAGGAGATTGGCGGTGCGATAATCCCGCTCTGTGCGTTGAAATTGAAAAGATCTGCACCATTCCTTGCGTCATAGGCATGGAACTCGCCGTTTGCTAGCCCCTGGAAGATCAGGTTGCCACCCGTGGAAAGGAGGCCCCCGTTCCATGGCCCCTTGTGATCGACCCGAAAGATTTCCTTCTGTTGTTTGGGGTCCCACGCAATCAGCCACCCTGTGAGCGTCTTGAGAAAACCGTCGCGGATAGCGGGATCATCGGGAAGACCCTGCATGCTGATTCCGAGGTTCAAGCCTTTGTGCTTCAAGGGGTGGGCGTCGGGGGTAAACACCATCGGGATCTGTTGGGCAGGAATATAGACAAGGCCAGTCTGGGCGCTATAGCTCATGGCTGCAAAATTATGTCCGCCCAGATCCCCCGGAAGGCCTGCCCAAGGTTTGCCCGTAAGGGAATACAGTGCGTCAGGAACGATATTGGGGCGGCCCGTTACGGGATCAATCTCTTTGGCCCAGTTAACAGGCACATAGTTCCTTGCCGAGATGAATTCACCTGTTTGCGCGTCTATAATATAGAAGAAACCGTTTTTGGGTGCGTGAAGCAGGACATGACGCTTTTTGCCGTTGATTTCGAGGTCGGCGGTCATAATGTGCTGGGTAGAGGTATAATCCCACTGATCCTGAGGTGTTTCCTGGAAATGCCAGACATATTCCCCGGTTTCTGGCCGAATGGCCACAATTGACCCAAGGAAGAGATTGTCCCCAATTCCGTCAGAACGTTGTTTATAGTTCCACGGTGAGCCGTTGCCGACGCCAAGATAGACAAGATCGGTCTGCGGATCATAAACGATGGAATCCCATACCGTTCCGCCACCACCGGAGTGGATCCATGCACCATGCGGCCCCCAGGTACGATAGGCCATGGTCATCAGGGGGGCGTCAGATGCTGCGTGGTCGGGTTGATTTGAACGGTTGGGCGTGGTGTAGAAGCGCCATTTCAGCGCCCCGGTTTCAGCATTGAAGCCCGAGACGAAGCCGCGTGCGCCGAACTCCGCGCCACCATTGCCGATCATCACCACGCCCTTGGCTACGCGTGGTGCGCCATCGGTAATGTAGGATTTTATATCGCCCAGCCACGCGTCCTTGGGAATTGTGTCCACCTCCCATATTTTGTGGCCGGTTTTAGCATCCAGAGCGATCAGACGGTTATCGAATGTTCCTACAAAAATCTTGCCGTTCCAGTAGGCTGCCCCACGATTAACGGTATCACAACAGCCGCGCACGGCGGATGGTCCCGGCACTTGAGGATCATAACTCCAGAGCAACTTGCCGCTCGCTCCGTCATAGGCGCGGACCTTGCTCCAGTTTGTCGTGGCGTAGAGGGTACCATTGACCACCAGCGGCGTGCCTTCCTGGCCGCGATTGGTGTCGAAGTTGCTTGACCACGCCAGTTTGAGCCGGCCAATTGTTTCCGTGTTGATCTGGTTTAGCGGGCTATAACGGTGTTCGTTATAGGTGCGTCCATGGGTCGGCCAGTTCTGTGGCGATTCCTCCGCTTGTGTGACGACAGGATCATCCGTTGCAGCCTGGCTTTGCGATAGATGGGTAGCGGACAAGGTAAGGATGACGACCATATATAAGGTCGCCCTAAACAGGAAAAAGTGCTTCATGGTATTGCTCTCGACCAGTGCTGACTTGCGAAGAGTGCTCCGGTTATTGTTTTTAATATCGCATGATCACTGATTTGATTTCCGTGAAATGATCGATGAACGCACTTCCGAATTCACGACCGATTCCAGATCCTTTTGTACCGCCAAATGGCATGGCGGGATCGATATAATTGTGCATGTTGACCCAGACTGTGCCCGCTTCAACACGAGGAATGAGACGCAGGGCCTGCGATAGATTGTTGGTCCAAAGGCTGGCAGCCAGACCGTATGGTGAGTCGTTCATGAGTGTCACCAGTTCGTCCACGCTGTCATACGCCAGAAGAGACGCGACTGGACCGAATACTTCCTGACGCATCAGTTCGTCATTCTCTGATCGCGCCAGTACTGCCGTTGGCTGTATGTAGCAACCAGGCATATCAAATGCGCCGCCGCCATGGATGAATGTCAGATTCTGGTCACGTGCTCTCGTGAAATACCCGATCACTTTGTTA
The DNA here is from genome assembly GCF_001580995.1 of Acetobacter senegalensis. Classification (GTDB taxonomy): domain Bacteria; phylum Pseudomonadota; class Alphaproteobacteria; order Acetobacterales; family Acetobacteraceae; genus Acetobacter; species Acetobacter senegalensis. Next base: position 148,563 of record NZ_LHZU01000148.1, read on the forward strand.
AAATGGGACCGATTTGCCAGCGGGCCGAAACGGCTTTCATCATCCATCGGATTACCCGGCGTGAGAGTCGTCAGACGCTTGCCGAGTTGCTCTGCTACATCATTGATCAGGGAGCGATGGACATAATAGCGTTCAGCAGAAGCACAGACTTGACCCGAATTGAGAAAACCGGCCTCAATAATGCCCTCTACAGTCTTCTCTGGCGAAACATCAGGTAAGAAACCTGCGGCATTCTTGCCACCGAGTTCGAGAGTGACTCGTTTGAAGCCAGATTGAAGGGCGGCTGTGCCGATAATTGCCCCTGTTTCCATGCCGCCGGTAAACGTGACTTTGGCAATTTTGGGATGTGTTGTGAGGGCGTGACCCACCTGCTGCCCGGGGCCGTTGACCACGTTTAGAACACCAGGAGGGATTCCTGCTTCAATCGCCAGTTCTGCAACACGTAGCATGGTGAGGGGCGTCACCTCGCTGGGCTTGATGACGGCTGTGAAGCCGCACGCCAGCGCTGACCCGAATTTCCAGACCGCAATCATGATCGAAAAATTCCAGGGTACAATGCCTGCCACCACACCCAGTGGCTCACGCAGTGTCAGCCCGGTATATTTCTCGCCATTGGCGGAAGGGAGAGAGAGTGCAACAGTCTTGCCCTCAATTCGTGTTGTCCAGCCTGCATAATAGCGCAGGAACGATACGGCATAATCGACCTCGAAAGCGCGTGATAAAGTAATCAGCTTTCCCGACGTCAGGGTTTCAATCTGTGCCAGTTCTTCACGATGGGCGATCATGAGATCGGCAAGCCGGTTCAGCAGCAGGCCGCGCTGGGCTGGAGAAACGTCCGCCCAGCCACCGTGAAAGGCACGGTGAGCGGAGTCTACCGCATAGTCGATATCTCTGCTCGTGGCCGTGGCAACATGTGCAATCACCTCATCCGTAGCGGGATTGGTGATGGTGATCACTTCGTCCCGCTGAGAAACAACAGTTTTGCCGTTTATGAATTGACCGTTCAACCGATTCATGAAATCGCGAACCTGGGGTAGTATGGAAACTTCAACCATATTTTAAACGTCCTGTTCTGAACGGAAGATATTCTTGATCAGTCGAACAGGTGGATCGGTAAGGCAAATTCCACCCAGTAACGGTCGCCGCCAATTGTATTGCGGGCATCCAGGGCATGCTGCCATTTAAGGACTACGGCTGTACCGGGGGAAAAATCATAAACAATCTGCGGTCCTATGGTGAAGTTGCGCAGCTTGTAGCCGTCCATATAACGTTGCCCGTTCAGGGTATCGTTACTTGTCTGGTAGGCCCAGTTACCGTTGACGCCAAACTGCAGTTTGCGCAATTTGGGGAACGGGCGGTAGGAAATACCATAATCCATGTTGAACAGCGTACCATCATGGTAGCCTGTATCACGGTTACGGGTTGACATCTGGACTGTATTTTCAAGAGAAAACTCCCAGTTGCCAGGGGTCCATGTCACGGCGCCTTCTTCCATGAATGTCACGCGCGTGGCAGTAACATTCGAGAAATCAGAGTGGTTGTAAGAAGAACCCGGAAACCAGAAATCCTGTCCGAACAGTAAATGCAGGTCTCCTTTCGACCAGGTGACATAGAGGGCCTGCAGGTCGAATGATGACATGTTGAAAGTATAGCTGTTCTGGCCACCGACACTTACATATTTGCGCTGGAAAACTGGCGAAAGTCCGGTGGAAAAATGAAAGTCCCCTAGTGCAAAATTCCATGTATGCAAAAGGCGCGGCGCAAACGCGAACAGATTTCCTCCAAATGCTTCGGGGGAATGACGACCGTGGCTGTCGTTGAGGGATGTCAGCGGAATATCAGCAAGATAATTCAGAAGTTCGGTTTTCCCGAGATCTGGCATGATGGCCGGCAAAACGGTATTGACCCCCATGGGGTAGGTACTGCCACCTCCCTCAGTGGCATAAGCCGCCCGTGGCGCAGCATGCAAGCTCCACGCTGCCAACGTGATCAAAACAAAGGGCAGCGCTTTTTTGAAAAGAGAGTCATGAGTTTTTCCCAGTTTCTTGCGCTGAAGCGCCATGATGTCGTCCCGCGAGGTGCCTTGTGCGGCACGACAAGACTGAACGAAACCTTTACCCTTCGACACAGCAGAATAAGGCAGTGCCATAAGTTCCTCCATGTAGCACGTTGACCGTGCTTTTGTTGTGAACATGTTTGCCGTGTTTTTTATTATCAACACGCTTTTCGTGTTTATTGATGAAGACCGTTATGAAGACGGCTCGGAGAACAGGGTGCCGCCTATGGATCGGGAATGCCCGCGAAATTGCGCTATGATGGTTCCTTCCTGACTGATTTCAATGTCGTACAGGCCGGAACGTCCTGCGCGACTGATTTCCCGGGCGCTTGCGAGGAGGCGCTTGCCTGCCACGCCGGGGGCCAGATAAGTGATGGAGCAATGCGCGGCGACTGTACGATCATTGTAGCTATTGCACGCGACAGCAAATGCGCTGTCGGCCAAAGCAAAGATAAAGCCACCATGGATTGTGCCGATGCCGTTGGTCATTTCAATGGTTGCATTCATGGCAACTATCGAAAAGCCGGGTCCTACTTGCAAGATTTCCATGCCCAGGCTTTTGCTTTCCCTGTCATTGGTCCATAAGGCTCTGGCTGCTGCGCGGGCACGTTCTTCTGGGGTCATGTCGCTTTACCATTGGTCCGAGTTACGCGCTGTTTTACGAAAATCAATAAGCTTCCTCTAAATACTTGGCGAAAACAGGTCGTGCGTAGCCTGTCCCTGTTTAAGGCAAGCGTAGCGCTGTTGTGCACTATAAAAAGGGTTGGCTTCACGTAAGCACTCCCGCCTCAGACCAACTAGGTCTTTAATTAACCGTCTGGACGATCAATAACGATTCTGACATTACAGAGTTTCTGTCTCTGTCGCCATCACTTCTGAGGGAGGATCTTAAATTGCCACTTTCCTTTTGAAGCGCAGCCCAGTTTTGAGGAGGGGGAACTCGATGTTCTACCTGCGTTAGCTCGTTATTCGGATACACTTTTTCAGACGGCAGGAAGAAGAGAAAATATTTCTATGTATCTGTAATTATTGGTAAAAACTGTTTTAAATACATAATTTATCGTAACAGGAATAAGGTTGTGACAATAAACGTGGATGGTTCAATGGTCCGATTGAGTGGTCATACAAGCCGTTCGATGAGGTGGATAAACAGCGTTTGTAATCACCGCCTGAATAGAACTATGCTTGCTGCAGTATAAGGCGAAAGGACACTGTTTTTTGAAGAGAAACGGGAAATTTTTTCCCATATATGATGATGTTTTGATAAATTTATTCTAAGTCGAGGTCACTGGTCTTTGCGATGATTGTTTGTGGCAGCTTTTTCTTCCTCAGTGGGGCTTATTGGGAAGGAAAGTGTAGACAGGACCGTTATTCTTCTTGCATTTCAGCACTCAGAAAAAGCATTGGCCGAGGAATATCAGGATCATGGACAAACCGCTCAAAGATATATTGCGGCTGTTTCAGGCAGAGCCAAGCCGAACATGGTCCATTGTCATGACCTTCTTTGGGGATATGGTTCTTCCTCGTGGTGGTTCGATTGGACTGCCGACGCTTTTAAGTCTTTTTCACGCCATGGATGTGGGCTCTGGTACAGTCAGAACAGCGTTATCACGGCTTTCTGCGGATGGATGGGTTGAGCGTACACGTATTGGGCGCAACGCTTATTATTGTTTGTCGTCCCGCGGCATGGCGCTCTCGCGTGATGCAGAGCCAAGAATCTATGGAACCGTTTCGTTTAAAACCCAGCGTAAGCTGCGCTTGGCCGTTGCATCGGCATCCGTAAGGTCTTTGGTGGGCGATGAAGCCGCTCTTGTGGCCACACGGATGAGGGAAGCTGGATATACAGCATTTGCCCCTGGGGCATGGCTTGGGGTGGATGAAGGTACTTTGCCTGATGGCATCTTCGGCCTTGACGTAGACGGCTCTCAGGTAGCCATGCAATGTCTTGCTGCATATTTTTCACTTGATGATCTCGCTCGATCCTATCTGCGGTTTGAAAAGATATTTTCGCCTCTTGCCAAAATGTGCACAGACCATGCAGAGCAAAAAGGGGCGTTCCATCAGGATGGACTGAGTGCCGTTGTTGCGCGCACTCTGCTCATTCATGAATATCGGCGTATTGCCTTGCGTGACCCGCATCTTCCAGAAGCGCTCATGCCATCTGACTGGGCCGGATATAGAGCTCAGACTCTATGCGCCACAATCTATCGGGCTTTATTGCCAGCATCAGAAGCATGGTTGACGGAAAATGGTCGTGGCGGTGATGCAGGGCGGCTACCGGCACCAACGCCAGCATTTTATAAGCGATTTCAAGAGGTAAGCAGGGCGCAGTCAAGGGACTTTGTATAGTCCTTGCTCCAAAAAAAGAAAAATAGGGAAAGTCAGATCTGATATCACGTGTATTTTATGTTACAAGATTCGCTATTATTTTGTAAATTATGTAATGCTTTCGGCTGTAAGTTTGCAGGAGAACGCTTATGTACACGCAGGCACTTAACGATCTGCCGACTCCGCATAATCTGGAAGATGCCGAAAAAATGGCAAATTTTCAGACCCGTATTGATTCGGAAGACCGGATTGAAGCAAATGACTGGATGCCCGAGGCTTATCGGCGTACTTTGGTTCGCCAGATCAGCCAGCATGCTCATTCTGAAATTATCGGACAGTTACCAGAAGGGGCATGGATAACGCGAGCACCATCCTTGCGCCGCAAGGCGGCCCTTTTGGCAAAAGTACAGGATGAATGCGGGCACGGCCTGTATCTCTACGCTGCCGCAGAAACACTCAATGCATCCCGTGAAGCTCTTATGGACCAGCTCATGGAAGGAAAGGCCAAATACTCCTCCATTTTCAATTATCCCACCATGACATGGGCCGATATTGGTGCAATCGGGTGGCTGGTGGACGGGGCGGCAATCATGAACCAGATTCCGCTCTGTCGCTGTTCTTATGGCCCTTATGCGCGTGCGATGATTCGTGTCTGCAAGGAGGAGAGCTTTCACCAGCGGCAGGGATTTGAAATTATGATGACGCTGGCAAAAGGTTCCGCACGTCAGAAAGCAATGGCGCAGGATGCCTTGAACCGCTGGTGGTGGCCCAGCCTGATGATGTTTGGACCACCGGATACTGACAGCCAGCATTCAGACCAGTCTACTCGTTGGAAAATCAAGCGTTTCAGTAACGATGAACTGCGTCAGAAGTTTGTGGATGCGACCGTACCTCAGGCCCAGTTTCTGGGTTTGACACTTCCAGATCCGGATTTGCGTCAGGATGAGGTCACCGGAAATTGGATGTATGGCGAGATAGACTGGGAAGAATTCAAGCAGGTTATCTCTGGAAACGGCCCCTGTAATCAGGACAGGCTCGCCAGCCGCAGGAAAGCTCATGAAGAAGGTGCATGGGTAAGAGAAGCTGCAGCAGCTTATGCTGCACGGCAGGCCTCCCGCCATGCCGCTTAAGGAAATAGGACTATGAATAAAACACTTAAGGCAACGCCGCCTGTGCAATTGTGGGAAGTATTCATTCGTAGCCGCAGCGGGCTTGCGCACAAGCATGTGGGATCTTTGCATGCTGAAGATGCTGAGCTGGCGCTTCAGGCTGCCCGTAATCTTTTTACGCGCAGAGGTGAAGGGCTTTCAATCTGGGTTGTACCCTCGCACCTGATTATTGCTTCAGACCCTTCGGAGAAAGGCATGCTGTTTGAGCCTGCGCTTTCTAAAGCTTACAGGCACCCGACTTTTTACAATGTACCTGAAGAAGTCGGGCATATGTAGCCTTTGGCTATCGTGCCATGGCACGAAGCCTGCAAGAGCAGGAAAAAATATTATGGTCACAAATACCATATCTGTTTCAGAAACCCCACAGGTGCTCTATGCACTGCGTCGAGCCGATGATGCTCTCATATTGGGGCACAGGCTTTCAGAATGCTGTGGCCACGCTCCTACCTTGGAAGAAGATATGGCTCTGGCCAATATTGGGCTGGATCTTATTGGTCAGGCGCGCGCGTTATATGCGCTAGCCGCACTGCGTGAGCCCTCTTTAGAAGGTGGTCATGCGAATACAGAAGATACCTATGCCTATTTGCGTGATGTTGGGCAGTATCGTAATCTTCTGTTGTGTGAATTACCAAATGGTGATTTCGGACGCATCATCATGCGTCAGTTTCTTTATTCTGCTTTCATCGATCCCTATTGGCGTGCGATGATGAAATCATCTGATGCACAATTGGCCGCTATTGCAGAAAAAGCAGAGAAGGAAACAGCATACCATCTGCGTTATACCTCTGAATGGGTTATCAGGCTTGGGGATGGCACGCCGAAAAGCCATGATCGGATGCAAGCCGCTCTGGAGTTTCTTTGGTCTTATACCGGAGAAATGTTCGATACGGACGAAGCGGAAGCCATGCTGCAGGCTGAGGGAATGATTATTGATGCATCGGTTATTCATGATGGCTGGCGCACCACGGTGCAAACTATCCTTGATCGTGCAACTCTCACCCTTCCTCAAAGTACATGGATGCAGGAAGGTGGGCGTAGCGGCCGTCATTCAGAACATCTTGGATTTTTGCTTGCTGAAATGCAGCAGCTCCCTCGTTCTGAACCGGGAGCTGTGTGGTGACACCCCAGACAGATGCCTTGTTGCGCACAAGGGTACTGCATGCTCTCGATGATGTAACTGACCCGGAAATTCCTGTTCTGACAATAGCAGATTTGGGAATTTTACGGGATGTCCGAGTGCATAATGGTGTGGTGGATGTGACCATTACGCCTACCTATTCAGGTTGCCCAGCCATGAACATGATTACTCTGGATATTGAGACAGCCCTTGCGCGCGCTGGTATTGAAAATTTTCATGTAAACACAACACTTTCCCCCGCTTGGACAACCGCGTGGTTGAGTGAATCCGGCCGCCAGAAGCTTCTTGCATATGGTATTGCGCCTCCACAGGAAGGAAGTGGGCGTGGCAGTCTTTTTGGAACAGTGGAGGTGGCGTGCCCCCAATGCGGCTCAACAGACACCAGCAGGTTGGCGGAATTTGGGTCTACCTCCTGCAAGGCTTTGTGGCGTTGCAATACATGCCGTGAACCCTTTGATTATTTTAGGTGCCATTGAGCCCAAAGCATGAGACTTCATAAAAAAGAAAGAATAGGAAATGTCTCAAACAGATAGTCTTAACGCATCAAGTGCTCAGGTTGCACGCACGGCGCGCTTCCATAAATTGCAGATTGCTGATGTGAGGCGTGAGACACCGGACGCGGTTTCTCTTGCTTTCATAGTGCCGGACGATCTTGCTGAGGCTTACAGTTTTGTGCCTGGGCAGTATCTTACTTTGCGAACCACGCTGGATGGAGAAGACGTGCGTCGTTCTTACTCTATCTGCTCCGCGCCGTCTGATGGCGAATTACGCGTGGCCCTTAAGCGTGTAGAAGACGGTGTATTTTCCACATGGGCCAATACAAGCCTGGCAGCAGGTGACAGTCTGGATGTGATGACTCCTACGGGGCGTTTTGGCATTCAGCCCGATAGCACTGCGCAACGTGTTTATGCGGGGTTTGCCGCAGGTTCTGGTATTACGCCTGTTTTATCTCTTGCCAGAGGATTGCTTGCGACCGAACCGGATAGCTCTTTCTTCCTGTTTTATGGGAACAGATCAGTCGGAGATATGCTGTTTCGTGAAATGCTGGAAGATCTGAAAGACCAGTTTATGGAGCGCTTTTCGATCTTTCATGTTTTTTCAAAGGAACAACAGGATATTCCAGCATTGAATGGTCGCCTGGATGCAGAAAAAATAAGAACAATTCTTCTGCATGTTCTACCCACCGAAACATTGGACCATGTTTTTGTGTGTGGTCCTTCAGGTATGACCGATGATGCGCTTTCAGTTCTTCAGGATGCAGGGGTGGCGGAAGACAAGATACATATAGAAAGATTCATATCCACGTTTTCTGGAAAACCGCGCTTGCATCCAAAAGTGACGTCAGAGCAAGCTGCGCAAACCGGCGTGGTGGCCACCTTAATTGTGGATGGCAAACGCGCAGACGTGAATGTTGCTGAAGAAGAGACGCTTCTGGATGCTGCATTACGCTCGGGGCTGGATCTTCCCTATGCGTGTAAGGGCGGTATGTGTAGCACCTGCCGTGCCAAAGTGACCGAGGGGAAGGTCGAGATGACTCTTAATTTCTCACTTGAAAAATGGGAGGTAGAGGCAGGTTTTGTTCTTACCTGTCAGGCACACCCGACAACAGAGCACGTTACGGTAGATTATGACGCCATGTGAGGCGTCATTGTTTTCTTGCCTCAGTTTGGTCACCACTCTTCTTTCAGGGGAGTGGTGCGCCAATAATACGCCCCGCTGCGAGTCTGGCATAGTCTGCACGGCTCAGGGGGCCATCTTCTTTGAACCATGTATAGGCCCAGTTCAGCATGGCAAATAAGGACATTGTCAACGGTTTCAGTAACATGGGAGAGGAGCCGGGGGAGGGGAGTGCTGCATTGATGGCGTCCGAAAATCGACTCACCAGAGCGCGCTCCATCATACGGATGGTGTCTTGCTGTTCAGGGTCCAGCAGATCCATGTGGTTGAGCTGAACCTTGTGTTTTGCATTAGCATCCCGGTAGGCGTTAAGGAGCGCTTCTGTCATACTGTAAAGTGTTTCTTGCGCAGTTAGGCCTGACCATTGTGTTGGATCCGTTGCGATCAGAAGTTCCTGCAGATGGGTTTCGATCAGGTCAAACAGAAGTTGCTGTTTATCTGTATAATAATGATAAAAAAGAGCCTTGGATGTTCCACAGGCTTTGGCAATCATGTTGATCGAAGCACGATCAAATCCAAGGCTTGCAAATAAATGAGCCGACCGCTCCAGAATCATGAGGCGTTTTTCTTCGTAGTCGCTTGCGCGCGGTCGCGCCATGATTGATTTCCTTTAATGTATAGTCAGCAGATGCTAGTTTTTTATAGAAATGCCAATAAAATCAAGGGGTATGTTGGCCCCTTGACAAAAGAAAGTTGCCAGACTCAGGCTGTAGCAGGTTGTGCGCTCATGGTCAGAAGGTCGTAGCGGGCCACTGTCTCCTTGTTCTGGTTAAACAGTTCTACGTCCCAGCGAACCTCGCCATAATGAGGTTCACGAGCGGCATTTTTTGACTTTACAGTCAACCGTACCTGAATGGCATCTCCAGGTGACACTGGCTTAAGGAACCGAAGGGATTCCAGTCCATAATTGGCCAGAAGTGGACCAGGCGCTGGGTCCACAAACAGGCCGGCAGCAAAAGAGAGCAGCAAATAGCCATGTGCAACGCGACCGGGGAAAAACGGGTTGGCGGCTGCTGCCTTCTCATCCGTATGAGCGTAGAAAGTATCCCCCGTAAATTCAGCAAAATGCTCTATATCCTGCACTGTAATGGTGCGCGGCTGAGTATGGATGGTGTCCCCTACCGTTAGCTGGGCAAAATTGTATCGGAAGGGATGTTCCTTGCGCAACGCTTCCTGCGCGCCAATGGTCCAGCGCCCTGTGAGCCGTGTGAGGCGTGTGGGAGAGGCCTGCAAGGCAGTGCGCTGCATATAATGGCGAATGCCCCGTATGCCGCCCAGTTCCTCTCCACCACCCGCACGGCCGGGGCCGCCATGCACCAAGGCGGGAAGGGGTGAGCCATGGCCCGTGCTTTCTTTGGCACAATCCCGGTCCAGTATGTGCAGCCTCCCGTGGAATGAAGCCAGACTTGCTACAAGCTCTGCTGCCACATTGTCATCGTATGTGCAGAGGGTTGCGACCAAGCTTCCTTCACCACGTTTTACCAGGCTGGCTGCGTCGGCCAGAGATGTGTAGGGCATGATGGTCGCAACAGGGCCAAAAGCTTCAGTATGGTGTACACTGGTGGCATCATGAGGGTTCAGATTCTGGAGCAGGACCGGGCTCATAAAAGCTCCGCTCTGATCAGATGCACCGAGTGGATCACAGTGCTGTGGGTCCCCGAAAACAATTTCGCTTTCTTGTGCAAGAGTAGCGACATGACGCCGAACATCTTCACGCTGGGCGAGGCCAGCGAGGGGGCCCATTGTCACACCTTCATGTTGTGGGTCGCCCACAACAATCCTGTCCAGCCGTGCTTTTAGTGCTGTTGTGACTTCTGCGATGATGGTCTCCGGGACCATAATTCTTCTGATAGCTGTACATTTCTGACCTGCCTTGACGGTCATTTCCTGCGTAACCACCCGAATAAACAGATCAAATTCCGGCATATCGGGAGAAATATCAGGGCCAAGTACGGCTGCATTGAGGCTATCACGTTCGGCGATAAAGCGTACAGCGTTTGCAGAAATGATTGGGTGATTACGTAATTTTTCGGAGGTTGTAATGGAACCGGTGAAAGACAGAACGTCCTGCCCTTCGAGATGATCCAAAAGGTCGCCTGTGCTTCCACAAATAAATTGAAAAGCGCCGGGGGGAAAGATGCCGGAGTCAACAATCATTTGGGCAACAGCATGTGCAACATAACTGGTCACTGTGGCGGGTTTTGTAATAACGGGAACGCCAGCAATAATTGCAGGTGCAAGTTTTTCAAGCATGCCCCAGCAGGGAAAATTATAGGCATTGATGTGAACGGCTACTCCTTGCAGGGATGAAAGGATATGCGTTCCCATGAATGTGCCATTCCGAGAAAGTGTTTCAACCTCTTCGGCAAGGATATATTTGTCTGGAAGGTTTTTCTTGGCCATTGACGCATAGGCAAAAAGTGTTCCTATCCCGCCGTCAATGTCAAACAGATTATCGCGGCTGGTCGCGCCGGTATTGAAAGAGAGATCGTAAAGCGTCTGTTTCCGTTCTGTCAGATAGAGAGCCAGTTTTTTTATCATATCTGCACGCTGATGAAAATTCAGCTTGCGGAGTGCAGGCCCGCCTTTGCTGCGCGCATGTTGCACAAGTCCTCCAAAATCCAAACCTGAACTGGATGCCTGCGCGATGATCTGCCCGTTGACAGCGCTCTGTATATCTTCAAAGTCTGAAACAGCTTTATGCCATCTGTCCTGTGCGTACGAGGCAAGTATGGGTGTCATGACTATTATCCTTTTAGGTTCAGGCCAGAATACTGCTTGCCTTGGCGCGGTTATCAATCACGCGAGTTACTTTGCCGTTTGAGCGCGGGATCATGCCTGGTTCTTTCACGGAAACCTGCACAGAAACACCGATTGTATTTTTGATGGTTTTTATGATTTCGCGGGAACGATGAGACGTTTCTGCCGGGTTCCATGCTTCCGGCCGGGGCTCTACATGAATGGTCATGTTATCCATGCGGCCATGATGGGTCAGTTCGATCTGAAAATGTGCGCTGCACCATTTACAGTGCAGAAGGGCCGCTTCAACCTGTGTAGGGAAAATGTTCACGCCACGCAGAATGATCATGTCATCTGAACGTGCCATTATTTTTTCTATTCGTCTTACCGCAGGCACCATGGTGCCCGGTAAAAGGCGGGTTAAGTCACGCGTGCGATAGCGCACGATAGGGAAAGCTTCCTTGGAAAGTGATGTAATGACCAACTCTCCCGGCTCTCCGTCCGCGACGGGAACGCCCGTTTCCGGGTTAATGATCTCAGGGTAGAAATGATCCTCCCAGAAATGGAGGCCATCTTTTGTTTCTATAAACTCCTGAGCAACGCCGGGGCCAACAACTTCTGAAAGTCCGTAAATATCAACAGCATGCATATCGAATGCCTGCTCTATCTCTTCACGCATACTGTTTGTCCACGGCTCTGCACCAAAAATACCATACTTTATGGAAGAAGCCCGAGGGTCCAAACCCTGTCGCCGGAATTCATCCAGCAGGGCCAACATGTAGGAGGGGGTAACCGTAATGATTTGCGGCTTGAAGTCCTCAATCAGTTGCACCTGCCGTTCCGTCATGCCGCCAGACATGGGAATAACGGTGCAGCCCATACGTTCAGCTCCCAAATGCATGCCGAGGCCGCCTGTAAACAACCCATAGCCATATGCATTATGCAGTTTCATGCCGGGCCGTCCGCCTGCCGCGCGGATTGAGCGCCCGACAATGCCCGCCCACATATCCAGATCCGCATGGGTGTATCCGACAACTATGGGTTTTCCTGTGGTGCCGGAAGAACCATGAATGCGTGCAAGCCTTTCCTGTGGCACGGCAAACATTCCAAAAGGGTAGGTATCGCGTAGGTCTGCTTTGGTTGTTGTCGGGAACCGGGCCAGATCAGATAATGAGCAGAGATCGTCCGGATGGACGCCCGCCGCTATGCATCGGTTACGGTATAAAGCGACATTCTCATAGGCATGGCGAAGAGACCATTTCATACGCTCAAGCTGAATGAACATCAGTTCATCGCGAGATAGCGCAGCAATGTCATGTATGGCTTCCGGATGGGGGTAAGCCGGGGTGTAGACGGTGGCGTTCATCGTAACCTCATATCGCCTCTTTGCGGGGCTGTTGTTTTGGGAAGGTTCGGTTTGTAAAACGTTCGTCCTGTAGGCACTGTATCGGTTAGATGTTGTTTTTTAGGGCAGAGAAACCATTGATGACATGAGCATTTTCCCTGCCAATGTTGAGGTTTTTTTGTGCTCTGTCTTTTTTCATGAAAAGCGTGGTCCAAGGTTTTGCAGCTTTTGGAACAAGGAAGACTGTAAAACAGGCAGTGCCTTCGTAAGACATAGCGATTATCCCAAACCGCTGAAATGCGGCTTTCGCTTTTCGATGAAAGCGGCTACCCCTTCAGCGTAATCATCTGTCTGGCCAGCACGGCGCATCAGGTCGCGCTCAAGGTCCAGTTGCTGGTCCAATGTGTTATGGGATGATGCATTGAGGGCAGATTTTATCTGGCCCAGGCCAAAAGTCGGCTGTTCAGAAAGGTGTTTTGCAAGAGAGAAAGCCTCTCCATGAAGGTTTTGATCTTCAACAGCCTTCCAGATGAGCCCCCAATCCGCAGCGGTTTCTGCTGAGAGGGGCTCGCCCAGTAAAGCAAGTCCCCGGGCACGAGCCTCACCAACAAGGCGGGGGAGGTGGTAGGTGCCCCCAGAATCGGGAATAAGGCCAAGTTTGGCAAAGGAAAGTACAAATCGTGCTCCCTTGCCTGCAATCACAATGTCGCAAGCCAGGGCAATATTCACGCCCGCGCCCGCTGCCACACCGTTGACGGCGCACACTATGGGCTTAGGCAGGGACCGAAGTTGCCGGATGAGAGGATTATAAAATGTCTCTACTGTATGTCCAAGATCAGGAGCTGCGGCATCTGGTGCGCGAAGCCGCTCGGAAAGATCCTGACCAGCACAAAACCCTCTTCCTGAGCCTGTAAGCAGAACGGCCCTGCATGATGGGTCTTCTCGCGCTTCTGTCAGGGCTGCCCGTAACGCTGCATGCATTTCATCGTTAAGCGAATTAAGGCGTTCTGGCCTGTTGAGAGTTATGGAAAGCCAGCCAGGATGCCGTTCAACGAGCACTGTAGTCATGGGATATTCCTTGTGGGTCGGTAGAGCCGATCTTGTTTTTGTTTCAGGCGAAGGACATCACGTATTAATATATTGACCAACCGGACGGTTGATATATTCTGACAGAAGTCTACATCTGTCAATAAATCAAAAAAAACGGAGGCAGCCGATGGATGATAACCCAATATGTCAGAAAGCGTTTTTCTTTGGTGCATTTGTCCCACGCTTTACGAATCAATGCCGGGATGAGTTCCCTGACGTTAGAGACAGCCTTTCACGATCTGTTAGCTGCCTAAGCACAGAGCCGTTTTGGAATATTCCCGTAATATCCGGGCGGGCAGGAGATATTTCATGAGGCATGCTTATATCTGTGATTATACGCGCACACCCATAGGCCGCTATGCAGGTATTTTACGCGATATTCGGACAGATGATCTTGCGGCACATCCGCTGCGTGTCATGCGTGAGCGGCATGCAGCACTGGATTGGGAATGCATTGATGATGTGATTCTCGGGTGCGCCAATCAGGCAGGGGAAGATAACCGCAACATAGCCCGTATGGCACTTCTGCTGGCAGGGCTTCCTGAAAGCGTATCGGGCACCACAATCAACAGGTTATGCGGTTCCGGCTTGGATGCTGTGGGCATGGCGGCCTATCGCATTATTGCCGGAGATGCAGATCTGGTTTTGGCTGGTGGGGTGGAGAGCATGACACGCGCTCCGTTTGTAACAGGCAAGGCAACGCACGCATTTGGCCGCCATTGCGAGATGTATGATACGACCATCGGCTGGCGTTTTATCAATCCCGTTTTTCAGGCGCGGTTCGGTGTGGATTCCATGCCTGAAACGGCCGAAAACGTGGCGGAACAGTTTGGAATTTCTCGCTACGATCAGGATCTTTTTGCTGCTCGCTCACACAAACGTGCAGCCGCCGCTCAGGCAAGCGGCTTCTTTGCACGTGAAATTTCACCCGTGCAGATCTCTGGCCCTGCAAAAGGCGAAAAAAGCTGGGTAACGGATGATGAACATATCCGCCCCTCAACAACCCCCGAAACATTGTCCAAGCTAAGAACACCATTTCGTGATGGTGGAAGTGTGACTGCTGGCAACGCTTCTGGTGTGAATGATGGTGCAGCGATTCTTGTTCTGGCAAGTGAAGACGGAATACGCCGCCATGGCTTGCAGCCCAAAGCGCGCCTGGTTTCAGTGGCAACTGTGGGCGTAGCCCCCCGGATCATGGGGATTGCTCCGGCTCCCGCCACAGAGAAATTGCTCCAGCGAAACGCTCTTTCAGTGAAAGATATCGACGTTCTGGAACTGAATGAAGCATTTGCCGCACAGGCATTGGCTGTTTTACGTCAGCTTGGGTTGCCTGATGATGCTGATCATGTGAACCCCCATGGGGGTGCCATAGCGCTGGGACATCCGTTAGGAATGTCGGGTGCGCGGCTGGCTATGACAGCGGTAAATGCCATGGAGCAGGGAGCGGGGCGTCGCGCTGTGGCAACCATGTGTATCGGCGTTGGGCAGGGTATTGCCGCTTTGATTGAAAAGGTTTGAGACAATGCAGACCATATCTCAACCTGTCGTTCGTGTGTCGCGTCATGATAAAATTGCCGTCGTGGCAATTGATAATCCACCCGTAAATGCTCTGTCTGATACAGTAAGAGCGTCATTGCTGCATATGCTCCGCGAGTTGGCGGAAGACCCCACCGTAGCGGCTGTGGTATTGACAGGCCAGAACGGACAGTTTGTTGCAGGGGCAGACATTCGCGAGATGTCCAGACCGCCAGCTCAACCATTTTTGCCAGAGGTTGTGGCCGCGATTGATGCAATGAAAAAACCAATTCTTGCGGCCATTGATGGTGCTGCTTTAGGGGGAGGGCTGGAGTTGGGCCTCGCATGTGATCTTCGTGTTGGCGCTGAGCGTAGTCGTGTGGGGCTGCCAGAGACAAAACTGGGGGTTATTCCCGGTGCTGGCGGTACGCAACGCTTGCCTCGATTGACAGGGGTAGCAACAGCGCTTGAGTTGATTGGAAGCGCAAAAATAATTTCTGGAAAAGAGGCTTTGCATCTTGGTATTTTAGATGCGCTCATGCCAGAGGACAGAATGTTAACGGACGTTATTGCTTTGGCGGAAAATACTCCCAAGCGCAGGCTGTCCGACCGTGATGTGCCATGTGCTTCGAAAACTGATGTTCAGGACGCAGAGAAGAGCATCCTTAAGCGGGCCAAGGGGGCTACGGCTGTGCTGGAAGCCGTGCGGGTGGTTAAAGCAGCCGAGACAGAGCCTTTTGCACAAGGACTCTCCCTTGAACGAGAGGCTTTCCTGCGGTTGCGCGAAAGTGATGAGGCAAAAGCGCTCCGTTATCTTTTCCTTGCAGAACGCGCTACAGGACGTTTGCCGGCAAGTGAAAAAGCCCAACCGCGCCATTTTTCCCGTATCGGGATTATTGGTGGCGGAACGATGGGAGCGGGAATTGCTGTTACCACAGCGGATGCAGCATTAAACGTTGTGATTATAGAGCGTGGTGCTGCTGCGGTAGCTGCATGCCAGAAACGCATTGCAAGTCTTTATGCCAAACAGATTGAAACAAAAAGAATTAGCGAAAAAGAGGCAGAAAGACGATTTAAAAAAATACAGATTTCCCATGAGTGGGACGCGTTAAAGAATGTGGATTTTGTGATTGAAGCAGCATTCGAATCCATGGAAGTAAAAGAAGATATTTTCCGTAGTCTTAATAAAGTCGTGCAGGCCCATACGGTTGTCGCAACAAATACATCTTATCTGGATCTTGACGCAATTGCCGGATGTGCCGAAAGGCCAGAGAATGTGCTGGGGCTGCATTTCTTCTCTCCTGCGCATATTATGCGTTTGGTTGAAGTTATTCGTGGTGCCAAAACAGCACCGGATGCTTTGGCAACAGCAATTTCTTTAGGACGGAAAATACGGAAACTCCCCGTAGTTGCCGCTGTTGGCGAAGGATTTATTGGGAATAGAATATTTTCACATTATCGTAAGCACGCTGAATATTTAATGGAAGATGGGGTGTCCCCGCAGGACATTGACCAGGCCATGCAATCTTATGGCTTTGCTATGGGGCCATTTGCTGTAGCGGACCTTTCCGGGCTGGATATTGCATGGGCCATGAGAAAGCGGCAGAGTGCAACACGCAATCCGAACGAGCGGTATGTGAAAATACCTGATATGTTTTGCGAGGCAGGGCGTCTTGGCAGAAAGACCGGTAAGGGCTGGTATTCTTATGCTTCGGCTTCACCCGAACTGGACGATGAAGCGTGTGCTCTGATTGAAGCAGGAAGAAAACAGGCGGGGAGTCGTCACGTTAAATTGAGTGCTGAAGCCATTCAACGTCGTCTTCTTGCCGTTCTTGCAAATGAAGGTGCCAAGGTAATGGAAAGCGGAGTTGCGTCCTCTGCGTCTGATATCGATATTGTGTTTGTAAATGGGTATGGCTTTCCCCGTATTCAGGGTGGCCCGATGTTTGCGGCTGATAAAATGGGTTTGCCTAATGTTTTGAGGGAAGTGGAAGCTGCTGCCGCTGTAGGGGGAGCAGGTTCAGAACCTTCGGCTTTATTGATCAAACTGGCGCAATCGGGCGGCTCTTTTACCGCAGGAATAACATGAAAGCAGCGTTGCAGACAGATTGGCGGTTACGAGAAGAAACCCCAGTCTATGGAAAGCCCATGGATGTTGTGGATGGGATCAGGCGCATTGTAGCACCTAATCCCCACTCCATGACGTATCATGGAACAAATACGTGGCTTATAACCCATGCAGCCGGTACCGCCGTAGTTGATCCAGGAACGGATGATCCTGCGCATCTGGATGCTATTTGCGGAGTTTCCGGCACAATCAGCCATGTTATTGTCACGCACTGGCATCATGATCATTTTGACGGGGCCCATGCTCTTGCATTGCGTGCTAACGTTCCTGTTTTCAAGTTTCCGTCGGGTCCGTTAAAAGGGGATAAAGACCTTCTTCACGGAGCTGAAATTGCGGGTATGCGGGTTATCCATACGCCAGGCCATGCAGAAGATCATATTTGTCTTGAACGGTCTGATGGAGTTTTGCTGAGCGGTGATCATGTGATGGGATGGTCAACCACCTTGGTTCCTCCACCGCCGGATGGTGATCTGGGTGATTATATTGAAAGCCTGGAACGCGTGCAGGCTCTTAACGCTCGAATTTTTCTGCCCGGGCACGGGCCAGAGATTCTGAAACCATATTCGTTCATTGAACAACTTTTGGAAAAGAGATATGAAAAACTGCATCAAATTGAAAATATTCTGACGCATGAGGTTCAGGAATTTTCCAATATTTTTGAGCGTGCATATCCAAAATTGAGCAAGACATTGCGGTTTGCAGCAGAAATGATGCTTGAAACGTACTTGCTAGAGCTAAAAAAACGCGGGAAAGCAATACAAGAACCGGCAGGTTGGAAACGAGCAGGATTCTGATTTCTCGATCTCCCAAGATCGTATTTTTTCTATAAGAGCCGACAGAAATGAGCGGAATCTACCCTTGCCTTTTTCTAGAATTAGGTTCCCTGAATGTTATTCTTCCTCTTGAAGCAGAGTGTTATCTCATAACTGACGATAAGTGACAGGGAGGGAACAGCCGGCTGGCCAGAGTAATTACAGGATGAGTGTCGGTGTTAATCCTAACGTTAGAGTGGGTATAGTAAACATTCTTCTTACAAAACATCTTATAAATATTAATCAAGTTTTTTAGAATAAGAATTTTGTAAAGGGCGAGTGCAGTATTCTCTCAGTGTGCCGAAAGGCCCGAGAGGAAGCCCATGTCGATCATCAACTGACCAGCAAGAACGATACCATTTGAACTAATCTTCTTTGCTGCGGGATTATAGTAATTGTCAGGATTAAAAATGTATTGAATGCTTGGCTCGAACGCGATTCCGGGAACGATGGAGATATGCCCACTGACCTCCAGGCGCATGATATTCTGGGAGCCTATTCGCGGGTCTCCTCCATTTTGAATACGTGTTCGCTGCTGATAGAGCATCTGGTGTTTGGAAGCCCGTACGTAGCTGAATTTAATCTGTTCCCGGTCTAACGTGCGTTTAAAGTGCCCATGATAACTAAAACCCCCTTCTGCAAGTGCTTTGAAGGGAGCAGCAGGGTCTGCGGCAAAGCCGAGTGCCCCGAACGCATTAAGACCTTCAGGTAAGGGGGAAGGGACTGGGTGCCTATGGTCCCGGCGCCAGATGAGCTGTTGGCCGCGAAATTCGGCACCGGCTCGTCCATAATGTGTTGTATTGGTGTAAGGGTCTTTATATTGGGAACTGTTAAAGAAGCCGGACAACTGATACCGGCCGCCGTAAAGGTGTGAAATCTGAAGCCTTCTATAATTGAAGCCGCCCAGCAGAAGATAACCTGAGGCCGTGCGGGTGTCCCAACGCCATCCGTTTCCGTGTTGGAAATACTGATTCATATTGGCCTCGAAAGCACCCATCTCAAAACTGATGTCATGAAACATACGTGCAGTGATGTAGCTGCCCCATGTTGCATACGGAGGCGGCAGTATACCGGCGGATGCCTGCATGATCGGATCTGTGCAGTTAAGGAAGTTATCGCAGTTATTAAAGAAAAAATACCGCCGAGGGTGGGTTCTACCCACAGAAAAGTTAACACGATTATAAAAGAGTTTTTGCTGATATGTCAGTAGTGCGAGCCAGCCTCCTGCAATATCATTATGCTGATCAATGCCTGCAAAATAATTTCCAACGGCTCCAGCCCATGCAGGGCCTGCGGGGTATCCACCATTTACAGTGGGCCGAAAGAGAATTTCTTCAAAATGAATTTCCCCCCCTTTGATTCCCATAATTTTCTGAAGATTGGCATCCAATCCCAACACAATGCCGGTTCCAAGAGAAAAACGGCCAGGGCGTGGTCCAATGTCAGGATTTGTCATATAGAGCTGGTTGAAAATTGCGTGCGGCGTTAAACCAATGTGCGTTAGAAATCGGCCTAGGAATGTTAAAGGTCCTTTTGGTGCCGGGGTGCCAGGTGACACCAGAAGAGGCGCGCCAGCCAATACTTGAGGAGGCAGTTCCGAAGGCACAAGTGTAATCGGTCCCTGTACATTGACGTAGCGGTCCTGCAATTCTTTGGTAAGGCGTACCGAATCCCAAAAATGACTGTTGGGTGGAGGAGGCGAGGTTATTGTGGTTTCCTCTGCCAGTGCAACGTGGAACAGGGTTGATAGTGCGAGACTGACGCATACGAGATTTGCCCAAAACCATGACAGACGGTGCCGCGTAAGTACGGACCGTATACAGACGAATTTCATGAAACACTCCTCTCTGACTGAATTTTTATTATTATTCAGACAGAAGCGTAGGGATCTTTGTCCTGGATAAAAGAGCGTGCACAGCAGGGAAAAACTGCTTCACGCGGTGCGTGCTGCGCGGGAACCGGAATCCGATGCAAAAGAAAGGATCGCTCCTAGCGCCACACTGAGATAAGCGGCAAAAACAACCCGCCATATATTGGGCAATAGAAACGTGATGGTATGTGCTGGGGTCCAGAAAAAAATCAGACATAAGCCAACAATTTTTGCCCAACGGGGGAATCCGTTGGAACGTAGGTATTCGGTCGGAGCCTTTATACCCTCATCCAGCATTCGGTCCGTGATAAAATGGGTTAGCATCATGAAGAAACCGTACCCGGAAAAGATATTCATCCACGCACTGATAGCGAAAGCAGTGACCGGTTTAGATAGAGAGCTGGTACCAACAAACCATCTAACGCCTGAATCCATAATCATGAATGACATTGCAATCCAGACGCCAAAGCAGCCCCAAATGAGAGCCCGCGCAATCAAATGATCCGGGATCCAGTTGTCTTGCGTAATACGGCGCCTCAGGCATTCGCCAAAGGAGGCCAGGAAGAAAAATTTTATATAAGCCAAAAGGAACGGATGCCCCTGGACATTCAAGACGAGGTATATGACTCCACAGGTAACCAAAATCAGGTAAAAAATGGCTGCGATATCGGACGATCTGAATCCAATGTTTCGCTGTCTAGTGTTGAATATATTTTCATTGTTAGACATTTTGGTCCGCCTTTTTCTTTTTATATTTAGCGTGACTTTGTACGATTGAGCCAGGAAAAGGGAGTTGGTAAGCCTTGCGGTGTCGTCTCTGGAAACAGAAGGCCTCCTCCTTCCTGCTGTCTGTAGACCAATTTAATTATCATGTTAATTAAAACAACGTATACCGTGCCACCTCACGCAGGCGTGTTGTCTGGTATGCCTGTCAGTAAGCTGTCTTTAGTATTTTCTGCCCATTGCCGTCTCCATTCTCGAGGCGAAAGGCCAGAAAAAGTATGGAAAAATCGGGAGAAATAAGCGGGGTCAGGGATTCCGACTTCAGCGGCAATGGCCTCGATAGGGCGGATGGTAAATGCAAGAAGCCGTTTACTTTCTAGTAATCTGCGCTCAATGATCAGCCGTTTCAGGCTTTGGCCGAAGGCGGCCTGTGTCGTCGTGTTGATTTGATATGGCGTTTGACCAAGCGCGCGTGCGTAATCGGTAATCGACCACGCATCACGAAAATGCTCCTCTATGAGAGACCGGATTCTGACTGCTGCGGCACTTTCATCGGGAACCCGTGCAGAACGGGTCAGGGAAAGTGCTTCACCTAAAATTGCTATGGCAAGACCACGAATAACGCTCTGTGATGTCTCGGGAGCGATTCTGTAACGCTCATAACCCGCCTGCATAAGTGTCAGCATCAGCGGGGTAGGTTTTGGTTGCTCCGGACTGCCCAGAACCAGCGGTGTGCGGGCGGCAGTGCTTTTAAAAAGTGGGTCGGTATCAGTATAACTGCTGGCAAGAGAAAACACGATTGCATCAGAGCCCGATGATACAGAAAACCCATGCACGACCCGAGCAGGAATAAAGACAAACATCGGTGCTTGGAATTCAATTAACCGATCTTCAATGACATACGCGCCCGATCCGTCTGTCCAAAAACACAACTGAAAAATCTGCTCGTGCCTGTGGGCTGGAACGTGGCCGTTATGGAGGGATTTGCGATCCATAACGTTTTCAACATGCACAAAGCCTATGTCATCAGTTTTTGTGTTGATGCCATATGTCAGAAAGCTCGGAATCTCGGGTTTTTGGGGCATTTAAAAAAGTCCAAGTTTTTCTTTATTTTCTGCATTCTCTCTTAGTTTCAGAAAATATACCATCGGTTTCAAGAAGAATAATAAAGGATGATCGGAAATGGATGATTCCTCAGGGCTATGTGGTGCAGGCGCTAAGCCGTCTACCATCATCAAGCGTCCTTTCACGGGCGCGGAATACCTCGAGTCACTTCGTGATGGTCGAAACGTTTATATTAATGGAGAACGCATAGACGACGTCACCACGCATCCGGCCATGCGAAATTCGGCGCGTTCAATAGCGCGGCTGTATGATGCTCTCCACCAGCCAGAACACAGCAAAATTCTGACAACTCAAACAGACACAGGCAATGGCGG
This sequence comes from Acetobacter senegalensis, assembly GCF_001580995.1. Taxonomy (GTDB): domain Bacteria; phylum Pseudomonadota; class Alphaproteobacteria; order Acetobacterales; family Acetobacteraceae; genus Acetobacter; species Acetobacter senegalensis. The sequence goes on from NZ_LHZU01000148.1 coordinate 170,591, forward strand.
CTTTACCCATAAAAGCTTTGTATCGCCTAAGTCTGTTGAAGATCTTGTGGGCCAACAGCAAGCTATCGCCGGGTGGGCGAGAATGACGTATGGCTGGATGGGTCGAACGGCAGATTACAAGGCTGCGCTGACAAATACGTTGGGAGCGAACGCGGAGTGGTATGGTCCTTTCGCTGACAACGCACGGGCATGGTATAAAAAGACACAGGAACAGGTATTGTTCCTTAATCACGCAATTGTAAATCCGCCTATTGACCGGCACAAACCGGCCGAAGAGGTCAAGGATGTCTTTGTCCATATTACAAAAGAGACGGACGCAGGCATTTATGTGTCTGGCGCAAAGGTTGTCGCAACGTCGTCTGCCCTGACCCACTACAATCTTCTGGCTCAAAGCTCCGCAACAGTGACAGAAGATCCGTCAATGTCTGTAACATTCATCGCCCCGATGAATGCCCCCGGCATTAAAATGATCTGCCGTACGTCTTATGAAGAGACAGCGAACACGGTCTCCTCTCCGTTTGATTATCCGCTTTCCTCGCGGTTCGATGAAAATGACGCCATCCTGGTGCTGGATAATGTTTTTGTGCCGTGGGAGGACGTTCTCATTCTGCGGGATGCAAAGAAAATCCTGTCTTTCCCCATAGGCTCGGGCTTTATGCAGGGGTATTGCTTTCAGGGGTGCACGCGCTTTGCTGTCAAGTTGGACTTTCTGGCTGGCGTTCTTGCCAAAGCGCTCCGCTGCACGGGTGGAGATGCCTTTCGCGGTAATCAGGCGGCATTGGGTGAGGTGATTGGGTTGCGTCATCTTTTCTGGTCGCTTTCCAATGCCATGGCGCGCGCTCCGCAGCAGTGGCACAATGGTGCGGTGCTTCCCAACCTTGAAGCTGCGTTGACCTATCGTGCCTTTATGTCAGACGCCTACCCGCGGGTGATAGACCTTGTGCGTCGCTGTGTGGCTTCGGGGCTTATTTATTTGCCGTCTTCGGTCAAGGATTTCGCTAACCCGGAGATAGACGGTTATCTTGCACAGTATGTTCGTGGTTCAAACGGCATCAGCCACAAGGACCGGATCAAGATCATGAAACTGTTGTGGGATGCAACGGGCACCGAGTTCGGCGGGCGGCACGCACTTTATGAACTGAATTATGCAGGTAGTCCGGAGGATGTGCGCTTGCAAATTCTCAAAGGAGCAGAACGAGGCACGGTGCTGCGTCAAATGGAAGAACTCGTTGATACCTGTTTGAACGATTATGATGAAAATGGTTGGACTGGTGACACATGGCTGTCTCCGGCGAAAGCTGCGGAGTGAGGTGTGATATGACCACTACACTTAAGCAACAGGTAGCGTTGCCCGATCTTGGAGCTGTTCAGCTTGAGTTTCGTGCGGCGATGGCGAGGGTCGGGGCATCCGTCAACGTCATTTCCTCTGCTGGGGAAGCGGGGCGGGGCGGATTTACCGCAACGGCCATGTGTTCGGTGACGGACAGCCCGCCAACCCTGCTTGTCTGCATGAACAGGCGGTCCAGCCAATGTGATCTTTTTCTTCGGAATGGTGTTTTCTGTGTGAATGTTCTCAGCCATGATCATGTTGATCTGGCGGAATATTTTGCCGGGAAGGTCACTGATATGAATGAGCGCTATGCGTCCGGTATGTGGGAGTGCCTGCCGTCCGGGAATCACGCACTAGCGGATGCGATTGCCTCGTTCGATTGCAAGATTACGGCGCATCACGTTGTTGGAACACATTATGTGCTCTTTGGGGAAGTCCAGAGCATTCGGTGTTCAACAGTAGGGCATCCGCTTTTGTATCTTGATCGAGCCTTTGTTGGCGCGACTGCCGGGATTGTATCGAACTGAACGCTTCTCAAAATTGAGCAAGATCATCCAGGAGTTCAAGAAGGAGCGCTATTTTTCTTTTTCCAAAATATGCTTCTATTTCTTTGTAAATTTTTACCCTGTCTGGATAGATTTTTTGGAAAGAGGTCTCGCCGAGGGATGTCAGCCTAAAGAGATAACGCCGACGGTCTGACGCGCACTGGACCCGCGTCACCAGATCACGTGCTTCCAGATTGGCAAGGATACGTGTCAGGCTGGGGGGCAGGATGAAGGCTTTTTCTGCAAGTTGCGCTGCATCGAGTGTGGAATGCTCGTTCAGAAGTCTGATAACGCGCCACTGCTGGGATGTGAAATCGTGTTCAGCAAGCATGGGACGAAAGCGGGACATAAGCGCTTCTCTCGCCCTCAGCAGCGCAATAGGCAAAGCCTTTGTGGCTTCGTGCGGTAATTCGGACGGATTGGCGCGTGAGGCGGAGTGCGAGTCCTGCGCTGGTGGTGGCCGCTTTGGGATAGTCATATTTCACCTTGGGTTGAAAAGGTTATCGAGAGGATATCACGAAATATGGAACGAGGGAGCGTAACGTGAATGTGAGACCTCAAATTAACTGACATGCCGCTATAACATTAACAAGTTAAGTAAATGTGCTGACTGAGGTGGGAGGATTCCCGTGCCGCACTTATCTCTCGAATATTCTGCAAATCTACGAGGAAAGGTGGATTTTACAGAATTATGTCTCAAACTTCGGGATGCAGTCCTGGGAACCGGGCTTTTTGAAATAGGCGCGATCCGAGTCAGGGCTTTTGAAGCATCGGCATGGGCGGTTGCTGATGCTCTTCCGGAGAATGGGTTTGTCGATATGTCTTTCCGCATTGGGAGGGGCCGGTCTCAAGAAGAGAAAAAGCGGGCAGGAGAAGCTATTTTTTTCACAGCTACGAATGCGATGTCCGGTTTATTGGAAACGCAAAATTTCGCTCTTTCACTAGAGATACGAGAAATAGAGTCAACGCTGAGTTGGAAGAAAAACGCCATGCATGATCGGCTAAGAAAACAGTAAAAACAGAACAAAAACAAAAGCCGAAAGCTTGGAAAGGATAAGATGAATGTCAACTTTAGAAGAAAATGCAAGAAAGGCGAACGAATACATTACACGTATCCGCGAAAAAGGTGTTCTCAACCGTATTGGTGGGAAAGAATGCCCCGCGATCAGTGGCGAGGTTTTTGAAACACTATCGCCAATTGATCTCAAGCCGCTGGCGTTCGTTGCGAAAGGTGATGCGCGAGACATTGATCAGGCAGCAAAAGCTGCGAAGGCGGCTCAACCTGCGTGGGCTGCGTTGAGCGGAGCGAAGCGTCGGGAGATTTTGCACACTATCGCTGATGCCATTGAAGCGCGTGCCGAAGAAATTGCATTTCTGGAGTGTCTGGATACAGGTCAGTCGCTGCGGTTCATGTCAAAGGCGGCGCTTCGCGGTGCCGAAAATTTCCGGTATTTTGCAGACAAGGCGCCTTCTGCCCGTAACGGACTTTCTCTGCCCACAGGCGGACAGGCCAATATAACCACGCGTAATCCTGTGGGGCCGGTGGGTGTTATCACTCCGTGGAATACGCCTTTTATGCTCTCAACGTGGAAGATCGCGCCCGCTTTGGCCGCCGGCTGCACGGTTGTTCATAAACCTGCGGAGTTTTCACCCATCACGGCATCGGTTCTGGTGGAGATTGCTGAGAAAGCTGGATTGCCCCCCGGCGTGTGGAATCTAGTGAATGGCTTTGGAGAAGACGCTGGCGCGGAACTGACACGACACCCGGATATCAAGGCGATCGCCTTTGTTGGGGAAAGTGGAACTGGTTCGCTGATCATGAAGCAGGCCGCAGATACTCTGAAGCGTTTTCATTTTGAACTCGGCGGGAAAAATCCAATTATTGTCTTTGCTGACGCGGACTTGGAACGTGCAGCAGATGCGGCTTTGTTCATGATTTACTCTCTCAATGGGGAGCGGTGTACTTCATCTTCACGTCTTCTGGTGGAGGCAAGCATCTATGACAAGTTTACCGCTACTCTTGCCGAGCGTGTAAAGACCATAAAAGTAGGGCATCCGCTAGATCCAGCCACGGTTGTCGGTCCGCTTATTCATCCGGTTCATGAAAAGAAAGTTCTTGAATATATCGGGATCGGTAAGGAAGAAGGTGCCACGATAGCTGCCGGTGGTGGAAAGGCCGATGGTCCTGGTGGTGGATGTTATGTTGCCCCTACACTTTTCACACATGCAACCAACAATATGCGCATTGCGCAGGAAGAAATCTTTGGCCCAGTTCTGACCGCAATTCCCTTCCAATCGGAAGATGAGGCCGTTCTTCTGGCGAATGACACCCAATACGGACTTGCTGCTTATCTTTGGACTTCAGATGTTACCAGATCCTTCCGTGTTTCGGACAAGCTTGAGGCCGGCATGATCTGGGTGAATTCAGAGAATGTGCGGCACCTCGATACACCGTTTGGCGGTGTCAAAGCCTCCGGCATAGGCCGCGATGGCGGAGACTGGTCATTCGATTTTTATATGGAAACCAAGAATGTTTCCTTTGCAACAGGCGTCCACACTATTCCGAAACTGGCCTGACAGGCCGGGTTTTCGGACTTCATAAAAATAAAAATCGTACCTGACAGGACCGTCAGACAAACGAGTGGAGAATAAGAATGCCGATCAGCCCGTTCAACCTTTACCCAGATTTCAATATTCTGCGTCTTAGCCATGTCGAACTGGTGGTGACCGATCTGGCCCGCAGCCGTACCTATTACGCGGACCTGCTCGGTTTGCAGGTCACAGACGAAGATGCAGATCATGTCTATCTGCGTGCGCTTGAGGAGCGGGGACATCACTGCATGGTGTTACGCCGCGGTGAGAAAGGAGAAGTCGGTTATCTGGGTCTTAAAGTTTTTTCAGAAGAAGATCTGGACAAGGCGGAGCGGTACTTCCGCAATCTGGATCATAAGGTCGAGTGGATCGAGCGCCCCTATCAGGGGCGTACTCTGCGGACGCACGATAATTTCGGTATCCCGCTCGAACTCTACTTCAAAATGGACCGTCTGGAGCCGATTCACCAGAAATATGCGCTCTATCACGGGGTAAAACCGCTACGCATTGACCATTTCAACTGCTTTTCACCCGATGTTGATGCATCGGTCGAGTTTTATAATAATTTAGGCTTCCGCGTGACAGAATATACGGAAGACGAAAGCACAGGCCGCTTATGGGCAGCCTGGATGCACCGCAAGGGTGGTGTGCACGACATGGCGTTCACAAGTGGTGTCGGGCCGCGCCTACACCACACAGCTTTCTGGGTGCCGACCCCACTGAATATCATTGATCTCCTCGATCTGATGTCCACCACCGGTTATCTTGCCAATATCGAACGTGGCCCTGGTCGTCATGGAATTTCCAACGCGTTCTTCCTGTATTTGCTTGATCCGGATGGACACCGCACAGAAATCTACTGCTCGGACTATCAGACGGTCGATCCTGATCTCGAACCAATCAAATGGCAATTAACAGACCCTCAGCGCCAGACATTGTGGGGAGCACCGGCGCCTAGATCATGGTTTGAACATGGTAGCGAATTCCGAGGTCTTGAAACGAGGCAGCCTGTGGCGACGGCCAGCCCGATCATCGCGCCGTAAGAAAAGAGATCGGGCCATGAAGCTTCAGGATCCATCCCTGTTTCGGGAAGCTGCGCTGGTGGGTGACCGCTGGGTTGCGGCGTCATCGTCATCTTCCATCCCTGTAACCGATCCTGCGACAGGACAGCTTATTGGCTCGGTCCCTGATCTTGGTGAGGCAGAAACAGCAGAGTCAATATCGGCCGCTGTGCGTGCCCAGCGGACTTGGGCAGCCCGCACAGCAGCCGAACGCGCTGCCTTTCTGCGTCGGTGGTATGATCTCGTCATGGCCAGTAAGGCCGATCTTGCCAGAATCATGACGTTCGAACAGGGAAAGCCCCTAAAGGAAGCAGAGGGCGAAATTGAGTATGGAGCCAGCTTTATCCTCTGGTTTGCCGAGGAGGCTCGCCGCCTGTATGGTGATCTCATTCCGGGGCATCAAGCCGATAAGCGTATTCTGGTAGCCCGCCAACCCGTTGGCGTTGTTGCGGCGATCACGCCCTGGAATTTCCCCAATGCGATGATTACGCGCAAAGTCGCCCCGGCTTTGGCCGCTGGCTGTGCTATCGTGCTCAAACCGGCAATACAGACACCGTTCTCAGCCATTGCCTTGGCGATTCTGGCGGAAAGAGCGGGTCTTCCCGCAGGACTTTTCAGTGTCATTACCGGAGGCGCCAGAGAAATTGGCGCGGAGATGACATCGAATCCTGCCGTGCGTAAACTGACGTTTACCGGATCAACCGAGGTTGGTGCGCTTTTATATGCTCAATGTGCGCCGACAATCAAAAAACTCGGTCTTGAACTGGGCGGAAACGCACCTCTGATCGTGTTCGACGATGCAGATGTTGATGCCGCCGTGGACGGCACACTGATTGCGAAATTCAGAAATAATGGTCAGACCTGCGTGTGTGCAAACCGGCTTTATATCCAGTCAGGTGTTTATGACCACTTCGCAGAAGCCCTGACTAAAAAAATCACGTCCCTGAAAACAGGAAACGGTTTCGCGGAAGACGTTACATTCGGCCCGCTTATCGACAATGCTGCTGTGGAGAAGGTCAGAGAGCATATTACAGATGCGATTGAACATGGCGCATGTGTTCTTGCGGGTGGAAAATCACATGCGCTGGGCGGACTGTTTTTTGAGCCAACCGTGCTAACCGACGTGACCAGTCAGATGCGTGTGGTCCACGAAGAAACTTTTGGGCCTTTAGCTCCGCTGATCCGTTTTGAGACAGAGGAGGAAGTGATAGCTGCCGCAAACGATACTGAATTTGGACTGGCATCCTATGTATTCACACGTGATGTCGCTCGGGTCTTTCGCGTGAGCGAAGCACTCGAATACGGAATGGTGGGTGTTAACACAGGAGCTATCTCAACCGCGGAAGCACCTTTCGGCGGAATCAAGATGTCCGGCCTCGGACGGGAAGGCTCGCGATACGGTCTCGATGACTTTACAGAGCTCAAATATATCTGCCTTGGCGGCATTGCCTGATCAGAAAGCGAAATTTTTCCATGACTGCAAAATTTCTTACTTTTTCCTATGAGAATGTAACCCTCTACGGATTACTTCATGATCGGGGAATCACGGATTTATCGCGCCTCTATGGTGATCGGTGGCCCGGCCTGCGAGAGGTTATCGAAGCAGGCGCGCTGAGCGAACTGGCAACATCCGCGCCACGGTTGGTCGATTTCCGTGAAGAGGATATTCGCTACGAAATTCCTGTTACCAATCCAGAAAAAATTATATGCGTCGGCGTTAATTTTCCCGATCGCAACGAAGAATACAAGGATGGTCAGGCTGCGCCGTCCAATCCGTCCCTGTTTATTCGCTTTCCGCGCAGTTTCGTAGGCCATAAAGAGGCTCTGATAAGACCACCGGAATCTTTACAGCTCGACTATGAAGGGGAAATCGTCCTCGTAATAGGGAAGGCTGGACGGCGAATCTCTCAGGAAAATGCTCTTGATCACGTCGCCGCTCTGACCCTCTGTAACGAGGGCACGATCCGTGATTGGGTCAGGCATGCGAAATTCAATGTTACACAGGGGAAAAATTTCGATCGCACTGGTTCAATCGGTCCTTGGCTGATTCCATTTACCTCAGAAGATCAAATCCGCGATATCGCGTTGAGCACCCGTGTCAATGGTGAGATCCGTCAGCAGGACCGTACCTCGAGGATGATCTTTTCTTTCAAGAAAATTATTTCCTACATATCAACCTTTACAACACTTGTTCCTGGCGATGTCATTGTCACCGGAACACCAACAGGAGCGGGAGCCCGCTTCGATCCGCCAGTGTGGCTGACGCCTGGCGATGTCATTGAAGTTGCTGCCGACGGGCTGGGTGTTCTTCGTAATTCCGTTGCTGATGAGGAGCTGACGTAATGCTGTCTCCCGAACAGATCAGAGCAGAAGCAGATAAACTGGATGAGGCAGAAAAAACACGAATACAGACGGGGCTGATTTCCCAACGCTATCCCGATGCTTGTCTTGATGATGCCTACGCCATTCAGGATGCCTGGGTCAGCCGTAAGATGGCGTCAGGACGAAAAATCATAGGATGGAAGATTGGCCTGACATCAAAAGCCATGCAATACGCATTGAACATCGATACACCTGATTCAGGCGTTCTTCTTGATGACATGCATTTTGATGATGGTGCCGAAATACCTGCTGATCGGTTCATTCAGCCAAGGATTGAGGCCGAACTTGCTTTCGTGATGAAAAAATCACTCCGTGGACCCGGAGTCAGCATGTTCGATGTCATTGCCGCGACGGATTATATCGTTCCAGCACTTGAAATTCTCGATACGAGGATCGTACGTGTGGATCGTGAAACGGGTCACGCACGGACAATTATCGACACCATTTCGGATAACGCTGCCAATGCAGGCATTGTCCTTGGTTCCGTTCCGGCGGTCCTCGATAAAATCGACATCCGATGGGTGGGCGCGATTGTTTTCCGAAACGCGGTTGTTGAGGAAACTGGGCTGGGAGCAGGCGTACTCAATCATCCCGCACGCGGTGTGGCATGGTTGGCAAACCGGCTGGCGCAATATGGCGGCGGCATCAATGCAGGTCAGATTGTTCTCGCAGGGTCCTTCATCCGCCCGGTCGAAGCCCGGCACGGTGATACGATAACGGCTGATTATGGTCCTCTTGGAACAGTAAGCTGCTTTTTTAGATAAGGAGTGTCTTGATGTCGGCACCAGTGAATGAATTCAAAAAGGCTCTGCGTTCTGGGGAGTGCCAGTTTGGGTTGTGGGTGGCTCTTGCCAATGCCTATACAGCCGAAATATGCGCTGGAGCAGGGTATGACTGGCTGCTGATTGACGGTGAGCATGCGCCAAACGATATCCGCAGTATCATGGCGCAGTTGCAAGCCATTGAAGGAAGTAGCAGTCACGCCATTGTCAGGCCGCCTGTTGGTGAGACCTGGATGATCAAACAGCTTCTTGATATCGGGGCACAGAGCATCCTTGTTCCAATGGTCGAAAGCGCTGGTCAAGCGCGTGAGCTTGTGCGCGCAGTTCATTACGCGCCGCAGGGTGTGCGCGGTGTGGGTGCCGCCCTTGCGCGCGCTTCTCGTTTCAACCGTGTGTCTGATTATCTCCAGACCGCAGGAAACGAAATTTGTCTGTTGCTACAGGTGGAAAGCCGCCTCGGCCTTGCGGCCCTGGATGAAATCTGTGCTGTTGAAGGTATTGACGGAGTGTTTGTCGGGCCAGCAGATCTTGCCGCAGATCTCGGTTATATCGGGCGACCAGGAGAGCCGGAAGTTCAGCGCCACATCGAAGAGGCTCTACAAAAAATTATTTCTCATGGAAAGGCTGCGGGCATTCTGACAGCGGATCCTGTTCTAGCGAGGAATTACGTGTCCGCAGGGGCAACCTTTGTTGCCATCGGCACCGATGTTGGTCTGCTGGCCGGGGGAGGCTCCCGTCTTCTGGAAGATTTCAAAAAAACACTCTGATTCTTTTTCAGAAGAGACTTAATATGATGAAGAGCCGGTCATGCTTCATCTTCTAATGAAAGCCTCATTGGCCTTCGACTGATAGGCCGTATCATCCCCGACATCAGATCCCCTTGGGTCAGGGTTTTCCTGCCACAGGGCCTTTAACGGTGTTTTTTTGGTGGTTCAGTTATCGTTATCCGATCTACTCGCAGTTTGGCTTAGGAGCGGATCAAAAATCAACGTTTTTTAGATTAACTGCTGGAAATGCTTGAAAAAATTAGCATCGTGTGCGGGGTTTGAACTCGTATTACCATCATGAAAAGGCAATAAAGATTGGCTGATAGACTGAGGTTATGTTAGTGATATTCCGATAACGAAACATCACAATATTGCTGATGGTCTCGGGATACAACCAGACTTCACACCATAGTGGGCTCAGGTTGGGGCGAAACTGTTGCGTTCCTTGTCAGTTATCTGTCTCCTTCTTGAGTGTGGCATGTAGCAGCAGTTCGGTGATCAAAGTTATCTATTGGGCTTCTGTGCATTATATTTGCATATTCACATGAAATATCACTTATGATTGACTTAGAGGGATCGAAGAACCGTTTTTTTGAACTCCTGTTGCCTGATTTCAGGGCTATGACGTTTTGATTGATGGTTGTCAGGGTAATTTTTTCTCTGCGTTTTGATCCGTGAGGGGATATTGCCCCCGCTGAGCTGCTACGCGGTCGCACTGATCCGCTCCAGGAAGATAAAGCGGCGCATGTTGTAGACGATGTTGGCCAGCCCAATTTTCATGGTGGCCCGTGTGATACCGACGGTGCGTATGAACAATCCCATCTGTGATTTCTGATCGGCAAAAACATGCTCGACACGCGACCGGATAACGGACTTGCCCGTATTGGACCGCTGGATATGACAGGGCATAGACTTGAGATGAGGCTTTTTCCTGTGAACCCTGGAGACAAAGCCATGCTTTTCCATGAAGTCCTCATTGGCTTTTGAGCGGTAGGCTGTATCTGCCCAGACATCAGACGCTGTATTGCTGCGGTCGAGCAGGCCTTCTCTCACTCTGGCACCATCGCTGGCGGCGGCATCCGTCGTCTTCCATTTGCGGATCAGCCGAAACTTTCGGTCGATGGAAATATGCGATTTATAGCCAAAGAAAGGGATGGCGAGATCCGTTGACGGGATCGTTCCGTCATCCTGCCGTTTTGCCTTGGTGAATTTCAGGGGCCAGCATGCATGACGATCCTTGAGGGATAGCTTTGCGGGTTTGTCCCGCCAGTCTTGTGGGATCCGTTCCACCCGAAGATCCGCCTTCTCCGCGTTGGTGTTGCGCTGCTTTGGAGCAGCCACCAGTGTTGCGTCCAGGATCTGGCCTGCCATCGGGAGATAACCAGCGTTTCGTAGGGTTGCGTCAAAGCGATTGAACAGGCCATCGATCGCACCCGCCTGTGTCAGACGCTCGCGAAAGAGCCAGACCGTTTTGGCATCCGGTACCCGGTCCGACAGCTCCAGACCAAGGAAACGCATAAAAGACAGCCGGTCGTTGATCAGGTATTCTGTTCGTCATCAGACAAATTGTTCAGCGTCTGGATCACCAGTATCTTGAACATCAGAACCACACATCAAAGGGCGGACGCCCGCCTTTTCTTCCATCCGAATAGGCCAGAGCCTGATCCAGATCAGGGCGGAACACCTCAAAATCCACAGTCCGGGAAAACGCTTCAAGCTGATCGCCAAGCCCGCTCAAACGAGCAAGCCGCTCTTCAACATCAAAGAAACCCAGCTGCTTCATTATTCATCCACCCAATCACCACAGGGGGCATGGAATCACAGATACGCACTCAAAACCATGGAGTTTTTAGAACCCTCCAATTTATTTCTGAAACAAAAAAGTATTCAAAATTCTGATTTATGATGTGGGGAGTGTGTGTTGATCCAGTAGGGCTACATTTTCATGAATGGCTTTGATTAACGCATCTACGGCCTGATTATCTTGCTTTATTTTCTGATACTCCAGACTAAAAGGCAGATCAGATAGCGGTGGTAAATCGGCCGCAATAGCGTCGACAATTTTTACACCGTCTGGAATAAAATGACGTCCAAAAACCGAAACGCCAAGCCCTGCGATAACACCGGCTCGTAACCCTGTAATACTTAAGCTTGTATGTGTAATGACGAACGGAATGTGAGCAGCGCTTAGGGCTTCAAGGGCCATACTACGGCTGACGCTTGGTTCCGGGTGCAATGCAAGAGGAAGAGGACGCTGTTTGCAAAGATCCGGTTCGTCAGGGGAAATCACCCAGACGAGAGGATCTGCCATAAGCGGTAAGGCCTGCTGTGTTGATGATCTGGTTTTAACAAGAACGATATCAAAAAAACCGGTGTGAAATTTATCAAGTAGATTTCCACTTAACCCAACTTCAACCTGCAATGTGATGCCGGGATAAAAACGGCGAAAACGTCGGAGAATATCTGGTAGCCTAGATGTGGCAAAGTCTTCAGCAACCCCAAGTCTAACATGTCCGGTTACTCCTGGTGCGGCCAGGTCACGCTCTGCGTCTTCAATAGTATTCAGAATACGTCTGGCATGCGGCAGAAAACGTTCTCCTTCTGGCAGAAGGGCGACATGATGTGTTGAACGCAGGAACAACTGTTGTCCAAGTTGCGATTCAAGTCTGCGTATGTGCTGACTAATGGTGGACTGGGTCAGTCCCATGCGTGCTGCTGCAAAAGTAAAGTTTCTCTCTTCTGCAACCGCAAGAAAGCTTTCAAGGAGATCAGTATCAATCATAATATAATTATTAAGAAACCAACTCACCAATGTGTCAATAATTTATTCTTCCACTGAATTCTTCTTGGGGCTTAGTGTGCTTTCAGCCGGATGCAACGTCGAACAGGACTGGATTGATGACAGACTGGTTAAAACAAAAAAAAGAGCGAGCGCGGCGTCTTGAAGAAGTTGCTTCTCTGGTATCAGGCAAGGTTGTGCAACCTGCGGATGTCACTGCTCTACTTGAACGAATTATCTGTAGTGGAGATCGTGTATGTCTTGAAGGTGATAATCAAAAACAGGCTGATTTTCTAGCTGAATGCCTCACACGCGTTGACCCCTCGCAAGTGCATGATTTGCATATTGTTCAATCAGGTCTGGTTTTATCAGAACATCTTGATTTGTTCCGACTAGGGATTGCCCGAAAACTTGATTTCTCATATTCAGGTCCGCAGTCTGGAGCGATCGCCAGAGCGCTGGATCAGGGAAAAATCAAACTGGGGGCAATTCATACTTATATTGAACTTTTTGCTCGTTATTATGTTGATCTGACCCCTAATGTTTCACTCATTGCTGCGGTCAGTGCTGACAGGAATGGTAATTTATATACGGGACCGAACACTGAAGATACGCCGACCATTGTTGAAGCTACAGCGTATAAAAATGGTATTGTAATTGCTCAGGTTAACAAAATTGTTGATACGGTTCCACGCATAGATATTCCTGGAGATCAGATCGACTTCATTGTTGAGGCACCAAAGCCTTTTTACGTTGAACCTCTTTTCACACGTGATCCGGCAGCGGTAACTGAAACACAGATCCTGATGGCAATGATTGCTTTGAAAGGGATCTATGCAGAATATCGCCCGCGCAGACTCAATCATGGTATTGGCTTTGCAACAGCTGCGATTGAACTTCTCCTGCCAACTTACGGAGAACAGCTTGGCCTGCGTGGAGAGGTCGCGACTCACTGGGCACTTAATCCTCATCCAACATTGATCCCAGCGATAGAAAGCGGTTGGGTACAGCAGATACACTGTTTTGGCAGTGAAGTTGGTATGGATCGTTATATGTCAGCCCGGCCAGATATTTATTTTATTGGTCATGACGGAACATTACGTTCAAACCGTCTACTATGTCAGAATGCAGGGCTCTATGCCTGTGATATGTTTATCGGTTCGACCCTGCAAATTGACCTTGCAGGTAATTCCTCGACTGTCACACCTGACAGAATAGCTGGTTTTGGGGGAGCGCCGAATATGGGAGCTGATGCACATGGCCGCCGTCATGTTTCAGATGCTTGGCTAAAGGCGGGACGTGAAGCTGCCGGCAATGATGGCCCTCTTGTTCGGGGGCGTAAGCTTGTGGTGCAGATGGTTGAGACTTTTGGCGAGGGAATGAAACCAGCCTTTGTGGAGGAATTAGATAGTATTGCCCTAGCACGAAAGCTGGGTATGCCGTTGGCTCCGGTTATGATTTTTGGTGATGACGTAACGCATATCGTTACAGAAGAAGGAATTGCCAATCTCCTTCTTTGTCGTAATGCCGATGATGTTGAACAGGCTATTCGGGGTGTTGCTGGTTACACGCCGGTTGGTCTTGCGCGTGATCGCGCAAAGGTTGAGGCTCTGCGTGAACGTGGCGTGATACGTCGTCCTGAAGACCTTGGGATCAATCTTTTACAGGCTGATCGTAATTTGCTGGCCGCGCGTTCCATTCGTGATCTTGTGACATGGTCTGATGGGCTTTACGCCCCTCCTTCAAAATTCCGAAACTGGTGAGGTCTTCCATGGAAAAATTCACCATACATACTCAGGCGAAGGCAGTATTACGCGGTAAATCTTCTAACGCATTTACTGGAGTTGTTGCATCTGGAAACCTGGAAATTCTTTTTGAAAGAAAAGACAATTCTCTCGATGTAACAGTCGAAGTAATGACTGCATCGCACGGATATCAGGCGGTGTGGGAGGCTGTCATCAAAGATTTTGTGGATAGAACTTCTCCAGGAGGGGTGCACATCGCCATTCACGATAATGGGGCTCGACCTGATACGGTTTTACTTCGCCTGATGCAGGGCGCACGTCTTATGGGGGCCCAGTCATGATCCCTGAAAATATCATGAACGAGCCCAGTTGGTATGAGTCATCTGCCCGGGCCCGAATTAATGGTTTGCTGGATGCTGGTAGCTTTAGTGAAATTCTTGGCCCTCAGGACAAGATCATGAGTCCGCATCTGGCTCTTTTTGATCTGCCACCGGCCTTTGATGACGGCATGATTATTGGTCGTGGGCTGATAGATGGCCGCCCTGTTGCTGTCGCTGCTCAGGAAGGGCAGTTTATGGGCGGCACGTTTGCCGAAGTCAGCGGTGCAAAGCTCGTCGGTTTACTCAGATCTGTGGCCAGTGCCGCAGGAACTTCTCAGGCTGTAAGCACTGTAGTTCTGTTACTTGATACAGGCGGAGTGCGCCTTCAGGAAGCGAATGCGGGGGAAATGGCTGTTTCAGAAACCATTCGTGCTGTCCTTGATGTCAGGCGAGCGGGCGTGCCTGTTGTTGCTTTGATTGGCGGTCGTGCTGGAGCATTTGGCGGTGGTGGTCTGGTAACGGCGTGCTGCTCTCACATTGTTATTTCTGAGCAGGGGCGTATTTCAGTCAGTGGCCCTGAAGTGATTGAGACCAACAAGGGGGTAGAAGAATTTGACTCCCATGATCGTGCTCTGGTCTGGCGTATTACAGGGGGGCGTAGTCGTGTTCTTCTAGGCGGGGCTGACAGTTATGTGAAAGGTGATATTTCCAGTTTTCGTCAAACGGCAGCACAGGCACGTAATAGTGCGCCTTCTTTGTCCTTGGAAACATTAGAGCGTGAGCAGGAGAGACTTGAACAAAGACTCTCGTCCTATGGTGACTGTCGCGATACCCCGGAGATCTGGACACTGGCAGGCCTGCCGACACCAGACAAGATAGCAGATCTGACTGAGGATGAGTTTATCAGCCTCTTGGCAAAGGGAGGAAGGCGTCATGATGCCCGATAATCTACTTTCAGCATTGTTCCCTGAAGGTCATATGCTTTCATTGGGGGCAGAAAATACTTTTTCGGGCCGCGCCAAGTCTGGTGGCAGAGAGGTTGAAGTTCTGGGTATTAGTGGAGGCACACCTCTTGGTCCTGAAACAGCAATTATTCTCGCTGGGCGCGTGCTTGGAATAGTAAAATCCGGAAGCAAAGCCCCAATTGTCTTTCTAATCGACACAGCTAGTCAGCGGATGACAAGACGGGATGAAATGCTGGGGTTGAATGAATATCTGGCGCATCTTGCCAAGAGTATTATGTTAGCTGGCTTTGAGGGGCATAGGACGATCAGTGTGCTTTATGGTACAGCTGCTGCTGGTGCGCTTATTGCCACAGCACTTGCAACGCAAACTATGATTGCTGTTGATGGAGCGCATCCCAGTGTGATGGATCTGCCGTCTATTGCGCGTGTTACAAAATTATCACTGGATATTTTGACTGAAAAAGCGAAAAAAACACCGGTGTTTGCTCCTGGGGTCGAACCTCTTGCTGCGACAGGTGCAGTCACTGAAATCTGGAGCCTCTCTGATGGGCATTGTAATGAACGTCTCAGTGCTTTGCTGGCTGATGAGGTGACGGATGGAGCCGACATCCGTGATCTCCTGGGGGCCAGTCGTGGTGGCCGTAAAGTGGCTGCAGAGGTTGCCAAACGTGTACAAGAAGCTTTTTTGCAGACTATTGTTTCAGAAAAGGCTCGCTGATGTTGCCGGTCTGGCGGCATAAACTTCTTGTCGTCAGATCGGATGTCTGGCGCGGGATATGCGCAGATGCGTTGGTTGGTCTGGACGATGCTTATACCAAAGCGATCATTCTTGACTGGGCATTTCAGGGGTGGCCACTGATTTGCCGGCGACCTTATGAAAACGAACAGAAAGATATTGATGCTGGTGGTGTTGCGGTTGGTCTGCCTTTACCGTCGGTTATGGGCAAAAAGCGTCTTGGGTTCATCGTACCGTCTCACGCCCTTTCATCCTTTTCAGGGGCTTCGTGGCCACGAAGTAATGTCTCTAGACCCGGCTTAACGCCTGCACGTCTGAACGATATTCGCTTATTGACTGAACTCGGGACGAAACACGGTCTTTTTCCAGAAGCAGCAGGAAGTTTGCTTTGGGAAATTTTGACAGGGCTGCCGTATCTTTCTGAAACGTCAGATTTCGACGTGATGTGGCGTCTTCCTGCCTCAAAGATCGAAGATCCTGAAGTTCTTGCTGCTTTTCTTGCTGATCTGGACCAGGCTGCAAGTAAGTTGTCAGTGCGTCTGGATGGTGAAGTTGTTTTTCCGAATGATCGCGCTGTGCAATGGCAGGAGCTTCATTCTGCGCGTCCTGATGACGAAGTTTTGGTAAAAACCCTTACTACAGTCGAGTTGGTTCCGGTCAGAACTCTGACGGACTCATGGGGAAGACTTCCTGCATGAAACTTGCCATCATGCAGGGAGTCGACGTTTCTTCTACTGTGCCAGCAGATATGGTCGCGCATATAGCACGGAAATGTCTGATTGATGAGGTTAGAACCTGGCCCAAGCCCGGTCTTGTCAGTCATGTTGATACAGGTAGCCACACAGATATGACTGCTGCCCATTTTGAAGCCAGCGCACGCGCTATAAGCCCATATTTTTCTGATCTTTACCGTGCAGGTTATGCTGGCGCGGACTTGCCGGTCTTGCGTAAGGTTGGTCTTGCGGCAGAAGCTGCTATGCTGCGTGCCACCGGTGGCATTAACACACACCGGGGTGCTATATGGGCTTTAGGTCTGTTAAGCGCTGCTCTTGGCTGGCGTGTTGCTCGGGGTGAGGAGTTGCCCTGCTGTGATGTTGTGCGGCGGGTATGGGGCTCAGACATTCTGGCGACCACGCATGAACCATCAAGTCATGGTGGGGTAGTTCACAGGCTTTATGGTGCTGGCGGGGCACGTATTGAAGCTGGTTTAGGATTTCCCTTTATTCGCTCTGTTGGTTTGCCTGCATTAGAAAAGGGACGTGAGTTATGCCCCGGTGATGAGGAGGCGGCTCGGGTGCAGTGTTGCATAGCCTTAATTGCGCAACTCGAAGATACCAATATTCTGTATCGCGGCGGCACAAAAGGATTATCTTACGCGCAAACGGGCGCTGCGATGTTTCTCAGACGTGGTGGAGTGGGGAATCCCGGCTGGCGTGTTCACGCCGAGAGCCTGCATCGTGGTTTTGTCTCCCGCAGGCTTTCTCCTGGTGGTGCAGCTGACGGTCTAGCTGTTTCGCTCTTTCTTGAACGAACGGAGAAAACCATCTCCTAACGACATGTCCTTCAACAACAAAAAAAATAGGACGCAACATGATACATATTCTACTTGTTTCTCTGATTCCAATTTTCGCAGTTATGATGGCTGGATATATAGCTGGCAAACGTGGAAAAATTGATAATAAGAATGTCGCCAGTCTTAATGTCTTGACTATGGAGTTTGCTTTGCCTGCAGCTCTTTTTGGTACAACAGCCAGAACATCGCGCGATGTTCTGGCTGAACAATGGCCTCTTCTTTTTACGTTATTGCTTGTTATGTTATTAGTTTTTGCATGTGTGTGGGGAATTTCACGATACATATCAAGCTTTTCTGCAGCGATTTCTGCTGTGATAGCATTGAGCGTTTCATTGCCTAATTATGCTGCTGCAGGCATTCCTCTGGCTTCTGCCGTGTTTGGTATGACAGGAAAGCTTTATATTACCACTGCTATTGTCTCTGGTGCGATTGTTATGTCACCTCTTACCCTTGCTTTTCTGGAGGCCCAGAAAGCCGATGTAAACGAAAAGGGCCTTTCGCTTCTGTTCATGTCTGTAGGGCGCTCTATGCTGAAGCCTTTAGTTGTGGCTCCGTTCCTAGGGGTCGCAATTGCGTTGTTGGGTATTGTTTTACCTGATTATATTCTGCGCTCTTTTGATCTAATTGGACAGGCAACAGCGGGTGTAGCGTTGTTTGTTACCGGGCTCATTTTGAGTGCACAGAAAGTTTCTCTTTCTACTCGTATTCTGTTCCTCAGTGTCGTGTGCAATGTTGTGCAGCCTTTGTTTGCATGGTTTTTGACAGTGATAATTCCCATGTCAGTTGAAATGGGACAGGCTGTTATCCTGTTGACGGCGCTGCCTGCTGGTTTTTTTGGTCTGCTGTTTGCTTTGCGTTACCACGCAGATAGTCAGGATGCCGGGTCTATTATGGTTGTAAGCACTGTGATGAGCCTGGTGACATTGACAGTTGTACTGGCCTTGGTTGCAGGCACATCTATGTATAGCTAGCCTTAATTAATGTAAGGGAGAAGTTCGATGGGTGGTGTACTGGCTATTCTGTGTTCCGGGCAGGGCAGCCAGCATGCAGGCATGTTTGACATGATTGCGAACTGTGTTGAAGCTCTTCCCGTTTTTAATGAAGCTACCAAAATTCTTGGTAAAGACCCGAGGGTTTTTGTAAAGGAAAATGATACCGATAAAGCTTATTCAAATCGAAATGGGCAGATTTTATGCTGTACCATGGCTCTGGCTTTATCTGCTGTTCTTGAAAAGTTTCTCACAGGGCAACGGGTTCTTTACGCGGGTTACAGTGTTGGTGAATTAGCGGCGTGGGGGGGGGCTGGATGTCTGACACCCACGCAGGTGCTTGATTTGGCGATGCGCCGTGCAGAATTGATGGATGCTGTAAGTCCAGAAGGCGCTGGTCTTGCCGGAGTGGCGGGCCTTCCCCGGCATGTGATTGAAGGTATTTGTGAAAAAACTGAGGTTTCGATTTCTATTTCTAATAGCGATGAATCAGTCGTTCTTGGCGGTACAGGTAGAGCGCTAGAGAAGGCGGTAGAACTTGCTATTAAAGCTGGAGCTGGAACAGCCCACCGACTGAAGGTCTCGGTACCCTCTCATACGCCATTACTTAAAGGAGCAGTAGCTCCCCTTCTAGAATATATTCTTTCTCTAAATCCTAAACCTCCAAAAGAAGAAGCGCGGCTTGTTAGCGGCCTGGATGGAGAACCCATTTTTCGGATTGACGATGGGGCAAAGCGCCTTGCAAAGCAGGTTGCTGCCACGGTGCATTGGGATGCGTGTATGGAGGCCTGCCTGGAAGCTGGAAGTCAGACCGTTCTCGAACTGGGACCAGGAACGGCTCTCGCGCGCATGGCTCGTACCGGTATTTTGAAAGATGCCCATGTTAGAGCAGTTGAGGACTTTCACACTCTGTCAGGGCTTCTGAGTTGGTTAGAGCAAAATATTTAGCTGTCAGGTTATGACACGCCCTAGCGGTCCAATGCCGGGAAATCAGTTATCAGATCCCGCGTTGAGCACGTTTTTGCTGATCAGAAATCACAGACTGGACTGTTTGTCCGCAAGGTCAGTATGATTCGTGTCATCGCGAGGATCGGGCTGGCCAATATCGTCTACTGCGTGCACCGCTTTCTGCTCCAGACGCAGAGCGAAGCCTATCACCCAGAACCATTAATACCTGCTCGTTAAACCCAAAATCACGCTACAACACCTTCAATCAATGGTTCTTCTATCCCTCCATCTACTTCATAATGAAGATCAGCAACTTGCTACATCTCTGCACACCATATTCTGCCTTTTTATCTACAAAAACGACATAGAATATCATTTTTATACCGGAATATAATAGAATTGCATCTGGTAGATGCGTCATTGTTTTTTTAATGAAACGATTATGTTTCCACTTCTGATGCGAGGAGATTAAATAAATAAATATAATTTTTCTATATTTCGTATTACATAATGCAAAATGCATTGTGTAAAAAGAAAGTTATTCTTGATTTTTAAGGTCACGCCAAGAAAAAATTTGCTCACAGAATGATGGAGCGTAAAATGAAACTAACAGACTTCAAGGTTCTGACTTTCGATTGCTACGGTACCCTGATTGATTGGGAGACGGGTATCATGAATGCTCTAACACCGTTAATATCACGGCTGAAAACGCCTCTTAGTCGTGATGCCATTCTCCAAGCGCATGCAAAATATGAATCGCGCCAGCAGAAATGGACGCCGGGCCGTCCCTATCCAGCTATTCTGTCGAGCGTATATCGTCGCCTGGCGGAGGAATGGGGTGTTTCTCATACGATTTCCGAAGCGCAAGATTATGGTAATTCCGTTCCAAACTGGCCTGCTTTTCCCGATAGTACCGAAGCACTTGAATATCTGAAACAGCATTTTAAGTTAGTTATCTTGTCCAATGTCGATGCTCGTTCTTTCAGCGGCAGCAATGCCCGACTGAATGTCGCATTTGACGGTATTTATACAGCCGAGGACATCGGGTCCTATAAACCGGCAATGCGTAATTTTGAATACATGCTGGAATATCTGGCTGATCTCGGTTTGGAGCCGTCTAATGTGCTGCACACTGCGGAGAGTCTGTTCCACGATCATATGCCAGCCAATCAGGCGGGACTGGCGTCATGCTGGATCTACCGCCGTCATGCGCAGGACGGTTTTGGGGCGACGATGGATCCGGGTGCGATGCCGAAGATTGATTTCTGCTTCAACTCCATGGCTGAACTAGCCGAAGCGCATAAAAAGGAAATTGCTGAAGGCTGATATCCATTTCTCCTGTCATCATCTCCTGATATCTAACGGTGTTGAGGTCATGTATGAATAGCCGCAATAAAAAGCTGGGCATGGGAAACACGATTTCCCGGCGTGATCTGATCCATGGTATTGCCGCAACTACACTTGCTGTGCCCATGGCCCAATCAGGGATTGGCCGGGCTGTTGCAGCTGGCACGCAGACGGCCCTTACCAATTACGCAGGGATAATTACGGATGCGGCGGCCTATCCCCCCCTGCGTGAGGGAATGCGTGGTGCTCACCCTGGTGCGTTCGAGGCTGCGCATGCACGCCGTGATGGCGTGCCTTACCCGACACCGGTCCCGACGGGAGAGAGTTATGATCTTGTGGTTGTAGGGGGAGGCTTGAGCGGCCTTGCGGCTGCATGTTTCTACCGTCGGCGCTTCGGTTCGGATGCTCGCGTTCTGGTGTTGGATAATCATGATGATTTTGGTGGTCATGCCAAGCGCAACGAGTTTGTCAGTGACGGTCGTACGCTTATGGTTACAGGGGGATCAGCCTATTTTGTCGCGCCGGATCAGTGGACCGACAACGCAAAGGAATTCGTGAAAAGTCTCGGTGCTGATTTTACGGTCAAACGTAAGGAAGCCAATCCGTATGTCCAACTGGGTATGCAGCCCGCGACTTTCCTTTCGCGTGAAAGTGGGGGGGGCGGGCGACTGTATCCCCACGTTCGTTTTACCTCGCCAACGCCCGAATTCTTGAAAACGGCAACCCTACCGTCTCGTGTGCGGCGTGATCTAACCGCTGTCTATTATGGTACGGCTGATTATATGGCGGGTATGACAAAAGCGCAGAAAATTGAGCGTCTGCAGACCATAACGTACAAGCAATATCTTCTGGACTATGTAAAGATTGCCCCCGAGACCTTGCCATGGCTGCCTGGTGTGTGGTGCCTAAGCAAGACGGCCGCCAGTGCCTGGTTTGCTTATTTCCGTTATGCGCCGGGGTTCTCGTCGCTGGGGGTGGAGCGCGCGCCCTTTTCGCCTGAAGCTCCGCAGAACGAAGCGGCAGATTTTCATATGCCCGCAGGCAATTCGGATTTGGCACGGCTTATGGTGCGTGAGTTGGTTCCACAGTCCTTGCCGGAAGGAACGTGGCAGTCGCTGGAAACGGTTCGGGTGCATTATGATACACTGGATCGCGCGCAGTCTCCCGTACGTATCCGGCTAAGTAGTATCGCGGTCAGGGTCCAGCATCTCGGCCCTGCGCCGGTGGGTCTGTTTGAACCTGAAAGGCGGCCCGTTGCCGTGGATTATATACGTGACGGTAAATGCTGCCGCGTAATGGGAAAAAATGTTGTTCTTGCAGGCAACAATAACATGATCCCCTATTTATGCCCTGAGATGCCAGAAGAACAGAAAGCAGCTCAACACAAAGCCGTCCGCGCCGCCAACCAGATAACGAACGTTCTGATCCGTAACTGGGAAGCCTTCCGCAGGGCAGGTGTTACCCATGTGGATACACCTGTCGGGTTCTTTGGTAGTTTTGCTCTGAATGTCCCATGGGCGAGGGATGATGGTACGCCCGACATGGACCCCAGCAAGGGTGCTGTCGTGAGCTTCATGACGGGGACCAATTCCGGTATCCTGAATAATGAAACCATGACACGCACTATTCTGGGGAGTGACATGCCCGACAACCTGAGTATGCAGCAGCAGTTCAGGATGGTGCGAATGGGATTGTTACAGACGCCTTTCGAAACATTCGAACGTGCGGTCCGCAGTCAGATGAACAACGTGCTGGGTCCTTATGGTTTTGATGCCGCGCGCGATATTGTGGGAATAACCGTCAACCGCTGGCCCCATGGTTTTGCCATGGCGCAGAATTCGATCTTTGATCCACCCAGCCCGACGGGGGAACAGCCCTATGAAATCGCCCGTCGGCAGTTTGGCCGAATTTCCATCGCCAATAGCGATGCATCGGGGCAAGACCTGTGCAACACTGCTATTGATCAGGCATTTCGCGCAGTGGAAGAAATGGTTCCCCACAGTTATGGCTATTATAGCAGGATATAAGTCAATCCTGCACTCAGTGGCAGTCCCGTCGTGTAGCCGTCATGAAATGGCGGTATGCGCCATAATCCATAACAGCTTGGAAGCAATAACGGACATGAACAAGGAATATACTGTCACCCGCTCCCTTTCACCCTTGTTGGGGGCGGTTGCATGTCTGATTGTCATGATAGCTGTAGGACTATTGGCCCCCGCTGCCCTTGCAGCAGAAGAAGCATGGCATGGCATAGATGCACGTCAGGAGATGCCCGATGTCCTGCTGGGACCATGGAAGGCTGACATTGCGGCATCTCATTATACTGATCCACCACCACGTAATGCGTTGCGTTTCTTTTCCTACACCGAAGGGGGAAAGGTTCTTGTCTCCTTTATGACGCTAAATGCGAAAGGACAGTTCAGTTCTGGGCACTGGTCTGCCTCGGTTGATGGAACACCCGGCATAGAATACCATAGCCAAGGCGGCTCAATCCCGTTCAATGTTGTCTATTTCACAAAAGTCGACGACTACGATTACCATCTTGTTGTGAAAAGAAATGGAAAGGTGGAAATCACGGCGGATTACAGCCTATCCAAAGATGGCAGGACACTGTCATATCGTTACGGTGATAACGTGATCATCTATCATCGTTGGAACATGATGGATTAGCACCGGACGACGTGGGAATATCATAGCCGCTTGGGCGCGTAGGTCTCTTAAAACTCTCTGTTCTGTCCGAATAAAAATCGTAACCCATTGATATTTCTGTTACTGGAAAGATCAAAATAGTGGTTCTTAGAATCCTTCTGGTTTCACCAAAATTTCAGTGGCTGATGAAGGTAAGTCAATAACAGCTTAATTGTCTGGAGCCGTAAGGAACTCAACTGGTACAACCAGAACAGTTGCCAGAAACGAACCTACACCAAAGCTAAGAAAGACATGATAGAAACCGATTGCTGCGATTGTACATTCATGTCCCTCATTCACACTGTCGCAATCTGTATCTTCTATCTCAAAGAGTGTGTCTTGAGGCTAAATAAGGAGAAAATTTCTCCCGGTAACAAAAGAAGCATTTTTTTGCAGGAGACGGGTTGTCGTCGTGGTGAAATTCTAATGACTGGCCGAGTAGGCATTAAAAGACGAAAGGGTATAAGTTGATTGACATGAAACGCGTTCTTGATCTCAAGGCTATGATAGCAACAGTCGAGTTGGCGGCAGGAGATTATTTAACCTCACGTTACAAATTACCTGCGCCGGATGACGCCGTAACACTTGAACTCGTTGCGCCGCTAGGACAGGGCCATGTTGAGGCAGCGGCCAAAGATACTTTTGTGTTTGTTCTGAACGGGCAGTTTTCCATTAATGACATGCTTCTTGAGAAAGACGACGGGTGTAAAATTACGGCAGGAACCGCATTTAACTGGACAGCAACCCCGGCCACCTATTTGTTTGTTATGAGTGTATTAGAAACCGAAGATACTGAGCAGGGATTGGTGTCTATTGGTCCATTTGCTCAGATGTCTCCGTCTTCACCTCCTCCTGTAGAGTATCTGACAGGGCCTGTTCCAACATGTCAGAGTGCTTCTGCATGGCGCAGCTGTGCTGGTCAGTTCTATGGTGGAATATGGACTTCGACTCCATATTCCCGAAAAAAGGTTCCATATGTTCATGATGAGTTCATGTATTTGCTTGAAGGAAATGTTACGTTCACCAGTGTTTCTGGTGAGGCACAGACATTCAAGGCAGGAGATGCGTTTCTGATCTGTCGTGGAGCAAGCTGTTCATGGGATAGTCAGGAGAACGTCAAGAAATTGTACGTTATTTTCCGTCCATCATAAGATGAAGGACGTGACGTCTTTTGTTTCGCGAATGACTCTGTCTTCCAATTGTATTTGCGATTGTATGCTGGCAGTGAGTTCACCGCTCCTTTAGTATTAAAGTATCTTATATAAAAAGCTCAGGGGAACGAACTCTTCTGATCATGCTGACGCCTTTCAAAATAGCATGATGATACGCCAGTAATCTTTTCTGTGTATCAGAGTTGGTTTCTTTTCTACACTGAGCGTCATTTTTCTAACACGTCCCCGATGAATGTCCGTGGTGAACCGCCCCTTTCTGCTTCAGTCAGGACGCTCGGAAGAATTTTATTTATTCCGGTAAGAAAATGATATGATGTTCTGTATCGCTTATAAAAATGGGGTTTTCCGCTGTCTACTTCTGCACATAATCAATTGGATATTGGTGCTGTATCACCCCTTTTAGGGAGTTCCGGAGGATAGGCATGGCAAACACTTACCCCTCTTCTATGGTGCAGAATGGTAAATCATTCCTGTTATCCAGTTATGTGGCGCGAGGGGGCATGTCCCGCTCTCTGGTTCTACTACTCTCGGTTTCTTCATTTGTGGCTTTTAGTCAGCTATGTTGTTACGATATCGGAACAGCAGAGGCTGAACCTACTCGAACCGGTTCTGTCCCGGAACGGAATAGTAAAATTGTAACCCATAAAACTGTCAAGAACAGCAAAGCGGGGAAGATATCCACTGCTATAGAGAAATCCCCGCAGGCTGTTGTTTCATCAGGCACGGAAGAAGTCGGGGTTACTGGGCATGTCGCATTGCCCAATGGGGTTACGAACCGTACCCCAGGAGGAGGGATGATGCCTCCGCAGACGATTGCAAAATCTCGTAGCGGATTGACCCGCGATTATATTGCCAAGCAAAGTCCGACCAGTAACCCAGTTGCTCTTGTGGCCAGTCTTCCGGGCGTAGTGTATGCCGGGAATGATCCGCTTGGCACAAATGACGATCAGCAGGGCTTGACAGTACGTGGGCTCAATCAGCAGGAAATTGGCTACCTATTTGAGGGAATACCTGCTGCGGCCCCAGTTTATCTTCTGCCTTATACGTCAGCGGCAGCAGACAATGAAAATATTCAGTCATTAACGCTCACACAGGGGTCTCCAGACACGCGGTCTCCACTTTATAACGCAGTAGGTGGTGAACTTTCTGAGACCATGCATGATCCGTCACATCATTTTGGTGGCCTGATTGACGCATCATACGGTTCTTTCAGTCTGCGTCGTCACTTTATTCGTGTGGATACAGGTGATATTGGGAATACGGGCGTGCGAGGTTTTATCTCCTTCTCACACCGTCAAGCGGATGAATGGCGTGGTGCGGGTGGCACGCGGCGTTATCATATTGATATGAAACTGGTGAAAGACTGGGGTGCTGACAATCACGCAGCTTTCATCATGAGCTACAATGACGCTAAGCAATATTATCTACGTGCGCCGACCAAAGCGCAGTGGGACCAGTATGGCGTCAACTTCAACTATAATGATACCCCTTGGGGGGAATCTCCTTCAAATTATTATAAATATGAAGAAAATAGAATGAAAAAATTCATTCTTGGTGCGCCCATTAATCTCAATTTAGGTCATGGCCTTACGCTAGATGTAACGCCATATTTTACGTATTCTTGGGGATACGACAACGGAGGAAGTACATTAAGCCGGGATGGCAGTTTCCTTGGACCGAATGCGGCAGGTCCTTTACAAGTGGGCGGCACAAACAGTTCTATAGTGGCTGCATCAATTGATTCATATCGACTGGCTTACTCTGGAATTAATTCTGCTCTGTCTTGGACACGCGGTCATAACACTCTGACAGGCGGGGCATGGTATTCCTATTTTGATCAAGCGGAGCCGCAAAGCTATCAGGCTGTCAATGCCGATGGGGGTGTGCCCAGCATGTGGGGGGATAACCCTATTCTAACTGCTGATGGTAAAGTTCTTCGAACTTATGATATTCATCTCGTTCAGCAGACAAATGCTTTGTTTATCAATGATACATATAAAATGTTACATGATAAGCTAACCCTTACGGCAGGTTTTAAAGAAGTTATGGTTACACGGTCACAAACCAACCTTGTGCCAGGCGTAACATATGCAACAGGACAGAGTGTGGCAGAGCCTCTCCCACAGTTCATGGCAAGTTACAAAATTACACCTCATGATCAGATATATATCAATGGAACAGCATCTTTCCGTATGCCAGCATCCATCATGACATATGCTGACCGCTATAGTGTTTCTACCGGGACGCTGTCTTCCAAACATGCGAGTAATATTAAACCTGAATTTGCGATTGGCGAAGAAATCGGTTATCGGCATACTGGTTTTGCCAATGTCTCAGTTGCTTTGTTCAACTATAACTTTACACACAGACAACTTAGCACAACAACGTATCAGGATGGCTTGCCTGTTTCTGAGTCCATTGATGCAGGTGGTCAGACCATGCGTGGGGCTCAGATTGAGGTAGGGCTCCAGCGGTGGCATCACTTCAGTCCCTATGTATCTGGGCAGTATGAACACGCGACAATCGATAGTAATCTCCCGGCTGTTGCCAGTGACGGTACGTCAGTAGCTCTGCCAACCAAAGGAAAAAGGGCCGTCAACACACCAGAATTTACAGCCGCAGTAGGCCTTAACTATGATGACGGATCTATCTTTGGTGGGTTCAACATGAATTATATCGGCAAGCAGTATTCGACATTCATGAATGATGAATCCATACCGGGTTATGAAACATTCAATGTGAATATCGGCTACCGGTTTAAAAATATGTGGCTCGCAAAACACCCGCAGCTTCAGCTTAACCTGCTTAATATTGGCAATAGTGGCTATCTGTCCGGCACTAGCAGCATCAAAACCAATGCGCGTACCATGATGGTTGCAGGTCATAGTGTCGCAGGATCTGCGCCTCAGTATTACGTTGGCGGTGGCTTTGCCGGTGTTCTTTCCTTCTCAACAGGTTTTTAAAAAATATCTGACGGAGAGTTTTGCATGTCACGGTTTCCCAAAGCTTTGACCTTTGATGTTGTTGGTACCCTGATTGATTTTGAAAGCGGGATGATTAATTCCCTGCGAAAACTATGCGGTGTTGCCATAGACCGTGAGGCTTTTTTGACGGCCTATCGGGGGATGCGCGCACGTGGGCAGACACTGCCTTTTCCGCAGGATCTCAAGCCTATTTATCAGGAACTGGCCCCCCATTTCGGTTTACCAACGGATGAAGCGTATTCTGACGCATTTGTATATGCAGCTAAAGACTGGCCTGCATTCGAAGATAGTGTGGAGGCCATGCGGCGCCTTGGTCAGCACTTCAAGCTGGTTGCCATGACGAACACGCAGCGCTGGGCTTTTTCCGGGATGGAAAAGACGCTTGGCCTACCATTCCATGATTCTATTACGGTGGATGATGCGTTGT
The DNA here is from genome assembly GCF_001580995.1 of Acetobacter senegalensis. GTDB lineage: Bacteria > Pseudomonadota > Alphaproteobacteria > Acetobacterales > Acetobacteraceae > Acetobacter > Acetobacter senegalensis. Next base: position 198,723 of record NZ_LHZU01000148.1, read on the forward strand.
GTGAAAAGCCGGATACTGCATTCTTTGGGTTTACGCGGGGTCGCTTGAGTCGGGATGGTTTTCTGCAAGGTGATATTTTGCACGTTGCGCAAAGCCAGTACCACGATATCGGGATTGCTCGTAAACTTGGTTACACGGTCTGCTGGATTGAGCGTAGAAAGGCTGTCGGTGGGTTTGGCGGTACCATTGCTGTGGAAAACCTGACAAAGCCCGATTATCATTTTTCGACATTGAAGGAGCTAGCTGATCTTGCCGACTCAGGTGGTTTGAAAATGCTGTATTCCTGAGAGGCTGTAGACTATGGAAGTCCAGACTCTTGATGATGTCCCGGCATCAGCTTTTCATTTGCGTCTCGCACTTGTCGCTGGTGGCGGACCGTTTTGCGATGGTTATATTCTGGGCGTTATTGGTGTTGTGCTGCCGGTTCTGGTTTCCAGCTTTCATTTGAGTGCAGATGCAACCGGACTTGTTGGGGCCGCTTCTTTGCTCGGCGTCTTTATTGGCGGTTTTGCCGGAGGAATGGCTTCAGACCGGTTGGGAAGGAAAATGCTGTATACCGTGAATATTCTCATGTTCACGGTTTTTTCCGTCGCACAGTATTTTTGCGCCAGCTTTGGTGCCTTGCTGGTCTGGCGGCTTCTGATTGGTGTTGCCATTGGCGCGGACTATCCCATTGCTACAGCGTATGTCACGGAGTTTATGCCCCGCCGCTGGCGTGGGCCAGCTCTGAGCGGGCTTATTACTTTCTGGTGGCTGGGCTATGTGTGCAGCTTTGTTGCCGGATATGCGTTGCTCTCATTTTTCCCCGGAAACTGGCACCTTGTCATGGGCTCCAGCTTTATCCCTTCGCTTTTTCTTCTGCTGTGTCGGGCCGGTATGCCAGAATCCCCGCTCTGGCTGATGAGTGTTGGCCGGGTGGCCGAGGCACGTCATATTGTCATGACTTTTTTGAATGCTGATATTTCTTTTGAAGGCATTCAGTCTTCAGCGGAACCCGGGGGCATTCGTCAGGTTGTGGTAAAATTATGCAGCCCACGTTATCGCGGATTACTGGTTTTTGTAAGTGCCTTCTGGATTTTGCAAAGCGCTCCTGCGTTTTCAATTCATACGTTGCAGGCTCAGATCCTGGCACAGATGCACATGAACGATCCCATTCTGGCTGCCTGTGTCGTTACGTGTTTTACGTTTTTGGGTATTCTCCCTGTTACCTTCGGATTGATTAATCTGATTGGACGCAGAACGCTTCTGATCTGGTCCTTTGTTCTGGCAGCGCTTTCCTTACTTTTTATTGCCCTGTGGTCTGGAGAGGCTGGTTGGGCTGTGTTGGCTGCGTTTATTGTGTATTCCGCGGTGGAAGCGGCCGGTAGCGGCTTACAGTTTGTCTACCCCAATGAACTGTTTCCCACAGAAATACGGGGAACGGCAGTGGGGTTTGCATCTTCCGCCAGTAGGTTAGGGGCGGCTTTGGGTACGTTTTTACTTCCTGTCGGGGTCGCTCACTTTGGTGTCCGGGTAACGTTATTTTTTGCTTCCGGCCTTCTTGCTCTGGGGGCTTTCATATCCTGGCGCTGGGCCCCTGAAACTGCAGGGCTTAGTCTTTCTGAAGCCAGCCATATTACCCTTTCCTGAGATTGTTATGGAGAACAGGCTATGAAATTGACCTCCTATTGGCTAGAAACCGCTCCTTTGTTCAAGGCCAGTCCTGCTGCCGCCATGCCCGGTATGGTGGATGCCGTGGTGGTGGGGGCCGGGTTTAGTGGTCTTTCAGCGGCTTTGCGCCTGCGGGAGCTTGGGGCTTCAGTTGTTGTGCTGGAGCGTGAGCGGGTTGTCGGTGAGGCATCTGGCCGTAATGGGGGGCATGTCAATAACGGGCTGGCTGGTAGCTTTTCCATGGCCTGCAAGGCGATGGGGGAAGAAAAAGCGACCTCGCTTTACAAAGTTTTCAATAAAGCTGTTGACACTGTTGAAACGCTTGTGCGCGGGAATGACATTGATTGTGACTTCGTGCGGTGCGGTAAGCTGAAGGTTGGTAATTTGCCGGCTCATCGTGCGGCGCTGGAGGCCGACTATGAGCGGCTGACCAAGGCAGCAGACCCGGATGTGCGCTTTATTAGTGAAGCCCGGATACGTGATGAACTGAAGTCAGACTTGTTCAATAGTGGCCTGATTTACCCCCACAGTGGGCGTATGCATATGGGCCGCTTTGGTGTGGGGTTGGCGCAGGCTGTTCTAAAGTCTGGCGGCCTTATTTTTGAAAACACACCTATGACAGGTATAAAATCCGGGCATGGGTGTTTTGAGGTCAGCACGCCCCGTGGCAGGATTGTAGCAAAAAACGTGTTGATGGCAACGGGTACCAGTCGTCATGGTCCATCATGGTTCCGCCAGCGGATTATGCCAGTGGGGAGCTTTATTGTTGCGACTGAGCGCATGGATGCTGCGGCGCTGGAGCGGGTTATGCCCGGCGGCCAGAATGTTGTTACCATGCAGAATATTCATAATTATTTTCGTGCCACGGCTGACCACAGGCTGATTTTTGGGGGTAGGGCCAGTTTTTCCCGATCCCGAACTACAACAGATATAGTTAGTGGTCATATGCTACTTGCTGCTATGCGACGCACATTGCCCGACCTGCCTGATGTAAAAATCGAATATTGCTGGGGCGGTGATGTGGATATGACTGTCGATCGCCTTCCGCGTGCCGGGCAATGGAACGGCGTTTATTACACCATGGGCTATAGTGGACACGGAACGCAGATGTCTGTTTATATGGGGCAGCGGATGGCAGAAGCTATGGCCGGTATGCCAAATACCAATCCTCTTGCGGGCCGTTCATGGCCTAAAATTCCCTTTTATGGTCTGGCATCATATGCGTTGCCGGTCGTGGGAGCTTATTATCGCGCCAAGGATTACATACAAAATTTCAGAGCATAGTAGCCATTTTTCAGGTGTTACCTGATAATGGACAACTTACTCCCGTGGAGACTTAAAGGTTGTTTCGGTCGGTTCCAGAGTGAACCGACCGAAACAGAGAATATGCTCTTAGTAGCCTTTTGAACGGTCCACTCTTGAAGGAAAATTCCGTTCTCCGGCAAGGTAGCGTTTCACGGTATCCAGCAGGACGCGGCCAGCGGTTTCAGTCTGGCTGCTGCTGGCAATGTGTGGCGTTATAAAGATCCGTGGATCGTCCCATAGCGGGCTGTCGGTGGGCAGGGGTTCCGGGTCTGTCACATCCAGAATGGCTGCACTGATCTGCCCGCTTTCCAGCATTTCAAGCAGATCTGGCACAACCAGGTGTGCGCCTCGTGCTGCGTTGATGAGTTGTGCTCCCCAAGGTAATTTTTCAAACAGGCTGGTATTGAGTATTCCGCGCGTGGCGTCCGTCAGAGGAAGCAGGCAGACAAGAATGTCTGTTGTTGCCAGAAATGCACCAAGCTCTTCTGCCCCGGCGTAACAGGTAACATTGGGCATGCTGTGCCGTGAGCGTGACCAGCCGCTACAGGTAAACCCATTTATCGCCAGAGCTTGCGCCACGGGTGCACCAAGTTTGCCCAGGCCCATAATACCCACCCGCCGTTGTACCGCGACCAGATTGGGTCTGGCCTTCCAGACGTGTTTTTTCTGCTGAGCAATGTAGGTCAGTCCGTCACGGTGTAGAGTAAGGGTAGCCCACAGAACGTAGTCCACCATGCCATCCGTCAGGCCCGGTTCGATCATGCGGATGATGGTGACATGCTCGGGGATGGCGGACATATCAAACTGGTCCACCCCTGCGCCAACGGAGAAAATGACTTCAAGATTGGGAAAGCGTTTCAGCAGATCAGGCGGAGGTTCCCAGGCCGCTAAAAAGCGGACCTCTTCGGGGTTACCCGTTTCCGGCCATACATGGAATTCAAGCTCTGGCAGAGCTTTGTTGAAAAGCGGTTTCCAGACCTGCGCCCGTTCTGGGGTGGATTTGAGCAGAAAAGACATGCGGTACTTGTCCTACAGAGAAAAATGCGCGCAGGTTCAGCCAAATGCCTGGCTGCACAGGGCAAAGCAGGAGGGGGCATCTGCTTGTGAACTGATGATTTCTGTCGGTTCCGTTGTCATGGATACGACGGAGCCCACCCGCAGCAGGCCCCACTGGTCCAACAGGGTTGCCACGGTTTCATCCTGTGGAATGTCAACCCGCAGGAACTGTCCTGCACAGGTGCCCGCCCAGTAAGCCAGCATGGGTAGAGCAAAGGCCGGGTCCTGCGCGATAACTGGCCCGGCAACCTGTCCCCAGCCGAATTTGCGACAGAACGAAAACCCCAGAATGCCTTTTTCTGAATCGACCAGAATACCCCGGCCATCGTTCATTAACAGTTCGATCAGGGCTGAGCGGTTCATTCTGAGTGCGGCAGTGTCCATTGCACAGATAGCGCTTAGATCGGCGCTTCCCATAGGGCGCATCCGGCAGCCCTCAGGCAGAGGGATGAGCGGAACCGTGGAAACATTCCCCTGATGCTGCGCGACAACGCAGGTGGAATGGAAGCCGGTTTTTTCATAGAGAGGAACGCCGACAGAGGTTGCGTTCAGGTGCACCCTGTATCCGGGTAATGCCTGTCGCGCCAATGTCATCAGTTGCCTGCCAATACCATGCCCCTGCCATGCAGGACTGACAATAATCATGCCCAGACTGGCTGCCTGTGGGCCCCACGCCCACCACAGTATTGTCCCTATAACCGTGTTTTCAGACGTCGTGGCGACAAAGCCGTTACCTAGGCTAAACATCTGTTCCCAGTCTTCAAGTCGGTGGGGCCACGCTAGGTCCTTGGAAAGTTGCCATGCCTGAGCAAGATCATCAGGCAGCATGGCACGGAATGAGATCTGCGTTTGCAGCACGGAGGACGAGGATGTGCTCTGGGTCAAATCTTCTGCTCCGGAAAGAAGTCCTGAATTGGGAAAGACTCTTTTACGATGGGTGATTTTATGACGATGTAACTAAAGTATTTTTCAATTCCGATGTTTATTTCGAGAAGATTTTCCATGATGGTCTGGTAGTGTTCCACATCACGGGTGACGAACTTGACCAGGTAGTCATATCCACCGCTGATCAGATGGCATTCCACGACTGTATCAAGTTTGCTGATGTGGCCTTCAAATCGTGCAAAATCATGGCGACGATGGTCCGAGAGTGTTATTTCTGTAAAAACGGTGAGAATGGAAGTTATTTTCCGAATATCAATCTGCGCACCATAGCCGGTGATGTAGCCTGCGGCTTCTAGTCGTTTAACACGGATCAGGCAGGGGCTGGCCGAAAGCCCAACCCGATTGGCAAGCTCAACATTGGTCAGACGACCGTTGCGCTGCAACTGCGTGAGAATTTTCAGGTCGATCCTGTCTAGCTTCGGGGTGGGCTGCATGGCAAAAATTGTCTCCGGAACAGGCTAGGGTGCCCCGGAATGGGGCATAGAGAACGCCGATCAGAATATTCCGGTTATAAAACGTCAAGGCCACCGAGATGCAGGCTTTTCATTTCCATGAACTCTTCCATGCCAGCATGGCCTCCTTCACGCCCGAGGCCGGATTCCTTGACGCCGCCAAACGGAACACTTTCCATTGAAATAGCACCGGTATTGTGGCCGATCATTCCGAATTCCAGAGCTTCCCCCACGCGCCACAGGCGACGGATATCATTGGTGAAAAAATAGCTCGCCAGACCAAAGGGCGTATCGTTGGCAATGCGGACCGCATCCTCTTCCTTTTGGAAGCGGAAAAGGGGAAGTACTGGGCCAAATGTTTCTTCGTGCGCTACGCGCATGTCTGTCGTCACGCCTTCCAGCACAACCGGCCACACAAAACGTCCTTCAGTGCGGAGTGGGGCGCCCACATAGCGAGCGCCTTTGGCCAGTGCATCCTCAACATGGGCTCTTACCTTGGCGACAGCAGCTTCATTGATCAGTGGGCCGACGGTGCTGCCCGGCTCCAGCCCTGTGCCAACCTGAAGAGCCTCCACTTTAGCCATGATGACTGGTAGAATCTGGTCCCATATTCCATCCTGCACCAGCACTCGGTTTGCGCAAACGCACGTCTGGCCCGCATTGCGGAACTTGCTCTGCATGATGCCTTCAGCAGCGGCTTCGACATCCGCATCGTCAAATACAAGGAAGGGAGCGTTTCCTCCCAGTTCCATACTGCATTTTTTGACGGTAGCCGCAGATTGTTCGAGCAGAATCTTGCCAACACCAGTGGAGCCGGTGAAGGTCAGCTTACGGACAACCGGGCATTCGGTCAGCACTTTCCCGACGGCAGCGGGCCAGCCAGTCACGACGCTGAGCAGCCCCGCAGGCAGGCCAGCCCGCTCGGCGAGTGCGGCGAGTGCGAGTGCCGAAAACGGGGTCAGTTCAGATGGTTTGATCACCATGCTGCATCCTGCGGCTATCGCGGGACCACATTTGCGGGTGATCATGGCGAGAGGGAAGTTCCAGGGGGTAATGGCGGCAGTCACGCCAATGGGTTGCTTGAGCACAAGTACGCGGCGGGCCGGGTCCGCCGTGGTTAGGATGCTGCCTTCGCTCCGCCGGGCTTCCTCAGCGTACCATTTCAGGAAGGAGGCAGCATAGCGCACTTCCCCGCGTGCTTCGGCCAGTACCTTGCCCTGTTCGGCCGTCATGATTAGGGCGAGGTCTTCCACATTGTCTAGAACAAGCTGGTACCAGGCATTTAGAATTTCTGCGCGATGGCTTCCCGTTTTGTTGCGCCAGGCAATCTGGGCAACGCGTGCGGCCTCTATCGCCCTCTGCGTATCATCCGCTGTGCAGGCGGGTACCGAGCCGATGATGTCCCCGTTGGCTGGGTTATCGACGTCGATGGTCTGACCATCTGCCGCATCGCACCAGGTTCCGGCAATAAAGGCCTGCTGGCGGAAGAGAGTTGCATCATTCAGGGTTGGATGGGTCATGCTTGGTTTCCTAAATGCAAGGAGTCAGGACAGCTCTTGCGCTGTGCGGTGGCAGGCGATGAACGCGCCGGAAGGAGCCTGCCATACAGGGGGCGGCGTGAGCGCGCATGTGGCGGCGGCCACCGGGCAACGTGGCATGTAGCTGCAACCGCTTGCGGGTGCCGGACCACTTTTATCCTGCTTCAGCCCGTGCTGACGGAGGATGTTATCCAGCCAGTCCGGCCGCATTTCAGGCACCGAGGCTTCCAGCTTGCGCGCGTAAGGGTGATGCGGCGCGGTCTGCAGGGCTGTTATTGTGGAGAATTCTACACAGTGTCCGGCATACAGGACGGCAACATGGTCACACACCGAGCGCAGGGCGTGCAGGTCATGCGTAACAAACAGCCATGAAAGGCTGAGTTCGCGCTTGAGCTCCATCATCAGGTCCAGAATGGCCGCAGCGACAACGGTATCCAAGGCCGCCGTGATTTCATCACACAGCACAAGGCGCGGGCGGGCAGCGAGTGCGCGCGCCAGATTGACGCGCTGCTTTTGGCCGCCTGAAAGCTGGGTGGGCAGACGGCTGGCCAGAGCGGCGGGCAGACGCACCATGTCCAGAATATGCCGGATGGCGTTATCAGAGGCATCTTCACCATAAAACGTCAGCACCCTGCGCAGGGTGGCTTGCACGGTCATGGCGGGATTCAGCACAAGGTCCGCGTTTTGCGCTACCAGTTGCAAGTGCTGGCGTTGTTGAGGGGAGCGTAAGTTGATATCGGCCGCAAGCGGCTGCCCCTCAAACATCATGCTACCGGCCGACCAAGGCTGAATGCCCGCAATGGCGCGGATCAGTGTGCTCTTGCCGCAGCCGGATTCCCCGATAATGCCCATGGTTTCGCCAGCCAGAACCGGCAGGCTGACTTGATTCAGAATGGTGTGCACGGGGCGCCCTTCCGGCGTGGTACCCCCATAGCCAACCAGAATGTCACGCACATCCAGCAGCGGAGCGGAGGCCGGGGCCGGATCATGATTGCGCGTGTGGGGCTCACTGGCCGCCACAAGGGCCTGTGTATAAGGTTGAGTGGGCGCGGTCAGGATCTGGCCGGTGGACCCTTCCTCCTGCACGGTGCCATTTTTCAGCACTACGGCACGGTCTGCCATCTGGGCGACAATGGCCAGATCATGCGTGACATAAACGCCGGTAAAGCCGCACTGGCGCATGGCAAGACGAAATGCTTCCAGAACCTCTATCTGGGTAGTGACATCCAGTGCCGTTGTGGGTTCATCAAAAATCACCACTTCTGGCTCAGTGATCAGGGCCATGGCAGCCATAATCCGCTGGAGCTGTCCGCCTGAGCACTCATGGGGGTAACGTGCACCGATGGTATGGGGAGAAGGGAGTGCCATCAGCTCAAACAGTGCTATGGCCTGCTCCACAGCCTCTTTGCGGGGCATGATATGGTGCACCAGAGCGGGTTCTATCACCTGCTCCATCAGCGGAAGGGCCGGGTTGAAAGCTGCTCCGGCATTCTGTGCGATGTAGGCGATTGTCATGCCACGAAAGGCATGTAGCTCACGCGCATTCATGTGCAGCACATCGTGCCCGGCCACACGCAGAGTGCCGCCTGAAATGCGGCAGCCCTGCCGGGCGTAGCCTGTCAGGGCAAGGGCTATGCTGGTCTTGCCGGAGCCGGATTCACCAATCAGAGCCAGCATTTCCCCTTCCGCCACATTGAAGCTGACATTGGTTACAATAGGGGTTTCCGGGCCACGGCCTCGGTGGCCTGTCAGGCTCAGGTTCTGAACTGAAATGAGAGGCGGAGGTGCTGTGGGGGGAAGCAGGCTCATTGGCGTTGCCCTTTGCCGTCGAGTGCAAGGTTGAGGCCTACAGTCAGAATGGCGATTGTCAGGGCAGGGGCGATCACCGCGGGCGCGCCATACACAAGGCCCAGTAGATTTTCCCGTGTCAGGGAACCAAGGTCCGTCTGTGGCGGCTGTAGCCCGACACCCAGAAAGCTCAGGTTGCTCAGCAGCCGGACAGCATAAATGAAGCGTAAGCCGACATCTGCCAGCACGGGGCCGGTCATGTTGGGCAGGATCTCGCGCAGGACCAGATAACCCGTTTTTTCTCCCCGCATGCGTGCAGACAGAATGAAATCCTTCCGCACGATCGAGAGAGCCAACATGCGGCTGGTGCGGTAGGAGCCGGGCATGTAGATGCACGCCATGGCCAGCACCAGAACCGGAACGGACGAACCAAATGTCGCGACGGCCACCAGTCCGCTAAGCAGGGATGGAATGGAAATGACGCCATCCATGAAGCGGGAAAGCAGGGTATCCGTCAGTCCTTGTTTAAGAGCAGCCATTATGCCCAGAAATGTGCCTGCGCTACACGCCATTACGGTCGCTACGGCACAAAGCAGGACAGTACTGCTGGTGCCAAAGAGCAGGCGGCTCAGGACATCACGTCCCAGATAGTCCGTACCCAGCAGATGTGTGGAAGATATGGGTGCGAAAACCGTGGAACTGACGACTTCGCCGGGTGGGCAGGGTGCTATGAGAGGCCCTGTAACGGCCAGTAAAAGCCAGAACAGAGCCAGCAGGACTGGTGTTTGCCGCAGGGGGAGCAGGCGATGCAGAGGCCGGGAGAGCATCATGTGCGTGTTCTTTCCTGCGAGGAGCAGAGCGCCACGATATCGGCCAGTGTTGTGAGTAGCAGGTAGGCCGCGCAGAAAATAATTGCGCAGGTTTGCACCAGCGGAATATCGCGCGAGGCCACACTATCCACCATCAGGCTGGCTATGCCTGGGTAATGAAAGACGGATTCCACGATGACCACGCCACCCAACAGATAGGACAGGCTGAGGGCAATGACGTTGAAGAGGGGAGCAATCACGTTCGGCAGGACGTGGCGCAGTATGATGAAGGCCGGGGAAACGCCTTTGAGCATCGCCATTTCCACCCATGAAGAACTTAGTACGTTCACCATGACGGCGCGTGTCATGCGGGCCATCTGTCCGACAATGACACAGCCAAGTGTTGCTACGGGCATGGAAAAGGCGGCCAGAAACGAGCCGATGGAATGAATATCACTGATGCTGGCCAGTGCGGGCAGCAGATGCAGTTCCACGGCAAAAACCAGCACTGCCAGCGTCGCGATCAGAAATTCCGGCACAGACACAACGCACAATGTGAGCAGGGAGATTGTGCGGTCAAACACCGTATTGCGAAAAATGGCGGAAAGGGTGCCAAGAAGCAGAGCGGCAGGCACGGCAAACAACGTTGTAATGCCAGCCAGAAGAAGAGAATGCAGCAGACGGTCATGCACCATGCTCAGCACGGGCTGGTGGCTGACAAGGGATGTGCCGAAATCCCCCCGTAGCAGTCCCCCTGCCCAGCCTGCAAAACGCAGCAGCACAGGTTGATCCAGCCGCAGGCTGTGGCGCAGGGCGGCTATGGCATCGGGTGTGGCTGCCTGCCCAAGCAAGGCTTCAGCGACATCTCCCGGTAACGCGGAAGTTATAAAAAAGACGGCAACAACAACGAACACCAGTGAGACGAGGGAAGCCCCAACCCTGAGGGCAATCGCTTCACCCAACCGTGCCGTCATGGCTGGCCTCCCGCAGTATCCGTCTCATCAACCCAGATGCTGCGGGCAAAATTGTAGCCCATCAATTGGCCACCCTGACGCGGGCGCAGGCCCCGGATGCGTGGATGATATCCATCCAGACTGGTGATGAAGTTGGGGATCGCTATTCCGGCATCCGTATGGATGAGTGTTTGCATGTCATCATACAGAGCACGGCGTTTTGCCTCATCGGGCTCACTCCGGCTGAGAACCAGAAGCTGGTCGAACTGTGCATTGCGCCAGTGCGATTCATTCCATGGTGCAGTGGATGCAAAACTGAGCGCAAAGGTCATGTCCGCTGAGGCGCGTGGGTTTACATTGCCGAAGCCCAGGGGGAAACGCATCCATGACTGGCTCCAGTAGCCATCGGCAGGCATGCGGCGCACATCCAACTGGAGGCCGATGCGTCGTGCGTCATTCTGGAGCAGCACCGCCATCTCGACGGATCCGTTGGCAGCGGGCGAGCAGATGAGCGGGGGAAGGCTCTGGTTTAAATAACCGCTGCGTCTAAGAAGAAATTTTGCCTGTTCCGGATCATAGCGGGTCTGAGGAAGATGCGCGTTGAAATCACGATGTTCAGGGGGTAGGGGCTGGTCATTCCCCATGCGACAGTAGCCAAGATAAATGGAATCACGCATCTGTTCGCGGTTGAACAGCAGCTTCATGGCGCGGATAAAGTCCGCGTTGCGGCCCGGTCCGACATCCTGCCGGATGGCAAGATTAGTGTAAGTACCTGTTGGGCTTTCCATCACGGCAAGGCCACGTTTGCGCACAAGAGCGACAAGGCGCGGGTCTACGGCGGCAATAATATCGACATCGCCCGAGAGCAGGGCATTGTGTCGGGCCATGTCATCACTGATGGAAATTAACTCTAGACTGTCCACCCACACCCCGCCGGGGTTCCAGAAATTTGCGTTGCGCAAGGCAAGTGAACGCACGCCAGGCTGGAAAGCCGCACACGTAAAGGGACCTGTGCCATTGGCCTTATCAAATTGCGTTGTACCCTCGCGGATGATGGCAAAATTTGTCAGCCCGAGCACGGAGGGAAACGTGATATTCGCGGTGTCTAGCTCAATGATGACATCCAACGGCCCATCTGCCCGTATGGTGCGCATGGCCATGGCCTGATAATGCACCTGCGAGCCAACAGTGGGATCTTTGTGCCGGAGAATGGAATACACAACATCGGCAGAAGTCAGCGGTGCTCCATCATGGAAGCAAACACCGCTGCGCAGCCGGATATGCCATGTCTTGAAGTCTGTGCTTTCAAGGCTTTCCGCCAGAGCCGGGCGTGGCGTCAGGGTCTCGTCCAGTGTGACAAGACCATCATAGAACATATTACCACGCATATAATCCGTCGCCATGGACTGGCGCGCGGGGTCCAGCGTGTCGCTCAGAGAACCTGTTGTGGAGGCAGCACGGACATGACCGCCCGTACGGGGAACGGGGCCAGTTTGGTTGGAAACAGAACTATTGGAGGCTGTTGCAAAAGCCGTGCCCGACCATGACTGTGTAGCACAAAAGCTGGCGGCTGCCAGATGTGCTCCCTGTTTTATCATGTTGCGTCGGTTCAGCATCAACACGCTCCGGCTGGGGGTAAAGAGCGGGACAGATGGGGGAGGGAATGTCTGCCACAACAGGGCACGCTCCTCCCCCGGCGTAGGGCTTACAGACCCAGAACGCCCGGCAGGCCCCCGATATCGGCAATTTCGGTGTAGCCGTAGTAGGGGGTGGAAGGTTCGTGCCCGCGGGCAACAAACACTTTGTTGCGGATGCCCAAATCATGCGCGGTCATCAGGTCATACCGCAGGGATGAAGAGACGTGCAGAATGTCTTCCGGCCCACATCCAAGGCCATCCAGCATGTATTCAAACGCGCGCATATGCGGTTTGTAGGCCTGCGCATCTTCTGCCGTAAACACGGCATGCACGGGAGCACCTAACTTGGCCACGTTGGAGTGAATCTGCGTGTTGGATGCATTGGACAGAATGACTAGCGGAACTTCACTGGCAACTTTAGCCAGACCGGCCGGGACATCATCCCATGGGCCCCATGTTGGAACGGACTCATAAAACTTATTGGCAATTTCAGGAGAGAAATGGATTTTCCATTTCTTGCATGTGCGTTCCATCGCGTTGAGGAGCACATAGCGGTAGGGCTGCCAGGGGCCCAGCACCTCATCCAGCCGATAAGCCGCGAAGTCCTTGCAGAACTGCTCCATTCCTTCGGCAGGAATAACATCTGCGTAAAGCTCACGCGCCATGTCACTCATCCGGAAGCGGGTCAGGGTGCCATAGCAGTCAAACGTTACGAATTTCGGCCTGAACGTCGTCATGATGTTTCTTGTCCGTCTGAGTTAATATTACGATATGACAACATGTATGGCGGGGGGAATGCTACTGCTTTTTTGCATTATGCAGCATAGAGTTCTGTATCTTGAAAAAAGGACAACAGAATATGCTGCGTTAAAATTTCTTGTCCCTTACGAGGAAAAAATAGTCTGGCGTGTTCAAGCTGCTTATTATGCAGCGGAGGCAGAAAACCGGGCAATACTGAACGGTGCAAGGGGAATATCTGTTTGCCCTGTTGCAAGCAGGTCCGCCATGGTAGCCCCTACTCCCGGGCCAAGCTGGAACCCATGCCCACAAAAACCAAAGGCGTAATAAAGTCCCGGAACGCGCGGGCTGGCACCCATGACGGGCAGATCGTCTTCGGTATAGCCTTCAATGCCCGTCCATGTGCGGATTACGCGCAGGCGAGCAAAATCAGGGAGAATGCGTTGCAGATGAGGCATTTGCCGCACGGTATTCAATGGGTCCAACCGGGCTCGTTTCGCCACAAGGTCCACGGTGCCACGCAGGCCGCCCCCAAAGACGATATTGCCGCGCTCGATCTGCCGTAGGTAAACGCCTTCTTCTTCCACCCATGATGCATAGCCAATAACAGGCTGAATACGGTAGGGCACGGGTTCTGTGACGCCCATTTGCGGTGCTTTGGGGGTCAGGCGCAGGTCATCACCGAAAGCTGAGGCCATTTTCTGCCCCCATGCTCCGGTGGAGATTTGAAGCAGAGGCGCCGTAAAGCGTTGGCCCTTCGCCGTTTCCACCACAAAATCTTCAGAAGTGCGGGTAATGTTATTGACTTCCGCTCCTTCAAGAACAGTAGCACCAGCCCGGCGTGCTGCTCGGCCAAAGGCCGGGGCTGCAAGGCGGGGATTGGCATGGCCATCAAGCGGGGAAAAGGATGCGCAATCCACATCCGGAGCAAGCATGGGAAAACGCTCTACGGCTTTACGTCCGCTGTAAAGTTCCAGCTCCAGACCATAGGGTTTGCAGTCCTGCGCATATTGTTCCAGTCGCGCACTGTCCTGCTTCTTGAAGGCAACCCGTACATGCCCGCTGGGCAGAAATTCGACGTCCTCCCCAATCAGTTCAGGCAGGCGACCCCAGATTGCACGGGAGCGGTTGGCAAGTGGTAGCTGTGGCAAAAAGCGCCCCTGACGGCGGACATTGCCAAAATTGGTGCCCGATGCGTACTGGCCTACCAGATCACGTTCCAGCAAAATAACCGAGAGTCCGCGCTGACGTGCAAAAAATGCGGTTGCGGCTCCCATCAGGCCGCCGCCGACAATAATCACATCGGCCCGCGCAGTGGTGGGTGTAACAGGCAGGGCAGGGTGGCTCATGTCATAATACCCCGAATTTTGGCAGGTAGTGGTTTAACCGGGGCAGCGCTACGAATACGTCCGGCTTCTTCAATGGGTATCTTGCGGGCTGCAGCCAGAATTTCGGCTCCCGCCAGGCCGCACATACGGCCCTGACACCGGCCCATGCCCACACGAACAAACGCCTTGGCGCGGTTGACTTCCGGAGCATCCAGCGGGCCTGCTGCGCGCCGAATGTCTCCGGCAGTCACGTTTTCACAACGGCAGACAACAGTCTCATCCGGCAGATCAGCCGCATTCTTCCACGGCCATGGAAAACCTGTTTCCAGCCCGTGCCGGAATGCGTTCATGGGCTTGAGGGCCGCGCGAAGGCGGCTGATGTCTTTCCGGGCGGTGGGATAGCCAAGATCTTCAAGGCAGCGCAGTGCGGCCAGTGCCCCAGCACTTTCCGCCGCATCGGCTCCACGGATGCCTGCTCCGTCACCAGCCAGATAGATTCCTTTTTGCGATGTCGCCCCATCTTCATCCGTGACAGGCAGCCACTGGCGGGAGAGGGCATCAAATGCAAAATCACACTTCAGCAGGTCAGCAAGCTGTGTTTCTGATCGCAGGCCATAGCCTATGCCTACGGCATCACCAGCTGTGTGACGAACCTGCCCTTGGGCATTGCGCCATGTCACGCCGCGTACCCTCAGATCCGTACCGTCTTCCTGCGGGTCTATCCTTACAGGTGTGATGCCTGAATGAAGAGGCACACCCGCCCGCAGCAGGTCAGCCATGTAGCGCATTCCCTGTGCCAGAATGGCTGGACGATGGCGCAGGCCACTTAGTCCTTTCATGCGTGTTTTGAAAGAGGACGTATCCAGAACCGCGTGGGGTTTGACCCCGGCGCGTAGATATTGCCAAGCGACCAGATACAGCAGGGGCCCCGTTCCCATGAAGACCGGTGCGGCTCCAATGGTGCAGGCCTGCGCCTTGAGCGCGATCTGCGCACCCCCCAGAGTGAACACGCCCGGCAAGGTCCAGCCAGGGCAGGGCATGATGCGGTCCGTGGCCCCTGCGGCAATAATCATGGCATCAAACGGCAAAGCCTGAGCGTGCTGATTATGTTCTGTCAGCAACTGGTTGCTGGATACGCCCCATGCCAGAGTTTCGGGGCGATAATCTATATGAGGTAAAAGGGCCTTGAAAGCAGTGTGCAGAGCTGTCGCAGCGCCTGCGGAAGCGCCATAGAGTTTAGCGGCGGGACGCGAGAAATTTTCCGGCTGCCGGCGATAAATCTGGCCACCCTGCTGGCGGTTTTCATCCAGCACAACAGGGCGAAGGCCGGCCTGAGCAAGAGTTTGTGCTGCGCGTGTGCCTGCGGGGCCGGCCCCTATAACAATGACTACTGGCTTGTCCATGGCACCTCTGCTGTCACAATACGCAGGCCCGAAGAAACAGGCGTGGAACAGGCGCGCAGTTCATCGCCGGTTTCTGTCCATACACGGCAGTCCTGACACGCTCCCATAAGGCAGAATCCTGCTCTGGGTTTTTTATCGAATTCGTTCAAGCGAAGCTGGCTGCCCGCCAGGAGTAGTGCTGTCAGAAGTGTATCTCCTTCCAGCGCGGTGACAGGCTGCCCGTCGACTGTAATGGTGATGTGTGGCCGTTCTGTTTCGGCCACGCGTCGAAAAAGTCCCTTCATACGGGAGAACCTCCTGCCGTGCGCCCTAGCGGGAGTGTACGCCAGGGCAGAGTGCTTCAGGCAATAGCTGCGGCAATATCCTTGTCATCCAGTAGTGCATTCAGTACGATTTCGATACGGTCGCACAGAATATCCGTTTCTTCCAGTGTCAGGCAAAGGGGCGGGGCCAGCCCGATAATGTCATCCCCGAAGGCGCGGAACAGAACACCTTTTTCATAACCGATCCGGGCGAGCTTTTTAGAGATGCCAAGAGACGCTGCGGGTTTTGTTTTGGCAGCTTTGTCTGTCACCAGTTCGATAGCGCCGAGCATGCCGATTGAGCGTGCATCCCCAACCAGCGGATGGTCTTTCATTGCGGCGAGGCGGGTCGCCAGATGGTGGCCTGACGTCACACCGTTTTCCAGTAGGCCGTTCTGGTACAGGTCCAGTACGGCAAGGCCGATAGCGGCACTCACCGGGTGAGCGCTGTAGGTCATGCCATGCCCCACAGCAACACCCGGCGGCGTGGCATCTCGAACGGTGGCATACATGCCTTCACTCATGAAGACAGCTCCCATGGGCGCGTAGCCTGAGGTCAGGCCTTTGGCCACTGTCATCATATCCGGCACAACGCCTTCGTGCTCGCAGGCAAACAGCGGGCCTGTGCGGCCAAAGCCAGTGATGACTTCATCCGTGACAAACAGAATGTCCAGTTCTCGGCAGGCATTGCGCATGGCCGTCAACCAGCCTTTGGGAGGAATGGCTACGCCGCCGGAACCCTGCACGGGTTCGCAGAAAAAGGCTGCGACATGCTCAGGTCCACCCAATTCTGTCACCTTGTTGCGAAGGTCAGAAACGGATGCAGCAATAATCGCAGCCGCGTCCGGCCCTTTTGGGTGGTGATATGGGTCCGGGCTGGAAATATGGTGCTGCCATGCCAGCGGCACATCTGCATCGCGATGGAAGGCGGCAAGCGCCGTGAGTCCGGCACCAGTATAGGTGCTGCCGTGGTAGCCGCGCGCAAGACCAATGACATGGCGTTTCTCCGGGGTGCCGCGTGCATGCTGATAGAAGCGGATAAAGCGCAGGGCGCTATCCACCGCATCAGAACCGCCTTGTGAGAAAAAGACACGGTTCAGGTCGCCCGGTGTAACCGCAGCAAGGCGGGAGGCGAGGGTAATGGCGCTCTCGCTTGCAAAGCCAAAATAGCCGGTGGCGTAAGGCAGGCGTATCATCTGTTCTGTGGCGGCTTGTACAACGCTCTGCTGGCCGTAACCGACATTGACGCACCACAGACCGGCAAAGCCATCAAGCAGCGTGTTTCCGTCAATATCCTTCAGCCATGCCCCTTGGCCGGACTGGAGGATACGAGGACCATATTCTTCCTGATCACGCCATGATGAGACCGGATGGATGAGGTGAGCGCGATCAAGAGCGGCGAGTGTCTCTGGAGTCATGACGTTTGAGGTCCGTTGTGTTGTTGCCCGTTGTTTTCCTATGCGGGCTGGCGGAAAAAATATGGTGCCATAAGCAAAGGATGTGAAAGTGGATTGTGCTGTTCTGAGCGGGAGGTCAGTAAGAATGCGTTAAATTGCCGTGAGGTCTGTTTTAGCGTTTGCATTGGGGTAAAGATCAAGGAAAATACGATACCGAAATGACATGACAGGTGTTTGTGCCACAAGGGTGCAGGGGAAAAGAGCGTGATCGATCTCAGCTTTCGTCCAGAAGATATTACGCTGCCTGTGGGGCATTTTCTGTCTGGAAAGGTTGTTTCAGGTGGAAAGGATATTGCTGTTACCAGCCCCGGTAATGGCAGTCTTCTGGCTTATGTGCCTGAGGCTGGCCCTGAGCTGGTGCATGAAGCAGCACAAACTGCTGCTCGTGTTCAGCGCGAGAGTGGCTGGGCGACTTGCGCGCCGAGGGAGCGAGCACGGGTGCTGCGGCGCTGGGCTGATCTTGTTGAGCAGCACAGTATGGAACTGGCCCGGCTGGAAACTGTGTGCTCAACCCGCCCCATTACTCAGACTGTAGGGTGGGATATTCCTTTCCTTGCTGAAGGAATAAGATTTTTTTCCGAATATTGCGATAAGATTGGCGGGGATGTGGCGGCAACATCTTCCAGCTTGTTGGGAATGGCCATTTACGAACCCTACGGTGTGACTGGTGCTATCGCTCCGTGGAATTTCCCGCTGGTCATGGCAAGTTGGAAGGTCGTGCCTTCTCTTGCTGCAGGGAATGGAACGGTTCTCAAACCTTCGGAAATGACGCCATTTTCTGCTGTGCGCCTGGCTGAGCTTGCGGTGGAAGCCGGGATGCCAGCAGGTTTGTTCAATGTGGTGCAGGGTACCGGGCTGGCGACTGGTGAGGCTATCTGCCGCCATCCGGATATCGGTAAACTCAGTTTTACCGGTTCCACCCGGACGGGTATTGCTGTCATGAAAGCCGCGGCAGAAAGCGGCCCCAAGCCAGTTACTCTGGAGCTGGGGGGGAAAAGTCCTCAGCTGGTATTTAATGATATTTCCTCCGTAGATGAGGTTGCCGACCGTATCTTCCGGGCCTTTACAGGCAATGCTGGGCAGGTCTGTGTGACAGGGTCTCGCCTGATTGTGCAACGTGGGGTGGCAGAACCATTAATTGCGGCACTTGTTGCCCGCTGTGGTCAGGTTGCAGCTTTTGCTCCATGGGCTGCAGCAGCCAGTTATTCGCCCATTATTTCAGAACCACAGGCACAGCGCATTCTAAACCTTGTGGAAAACAGCGTGAAAGCCGGGGCGCAAAGCCTTGCTCCCTGTCTGCGTATGAACAGTGAGGAAGGTGGCATTTTCCTGTCTCCCGGCATCCTGCTGGTGACGGATGTCAAATCTCCTGTATGGCAAGAAGAAGTGTTTGGTCCCGTTCTGGCCGTGCAGACTTTTGATGATGATGACGAGGCTTTTGCTCTGGCAGAGCACCCTGTGTACGGGCTGGCGGCAGGGGTTCATACAGCCAGCATGTCCAGAGCAATGCGGGCCATCCGGACACTCAAGGCCGGTACTGTCTGGGTCAATCGTTACGGCCGATCGTCAGATTTTGTAATCCCGACGGGTGGATTTGGCGGATCAGGTATTGGCAAGGATCTGGGGCGACAGGCTTTTGAGGCTAATCTCCGGCTCAAAAGCGTGCTGATGGCAGTGGAGTAAGCAGACAATGCAGCCACAGAGTCCTGATGCAGCATTTCTAACGGCCTTAAGAAGAGATCTGCATACGCATCCGGAACTCCGGTTTGAGGAGAAGAGAACAGCGTCCATCGTAGCAGAGCATCTGCGCAGGCTTGGGTATGAGCCCCATACTGGTCTGGCCACGACTGGTGTGGTGGCAACGCTGGATACAGGCCGCCCCGGTCCCGCTGTCATGCTACGGGCGGATATGGACGCTTTACCGATCAGGGAAACTGGTCAAGCTCCGTGGGCCTCTCGTGCAGAAGGAGTTATGCATGCCTGCGGACATGATGGTCATACCGTTATGCTGCTGGGTGCTGCCGCTGCTCTGGCATCAGACCCACCACCCTGTGGAAAGGTCCATTTCGTGTTTCAGCCCGGTGAGGAAGGTGGGGCAGGCGCACAGATCATGATTGACGAAGGTCTGTTCAAACTTTTTCCAACTGATTACTGTTTTGGGTTGCATAACTGGCCGGGGCTGCCTGCAGGGCAGATGGCGGTACGATCCGGTCCGATCATGGCGGGGGGATGGCGTTTTATTATTGAAATTACGGGAAAAGGCTCTCATGCCGCTCAGCCTCATCTTGGGCGAGATCCTTTGACTGTAGGCGCCGCTCTGGTACAGGGGGCACAGCTGCTGGTCGCGCGACGTACTGATCCGCTTATTCCGGCTGTTGTCTCGTTTTGTATTTTTGATGCAGGCACCACTGATAACATTTTGCCTGAAAAAGCCCGGCTGGCCGGTACACTGCGCGCTCTAGCGCCGAATGTTCTGGGCGAACTCAGGGATGGACTTCAGCTGCTATGTGATGGGCTGGCCATGGCGCATGGCGTGGCAATTTCCGTTCATTTTCATCAGCCCTATCCTGTTACCGTTAATGAGGATGTAGCCACTCATCTTGCGGGTAAGGCCATGCAAGTTCTGGAGGCGGATGAAGATGGTCCTGCGCCGGACCTGAATATTGCACCTAGTCTGGCCTCGGAAGATTTTGGTTTTATGCTTCAGCAGAAACCCGGTGCATATGCCATGATAGGAAATGGAGAATCTTCTAAACTCCATTCTTCTGATTATGATTTTAATGATGATGTTATTCATATTGGTGTGAGATACTGGCATATACTTGCCCACATGTGTGCGGCATCGGCGGCTGAGGCCTGATTGAAATACGCACTCTCTAAATTCTGGCAGGAAGGATACAACGCGTATGAAAACTTATGATATCGCCGTCATTCCGGGTGATGGAATTGGTGTAGAAGTTATGCCTGAAGCTCTGCGTGTGCTGGAGCGTGTGGCTGATATCTGTGGCTTTGGCCTGAAATTTCGAAATTATGACTGGAATTGTGAAACATGGCTGCGCACCGGCCAGATGATGCCGGATGACGGCATTGACCAGCTTTCACAAAGTGATTCCATCCTGTTGGGAGCTGTGGGCTTTCCGTCTGTCCCGGATCATATTTCATTGTGGGGACTTCTTATTCCCATTCGGCGGGAGTTTCACCAGTATGTTAATCTACGGCCAGTTCGGCTTTTACCCGGTATTCCCTGTCCGCTGGCGAACAAGAAGCCCGGTGATATTGATTTCTGGATTGTACGGGAAAACTGTGAGGGTGAGTACTCGCAGATTGGCGGTGTGTTTGGTGAGGGCACACCGTCCGAAGGTGCGATGCAAACAGCAGTATTTACACGGTACGGAACGGACAGAATTCTCCGTTATGCTTTCGAGTATGCTCGTAAGCTTGGTCGACTGCATGTGACATCGGCAACCAAATCCAATGGTCTTTTTCATTCCATGCCATACTGGGATTCCCGCTTTGAGGCGATTGGCAAAGAGTATCCCGATATCCTCATGGACCAGTATCATATTGACATCCTGGCTGCGCGCTTCGTCATGTCTCCAGAACGGTTTGATGTGGTTGTAGGGAGTAATCTTTTTGGTGATATTCTCTCTGACCTTGGTCCTGGGATTACGGGCACTATTGCAGTGGCTCCGTCAGCCAATATTAACCCCGAGCGCTCATATCCCTCGATGTTCGAGCCAGTTCATGGGTCTGCGCCTGATATTGCCGGACGCTTTATCGCCAACCCTGTTGGTCAGATATGGGCTGCTGCAATGATGCTGGAGCATCTGGGCGAGGTAGAGGCCTCAAATCTTGTGATGAAGGCTATTGAAAAAGCCCTTGATGATCCAATGGCGCCACGTACCCCAGATATGGGAGGTAAGGCGGGCACACGTGAACTGGGAAAGGCTATCACTAACAAAATTGTCTCCTAAGAATATACTCTGGAACTTAGAGGTTTTTGGCCCCCCATTTTTTAATGCCCTCTGTAATTTCATCTCTTGTGTTGTGATGAGGGGATGGTGGTATAAAGCCGCCCTGCTTCTTTGATGTTGAGGAGTGACTTGCTCGGCTGGGCGACTAGCTTGACGTGTTTTTCCGTACTGTGGATTTTGAACTGTTCTGTCCTGAGACGGAGAAGATGGAGGGATCGAGGGAGTAAAGTGGGAAATTTTAACAAATCTTTTTCAAAAAACTCTTACATATCACACTCAGTAGTGAATGACTGAGCGGATCGATTTACCTTCATGCATGAGGGTAAAAGCTGCATTGATGTCTTTAAGCGGCATCGTATGGGTTACAAAAGGTGCTAGCTGAATGTCACCGCGCATTGCGTCTTCGACCATTCCAGGTAGCTGTGTTCGCCCCTTTACGCCGCCAAATGCCGTGCCTCGCCATGATCGACCGGTGACAAGTTGAAACGGGCGGGTGGAAATTTCCTTTCCAGCTCCCGCAACTCCAATAACAATTGACTGCCCCCAACCGCGATGAGCAGCTTCCAGCGCGGCACGCATGACAGAAACATTGCCGATGCATTCAAACGTATGGTCAATGCCCCAACCAGTTAATTCAACGAGTACTTGCTGGATAGGTTGCTCGTAATCTTTTGGGTTAAGAAAATCAGTTGCTCCAAAGGCTTCTGCCAGTTCGAACTTTTCCGGGTTAGTGTCGATCGCAAAGATGCGCCCTGCCTTTGCCTGTCTTGCTCCCTGTATGACGGCGAGCCCAATTCCCCCAAGCCCAAAGACTGCAACCGTATCGCCAGATTGTACTTTAGCCGTGTTATGTACCGCGCCGATACCGGTTGTCACACCACATCCCAGCAGACAAACATGTTCAGGGTTAGAGGCCGGATTAATCTTGGCAAGGGAAACTTCAGCCACAACCGTGTATTCACTAAAGGTAGAGCAACCCATGTAATGATAAATGGGTTGTCCATTGTAAGAAAAACGCGATGTGCCGTCGGGCATGACACCTTTGCCCTGCGTTGTGCGAACAGAAATACAAAGATTGGTCTTTCCGGATTTACAGAACAGGCACTCGCCACATTCTGCCGTGTAAAGGGGAATAACGTGATCACCTGGCACCACGCTTGTCACACCTTCTCCCACTTCTACAACAATCCCAGCTCCTTCGTGTCCAAGCACTGCTGGAAAAAGTCCTTCCGGATCATCGCCAGACAGAGTGAAGGCATCCGTGTGGCACACTCCAGTGTGGGTAATTCGGACTAGCACTTCACCTGAGCGGGGCGGAGCAACGTCAATTTCAACAATTTCAAGAGGTTTACCGGCCTCAAAAGCAACAGCAGCACGCGACTTCATAATATTTCCCCGGTATCTTGCAGTTCGGAATAGTCAATATACTATTTAAAGAAAGTAAGATTGAATGAGACGACGTCCTTAGTGGACCAGACTATAGTGCCCCTGCCGACAGCGCATTCAACGAATTCGTTGCCCAGAGGCTCAGCGCAAGATTGGTCATCAACCTTTAGTCTCACTTCCTATCACCACAACATGTCATATTGTTGGATCGCAATCAGTAACATTAAAGAAACCCTCCATATATCAAATAGAAAACGTAACTGGTCGATAATTCTTCTTAAAGCTGAACAGAAGAATGTTTTTAAGAATATGCCTTTTTTTCAACTTCGTTCATCTCAGCATTAATCTGATCAACCAGTTCCTGACGAGTATCAGATGGAATATCTATTTGTAATCTGCGTTCCAGTGTCGCAAAAATACCGATGAATGAGTTGCGGCCATGCTCAAGAATCTGCAGACATGCCTCTTTATCAACGTTCAATTGCTGCATCATGTAACGAGACAAGATTTTCACGGCAACTGGATTTTCGAAAACAAAAACAGGCTGCAAATCAAAAGTCATTTTTCGAGCATAATTGACACCAGGTAGGCATTTTAGGCGTTGGCTTAGCCGGATGTCTCTGGAAGAGGCGCCCACATCAACCCACAAAATCCCATTATCCAGAAGCCATTTCTGTCTTTCCGTATCGTAAACCTCAAAATCACGACTCTCCAAAGTAATGGTTACGCGTTTTGTTTCTCCCGGTTTGAGAGAGATTTTGCAAAATCCGCGCAAATCACGCTTACACCGTTTCAGGCGGCACTTTTCCCCACGAAGATAAACCTGAGCAATTTCTTTTCCTTCATAGAGGCCCGTATTTGTAATGTTAAAGCTGATATCCAGACCCTGAAGTGGAAGAATTTCGTTTTTGCTTAGGATCAAATCACTATATTCAAAAGTTGTGTAACTTAGCCCAAATCCAAAGGGAAAAAGGGGTTGGCTATCTCGTGCATCAAAATACCTGTAGCCCACAAAACACCCTTCACTGTAATAGTGTCGTCCGTTTTCGCCTGGATAAGACAAGTAACCAGGGATGTCTTCCTTCTTCACAGGAAAGGTGGTCGTCAGCTTTCCTGATGGTACGGTTTTGCCAAAAAGGATGTTTGCAACCGCACGCCCCATGCCCTGACCACTGAAAAAAGTGTCCAGCACGGCGTCAACATGTTCCACCCAGGGCATAGCAACAGCATCGGGGTTCGAAAGAATGACTATGAGTTTGTAAGGACGTTCAGCCTGCCCAAGCGTGGTAATCAGATCATCGTATCCGGGAGCCAGATTCAGATCGCTCCTGTCAGAACCTTCGCCATCGTAACCGACAGGCGGGGCTGCGAATAAGATAACAATATCAGCATCCAGACAGGCAGTAAGCGCCTCAGATTTAAGCTGCACGCATGCTTCGGGTTCAGGCGCTGTACCGAGCAACCAGACTACCTGTGTCTCCGGAGAGCAGTAGGAACTGATTTCATCGAACGGAATGTCAACCTGTGTCGGCGTAGTCGTTGCGCAACCTGATCCCTGAATAACGGGCTCAAGAGCTTCCTTCCCAAGGATAACAACTTTTCTCAGTCTTTCAGCAGAAAGAGGGAGGCATTTGTTGTCGTTTTTCAGCAACACGATGGACTCTTCGGCGAATTTCCGACTGAGTACATGATGTTGTTGCTCTGTGTATTGAACATTATTCATTTTAGAGGCATGGCAGCGAAGGACAAGGCGTATGACATTTGCACACGCTGTATCTAGAGCACTCAGATTAACGCGACCATCCGCCAGATCGCGTTTGAGATCTGCTTTACGAATAGGGCTTTCAGGCATATCCAGATCGTTACCAGCTAGAATGGATGCCCCCCGGTCCTTAATACCATGCCAGTCCGCAATAACCGTGCCCGAATAGCCCCAGTCATTGCGCAGGACACCATTGATTAAGTGTGCGCTTTGGGCCGTTTGCTCCCCGTTTACTCGGTTATAGGACGTCATAACCGACCACGGGTTCGATTTGGCGATTGCTCTTTCAAAGGCGAGAAGGTAAATCTCCCGTAATGCTCGTTCTTCTACGATGGAATCCATGGTCGTACGTTCAACCTCTGAATCATTGCAGACAAAATGTTTCAGAGACGTGCCAACACCGTATTTTTGTATACCATTGATCACAGCTGCTGCCAGATCGGCAGAAAGAACAGGGTCTTCAGAGTAATATTCATAGGCACGACCCGCAAGCGGTGTTCTTCTTATGTTAATGCCAGGCCCTAGTAGAAGATGTACTCCTAGGTTTCTACATTCCTTTCCTAAGGCTTCCCCTAACTGGGTCGCCAAATCGGTATCCCACGAACATGCCAGGCTTGACCCATTGGGGAAACAAGTTGCCGGTTTCATTTGGCCCCATGCTGTTTGAACATCATCAGCTTTTCTGTTGACCACGCCCAGAAACGAATCAAGATTTTCGCCGCCACGCTCGTTTTTATCAATTTGCTGAACCGAATATCGTACACCATAAGTACCATCGGTCATGGTGATACTCGGCAGGCCCAGCCGCTCTATGGGCCTGGTTTTCCACATATTGAAGCCGCCAATCATATCGATTTTTTCGTCTATCGTCATTTGGCTGACTAATGAGTCAACGTCGTAAGAAGAAGGCATGGCGCTTGTGTTCATGATGATCCTAAGTATCTGAGAAGGAAAACGAGAGGATATGTGAACGCTATCCTCATTTATAAGCCCTGATGTCAGACTAGCCTGCTGCGCTCTTTATCCTCGGTCCGTCATCTGTAGAGCTGTACAGGAGAAATAAAATAAATTGTATAGCGACACACGCCAGAGGAAGCCAAACAAAGCCCGCCAAAACCCACAATGCGATGTCTCCCGTAGGGGATGACTGGTTTGCATCATAATGTCCAAAAGAAAGAAATAGAGAAAGAATAAACCCCGTTATTCCACCAGCAATTTTTGTAACAAGAGTATTTAAGGCGTAAGATATACCAGCCAGATCGACATGATCGTCTGCATGACTGTAGTCAACTGCTTTTGCAAGCAAGACATAATATAACGGTGACAAAACTCCTTGAGCAAAGGTCAAAACAATAAGAGATCCAGCAAATTCTACTAAAGAGGATTTCGAAAGAAAAATTAGAATATAGGCAATGCCCTGCAGGACAGAGAGCGCAAGGCCAGTTCTGAAAAGGCCAAGTCGTTTAGTAAAAAATGGGCACAACATTGCACCTAAAAGCCCTGACAAGACACCAATTGTCAATGTCAGACTTGCGACAGATTCTGACCTTCCAAGATTGCATTTTGCATAATAGAAGATGAAACCGGAAAATGCTGACAGACAAATAAATTGAACAAAAACCAATGCATTACATAAATGCCAATTTCTGTTTTTTATTAGAGATTTCATAATGTAACGAAAAGAATAAGTTGCAGCCTGCGGTGGAAAGCGCAAAATACAGGTTTTAACAACAACAAACCACAGAATACTACCTGCACAGCACAACAGAAAAACAAAAGCCACAAATCCGAATTGCCGTTGTGATAACGTCTCCTCTCCACCAAGCCATTCGACGGCTGGTATGGTGAGGAAAGCGACGCAAAATTTACCGACCTGACAGCCGATCATCCTGAAGGAATTTAAGTCGATTCTTCCTTTACTGGTTTGCGAAATCATGGTGGCCATAGCCCCATATGGTGTATTGATACAAGAATATACGGCACCAAAAAGAATATATGTGGCGCCTGCCCAGATAACTTTTCCATTTCCAGGAAGCGGAAGGGGAAGAAAACAAAGGAATCCTGCTACTCCAAACGGTATGGACAGGTAAGTCAGAAGACGGGGTACAATAAGCCCGCCCTTTCTATCCATAAAAATTCCGATCAGTGGGTCACAAAGTGCATCAAAAACGCGGGCAATGAGCAATATCCAAGCAACAGAAGCAACGGGAAGTCGATAAATATCCGTATAATAATACATCAGATATGTGGACGTCAGCCCCCATAAAAGGTTAGATGAAAGATCACCACACCCATAAGCAATTTTTTCTTTTATAGAAAGGTCATTATCAGAAGTTTTCATGAGAGATCTGTCATGGTTGCGGCCTGACAACTGTTAGGCAGAATTGCTGATGGGGATGAACGGGATAGGTCAGACATTACGGTTTTCGTATAGATATTAATGGAAAAATAGCGGACATATATCTTTCTGAATACACTTTTCCATAGTTATATATTATAATAATATTTTCGTTTCATATGTTAAATAGATGGGATATTTTTCTGTTCGTCTGTGCATGTGCAACGCATCCCGTAACGATTAACATCCTCTGTCCATCCTATAATGGAATCGACACGAAAAAAACCAATATCTAAAAATGAAAAACAAAATTAATACCTCAGGAACGCCTATACTTAATTTCTGCTCGGTCATCGGAATATCCGAACTGGAGTATCAAAAGAAAATCATTGCGAGAAAGATACAACATGACCTGTTATTGAGCGCATACGGTTACTCCAGTGAGGCAGCGTATCTCCCTAATCTCGGGAAGCAATGACAGGGTGCTGGTTTTGAATACATGTGCCGACGAGATTATCGGGAAGCAGAGCTTGATCGGATTATCTACTCACTTATCAAGGATGGAGATCTTTGGAATGGCATACCGGAAGGCTGGATTCCTGTCGGCAGTTCTCTCAACAACCTTACTTTCTGGCGGAGGAGGCGCTCTGTACGCAGCAGATAAACCAGAACCCCTCTATGCGCTTAAAAGCAACCACCAGCATGCACCGGTCGTCAAAAAGCAGTCTACACAGGTGGGTGGCAGAATTGCCGGTCGTAGCAAAAACCGCAAGGTAGCCGTTGTCAATAATTCATCGGAAGACCTGCATGTTAGCGGTAAGCGTCGTGTCGTTGGTGTGCAGGACGTTGTCTCCTCCGCTGAGATTCATCGTGCAGTTCCGGGTACCAATCCACTTAAGGCGCTGTCCCAACATCCCGGTGTCATGTTCCAGAGTTCTGACCCTCAGGGCTTGGGGCAATGGACGAGCATGCTTTATATGCACGGCTTTCAGCAAGACCAAATTGGTATGACCGTTGAAGGTATTCCTATTGGTGACCAGGAATTCCACTCGTTCAATGGTTTGAACTCAGCTCAGGCCATCACCAGCGAAAACCTTGAGCGCATGGATGTCTCACTCGGGGCAGGGGCAGAGTCCATCGCGGCCACCAATAACCTAGGTGGCTCCCTTCAGTTTATTGGCAGCGATCCAGGACATGTACGTAAAGCGACCATCGGTCAGACCTTCGGCAGCAATAGTCTATTTCATACCTATGTCCGTGGAGACAGCGGGGATCTGACCAAAAGAGGCGACAGATTCTATGTCTCCTACATGCGTAACGATACCAAAAGGTGGAAAGGCGGCGGTCACCAATTCATGCAGCAGGTTAACTTCAAACTTGTTGACCCCATTGGTGAACACAGCAGTCTGTCTACCTTCTTTAACTATAGTGATTTTGAATATATCGACTATCAGGATATGTCTTTCGACAGCTTGAAAAATGGCGGTTACTACCTTGATAATTTCATTGGTACTCCAAATGGGTATCAGAAAGCCTATCAGGCTGCTTTGGGCATTTTCCCGTCATCTTACAGTAACATCGTCGATAAAACCGATGCCTCCTACTACGCGGCATCTACGACATCACGTAACTATATTGGAGGTACTACATACGACTTCGAATTGGCCGACCGTCTGCACTGGAAGGGCACCGTTTACGGGCATGGCCAGTATGGACGTGGTAGCTACACAAGTCCATACAGTACCTCTCCCAACGGTGCCCCGCTGGCAGAGCAGATCACGGTTACGCAACAAAAGCGTTTCGGATTTACATCTTCTCTGAATTATACCGTTGCCAAAAATGACATCAGCGCCGGCGTTTGGTATGAGAACTTCAGTGTCAACGTTGATCGAAATGCCTATGAAGAACCCCTGCTCGGCCAGGGAAAACCCGTCAATCCGGTCGGATCTCTACCCAGCCCTTATGCAACTTTCTGGGGCATGCAGTTCAACTCAAATAGCTTTACCGCCTACCTTCAAGACACTTACCATCCTCTAAAGAACGTTTCTCTGCATGTTGGTTTTAAATCCATCCTGCAAACAGTGCGGGCTGGCCAAACAGCCAATATGGTCTCTTATACTGGCACAGACTCTTTGGCCGTCGGCAGCGTTACTTCCTCCAGACCGTTTTTACCGCATATCAGTGGCGACTGGCGTTTTCTCCGCGATCATGAGCTCTATTTCGATATTGCGGAAAATATGAAAACTCTTCCAATGGCAGCCTACAAACAGGGAGCATCCCCTTTCGCTCTTACGGGAGAACAGTACGAGAAAATAAAAAATACTATTAAGCCAGAAACAAATTGGACGTATTCCGTTGGTTATCGTTACAATAGCCCATGGGTCAGCGGTACGGTATTTGCTTATCGTTCAGACTTTTCGAATCGGTTGCAGCAGATTACGGCGGGCACCATCGTCAATCCGGTTAGCAGTGTTGCAAACGTGGGCAGTATCGCAATGAACGGAGTTGACGCCGGATTGGTTGTGCGCCCCCTCAAAGGACTGAGTATCAGCAGCAACGTCAGCTACAATCATGCCACCTATGGTAGCAATATTTCTGAAAATGGGGTCACATACCATATAAAAGGCCAACAGATCGTCAACTATCCTCGTTTTATGTACAAGGCGAATGTTGTCTATACGATAGGAGATTTTACCACACATTTTGATGCCACCTATATGGGAAAGCGGAACTACAGTTATACCGGTGACCTTAAAGTACCCTCATATTGGGTCGAAAACGCGGGTGTGCGCTGGATGATGGGTAAAACCATCAGGAAGCTGACCCATAGCAGCCTGCCAGAAGACCTGTCGATCGACTTCAATGTCTATAACCTGGCAAATCAGAAATATATTTCTGTCAGTGGCGAAAATGGAAACGCTATGTATGGTGACTATCAGTCGTTCTTTGTGGGGGCCCCACGTCAATATTTCGGCTCTATCCGGATGTCATTCTGATAGCAGCACAGCGGGAAAGCCCGTTCTTTTATATCAATACAAGGCCACTCTCTTTTCGGAGCTGTAAAATGTCAGAAATTTCTTCGGATGTTACGCATAAACGTATTCGTCCCTTCAATACTAAGGTTACTTATCCAGAGCAAAACTTGGACAATGATTTATGTCAGGCCGTGGTTGCCGGGAAGACCATTTATCTGCGTGGACAGGTGCCCCAGGATCTGGATACGCGGGAAAATGTCGGCGTTGGAGATCCGGTGAAGCAGACTCAGAAGGTCGCTGAAAATATTCTCCTGCTCCTTAATGAATGCGGGGCAGAGGCACGCCATATTTGCAAAGTGACCGTTTATCTAACGGATATACGCTATAGGGAGTCAGTATACCGAACGCTTGGGCAATATTTGAAAGGCGTTTTTCCGGTGTTTACGGGCCTTGTGGTTGTAGCGCTCGCTCGGCCGGAATGGCTCGTGGAAGTTGATGTTATCGCCGAACTGGACTGATGCCAAACAGTGTTTTTAACGACCGGTGGCGGTTTTAATGAATAATACGGTTGATACACTGGCGCAGCTTGTTGCGTTTCCAAGTGTTTGTGGCACACCCAATAGTGCAATTATCGATTGGCTTGAAGCTCGTCTTTCGCTTTTGGGAGCATACATACTGCGTGTACCAGGAGAGGAGCTCGAACGGTACAATCTATTTGTCCGCATTGGGCCAGATGTAGCGGGTGGTATTGTTCTTTCTGCGCATGCAGATGTTGTGCCAACTGAAGGGCAAAGCTGGAGTTCTGATCCATTTACGTTAACTGAGCGAGACGGAAAGCTTTACGGACGCGGCAGCAGTGATATGAAAGGTTTTCTGGCCTGCATGGTTACTGCCGCTGCTAAAGCAACGATCTCTCCTTTGAAACGACCTCTTTATCTCGCCATTTCGTACGATGAGGAACTGGGTTGCCTTGGTGTACGATTTCTGTTGCGAAAGCTGCAGGAGACCGGGCTTGCAGCGTCAGGTTGTATTATTGGCGAACCCACACAAATGCAGGTTGCTGTTGCGCATAAAGGGAAAGTGGCATTGCGTATTAAGTGCCGAGGTAAGTCGGCGCATTCGGCTAATCCGCTCAAAGGAATAAACGCAATTGCTCTTGCCGCCAGCATGGTGTCAGAACTTCAGACTCTTCAGAAGTATATCGAAGACACAGAGGAACATGACAAGCGTTTTGAAGTGCCTTTTTCAACGGTTCAGGTGGGTTTGATCGAAGGAGGGGTGGCTTTGAACATCGTTCCGGAACATTGTAACTTAATGGTTGAAATCCGTGTTCTGCCCCACCTTTTGCCAGATGTTTATATTGCATGGTTGCGGGCCGCCGCACAACGTGTTGTGACACAGAACGGGCAGGGGGCCGTAATTGAGGTCGAGGTAATCAATAGCTATCCTGGTCTCAGTTATGATGAAAACGGATCTGGCATTTTATCTCTTGGTTTGCGAAGTATCTCTCAGAATACAACAACGGTAATTGACTTTGGCACAGAAGCGGGACTTTTTGCGCGAGAGCTAAATTTGCCATGCATTGTGTGTGGTCCGGGATCCATTGCGCGTGCGCACAAGGCTGATGAGTACATCACCAGACAAGAGCTTGAGGATTCAGATTTGTTTTTGTCTAGAATAATAGAAGATCTTTGCAATAAATGTTAGTAAATGCGCCAGTCTGACCGGTACTAAACGCCTGTATTTTTTCTATGAGAAATGAGAGCGGATTAGGAAAAACCTAAGACTATCAAAGAAAAAGAGTTATTTATGTACCAGTTTCACTGCGTAATAAAATAGCAGAAGTATCTTGGCTGTATTGAGCCAGAAAATAAAAAGGTGGCGGTAATGTCAGTGGAGAAAGTTGAAACGCTCGTTATTGGTGGAGGCCAAGCTGGCGTAGCTATGAGCGAACATCTAGGCAAGAGTGGATTGCCGCACCTAGTTGTCGAGCGTAATAGAATTGCAGAACGCTGGCGTTCTGAACGATGGGACTCATTGGTGGCTAACGGACCGGCATGGCATGATAGATTTCCCAATCTTACATTCGAGGGTGTTGACCCGGACGGCTTTGCATCTAAACAAAAAATAGTCGAATATTTTGAAGCTTATGCAATAAAAAACAACTCGCCCATTCGATGCGGGGTTAACGTTGAGAAATTGACCAAGAATACAGATGGTTCGGCTTTTTTGGCCGAAACATCCTCTGGCACTATCGAGGCCAAAAATGTCGTTGTTGCAACGGGCCCCTTCCAGAAGCCAATTATTCCTTCCCTTGTTCCCCCATCAACCGGAATAAAGCAAATTCATTCCAGTGCCTATCGTAACCCGGATCAGTTAAAACAAGGGGCGGTGCTAGTTATCGGCGCGGGCTCTTCTGGCGCGCAGATAGCTGAAGAACTCATGAATGCAGGGCGCAAGGTCTATCTTGCCGTTGGTCCGCACGATCGTCCGCCACGAAAATACCGTGGGCGCGACTTTGTGTGGTGGCTCGGCGCACTAGGTATGTGGGATATGCGAACATGCAGTCCATCCATGGAGCATGTTACCATTTCTGTCAGTGGGGCCAATGGCGGCCATACGATCGATTTTAGGCGTCTGGCAAGTCAAGGTATGACACTGGTTGGTCGTGCCGAGGGGTGGGAAAACGGCCGTATACGTTTTGCTCCAGATCTCGCAAAAAATATTGCGGGTGGAGATGCTAACTATATTGCCATGCTGGATGCCGCTGATGCATATATCGAAAAAGAAAAGCTTGATTTACCTGAAGAGCCAGAGGCTCGTAACATCGGGCCAGATCCTGATTGTGTGACCAACCCCATCCTAGAACTCGATCTAAAGGAAGTTGGCATAACATCCATCGTATGGGCAACAGGTTACGCTCTGGACTTTGATTGGCTTGAGGTTGATGTCTTTAATGAAGCAGGCGAACCTGTTCATGACTGCGGTGTTTCCGAAGTGCCGGGCCTCTATTTTCTTGGACTTGCTTGGCTGTCTCGCAGGGCGTCTCCGTTTATCTGGGGAGTCTGGCACGACGCAAAGCACTTGGCCCAGCATATCGCCACGCAGCGGACCAGCGTAAGTCAACCAGACTGATAGTACTTTGCACTCTGCTCCGTAGCAGGGTGCAAAGCCGCTCGGTTTGTTCGTTTTTGTGTTGTATGGAGGTTGGTTGTGACATTTTCGATCGCCGCCCGTTGTCCCACTACTGGCTGTTTTGGCCTTGCTATTTCCTCTTCTTCTCCTGCAGTCGCTGCGCGGTGCGCGTATGTTCGTTCAGGCGTGGGAGCGGTAGCCACGCAAAATTCAACTGACCCCCGACTTGGCCCTGCCGTACTCGGCCTGATGGCAGAAGGGCTTTCTGCTTCGGCAGCGATTGAGGCCATTACGGCATCTGCTGAGCATATTCAGTACCGTCAACTTACCGCGGTTGATGCGCAGGGTAATACGTCTGTTTTTTCTGGCATCCACGCACTTGGTACCAGTAGTTGGTTTAAAACTGACAATTGTGTTGCGGCGGGCAATCTATTAGCCAGCGTCGATGTCCCAGCTAGAATGGTCGAAGCGTTTGAAACCGCCAAGGGAGCCCTAGGTGACAGGCTTATTGCCGCCATGCAGGGCGGAATGGTCGCTGGTGGCGAGGCGGGCCCTGTCTTTTCTGCCGGCCTGCTTCTTATAGGGGCACAGAACTGGCCGATGGCGGATCTTCGTATAGACTGGGACGTCGAGCCAATCAGCCGCTTGGCAACACTCTGGACAGTCTGGAAGCCTCAAATGGGCGCATACATTCAACGCGCGTTGGACCCCACAGAGGCCCCTAAATTTGGAGTGCCAGGAGACGAATAAGCCGTATTTTCTCAGCTCCACTGCAATTAACGCCGTAGCAATAATGGTTCGATAGTGTAACATGGAAAAATGCGCTACACTTTAAGACAGCTAGAATATTTTATTGCGGCAGGCGAATGTGGTTCCATAACGGTGGCTTCCGAGCGCATTGCTATATCGCAGCCTTCCATCTCCACGGCTATTAGCCATTTGGAGAAAGAGCTTGGTGTACAACTTTTTGTTCGCCAGCATGCCCATGGTTTATCGCTGACTCCTGCCGGTCGGAAGCTCGTTGTGGCCGCAAAGCGGGTCATAAAGGAAGCCGAAAATCTTTATGACGCAGCATCTGAGGCAACAGACCAAGTGCGTGGGCAATTATGCGTAGGCTCCATGGTGACCTTGGCGCCAATGATCATGCCGGAACTCGCACACAACTTTATGTCCATCTATCCGATGGTACAAATACGGCAGTTTGAAGCCAATCAGGAATGGCTTCTTGATAGTCTACGGCGTGTCGAGATTGATATTGCCATAGCCTATGATCTTCAAATACCCGAAGGTATCGAGTTTTCGCCTCTCGCGAGCTTGCCTCCCTATGTTCTTGTTAGTGCCAACCACCCGTTTGCACAGAAAACTGAGGTCAGTCTGCAGGATCTTGTCGATGAACCTATGGTTCTACTGGACCTGCCTTTTAGCCGGGAGTATTTTTTTTCGCTCTTCTTTAAAGAAGCTCTGCAACCCAAGATCTATTCTAGCTCAGCTCATTTAGAAGTCGTTCGGACAATGGTTGCAAACGGGTATGGTTATACGCTTGCCAATGTACGCCCGCGCTCGGACATGGCGCTGGATGGACGGAAGTTGGTACATATTCCCCTCGCCGGTAGCCACAGGCCTATGATTGTGGGAACCGCAACATTGGCAAACCTGAACAAGTCACGTCTGCTTCAGGCCTTTGAGCAACATTGCAAGACTTCCATTTCCGACTCTCATATTCCCGGCATGCTGGCTTCCATTTTAGGACATTGATAGCAACATTTCTCCGTATACCGCGAAGGGGCGCAAAACTCCCAAGCTTTGAAAGTTACCAGCTCATGAAATATTCCAGAATTGGCCGCCGTGGGTTCATGCACGTTGTGGGGGCCGCTAGCTTTGTGTCGCCAGCTAAGGCTATGTCGCGATCTAATTCAAAACAAAAAATTATTTTTGATACTGATCCCGGTATTGATGATGCGATGGCGCTTTTATTTATACAAAAAAGCCCTGTTCTAGAGCTGGTTGGTATAACAACTGTTGCTGGCAATGGGTTAATTGATACAGTGACAAGAAACACACTTTACTTAAAGGACCGTTTCGGCATAAAGGCTCCCATCGCCAAGGGCGCTGGACCTGCGTTAGACGGCTCTGTTTCTCCTGCATCAACACGCGTACACGGCGATAACGGCTTAGGAGATATTTTGATTCCCCCTATGTCAGAAAACACGCTGGATCCCCGCCCCGGCTGGAAATTCATTTCTGATATTGTAAGGCAGTATCCAGGGGAAGTTACATTGGTGACCGTTGGCCATTTTACAAACCTGGCCCAAGCTCTACGGTATGATCCCGATGTCGTAAAGTTTGTAAAAGATGTGGTTGTTATGGGAGGAGCATTTGGGTTTGACGGCTATCTTGGCAACAGAACGCCATGTGCGGAATCAAACATTTATGGTGATCCAATAGCGGCAGATGAAGTCTTTTCGGCTCAATGGAAAGTGACCATTGTGGGATTGGACGTAACAATGAAGCTTCCGGTTAAATTCAATGAAATAGACCAGCTAAAACAAAGTAACGACCCAGCGTGCCAGTTGTTATGGGCTATCTCGAGAAAATACGTTAATTATTACCGGAAAGAAGGTCTCAATCATATCTACATTCATGATGCCGCTGCCGTTGCGGCAGCCATTAATCCAGCGCTTTTCACGAGAAGATCAGGAGCTGTGCGCGTTGTTACCGAAGGATTTGCTCGTGGAGAAACAATCCAGAAGCCTGATGACAGGCATTACCTTATCAGCAACTGGGATAATAGACCCTCGCAATCTGTCTGTATAGACGTCGATTCATCCAAGCTAAAAAACCTTTTCTTTGATACAATTTTAAAAAAGTGATTTATGGTTGGTATACCTGAAAATTAGGTATACCAATATTATGATGTCATATTATCTAATTTTTTTTGATACTATATAGTATAAAGTGGATGTAGTCCCTAAGCCAATTAGCCAAGAAATATCGATACTATGCAAGTGGCAGGCTATTGGACCAACATAAGCTGGTGTAACAAGAAAAGGGAATTGTAATATCAGAGAAAGGAAAAAACACAGAAATGCTATTTTATTAATACGACCATAAATCCCACCATCTTTTTTGAAAAATGCATTTACATCATACTTTGCATGATGAATCAGATAATAATCCACCAGATTGATGGCAGTCCAAGGGATCATAATCATCATGAGAATATCAAGAAAATCGATGTAGCGGTGTAAAAAGTCATTTGTCATGAAGAAAACACACCAACATGCCAGAATAAACAAGGCTAGTGTTGTTAAAAGCCGCGAACGTCTACCAAAGTTGTAAGATGAAAAGAAGGTTTGAAAAATTGAAAGTGCTGCGAGCGCTCCACAATAAATATTCATGGCGGTCGGACCAGCCATCCCTAGAATAAGTGAGCAGAGTACAAGAGTTGCAGCCAGTGTGCTGCTAGAGGAAAGATGGGTGTATAATGAACCGACGAGAGCTCCTGCAGAATTAGCCTCAAACCCTAATAACATACCAATTGTCATAGGAAAGAACGCTCCAAGGCATGACCCTCCATAAGTCGCCCAAAAGGCATTTTTAACCCCCTGTTTTGTGGCAGGCAGATAACGTGAGTAGTCCGAAACATAGGGAGCAAATGCAATTTGCCAGAGTGCAATAATGGAGAAGGCTCCCACCACATTTGACAGGCTGTTGGTTGAATGAGGCGATCCGTTTACAATTATTTTATAAATCTCTGGGTCTTTTACTAAAAGGATTATACAGGTCGTAAGAGCTGTAATACCCAGAAAAGTACTAAGTTTTCCTGCTAGATGCAGGCAATAGTAACCTCCCAAAGCCGGGAGAAGACAAAAAAAGGCTACGATAAGAAGAGAGGTAGATCGGTTTAAAGTCGGCACAATAAAATTGAAAGTTTCTCCTCCTAATATAATATTGGAGGCAGTAAAGCCAACATACATAAAAATCAATAAAAGGGTAATAATTGCTGCACCCACTGTACCAAACTGGCCGCGGGCCTGTACCATTTGCGGGACACCCAAAATAGGACCCTGTGCTGCATGAAGGGCCATAAACAGACCTCCGATCAAGTTCCCTAATACAAGTGTCAGCAATGCCACAGGCAGACTTAAATGAAAGACACCTGTTGTCAGTGCGCCTGTAGAAATGGTAAGGATCATCAAATTCCCACCAAACCAGATAGTGAACAAGTCTCGCGATGTACCAAACCGAGCTGTTTCTGGAATGGGATAAATGCTGCCTTTTTCCACGAAATTTTTTGCAGGGGGGTCTTGGGGTGTCGGCATCAAGGTAGCTCCGTTTATACCTGGAAATATTACGACACCACAATAAAATAGAAAAGCTGTATTACCTTTTTGTTATTTATTTTTTATTGAGGTTTGACATAGCCAAAATTCCTAGATTTTTCACGTATAAATGATGAGATATTTCTAAAAATATAATCAGGCGGTGCGGATCCTCTTGTTTGTTTTCTTGCAATAATAATGTTCAGAGGATTTGTGGGCTCACTTATGGGAATTTCAACCACTTTATTACAAAAACTATCATTATTCTTTCTTCGTAATGCCACAATCGCTATACCCATGCCAGCAGCGACTGCGCAATAAAGAGATTCCATGGTGTGTGCTCGAAAATTAATAGACGGATTTTTCTTTATTTTATAAAATAAATTTTCAAAATATTCATCTGATCCAGGTAAGTTGAAGAGAGCTAGTGGTTCGTTACTAATATCTTCCAGCGTAAGGTTTTTACACTTTGCCAACGGGTGATCTTCTCGCATGATAACATAAGGTTGTAGACTGAACAGGGTCTCGGTCTGTATTTTTTCACCAATACGACCCATGTCATAAGCAATCAGTAAATCAAGATCGTTATTTGCAAGGGATTTCACAAGATTTTTATGATTGTTTTCATGAAAATCGAGCTTTATTTCTGGAAATCTGTTCATAAGATATTTTTGAAGATCATATAATATATAAGGCGTAAGATTTATAAAACAGCCTATTCGCAATATTGTCTGAGTATTACAAGCTATCTTGGCGGCTATTTCTTCGGTTTTCTGTGCGGTAATCAGTAACTGTCTTATCGAAGATTCTAGCGCAAGTCCTGCTTGGGTCAGGCGTGCACCCCGGGCCGGGAGTCTTTCAAGTAGAACAAGGTTTGTAATTTGTTCAAGTTTTCGTAGTCCGTCAGCTAGTGCAGGTTCCGAAATATTCAGTGTTAAAGCCGCGCCGGACATTGTTCCATGGTCAGCTACGGCAACAAAATACATTGCCTGTCGGAGTGTAATTCGAACCATGAAAAAATCTTTCCTTTTCCACGAAAAAAACAGTTTTCTCTTTTTGGTTGAGTTCGTCAAATTGTAAGGGCTGTCATAGTGGAGATTAAGTAATGCTTAAAGCGGAGCAGGTATCGTTCTTCAATGAGAATGGTTTTTTGGTTGCTGAAAATTTAATTTCTCGTGAGTTGTTATCTGAGCTAAGGGCTGACTTTGCAACGTGGGTTGATGAGAGCAAATTACACGAGCAGTCTTACGGCACAACATTGGACGGACGTCCCCGTTTTGACCTTGAGCCTGGGCATTCAGCTGCAACACCAGCTTTACGGCGCGTGGCATCACCTGGTGAAATATCTGAAGTATATAAACATGTTATGCTAAATGGGGCTGTGCCTACAGCAGTTGCCCAACTAATCGGTCCCAATGTTAAGTTACATCATGCAAAAATCAATTCGAAGCTTCCTGGTACGCCTACAAAAGTGAAATGGCATCAGGACTTTCCTTTTACACCTCACACTAATGATGACCTAATTACGGCTCTTGTTATGTTAGATGATCTCACAGAACAAAATGGTCCGCTTGAAGTTGTTCCCGGGACACATAAAGATCCAATTTGCTCTCTTTGGCATAATGGAATTTTTACTGGCTCAGTAACGGGTGTAGTAGAAGAAGAGTGTCATCGCACAGCCGTGCGTTGCCACGGCACTGCTGGGAGCGTTTGTTTCATGCATACTAGGCTTTTACATGGTTCAGCTCCCAATTTAAGCAACGATCCTCGTACTTTGTTTATTGTTGTCTATGCGGCTGAAGACGCAATTCCCCTCGCGGAGAATCCTTTACCAAGCATATTTGATGGTCAGCTTGTTTACGGCGTAGAAACAGGCAAAGTGCGTTGTATTCCCTTTGAGATTGAACTTCCCGAAAAACCTAAAGGTGCTTCGTTTTTTACACAGCAAGTTCAGCACAGAGACTAGCACTACTTTGGCTGATTGCTGCGAGGGTTGCTGTGGAAGGTTTCCACAGTGCGAGCATTGCCCGGTAGGTGGTCGGTAGCTTTTTCCGCCCGACCGTCGTGAGGCGCTTGGGCTGGAGAAAGGCGTAGGCCTGTTGATGATCGCCCTTTAAAGTGATAGACGCTCAGCTATCCTTGAGTTGCTGATGCGCCTGTTTGCAGACCCATCGGGCCTTGATTGCAGTTGCTAGGGCCAATCGACATTCAGGATTTCCAAATAGGCTAAT
>NZ_LHZU01000003.1 GCF_001580995.1 Acetobacter senegalensis
ACGTAGGCGAGCTGGTCGGGATGGACGGGAGTGACCAGTGGGGAGGCATCTTCGCTGGCCACGTCGGAGAGGCGGACGATCTCGAGCCCGTCGAGCAGGTCGCCGAGGCTGTCCAGGGTAGCGTCATCGACCACCACACGGCTCATACCGCTGTCAGTGATCATGTCGGCCAGACGCTCACGCGGATAGGCCGGATCGAGCGGCACATAGGCCCCGCCTGCCCTGAGGATCCCCAGCAGGCCTGCGATCAGACCGGTCGAGCGCTCCACACACAGACCCACCCGCTCGTCGGGCACAATACCCATGCCCAGCAGGCGCCGGCCCACCTGGCTCGACCAGGCGTCCAGCGCGCCATAGGTGAGCGAACTACCCTCACAGGTCACAGCCGTGGCCTCTGGACGAGCCGCTGCCTGAGCTGCAATCCGTGATGTCACCGCCTCGAACGGATACACCACAGGTGTCTGCACCGGAACGTCCGGGCTCAGCGTGATGTCAGCCAGACGCTGGCTGTCCACATCACCAGAGGCAA
>NZ_LHZU01000130.1 GCF_001580995.1 Acetobacter senegalensis
GCTCTGGCCACCACCGGCGTGTATGGCACCAAGATCAAGGGAGGCAGCAGCACCTACTCCATCGCGGCCCCCTTCATGGTCATGGGCAGTGCAAGCGTCGATTTCTAAAACGACGTCAACACACAAAAATGCCGGGGAAAAATCCCGGCATTTTTTATAAATAGAGAAAAATATAGAATTTTTTGAAAAAAATGAACATTATGCCCAGAAAGGTTTCGTGTCTCTAAATTTTTTCCAGGCATGCTCAAGGGCATGCAATGCCGATTTTCTGCGTTTTTTATTCAGGCTTCTGACTGAAGAGACGGTTGAATAGATTTTAGTATGTGTTTTTCCTATCTCTTTTAATAAAGTGTCGGCGATAGCTGTATCGTTGATTTCTCCAAGATAGTGTTGCAGTTTTTTACAATGATCCATGTACGGTTTTACGTTTTTTCTAGCGTAAAAATTGGAAAAATAACCTGCACTATAACGCAGTTTTTTTAAGGTTTTTCTAAGAGTGTGAAGCTCTTCTGCTGATAGGCGGCGGATATGGCTTCCCTGTTTTGTTATTTTATGATCAAGCGGTTTAAGAAGGTCTGGAACATGAGTGTGCAAAGGTGTTCTCAGGAACATTTTTTTGCCAAGGAGGGGGTGACCTTCTATCCACGCCGAAAGTGAAATTATCAAGATTGTTAACGGTGTGGACTTCAGTTCTTGATGTAATAACTCATGAGATTTTCTTCTCTCTTCTTGTGCGATATCAATCAGATTTTTTTTAAGGCTACTGTCAGCAATTTCCATTAACATGTTTGGAAGCGTAGCCTGACAAAAGACATCCCAATCACGCGCCTTGCCCAGTAAGCGTCCGATACGACGCAACTCTTTCTGGAAATGCTTAAGAGCATGATCGTCCTCATAATGGGCGAACAAGCGCAGGATCGTCCGAACCTGACGGATCGCGACCCGCATCTGATGGATGCCTTCCATCTCGCTTTTTTCTACAGCAGGCAGATTCAGTATTATTCCGTTCAGGCCTGTTCTAGCCAAACTCCGGAACCCTCCGAGTAAGGTAATTTTCCGGCTTAAGTTTTGAAATTTTGTTTTTTTCGAAGGGGGCGCCGATCCCGTTAGTAGGAAATATCCTCTTTCTGCCTTTGAGAGAACGCCCAAGCGGAGCGGATTATCAGCCACAACTTCCAAAGCAAGATCATAAAGAGCCGTTACTGGACCCCTTTTGAGCTCCAATTCTAGTTCCTGGAGATCAGTAGCCTTCTCTCCGCTCCGAAGGATTCCGTCATCAAGGGAACATTCCACTAATGCTCCGTTATGTTCAAACGTATGGACTGTTCTGCGAATGTCGCTCGTCCAGACCGGAGCCAGTTTTCCTCTGAAATCCTTCATCCAGTTCCGTAAAGGCGTGCCTGAAAGCAGATCAAGGTCAGGTTGTTCTGAAGCTACATGCCATTCCCATTCTTTACGATGGAAATTCAACTGACGTTTGCTCTGCTGAGTTTTCAAGGTCTGAACATACTGCCCACCGGTCTGTCTGACCCGCAGAGAGAAGCCGGCCTGCAGCAGATCAAGCTCTGGTGTATCATAATAGGCTGTTACCTGATGCATCTGAGCAGGTGCCGTTTCTGCGGCTTTTAATGCAATGGTATTCTCAAGCAAAGGATATGCATCAGATGGGAAAAGAAACTTCACTTCAATTTCCAACGGAGCTGACACTTTGCTGGGAGCCATGGCTTTAATACGGCCCGCTACCAGACCGCTTTCCTGTTCATTTAAAGGAGATCATGAACAGCAAACGTCTCCGTTACAATCGGGTGGCAACGGCGCAAAGATTTTCTTTGGAATGAGACTGCGATTGCGGCAGGAAGATTAATCCATAATCGTCAAGCTATTGTATTTAATGGATATATAAGGGCAGTGACTGGAAAACCCTATGGCCGTTGATGGAGCCATGATTGCTCCATCGCTTGACATGATCGGCACTTTGCCGCAACAGCGTTGCACGTTGGTTCCGCTTCATAGATACGTCTGTAAAGCGGCTAAGAGGGAATGTGACAAGGCTCCTGATCAAAGGGAGCTACAAGCACAGCCGCCCCCGCGACCGTGACCGGAAAGATCGCTCTATGCCACTGACAAATCGTCGGGAAGGTGGGTGATCGTTGGGGAAACCCTGATTCCG
Organism: Acetobacter senegalensis; assembly: GCF_001580995.1. Lineage (GTDB taxonomy): Bacteria > Pseudomonadota > Alphaproteobacteria > Acetobacterales > Acetobacteraceae > Acetobacter > Acetobacter senegalensis. The sequence goes on from NZ_LHZU01000130.1 coordinate 2,171, forward strand.
CAAGCCGGGAGACCTGCCAGCAGACTATTCAACGGGCAGCCGGGGTGTGCTGCAACCGGTTGGACGTTTCTTGCTGCCCTTGACAGCTAGAGTTCCGCCCGTGGTGCCCCAGGTTGCAAGCAAGGCTGGGTCATGACCGCAAAACTCTTTGTTTGCACAACGTGCCGTGTGGGGGAGCCCGTAGTGGAAGGGCAACCGGTGCCGGGAAGACGTCTTTATACCCTTCTTACCTCCCAAAGCCGATCCTCCGGCCTGGAAATCATTCCTGTGGAATGTCTCTCCGCCTGCAACAATGGGTGTGTGATTGCCTTAAGTGCTTCTGGCCGATGGAGCTACGTATATGGCAGGCTGACGGAACAGGATGCCCCTGACATTCTTGCCGGCGCGGAAGCCTATGCCGCTACACCTGATGGTCTGGTGCCCTGGCGGCAACGCCCACAGATATTTCGCAAACAAAGTCTTGCCCGCCTTCCCCCGCAGGAGAATTGAGATGACAGCCATGCCGCACGTCGGAACAGGCCAGAGCACCCTTGAAAAAATTCCGGTAACCATCATTACCGGGTTTCTAGGCGCAGGTAAGACCACCTTGATTCGCCACCTGATGAGCCATCCTCAAGGGCGACGGTTAGCTGTTCTGGTCAATGAATTCGGGACGTTGGGGGTAGATGGAGAAATTCTCAAATCCTGCGCCGATGAAAACTGTCCTGCCGAAAATATTCTTGAACTGGCAAATGGCTGTATCTGTTGTACGGTGGCAGATGATTTTATTCCTACGGTCGAACGGCTTATGGCGCTTCCCGAACGGCCCGACCACATTCTGATAGAAACATCCGGTCTGGCACTGCCCAAACCGTTATTGAAGGCGTTTGACTGGCCTACTATCCGTTCTCGTATCACGGTAGATGGCGTTATCACGCTGGCCGATGCAGAGGCGGTAGCCGAGGGGCGTTTTGCTCCAGACACGGAGGCGGTGGATGCACAGCGGCAAGCAGACGATAGCTTGGACCATGACACACCCCTGGCTGAGGTGTTTGAAGACCAGCTTGCCTGTGCCGACCTTGTCCTCCTTACCAAGGCCGATCTGGTCGATGAGACTTGCCTCAATCGCGCACGGGATATGATCAATTCGCTTACTCCGCGTGTCCTGCCCATTATTCCAATCAAGGATGGAACGATTGATCCGCAGGTTGTTCTTGGCCTCAATGCCCAGGCTGAGAACGATCTGGCTGCACGGCCATCTCACCATGATGGCGAAGACGACCACGAGCATGAAGACTTTGACAGCGTGGCGATTGATCTACCGGAAGCCACCGATCCTGCTGCCTTGGTTGACGCGGTACGCTCGCTTGCCCGCACTCAGCATATCCTGCGTGTGAAAGGTTACGTCGCCGTCGCCGGGAAGCCGATGCGGATGGTGTTGCAAGGTGTGGGAGAACGTGTGCGCACGCAGTATGATCGCCCTTGGGGTAAGGAAGCCCGGCAAACGCGCCTTGTGGTGATCGCGGAGCATGATCACGTTGATGCTGCTGCAATCCGTGCCATGCTGACAGGACAGACGCCCCGGAAGGGCTGACCCGCATGCATGTGATCTTCCGAGAAAAGCACGGTCTGGAAGAGACGGAAACGCCTGTCGATCTGGGGCAGAGTCCGGCGGATTTAGTGGTGCTCTCCTTTTCTGATAGTGATCTTGGTGCGTTTGCTGCCGGGTGGCATGCGTCCAAAGGAGGCCTCCCCTCCCTGAGGCTGGCCAATCTTGCGGCATTACGGCATCCGCTCTCGGTAGATACCTATATTGAAAGCACTCTTGAGCACGCCAAAGGGATCTTAATTCGGCTGATTGGCGGTGCCAGTTATTGGCAGTACGGGCTGAGGCAAGTTGAACAACTGGCTCGCGAAAAAAATATTGCTCTTGCCGTGCTCGCGGCAGACGGACGGGTAGATCCAAGCCTGTCTGCCTGCTCCACTGTGTCTGAAAGCGTCCTGCATGAAGTGACAACCCTGTGTGACATAGGCGGAGCCGAGGCTGCGCAGTCAGTTCTTGCGCACTTGGCTGTGGCGGCTGGCCTGAAAGCTTGGTGCGATGTCACTCCCCAGATCATACCTGATGCAGGCTGGTATGACCCGGATGTAGGCGTTGTCTCGTGCGTTTCGCGCAGCGCTGCCCCGTTGGCTGTGGTGACGTTTTATCGCGCTTATTTGACCGCTGCGGATACAGAGCCCGTTGACGCGCTGATCAAGGCATTGCGCGAACGGGGTTTTCACGCAATGGGGCTGTTTGCCTCTTCCCTCAAGCATCCTCAGGCGGCCCATTGGATAGACAAGACCCTCCGTGAAAACGCTGCGGCACTTATCATCAATGCGACAGCCTTTTCTGCCCGGGGGGAAGATGGACGTTCACCTCTTGATGCAACGGGGTGTCCGGTTTTTCAGGTTGCGCTCTCCACGGCAGGACAACAGGACTGGGCAAGAGCCGAGCGCGGCCTTTCTCCTGCTGATCTCGCCATGCATGTTGTCCTGCCCGAAGTGGATGGGCGTATATTCGCGGGTGTCATCAGTTTTAAAGCTGTTGAAGAACAAGATCCTGACCTTCAGTTTTCCCGTGTCGTGCATCGGGCTGACGCCAGCCGTATTGCGGCTGTAGCAGACCGCGTTACCGCGTGGCACAGGCTCGGCTCAACGCCTCTGGCGCAGCAAACACTTGCGATTGTGCTTTCAACTTATCCCGGACGGCCGGAGCAGTTGGCTCACGCAGTAGGATTGGATGGACTGGCTTCAACAGACGCCATTCTAGTCGCTCTGCGGCAGGCAGGGTACGCCGTATCTTCAAAGATACCCCCGTTGGCTCAGGTTCTTCAGCAGACTAAGCAGATCTGGCCTCTGGAAGCCTACTACGCCGCGTTGAACGGCTTGCCGTCAGAATTGCAACGTGACCTGAAAGCCTCATGGGGAGACGCTAAAGATGATCCCTTGGTGCAGGATGGTGCATTCCATTTTCCGGCGGTTCGTTTGGGTGCAATCCTCGTGGCCCTGCAACCGGAGCGCGGGAGTTTATGCCAACGGGAAAACGACTATCATGACCTGACACGCATCCCCCGACATTCTTACGTCGCTTTCTATTTGTGGTTAAGGGCTCAGGGTGTGCATGCGCTGGTGCATATGGGCGCACATGGCACGCTGGAATGGTTACCGGGCAAGGCTGTCGCACTCTCCAGCACCTGTTGGCCGGAAGCGCTGATCGGCTCACTTCCTGTTATCTATCCCTTCATTGTCAATGACCCGGGAGAAGCAGCGCAGGCCAAGCGACGGATTGGAGCCGTAACACTTGGCCATCTCCCTCCTTCTCAACGATCCAGTTCCCTGCCGGAGGGACTGCTACGGCTGGAACGCTTACTAGACGAATATTCCACGGCTGAAGGCCTAGATCCTGCACGTCGTGACAGGCTGATAAGCGCGATACGGGCGGAGGCGCGGGCCAGTGGAGTGGAGCAGGATTTAGGCCTTCCGGCCAACGCAGCCGCAGCAGAAGCAATCGTGCGCATTGATCGCTTTGTATGCGACATAAAGGAAAGTCAGTTTGGTGATGGCCTGCATATCTATGGCCAAGGCTTCGGCGAACGTGAAGGTCTGTTGACGGCGTTGGCGGGCCGTCAGGTTGCACCGGGCCCATCAGGATCTCCCCATCGGGGGCGGGCCGATGTTCTGCCTACTGGCCGTAACCTGTATGCAATTGACCCAAGGAGCGTGCCAAGCCGTGTTGCGCATGCGCAGGGCGTGCGTTTGGCTGAGGAACTGCTACGTCGCCATTTGCAAGATCATGGGGACTGGCCGCAAGGGCTGATTGTTGATCTGTGGGGTTCTGCCACCATGCGCACCGCTGGTGAGGAATTTGCCATGGCGCTCCATCTGGCCGGGCTTGCCCCGCAATGGGATGCGGGTTCGGATCGTGTTGCGGGTTTTGAAATTTTGCCCCCTGCCCTTCTGGGCCGTCCACGTATTGATGTCACGCTGCGCGTGTCAGGCCTGTTCAGAGATGTCTTTCCTGGTCTGGCGCAGATGTTTGAAGCCGCGACTGCTGCATTGGCAGAACGAGACGAACCGGAAGGTGAAAATCCTTACCGGATGCGCGGCCCCCGTGTTTTTGGTCCCCGGCCGGGAAGCTATGGGCTGGCCATGGAGGGGGCGCTGGAAAACTATAGTGAGGACGGTCGCAATGCTGCGGGAGAGGCATGGCTGAGTGCCTCTGAATGGGCCATTGCAGCTAACGGAGACATATATCAGGACCGAGCCGCATTGGAAAAACGGCTATCTTCAACGGATAGTGTTGTCCATGTTCAGGATCTTGCCGAAACGGACCTTCTTCTTTCATCCGACTATGCGGCCCATGAATCTGGTCCCGCTGCTGCCATGGCCCGCATAGGCAATGTAGCCCCTACTCTGTATCATATCGACGCCACACAGCCACAAACACCGCGTGCCCGCCTGCTGCGTGAAGAGATTGCCAGAGTTGTTCGAGCCCGTGCCGGTAATCCGCAGTGGGCCAATGGTATGATGCGTCATGGCTTTCGGGGGGCGGCGGAAATTGCCGCAACGCTTGATAATCTGGCTGCCTTTGCAAATTTGACCCGTGACGTGCCAACTCACCTCTTTGATATTTATTATCAGGCCACGTTAGGCCGGGATGATCTGGTAGCGTTTATGGCGCAGGAAAATCCGGGAGCACTAACTGCTATACGCGAGCGTTTTCATGCCCTTGCTGAGGCAGGTTTGTGGAACACGCGAAGCAACATCATTGCAGCCAGCCTGCAGGGCACACCATGAGCACGCCGATCGTGAAAGGATGGTGCCCTGGGGGACTGCGCCCCATGCTATCGGGCGATGGACTTCTCGTGCGTGTGAAGCCCCTGATCGGGCGTCTGACGCAAACGCAGGCTGCTGGTGTTGCCTATCTGGCTGACCAGTGTGGCAATGGGCTTATTGATTTATCTGCTCGCGCAACACTGACTATTCGTGGCGTAACCGACCAGACTTATGATCGGCTGATAACTGGCCTAAAAGAACTCAATCTGATTGATCCCACACCCGAAGCAGAGGCGAGGCGCAATTGTATTGTGACGCCGTATTGGGAAAACGGGGATGGCACAGCGGAACTAGCCGAACGACTGACCAAAGCATTGCAGGGACAAAAGGGGCTCCGTCTGCCCGGCAAGTTTGGATTTGCTCTTGATACGGGCCCCTTCCCTGTGTTGCGTGCCGTTTCGGCAGATATTCGGATTGAACGCGACACGAACGGCATGCTCCTTTGTCGTCCCGATGGAGCGGATACCGGAGCGCATGTCACGCCGGATAGTTTGGTCCAAACAGCTATTTCCCTCGCTGAATGGTTTGTGAGCACGGGCGGGCGCACCCGTATGGCCGCACATCTAGCCGACGGCGCTGTCCTACCCTCCGCCTTTACGGTTATGAAAGCGGCTTCGCATAGAAAAATACCTCAGCCGGTTCCTCATGTTTCTTCTGCCGGTGTGCTGGTTGGTTTCGCGTTTGGACAGCTACAAGCAGTCACACTTGGAGCGCTTGCCACACACTCTCCTTTGCGTCTCACTCCGTGGCGTATGTTGCTGCTGGAGGGGCAGACACAAGCACCAGCCTTGAACGATATCATTACCAGCCAAAATGATCCGTTGCTGCGTGTGGCCGCCTGCACAGGTGCCCCCGGTTGTTCTCAGGCCTTGCTGCCTACGCGTCACTTGGCTCATGCTTTGGCCCCGTACGTGCCACAGGGGCAGAGCCTGCATATCTCTGGCTGCTCAAAAGGGTGTGCCCATCCGAATGCAGCGTCAGTGACACTTGTCGCTCAGGAACGTGGTTTTGCTCTTGTCCGAAACGGGAATGCCTGCGCTGCATCCTATGAACGGACGTTCTCCCCTGCAATGCTATTAGAAGACCCTGATGCCCTATTCCTATGAAACCAATGGTTCGGTTATTTACCGTCACTCCTTCGCTATCATTCGTAAGGAAGCCAATCTGACGCGGTTCAGCCCAGAAGAAGAACGGGTCGCGGTAAGGATGATTCATGCGGCTGGAATGGTTGGTCTTGAGGAGTATCTGGTTTTTTCGCCCAAGATGGCCGTTACCGCACGTGCTGCACTTGAATCGGGAGCCCCTATTCTGTGTGATGCCCGTATGGTTAGCGAAGGTATTACCCGCGCCCGTCTCCCGGCGGATAATGCCGTTCTCTGCACATTGCATGACCCCTCCGTTCCCGCTCTTGCCGCACAAATGAATAATACGCGTTCGGCGGCAGCACTTGAGCTGTGGCGCCCTCATCTGGCGGGAGCCGTGGTGGCGATAGGGAATGCCCCTACTGCCCTCTTTCATTTGCTCAATATGCTGGAAGATCCCTCCTGCCCGCGGCCTGCTGCCATTATTGGTTGCCCGGTGGGTTTTGTTGGAGCGGCGGAATCAAAGGAGGCTCTTGCTACAACGCCTGATCTATCTTTTTTGACTGTGCGTGGACGGCTGGGTGGATCGGCAATGACCGTGGCGGCAGTCAACGCCTTGGCCAGCCGAGCGGAATAAGCAGATGGCTGGAAAAATTATCTGTGCAGGCTTGGGGCCTGGAGCACCAGACCTGCTAAGTGTAAGAGCTGACCGTGTGATCCGTTCTGCCCGACATATCGCATATTTTCATAAGGCGGGTCACAGGGGGCAAGCGCGGCAGATTGTTGACGGCATGCTGATGTCTGACGCGATTGAATATCCGATGGAATATCCCGTCACGACTGAACTTCCGGTGGCCAGCGTAGCGTATCGTCATGCGTTGGCAGAGTTTTATGACAAGTGGGCTGACCGGCTGGCTGATCTGGCATGTAAGCATGAAGTGGTGGTTCTGTGCGAAGGAGACCCGTTTTTTTATGGCTCCTTCATGCATCTGCATATTCGTTTGCAAGACCGTGCCGCGATTGAGGTCATCCCTGGTATTACCGGCATGACAGGCTGCTGGAACGCCATTGGCACTCCTATGACATGGGGGGATGACGTCCTGACAGTGTTGACCGGCACAATGCAGGAGCGGGATCTGGTGGAACACATGCAGACTGCCGATGCGCTGGTAGTCATGAAAACGGGTAGAAATCTTCCCAAGATCTGTCGTGCGCTGATGCAGGCCGACCGTCTGCATGACGCTTGGCTGGTTGAACGTGGCACCATGCCAAACCAGAAGATCATCCGTCTGGCAGACGCAGATCCTAACAATTGCCCTTATTTTGCAACGGTGCTGGTGCATGGACAGGGGCGCAGGCCTGACTTTGAAAAAAAGGCCGCGCAATGACAGGAACCTTGATTGTTGCCGGGCTCGGGCCCGGCGATGAAGCGCTCATAACGCCAGAAGTGACCGTTGCCCTTGCTGAAGCGACGGATGTGGTAGGATATATTCCGTATGTAGCACGCATTGCTAAACGTGAGGGGCTGACGCTGCACGCTACGGACAACCGCGTTGAACTGGAGCGTGCTACGCACGCACTGGAAATGGCCGCTTCAGGTCGTAAAGTTGTTGTTGTGTCGTCAGGTGATCCCGGCGTTTTCGCCATGGCTGCTGCAGTATTCGAAGCCATGGAACGTGCCCCACATCTGTCTAAAGTAGACGTTCGTATTTTACCGGGTATCACCGCGATGTTAGCGGCCGCCGCCAAGATAGGCGCACCGCTTGGTCATGATTTTTGTGCCATAAATCTTTCGGATAATCTCAAGCCTTGGGCCATTGTTGAGCGAAGGCTCCGTCTTGCAGCGCAAGCAGATTTTGCAATGGCGTTTTATAATCCGCGCTCTGCAAGCCGTCCGCATCAATTTGCGCAAACGCTTGATATTCTAAGGGAAGAGTGCGGGCCGGACCGGATTATTCTGTTTGCGCGAGCTGTCACCACTCCTCAGGAACAGATCAGGGCAACAACACTGGGGGAAGCGCGTCCTGAAATGGCCGACATGCGTACGGTGGTTCTGCTAGGGAATGCCTCAACACGGTCGATCGGGCGGTATGTTTATACACCAAGGCACGCAGGATGACCCAGCCACTTCATAACGTCCTCTGGCGTGCGGGCAATGACACGCGGCGGCATAACGGGCCGATCGATCAGAATGACGGGCAAACCCAATGCCCGCGCCGCGTCAAGCTTGGCACGGGCGCCCATGCCGCCAGCATTTTTTGCAACAACATGGGTTATACAATGGTGTTGCATAAGAGCCGTGTCGCCTTCCTCCGTAAACGGGCCACGCGCAATAACGACATTCGCATTGGCCAACGGCAGCGGAGCCTCTGGGGAGTCAACCAGACGCAGCAGATATTCATGCTGTGGGCGCGTAGCAAACACACGGATCAACTGTTTCCCGATAGCCAGAAAGACCTTGGCGGGCATAACGGGCAAGGCTGCAACAGCACTGACTGCGTCTGGCACCATAAGCCAGTTATCTCCCTGCTTCGGTATCCAGGGGGCGCGCTCAAACGCAAGCAGAGGAACGTCAACTTTAGCACAGGCAGTAAGCGCATTTTTGCTCATCTGGGCAGCAAAAGGATGGGTCGCGTCAATTACATGGGTTATGTCTGCGTCACGCAGATAGGCCGCCAAACCGTCCGGGCCGCCGAACCCACCAACGCGCACAGGCAGAGGTTGCTGACGTGGGGCAGCGGTTCTGCCGGCGTAGGAAAATATGGTATCCACGCCGGCCTCCGCCAGAATACGCGCCATCAGACTGGCTTCTGTGGTGCCGCCCAGCAAAAGAACGCGCATTATGGCTAACTCCCCGGCTGCCCCTTGGCTTATCATCATCGGTCTTGGTGAAGACGGAATGGCAGGTTTACCCGTAGCGCGCCAGACTGAACTGGCCAACGCTGAGCTGATTTTTGGTGGCCACCGTCATCTGGCATTGGTTGATGCGGGCGACCGTGGCTGCCCGTGGCCGGTCCCATTTTCCATTGATCTCGTTCTGGCTGCCCGTGGTCGGAAGGTCGTTGTGCTGGCATCAGGAGACCCCTTCTGGTTTGGTGCTGGCACCCGTCTTGCAGCTAACCTCTCACCAGAAGAATGGATTGCGCATCCGGCTCCCTCCACTTTCTCTCTTGCGGCGAGCAGGCTGGGGTGGGCGCTGGAGCATGTGGCGTGCATAGCCCTGCATGCGGCACCATTTGAACGGTTAAAGCCCGTTCTACATTCCAAAGGGCGTATCATCTGCTTGATACGGGATGGCTCTGCTGTTGGTTCCTTGGCCAAATGGCTTACGGAACAGGGCTTTGGGTCCTCAACGCTCCACATAATGGAGGCACTGGGCGGACCGCAGGAACGTATTCGCACTGTGATATGTCAGCAGTTTGCTTATACTGATGTAAGATCTCCCGTTGCTGTCGCGATTACTTTGTGTGGTCCCGCGGGGCTAAGCCGGGCGTCCGGCCTGCCAGACAATACGTTTCTTCATGATGGACAGATTACGAAACGGCCTATCCGCGCTCTCACCCTTTCCACGCTAGCTCCGCGACCGGGAGACTTGTTGTGGGATATCGGTGCAGGCTCCGGATCAATCTCTCTGGAATGGTGCCTGGCAAGTGGGCAGGCCATTGCTGTGGAACCGCGAGCAGATCGTGCAGCAAATATTCGCGCGTCAGCCAGTGCCTTAGGTGTAGAGCCGGTCATTCAGGTGGTGGAAGGTCGGGCACCGCAGATACTTCATAATCTGCCGACACCTGATGCCGTATTTATTGGCGGCGGTGCCACCTCTGCGCTGCTGGAGTATGTGTGGGGAAATGTTCCTTCGGGCACGCGCATCGTAGCCAATGGCGTGACGCTTGAGACAGAAGCGCTTCTGGCCACATGGTATGGGCACAAGGGGGGAGATCTTTTGCGGATAGAATTGGCAAATGCTGCCCCTTTAGGAACTATGCAGGGCTGGCTTCCGGCGCGGCCCATCGTGCAATGGAGCATCGTAAGATGAAAGTTGCTGGTTTTGGTTTTCGGGAGGCTGCTACCCTCACCTCGCTCCGGAATGCATTGGATGCAGCACGCGGCCACGAAAGCGTTGGGGCTGTGGCCACGCTTGCGCACAAGGCATGCACGCCAGTGTTTATCGCGCTGGCTGAAGAACTGGGCGTGCCTGTTCGTGCAATCGCAATGGAAACGCTGGCAGGTATCAGCACGCCTACCCGCTCAGAGCGCATCATGCTGCGTTTTGGAACTGGTTGTATTGCAGAAGCTACGGCATTGGCTGGTGCCGGGTTTGGGGCGCGTCTGATGGTGCATCGCACTGTTTCGGCCGATGGCATGGCAACAGCGGCTATTGCGGAGCTAGCATGATCAAGCATGGCCAAAAATCTGACTCAGAAGGACACCATGGCATGACTGTTCACTTCATTGGTGCCGGACCGGGTGCCCCAGACCTGATTACCCTGCGTGGACGCGATCTGATAGCAGCCAGTCCAGTCTGCCTTTATGCCGGGTCTCTGGTGCCAGAGGCTCTGCTTGACTATTGCCCTCCGGGGGCGCGGATCATCAACACAGCTCCTCTTTCTCTGGACGAGATCATTGCGGAAATTGAAACAGCATATGCAGCCGGCCAAGACGTTGCTCGGCTGCATTCTGGTGACCTCTCCGTATGGTCGGCTATGGGAGAACAATTACGCCGCTTACGCGCCTTAGGAATTCCTTATGATGTAACGCCCGGTGTTCCTTCCTTCGCTGCTGCCGCTGCTGCGTTGGGAACCGAACTGACTTTGCCGGGCGTTGTTCAGTCGGTCGTGCTGACACGTACGTCTGGGCGCGCAACATCCATGCCACCAGCCGAGAACCTGGCAGCATTTGCCGCAACTGGTGCAACGCTTGCCATTCACCTGTCCATCCATGTGCTGGACCGCGTCGTGGCGGAACTGACGCCTTATTACGGAAGCGATTGTCCGGTTGCCATTGTCTGGCGTGCCAGTTGGCCTGATGAGCGTATTGTTCGTGCTACCTTGGAAACGCTTGGTGGTGCACTGGCAAATGAGCTGGCGAGTGAACTTGAACGGACGGCCCTTATTTTGGTTGGTAGATCACTGGGGGCTACGGATTTTGAGACAAGCCGCCTCTATGCTGCGGATTATGACCGCCGTTTCCGCCCTCTCGGCACTGCTCCACGCTTTCCAGAGACAACGTGATGCCTGACCGCCCGAACTGTCCAGGTCTGATTATTTCAGCTCCCGCTTCCGGCGCGGGCAAGACCATGGTGACTCTGGGTATTATCGCTGCATTGAAGGCTCGTGGGCTTGATATTCAGCCGTTCAAGAATGGGCCGGATTATATAGACCCCGCTTTTCACAAGGCCGCGTCTGGCCGCGTTTCCTTCAACCTTGACAGTTGGGCCATGTCTGCGGAGCGGCTTTCTGGCCTGATCGGGGATCGGGCGGATGCGGACCTGATGATCGCAGAAGGCTCAATGGGCCTGTTTGACGGTGTGGCAGAAGCGGGCGAAGCCGGGAATGGTGCCAGCGCAGATCTGGCTGCGTTTACTGGCTGGCCGGTTCTGCTCGTGTTGGATGTTTCCGGGCAGGCGCAGTCTGCTGCGGCTATCGCCCATGGCTTCGCAACGTTCTCTCCCGATGTCAGACTGGGCGGGGTTATTCTCAATCGGGTAGCCAGCCCACGGCATGAAGCTTTGATCCGTATTGGCATGGAAACGGCAGGGCTCCCTATAGTGGGTGCTCTCCCTAGGCACGGAGCTGTGACGTTACCCGAACGGCATCTCGGTCTGGTGCAGGCTGAAGAACAACCTCACCTCGCCTCACTGTTGGACGAACTGGGCCAGTTCATTGCCGCGCATGTGGATATGGACCTTATTCTGGCCATGGCCGGCAATACTCATCAGCTTAGCGCCACGTCCGTCAGCATATCTCCTCCGGGTCAGCGTATTGCTCTGGCAAGGGATGCGGCCTTTTCATTTATTTATCCTCATCTTCTTGAAGGGTGGCGCGCTGCTGGGGCCGAAATTGTGCCGTTCTCCCCCCTTTCTGACGAAGCACCAGATCCAGATGCGGACGTCTGCTGGCTTCCCGGTGGTTATCCGGAACTGCATGCGGGCACTCTGGCAACAGCAACTCATTTCCACCAAAAATTGCGAGAATTTGCGCTCACCCGGCCTGTTCATGGGGAGTGTGGCGGCTACATGGTCATGGGGACGAGCTTGATTGACGCGCAAGGAGTAAGCCACCGCATGGTAGGGCTGCTTGGTCTGGAAACATCTTTCGCCAAGCGCCGTATGCATCTGGGTTACAGGCTGGCCACCCTTACTGCCCCCATTCCCGGCTACAATGCGGGGCAGCGCTTGCGTGGGCATGAATTCCATTATGCCAGCATTACAAGTCAACCTGATAACACGCTGGCTCTGGCAATCGATGCGAATGGTAACGCCGTGCCGGAGGCGGGTTCACGCCGAGGTCTGGCAACTGGCACGTTTTTCCATCTGATTGCACCAGCAATATGATCCGCATTACCTGTTCCCGGCGGAGGGCTCTCGCTGGATGACTGCAGCACACCGTCTCTCTGCTGCATTACCCAAGCCATTCTTACTGAACAGTTCCTTCCAAGGGTTATCTAAAGGGGGCGTTTGGCATGTGCGACGTAAGTGCATGCTCGCGCTGGCACATATGTATTTTCAGGAAACAATCATGCCTTCGACAGCATCCTTTGTGGAACATCTACTGACTCTCCTGGGGAAAATCGTTCATGCTTGATCTGGTTCTTGTTGGTATTGGAACGGGAAATCCTGACCATTTGACTTTGCAGGCGGTACGCGAACTCAATGCGGCCGATCTCATTCTTATTCCCTGCAAAGGTCCGAACAAGGCGGATTTGGCCGATCTGCGACATACAATTTGTGAGCAGGTTCTGACCAATTCGGCCTGCCGTATCGTAGAGTTCGAAATGCCGCGTCGTGATGTGACTGATCCGAATTATCGTCATGGGGTGCTGCAATGGCATGATGCGATTGCCCGCGTGTGGCAGGAAACCATGGAGGTTAATTTACCTCAAGGCGGCACAGTTGCTTTGCTGGTATGGGGAGATCCTTCTCTTTATGATAGTACTTTGCGCATTGCCTCTAGGCTTCAGCCTGCACGAAGAATACGCAGCATTCCGGGAATCATGTCTCTTAATATGCTGGCTGCAGCCCATACGATCGCCCTTAATGATATAGGCACGCCGTTTACTGTCACAACTGGGCGTCAGTTACGCGATCATGGCTGGTCGGAAGGAAGCAATACGCTCATTGTCATGCTGGATGGAGAGTGTTCTTTCCAGCATATCCCCTCACAAGATGTCATTATCTATTGGGGTGCGTATGTTGGTATGCCAGAGCAGATTTTACTTTCTGGCCCTTTGTCGGAAATTGGACCGGAGATCATTACCACTCGTGCTCAGGCACGCGCGCACCATGGCTGGATCATGGATATCTATCTTCTTCGCCGTAAAATCTCAGAACAATAAAAGCCCTTCATCAGCTACGAAAAATGGCATGGTGGATGTGGTTTGCGCCATTATTGGTATGATGGGATAGAAACGATCATAGAGCTTTGAGTAACCGCCCTTACTGCCTGACCTGTATAGGGGGAACTGACAACATCTGTCTGACACGCTCTGGTACAAGCCGACAATCTCAAATACGGGCGGAATATCCTTGTTTCCGTGCGTGTCTGTATTGAAATCATCGTAATTCCACGCTTATAAAGGGCGCATAGTCGATGGTTCCGTGCAAACGGATGAAAAGGGAATGCTGTATGCTTCGGCTGGACATGATGTCCGGAAGTCAGTCAGCAACTGCCCCCGCAACTGTTGGCGGTGAGAGTCTGTTTGTTATGTTTCCTTGCAGAAACAGGTCACTGGTTCGTTTGGACCGGGAAGGCTAAGCAGAACTCCGTGATCCGCGAGTCAGGAGACCTGCCATCGTCGTGATAAGCCCGGATACCGGTCGGGGATGGCCGTTTTCCAGAAAGACAAACGATGGAAACCTTAGTTCCGTTCATTCTTTTGCCGCACACACAAAGATATTTCCATATCCAGATGCGTCAGAGCGCCGCATTGTGCTGATTCACATCAGCGTTTTTTCTTCCCCATTTTTATAATGGCTAATGGCCCGCTCTTCTGCGTCTGCTTTTTCCTGCGCGTTTGGTCTTCTATTCGCTGGCTCTGCTATCGAAAATCTGTGTTGGCCTTCTTCTTAGGTCAAATTGATCAGAAACGTTCCATCATACACGCATGATACGTACTTACGCTTTAGAAGACCGTCAGGCCTCTGCCGTGCCGCAGGACCATCATGACCGTTTGTCTTCACCTCCCATTTTTCTTTGTTCATACAAATTGTACCGTCCGTTACAAGCTATCTATCTTTTCCACAGCCATTTTCCTTGCTGGTCTTACTCCATTCTTCGGGCATGCATTGGCAGCGGAGTTATCACCGCCGGTAGAGACAAAAAAAAGAGCCGAACAGGGTGCCCTCGCCACAAAAAAAGATCGCCCGAACCCAACAGGCGCGCCCCGCCGTCCGTCTACTGCACAGGATGTCAGGAAGGTCGCTTCCACAGACGGCGCCTCTGAAACAATTCAGGTAACGGCCTCCCGGCATGATCTGTTGGGGCGGGCTGGCACGGCGAGTGAAGGCTCCCTGACCGCACGCGAAATCCAGCTTCGGCCTGTATATCGTGTCGGTCAAATTCTGGAAGCCGTTCCCGGACTGGTGGTGACCTCCCATTCCGGTGAAGGAAAGGCGAACCAGTTCCTGTTACGGGGCTTTAATCTGGATCATGGAACAGACCTCGCAACATTTGTTGATGACATGCCAGTTAACGGTGTCAGCAATGCTCATGGTCAAGGTTATACGGATCTCAATTTTCTTATCCCAGAGGTGCTGGCAGGCGTCGATTATACAAAAGGGCCATTTCACGCCGATATTGGAGATTTTGGGGTTGCCGGTTCAGATCATATGAAACTGGCGGATGACATTCCCAGGCAGATCAGTCTGAGCGCGGGAACTCTGGGCGATTATCGTGCCTATATCGGTGGTACAACCCATTTTTCCAATACCGGCCGGTGGGTCAATGCCTTCACCCTTTCCCATTCCGACGGTCCATGGACGTATCCAGATAATGCCCGCAGCATCCGTGCTCTTTCACGGTATACCTACGGAAGCATCAAGAACGGTTTTGATCTTACCGCCATGTTCTACCGCGGCCAATGGCGAGCAACCAATGATCAGCCACTTGATGCATATCGGGAAGGATTGATTGGCCGCTATGGCTCTTTAGACCCCACGGATGGAGGTTTTTCCGAGCGTTATAGCCTTTCTGCTCATTATCATCTTGCACGGGATAACTGGAAATGGGTGACCAGCGCCTTTGCTGTGCATGATCGGCTGACATTGTGGAACAATTTTACCCATTATCTGGATGATCCTGTCAATGGAGATCAGCAACAGCAGGATGAAACACGCACAACTGTTGGGGGAAGCAGCGTTTATTCCCGTCAGGATTACGTCGGCCTGATCCGAACAGAAACACGGGTGGGTGTGCAGGGGCGATATGATTTTCTGTATGTGGATCGTCGTCACACACACCAGCGCATTACGTTGCCAAACTGCCCATCCAGTCTTGAGGCCACAGTTCCCTATTTGTGTAACGCGGACACCATCAATCTCGGGGCGGTGGGGCTATTTGTGCAAAACACCACGCATTGGCTGCCGTGGCTGCGAACAGTGGTGGGCCTTCGGGAAGACTATCAGGGCGGCACTGATAACAACCTTGTCGATAATAGTCTGACCCAAAAACATCAATGGCTGTTTCAGCCCAAAGGTAGTCTTGTCTTTGGGCCTTGGAAAAAAACAGAATTCTACCTGAGCGGAGGGCGTGGGTTTCACTCCAACGATTTCCGGTCCGTTTCAGGCTCTTATGCGTCGGACGAATTTACAAAAGGATCAGTCCACGTTCCCCTCATGACATCTGCCGTTAGTGGAGAAGTGGGTGTACGCACCACGCCTTTTTCTCATCTGCATGTTCAGGCTGCGGCCTTTATGATCGATTTTGATTCTGAACTGAGCTACGATGGTGATGCCGGTGTCACTTCTCCCGGCCCTGCCAGCCGCCGACAAGGTGTGGAATTTTCCGCCCAGTACAACCCGTTCACCTGGCTTGAATTCAATACCGATCTGTCATTTGCCAAAGCGCGTTATCGCGCAGAAAATCTTGCCAGTTACGGTATTGATGGCACCTATGTCACCAATGCACCCAGTTTTGTGTGGTCATTTGGGGTCATGGTGGACCGCGGTCCCTGGTATGGAGGCTTACAGGTGCGGTGGCTCGGTGGCTATCCCTTGGTGGAGGACAATAGTTTACGGTCCAAAGGGTATCAGGAAGTGAATATGACGCTTGGCTATCGTTTCAATAAAACCATCAAGCTGGAAGCCAGCGTGTTCAATGTTTTCAATACACGCGCTTACGCTGCGCAATATGCGTATGATTATCGTCTTACACCAACAGCAGCCATACAATCGGGTGCGACTGGCCATCCGCTTGAACCAATTTCTGCGCGTTTGGCTGTTACGGCAGATTTCTGAGCCTACGTTTTCCTGACTTCTCTCCAGCAACAAGGGAAGTTTCATGATAGTTTAATATGACATAGCTCTTTGTTTGTTCAAGATTTCCTCTCCCCAACTAATGGTAGGTGGGGATGATGGTAGGGGAGGAAGCAGAGGCAGGGATGCATAGGCACGATATGCAATCATCATTCATGGATGGTACCCTACCCGGTTTAGACTTTCTCCCCACTTCCTGCCATTCTTCTCTCGTGCATGATATTGGTTGCTGTGTATTTCATTAGGAGGTTTTGAACACGTGGGGTCATTTTGTATCCGGGCCACACGTCATGCCGTTCTAGCTCTTGTTCTCGCGGCCAGTATGAACAAGGCTGATGTGGTGTCTGCCGCAGATATACCCCTTACCACTGATATTCTGCCATCCGGTGTGCCTCTTCCAACGCCGGCCCCGGGCTTCGTGCAGCCTCCTGAAGATTCAAACACAGAACTGCTCGGAAATGCTGGCGGCGCTCGAGACTGGCTTACCCGGCAAGGGGTAAGAGTAACCATCCAGGATGTGGAGGAATTATGGGGGCTTGCTGGCGGAGGTCTTCATCCCGGACCAACATATGATGGGATGACCGCCGTTGCCGTTTCTCTGAGTACTCAACAGGCCTTCGGGTGGCAGGGAGGCCTTCTGAACGTCAGTGCGTTGCAGATCCGGGGGCGATCACTTACCAATGAACGTCTCGGTGCACTCAATGCTGTCAGTGGTTACGATGTTGGGCGTTCCACCCGCCTTTTTGAACTTTGGTATGGGCAAGGTTTTTTCAACAACCGGCTGGATATCCGGGTGGGCACTATTGATCTGGATACCGAATTTCTGGTCAGCCAGAACGCGTCCTTCTTCCTGAATTCAAGCTTCGGGTGGCCTCTTTCAACATCAAGCAATCTCTATTCCGGGGGGCCTTCCTGGCCTTTCTCTGCTGTGGGCGCTCGGGTCAAGTGGACACCTGCCCCTCCTCTGGTTCTGATGGGCGCGATTACCAATGATAATCCTACCCGTGGGCCTTTCTATAGCAACGTCAATCCCACAACGCGGGACCCAACGGGAACATTATTTTCAACAAGTGGCGGAACGCTTTTTATGGGCGAGGCTCAGCTTTGGATGGATATGGCCCGAAGACTGGCAGGAAAAGACGCTCCAGCCCTGCCCGGCACTTGGAAAATAGGCGGGCTGTATGACACCGGCCGCTTTCCTGATCAGCGATATGATAATCAAGGTAATCTGTTAGCGAGCGCCATCAGCACCGGTATTCCGCGTTATCATCATGGGAACTGGATGGCATATGCCCTCCTTGATCAGATGATCTGGCGTAAAACAAAAGAGTCCGGCAAGACAATCAATCTGTTTGTCAGAACTATTGTGAGTAACGGTCAAAGAAACCGCTTTTCGGTTGAAATACAGAGTGGCCTGACTTTTGATGAACTTCTTCCTGGGCGGCCTGATGATACAATTGGTCTTGCCTGGGGAACCAGCCTTTACGGGCATCAGGCCATTCGGAGTGCACATGATGCAGTCCGTCTGGGGACGGGTGTACCCTACCAATTAAGGCCAGAGCACCATATTGAACTGACATATCAGGCAGCGGTTACTCCTTATCTGATCCTTCAGCCCGATTTTCAATATTTTCTGAATGTGGGTGGTGTCAGCCGTGACCCTGACACGGGGCGTGCTATTCGTAATGGTGTCGTCACCGGATTGAATATGACCACAACTTTTTGAAATATATGGAAGAAACGAAGTTTCATAGAAGTTTCAAGCTTCTATCATTTCCCACCTGATAAGATGCCATATCAAAGCCACGAGAGTGTTGGTGAAGGGTAAGCAATGTCTGACGATCAGGATTTAAATCTCGCATCTGCAACCGAATGTGAGCGGGAAAAAATTCGACGCGAAATCATAGATGATCTGGATGAGGAGTTTGAACTTTCTCTGGAAGAGGAAGTCGCTGGTGGCGCCACCAGCGCTGCTGACCGAGCCTTTCGCCGTACCTACTTTCGTGAACTGATCCGCCTTCAGGGCGAACTGGTCAAACTTCAGGACTGGGTGAAAGCTACAGGCCATCGTCTGGTTGTCATTTTTGAAGGACGAGACGCTGCAGGTAAAGGCGGCGCTATCAAGCGTATTACCCAGCGCCTTAACCCGCGTATCTGCCGCGTCGCGGCCCTGCCCGCTCCTAATGACCGTGAACGGACCCAGTGGTATTTTCAGCGCTATGTGTCCCACCTGCCTGCGGCTGGTGAGATGGTTCTGTTTGACCGGAGTTGGTACAACCGCGCCGGTGTTGAGCGCGTTATGGGTTTTTGCTCGGATGACCAGTATGAAGAGTTTTTCCGGTCTGTACCGGAATTCGAGCGTATGCTGGTTCGCAGTGGCATTCAGATCGTAAAATATTGGTTTTCCATCACTGATGATGAACAGGAAACCCGGTTCCAGGCCCGAATTGAAGATCCATTGAAGCAATGGAAATTGTCCCCCATGGATCTGGAGAGCCGCCGGAGGTGGGAAAATTACACCTTGGCAAAAGAAACCATGCTTGAGCGTTCCAGCATACCGGAAGCTCCGTGGTGGGTTGTGCAGGCGGTGGACAAGAAGCGGGCTCGCCTGAACTGCATTTCTCACCTTTTGTCTTTGGTGCCATATGAAGCCGTTCAGCACCCAGACGTTGTGCTTCCTCCCCGTGTTCATCATCCCGACTACGAGCGGCAACCCACGCCAGATTCCATGATTGTTCCAGAACTTTACTAAATCAATGCAAATACTGTCGGCCAGAAAAATGCTTTGCGGCAGAAAGTAATCCATTCAGGCCGACAGACATTCACCAATAAAATCTAGATGATGGATAACCCCTCCCCTCCCTTCTTGGGGGGAGTTATCCATCACTTTTCTTTCAATTTCTTTCAAAAGTCATACCTATCAAATTCTGTCTGCCATTATGCGTCCTTTAATATCGACGGCAGAGGTACCAGCCTATCATCTCCTGTGCATTATGTAGGTAACTATGGTCGTAGTAGGCAGCGCACGCTCAAGAGCGTCTATACGCGAGTTGATCGCTTTCAGTGGGTCATGACATTAAGCCATACGCGTCTAATAAACAGCCATTTCTCCAATTTTATCAGATAGTTGGAAATAACATGTGAGATGTGGAGAGTTCATTCAGAGGCTGAATCTCTCGCCAGCATCTTTATTGCACGCGCTGTCAGCCGTTGCCTCCAAAAGGTCATTCCTCTGTCTGCAACGTAATTGACACAAAATAGCTGTAATCACGTGTCTATTAACAAGATTACCAGCAATACCTCTCCCGGCAGTTCCGAAGAAGGAGAAGATGTGGTGTCTCTTGGAACTATAAACAGATTTGGTTTGGGGGCCAGCGGTCCGGAACAGCCGCTACTTTCCATAAAGGACTGGCTCGCCAGCCAACTGCATACGACTGACAAGGCTTCATTCACTGGTGTTGGCAGTTGTGCGGACGCCCTGATCATGTTGCGCACCCAACGCACGAACAAGATGCAAGGGGATCCGCTGATCAAACCAATCTTTCAGGCTGAAGTGACAACTCAACTCAATAACGTGCTGACCTCCCAGCAGCCGTTTCGTGAGCGGTTGGCATGGTTCTGGTTCAATCATTTTACAGTCAGTCTTCGTCAGGGCAGCACACGCGGCATTGTTGGAGCTTATATGCGCGAAGCTATTCGGCCACATATTACAGGTCGGTTCGTAGATATGCTCGTGGCTGTCATGCAGCACCCTGCGATGCTCATGTATCTTGATAATGCCTCATCCATTGGTCCGTCCAGCCCGGTGGGCAAGCGTTATCATCGTGGATTGAACGAAAATCTGGCACGAGAATGTCTGGAACTGCACACTGTATCACCGGCGGCAGGATATACTCAGGCTGACGTCACCTCCTTCGCAGCTATTCTGACAGGGTGGACTGTGGACATGAAAGCTGGCCGCCCCGGTTTTGCATTCCAGCCCGGCAAGCATGAGCCAGGAGAAAAAACCGTAATGGGACAGACTTTCCCTGAAGGAGAAGTTGGCGGATTACAGGCGCTGCATTTCCTGGGAACGCACCCCGCAACGTATCGTCATATTGCAACAAAACTTGTGACGCATTTTATTTCCGATACTCCTTCTCCGCAGGATGTGAGCCATATTTCTGGGGTGTTGCATGATACGGGAGGCGATTTGACCATGGCTTCCGTGGCCCTGGCCGATCTTCCGGGGGCTCAAAGGCCTCCAGGCAAGTTTCGTTCTCCCATGGATTATGCAACAGCAGTCATGCGCGCTCTTTCGCTCCAGGATATCTCCACGCAGCCAGACGACCCGCATTCCTCGTCCCACACCCTCTTTTCTGCGTTCGCAGCTCTGGGGCAACCGCTGTGGACGGCACCTTTGCCTAATGGTTGGAGTGACCTCGCAACAGACTGGGCTGCTCCGGCCGATATGCTGGCGCGCACGGACTGGGCGTGGCGTATGGCAGCACATGTCCGATCAGAAGATCCAATGGACATTGCTCACGCAACGCTGGGCCCTGCGCTCCGTCAATCAACGGTTACGGCCATGCGTCAGGCGGGGGCTCGGCAGGATGCCTTGACACTGCTGTTTTCCTCCCCTGAATTTCAGAGGCGTTAACATCATGAAAATCCACCGTCGCACCGCGCTGCTAGGGGTGGCTGCCAGTTGGACACTTGGTAGCACTTCATTGGCTTTAGCCGGACAGACTGCCAACCTGAACGACCCGAGATTTATTGTTATTATTCTTCGCGGGGCACTGGACGGCATGGCTGCTGTAACGCCTTATGGAGACCCTTATCTCGCTTCCCATCGTAGCCCTTTGCTTCTTCCTGAACCCGGACAGGAACATGGGATGTTTGATCTGGGAGGATTTTATGGACTGCATCCTGCTTTGGCCGGAATGCACGAGCTCTATACCCAAGGCCAGCTTCTTCCCATCCATGCGGTAGCAGGACATTACCGCAGTCGTTCTCATTTTGAAGCGCAGGATTACCTTGAAAGTGGTGCTGACGAACGAATGGCGAGCGGATGGCTTAACCGCGCTGTCATGGCTCTCTCACACTCCCAAACAAGTGGGCCGGACGGTTACGGCTTGGCAATGGGTCTGACGGTTCCCCTCCTTCTGCGTGGGAAAGCCCGGGTTGGAAGTTATGCTCCAGCAGGAAGCCATCACCCGGATGCAGACCTGTACAATCAGATTGCTGCTCTCAATGCAAATGACCCCCTAACAGGCCCCGCACTCCGAAGTGCCCTGAAAGCACGTGGGTTTTCTGAGGTTGTGGTAGGAACACGCTCGCATCAACCCCAGGCGGGCAAAGGGCCAAAACGCGACACATTTACAACACTTGCCACAGCAGCGGGACAGATGATGGCAAACCAGAAAGGCCCTCGCATCGCTGCGCTGGAAATTGGAGGGTGGGATACACACGCCGGACAGGTTGGTCGACTTAACGGTCCGTTGGGGCAACTGGATAGAGGAATTGTTGCCCTTCGTGATAGTCTTGGCGCCGCCTGGAATCATACAGCGGTGCTTGCCATGACGGAGTTTGGCCGTACTGTTCGTATGAACGGAACAGGTGGTACCGATCATGGGACAGGAACAATCGCCTTTGTTGCGGGAGGTTCGGTAGCAGGAGGACGTATCGGCGGCACATGGCCGGGTCTGAAACCGTCACAACTCTTTGAGAACCGGGATCTTGCTCCTACAACAGATCTTCGTGCGGTGGCGGCAGGTCTCCTCTGCGAGCATATGAGGCTACCTGAACACCAGCTCGCCCAAATATTTCCGGGTGAACTCCCAACCCCGCTTTCGGGTCTTACCCGCGTAACATAGCTCCCTACCGCGACCTGATCATTTGCTTGCGTCGTTCAATTTTGGGCTCAAGATCAGTCTAACGCCGCAAAATTAACCCTAGTGACATAGTGGGGGGAGCTGGAGCTGAAAAATCCAGATTTTGTTCAATTTCCAGCAAATGCCTTGACATTAACCGGGCAGCTTCGGGCCATGTCCGCGCATTTACGGCAGCCAATAACAAATCATGATCGGCTTTCAGACAACATGTGGCCTGCTGACGTTCGTAAATGGCTATGATCAGAGATGTCCGCAAAATTAATTCTGAAATGATATCGGCAATCACGGTGTTACCCAGGCCACGTGCCAATTCCAGATGAAACCGACCGGACCAACGGATCATTGCAACAGAATCATGGGCCGCGTGCGCGCGATGTTCTTCCTCAATGACCTGTTGCAAGAGCTCCCTTTTCTCTTCCGTCAAGGGTTGGCAGGGGCGCTCCATGACGCCAACCTCAATCATTCGACGCGCAGCCAAGACTTCTCGGGCTTCCACGGCGTCTGGTGACGCTACAAATGCACCGCGTGACGGTTGAATAACCACAATACGTTCCCGCGCAAGCGCCAGTAGCACGCGACGGATACGCCCGCGAGACGACGCAAAAATCTCGGCCAACTGCTCTTCAGGCAATCGGCTTCCCGGCCCCAGCCTCCGCTCAAGAATAGCGTCACGTAGCGCCTGTGCCACAACGCTTTCTTCAGGAACCAACCCTTCTTCCTGCAACGTCACCCCACTCCCTAACATAATTCTCTTTCTCCCCAGTTTATAACCTCCCCCCTAAACGCGTGCGGGTCAGTTTGCATTGTCAACGATAATTGTTAACAATGATTCGTCTTTTGCCTTCCGATTCATTTCTTCTTCCCGGGCGAGAAAGTTCCGGCCTTCCAATGACCAGATCAGAAACGGACCCCATGCGGCATCTTCTTATTCTTAATCCCAATACCGATACAAGCCTTACGCAAAAACTGGCCGTCCGCGCACGGGCGCTGCTTCCCGGCAACACCTCTATCAGCAGCACAACAGCTTGTCTGGGCGCTTCCTATATCGCTTGTCGCGCTTCTCTGGCTATTGCGGCGCATGCCACACTTGATGCTTTTGCTCGTGAATATGAAAGAAATCCTGCCCTTGCCCAACCCGATACAACAGTGCTGATTGCCTGTTTCGGCGATCCTGGTCTTGCTGCCCTACAGGAGATTACCCAGTGTTCTGTTACAGGTATGGCGCATGCCTCTCTCCAGTCCTGCCGTAACAAAGGCGGTCGCACGGGCATTATTACAGGTGGAGATGCCTGGAAGCCGTTAATAGAAGAACTTGTCGCTACCACAAATTTTGGTCCCACCATAGCAGGCATCCGGACACTGCCTGAAAGCGGTGAACATGCCTCAAAATCCTTGGAGAAGACTGTTCAGGCTCTTCAGGAAAACGCTCTTGATCTTATCCACCACGATCATGCCGATCACATTCTTGTGGCCGGCGCTGGTCTTGCCGGATTGGACAAAGTTCTTTCTTCCCGCATACCAGTGCCAGTTTACTGCTCATTTGCTGAGAGCATCGCATATATTGCGGCATCGTCCTTTGGGCACAAGGTCACAAAACAGGCTCCCCTGACAACAACAGGTCTTTCTGTTCCGCTGTCTCAATTTCTCCAGGGTCCCATCATCTAAGAGAAAAATTGTTAACATTGTTTGTTGACATATTTCGTCAACACTGTTCATTCTGTTAACGCAATATATGGAGTCCGGAACAACTTCCGGTGTTCATTTCTCCCACTCGCGCTTACCCCGCGCCGCAAGGATTTCCCGGATGCGTCGGCTCTTCCCCCGAAACAACACATTCCATGCGACCCTTCTGGCCAGCATCATGCTCTCTCCCATAGCCGAAAAATTTCTCTCGCCGCCCCTTACTGCAAAAGCCGCCACTACGCGCACTCCCCGCCACTCTTCTGCTGTAGGCGTAAGGGCTTCTTCCAAACCACATATGGCTGGGGCAAAATCTAGCAAACCTGTCAGAACATCACCTGAACTTATCGATGTAAGTGCTGCGGTTTCTCCTTCTGGGGTAACACGTCATGCTGCTGGCGGTGGCCTGATCCGGTTACAGACCGCTCCCAAGGCGCGTAGCACTGTCTCACAGGACTACATCGCCAAACAGGCACCTGCTCAGAACGCTTACAACTTTGCTAAGATGATGCCCGGAGTTGTCGTCGCCAACACAGATCCGGCCGGACACGAAAAATCCGCCCTTTCCATGCGGGGTCTCACGCAGGACGAAATTGCCAATACCTATAATGGTATGCCTCTTTCCAGTGTGGGCGGTTATAATCTTGATCTTGCGTGGATTGTGGATAGTGAAAATATTGGCACCGTTTCCGCCCAGCCAGGTTCATCCAACCTAGATACAGCCGCCATTAATGGGTCTGGAGGCATGTTCACACTAACCACCCGTGATCCGTCCAGGAAATTTGGCGGCCTTGTCGATTTTGGCGCTGGATCACGTGACTACACACGCCAGTTTGTTCGCATTGACACTGGTGAGTGGGGCCATTCCGGTATTCGCTCTTTTATTTCCGCCTCAAACCAGCATGATTCTTTTTATCGCGGCCCTGGTCAGGAAAGTTTTCAACATCTCGACTTTCATATTCTGAAAGAGTGGGATTCAGACAACAGAATCTCTCTTATTGGTGGTTTCATGCGCGGTCTCGCGGGGAACGAGCCCTATTGGAGCACCACCATGGCGAACTGGCACAAGCAGGGATGGGGAAACCAGCTTGCGCGATATTATAATCCCAATGAGCAGAACACGGACTATTGGAAGCAGAACTGGCTTCATTCACGCACATACAATATTCTTGCACCCTCAAAATTTAGGGTCGGAAAAGTCAGATTCGAAGTTACGCCTTACACAGCCTATAATTATAAAGTGTACGGTGCAGGAACAGATCTTGGGAACACGGTCTATTATGGTAATCAGCAAATTACCGCCATGGTTATTCCGGGGCAGTTGCCCGGTACAAATTCGGGCAATGCGGAATCTTATTCAAGCCTGAATGAAATGCGTGGCGGCGTTGTTACCAAAGCAACGCTGGATCTTGGTGCTAACCATCCCTATTTTGGTTACTGGTTTGATTATGATAACTCCACATCACTCACCGGTTATACAGGCGTTAACAGCGATGGGTCTCCCACCACGCCTTGGGGATGGTCAAGTAAAACTCTGAAAATGCCCAATGGTCAGAATTATTATACCGCAAATTATAGCGATATAACGACCACACACGCTCTTTTCGCAGGGGACACACTTAAACTATTTCATGATAAACTTGTTATAGATGGTGGTATGCGTGTCACAATGATTAATCGGAATGCGACACAGCGCCTGCCCGGCTTGCCTTACAAGATTGGTCTTAACGAACTTCAATTACTGCCGCAACTTGGCGGACACTACCAGATCAATCGTAACTGGCAGGTTTTTGCCGGAGTGGCCACCGGAGCCAAAGCCCCGCCCGATAGCTATCTGCTGACAACTCTGAATCCCAACACTGGAGCCTACGCTTCCAAAGGGAGTAATTCTGTCAAAGAAGAATATTCCATATCTGAAGAGGCAGGCGTCAGATATAACGACTCACTTTTTGTCGGATCTCTTACTTATTTCCACTATAATTTTACAAACAGGCAGATTTCAACTTACGGTTATCTTGGTAATCAGCAGATTGCGGAAAATATCAATGCTGGTGGCCAGACCAGTGATGGGGTGGATGTTGAGCTTGGCACCCGTCCCTTTTATCATTTTCGTCCTTACGTCTCCGCACAGTATCTTCACTCCGTCATCAACAATAATATTCGTGTTGGCAATGACTACCTTCCAACAAAAGGGAAAACATCCACCAATGCACCTAAATGGACGACCTCCCTTGGCATAGACTGGGATAACGGAACATTTTTCTGGAATTTCAACCTCACTTATTTTTCTCGCCAATATTCCACTTTTATGAATGACGAATATTTGCCCAAACTTGTGACTGAAAACCTGACACTTGGCGCACGCCTTAAGAAAGACACGTGGCTTGGGCGTCAGCTTTCTTTCATGAAATCTCCAGAAATTATGCTTTGGGTCAACAACCTTGCCAACGTGAAATCTTATTCTGCAATCAACAGCGTAAAACTTAATGCACATACGACACGCGGCATTTTTGGATCTGAAATCAGCGGCAGCGCTCCTACTTACAATACCCTGAGTCATTTTTATGCTATCGTAACGTTCCGTACTGGTTTCTGATGTGACGCGGGACAGTTCTGGCACAACTGTCCCGCTTTTTTTCCTGGCTGGAGAAACTTCCTGATGTCTGAGCCCGCTTCGTTTTCTCACAGCAGGCACGTTGAACTTAATGCAAGCCTTTCCAATAGCGCACTTCTCCCGACAACGGAGAGAACCTGGTCGTGGTTTGATTATCTCTCTTTCTGGATGTCTGATGTTCACAGCGTTGGTACATATGTGACACTTGGCAACCTGTTTGCCAGTGATCTACCGGGAATGGCCGTTGCCATCGGGCTTCTTGTTGGCATTCTCCTGGTGCAGATACTCTGTAATCTTGTCGCTGTTCCCAGTCAGCAAACAGGTGCGCCTTTCCCTGTTATCTGCCGTGCCTCTTTCGGGGTTAAGGGGGCTCTTATTCCGGCTTTCGTGCGCGGTGTTATCGCAGTTTGCTGGTATGGCATCCAAACGTGGTTGGCCTCAAACGCGCTCGTCGTCCTTATTCTGAAATGCGCTCCCGCTCTCTCCTCTTGGGCTGATATTGGCCAACATAGTTTGGCGGGCCTGTCTGCACTTGGCTGGCTCGCTTTTCTGGCCCTTTGGTTACTTCAGGCTGCCGTCTTCTGGCGTGGTATAGAGTCTATAAAACATTTTACTGAATGGGCCGGTCCCCTTATTTATGTTGTTATGCTTGCATTGGATTTATATCTTCTGCAACGCGTTGGCTTTATTCACGGCTTACATGCCATCGAGCAAAGCCTTAGCTTTACCAGCGTGGGGACATCCTCCCGAGGTGCTTTTTCCGCTTTCATCATGACGATAACCCTTACTATTTCTTATTTTTCGGCTCCCATGCTTAATTTTGGTGACTTCGCGCGTTACGCAAAAAATACAAAGGATATCCGGCGTGGTAATTTCTGGGGGTTGCCAGTCAATTTTCTGGCTTTTACGGCTCTTACGCTTTCCACAATCGCGTTGACTGTTCCCGCATTTGGTGTTCGGATTACAGATCCGGTTGAAACAGTTTCTAAAACTGATAATGTGACCGTTATCATTATCGCGATACTTGCTTTTATGATTGCCACGGCTGGTATTAATGTGGTGGTGAATTTTGTCTCTGCTTCTTTTGATTTTTCAAATCTTGCGCCTGAAAAAATAAGTTGGCGAGCAGCTGGGCTATTGGCTGCATTTCTCTCGATTTTTATAACGCCTTGGAATTTATACAATAGCCCCGCCGCTATGCATTTCACTTTGGATTTTCTGGCTAGTCTAATTGGCCCATTTTATGGAATTATTATAGCTGATTACTTTATTGTGAGCGACAGATCAATTTCGGTACCAGATCTATATTCTCTTTCTCCTAAAGGGCTTTATTGGTACGAAAATGGCATAAACCGCTCTACGGTTTTGACACTCTGCTTGTCAGCAAGTCTTGCCAATGCTTCCGGGTTTCTGCCTATCTTGTCAGATTTTCCTGGTATTTCATGGTTTATTGGATGCGTTGCAGCTATTCTGCTTTATCCATGGCTTAGTTCGGAAAACCCTGAGACCACCCAGAAAGCGAAATATCGTTCCTGAGCATGGGAGCGCATTCATCATCTGATCGAGAGACCATAAAGGTAATCTGGTGCAACCGCACTTCATCAGCGCTGGCATGTATAGAGCAACTCTTCCGTATGGATGTGGGCCACACACTCATTCGGCCCTACCCGGAAAACCATATCGAGGGTCCGCCCCCTTTTTTATCACCTTAAAATCTTAACTTATTGATATTGATTGCTAAAAATTCGAATAAGGTTTTCCTAACCATTGACCTCACGATGGCTGGCATTGATCAGATAATTCACGCGTTTGTTTGACCGCAATATATACTGCGTATATCATACACGCCTTGAGCGTCATGATCAGATCAAACGAATTATGAGTTTCTTTTTTCTGGTCAGCCTAAAACGTGGAACAATATGTCTTCCCGCACGTTATAAGCGCCATTAGACCCTTTGTTCCTAATTACAATCAGCCTCTGATTTTCCTCTAAAACCCAAGATTTTTTGTTCTTCTGTGATGCTATGTGATCAGGGAGGAAGCACAGTGAAACTTCCGCCTATGATGAGCAAAATTGTCTCCGGCACAGTTGTTGATGAACACTCCTTCTTGGAAA
This sequence comes from Acetobacter senegalensis, assembly GCF_001580995.1. GTDB lineage: Bacteria > Pseudomonadota > Alphaproteobacteria > Acetobacterales > Acetobacteraceae > Acetobacter > Acetobacter senegalensis. The sequence continues at coordinate 31,083 of NZ_LHZU01000130.1, forward strand.
AGACAGTTTCCGCTATAATAAATGGATCTTTTGATCTGGGTAGTATTACTCTTTTAGAAAGTTACTTTCTAATACAGGTTCCTGAGAGTTAAAAAATCTTACAACTCACTTTAATAAATAATTTTTTTGAAAACAAAAACGAGAAAAACAGTTCATTTTTCCACATAAATAGGACGGAGTAACAGCATGGATGCTTCTAAGGCTTCCCTTGAGCAAGAAGGGCCTACTTCCGGCTACTCCAATACCTCCTTATGGAGGCGTATGTTCAGATTGAACATGCCGAAGTATTGGCAAGATGATTGCAAGCCTATTAAAAGTGAAATCTTCGGCATCGAACGTCTTGAGGCTCATGCTCGTAGCTTGGCTACCGCCCAGACGATTGCTCACAAAGCCAGCGCAAGCAGCCACCCCTTAAAACATCGTCTTGCTGAAAATGGGGTATTCCTCCGCAAAACAGATCTTGCCATTACTGAAGCCTTGCAAGCAGGAAAGCAACTTACGCCCGCCGCACAATGGCTTGCCGACAATTATGCGCTTATTGACATGCAGATCCGGGAAACAAGCCTTGATCTGTCGCCTGCCTACTATGCGCGTCTCCCTAAATTGGCGAGTGGGCCTTTTGAGGGTCTTCCACGCGTGTTTGGTGTCACATGGGCCCTTATCGCGCATACAGACAGCCACTTACAACCTGATATCTTATGCCGCTATCTTTTGGCTTATCAAAGTGTTTCGCCTCTTACAGTTGGAGAACTTTGGGCTGTTCCTATTACATTACGTATTGTTCTGATTGAAAATCTGCGCCGTACGGCGCATGCCATTATAGAAAATAATAACAGCCGCCGCGCTGCGGATAGTCTTGCTGACACACTGGAGGACACTCGCAAAGAAAAGAAACCAGATATTCAGAAGGTTCTTGCTTCCGTTGACCCTGTAACGCTCACACCAGCTTTTGTTGCACGCCTTGTTCACCGTTCAAGGAGGCTGGATGCAGAAAAAGACCCGGTTCTCGTCTGGCTTGGGCAACGTCTGGCTGACAAAAAAAGCAGTATAGAAGATACTGTTCGGGATGATTTACAGGAACAAGGGGCTTTCAACGCAACAATTCGCAATATTATAACCAGTCTCAGGATGATTGCTGGGCAGGACTGGTCAGAGATATTTGAACAGGTATGCCTGATTGATAAGGCGTTTGCAGACTACCCAAGCTTTACGGAATCCGATTTTGCAAGCCGGGATCTTTATCGCAAAGCCATTGAAGATCTGGCGCTCGGTAGCAAGGAATCAGAACTTGATATTGCGTATCGTGCAATTGCGTTAGCAAAGAAAGCACAGTCAACAAATCCGGCTGACCCGCGCAGAAGTGACCCTGGCTATTATCTTCTTATGGAAGAACGTTTTCTCCTTGAAGAAGAAATCGGATTTCGTTCTCCTCTTTCCAGAAAGCTTGTGCGCAATTTTTGCCGCCATGGAATTACAGGCTACAGTATTGCTGTTTTCCTTCTCTCCTTCTTTTTTCTCAGTATCCCCATCTCCATTTCGGAAGGCCAGTATTCTCCTCCTCTCTGGTTAGCTGTTATTATAATATGTGCCAGTATTCCTACATCTGAAGCAGCCATAGCCTGTATTAATAGGCTGGCTCTTCGGGCAGTAAAAGTCACCATGCTGCCGGGCCTTGAACTGTTGCAAGGCGTGCCAAGCCATTTGCGGACTATAGTGGTCATTCCAGTTCTTCTGACGAATGAAAAAACTATCAAGGAACTTCTGGCAAGACTGGAAATGCATTATTTGGCCACTCATGACAAAAGTGTTCATTTTGCACTCCTGTCAGACTGGAAAGATTCTGATGATGAGCATGCTCCGGACGATGACGTGCTTCTGCAACAGGCTGCTGACGGTATAAAGCTGTTCAATCAGCGTTTTGGCTCTTGCGAGAGCGGCGACAGGTTTTTGCTTCTTCATCGTCGTCGTATCTGGAGCGAGAGCGAAGGAGTCTGGATGGGGTGGGAACGCAAGCGCGGAAAACTTCATGAGCTCAACCGCCTTCTCCGAGGTGCAACAGACACCACGTTTCTTGAAGACCCTTACCGTCACATACCGCAGGGTGTCCGCTACGTCATCACGCTGGATGCAGATACACGCCTGCCGCTGGAAACGGTTAGGCGACTGGTCGGGAAAATTGCCCACCCGCTTAACGTCGCCCAGTTTAACCCGGAAACAAGGCGTGTGGAAAAAGGCTACGCTATTCTGCAACCGCGTGTGACCCCATCCTTGCCGGTCGGGCATCAGAGCACATTATTCCAAAAAATTTATTCTACATCCAGCGGAATTGACGCTTATTCTGCTGCTATATCAGATCTTTATCAGGATATGTTTGGAGAAGGCTCTTACGCAGGAAAAGGCATTTATGACATTGATGCCTTTGAAGCAGCACTGGCGGGACGTGTGCCTGAAGCCTCCCTGCTGAGCCACGATCTATTTGAAGGTATTTTTGCACGGGCTGGACTGGCTTCTGATATAGAGGTTGTGGAAGAATTTCCAACGGATTACTTGGTTTCCTCTCAACGCCTTCATCGCTGGACGCGCGGAGACTGGCAACTTCTTCCGTGGATCATCTCAGGTACAGCCAAAACAACCCACCCGCATGACCGTCTGTCCGGTATTGCACGCTGGAAGATGCTTGATAATCTGCGCCGAACTCTTTGGGCTCCTTTTACGCTTCTCACACTGCTTGCATGCTGGTTCCTTCTTCCTGAAAATGCAGCCATCTGGACGCTTTTTGTTCTTGTGATGGCCGGTCTCCCTGCGTTCCTGCCGGTATTGCCCTATATTTTTCCTAGGCGGGAATGGATCACACTTCGTAGTTATCTCAGCGTCATTGCGTCTCATGCAGCGAATGCTGGCATCATGACTGCGCTTAACCTGACTTTTATGGCTCATCAGGCTTTTCTGATGTTTGATGCGATAAGCCGTACACTTGTACGCGTGTTCATAACACGCCGTTTCCTGTTGCAATGGGTTCCAGCAGCTCAAACCGTCAGCCTACTGGAAGCCGGCATGAAGGACTATTACATCCGGATGCTTCCTGCGCCGGTTTTTGCAGGTTTGATAACAGCCTACGTCGCATGGTCCGAACCTGAGACGTTGCTTTTATCCGGTCCTCTGGCGGTATTGTGGGGTCTATCGCCTGCGCTTGCCTTATGGACCAGTCGTTCTCCAATCATTCCCTCCCAGTCTCGTCCATCCAGAACAGACATCAGGACCTTACGCCTTGCAGCACGTCGGACGTGGTTTTTTTTCGAAACGTTTGTAACGCCATCTGACAATATGTTGCCGCCAGACAACTTTCAGGAAGATCCAAGCCCCGTTCTTGCCCGACGCACCTCTCCTACCAATATTGGCCTCTATCTTCTGTGCACCATCAGCGCACGAGACTTTGGGTGGTGTGGCCTGCAGGAGACTGTTGAGCGACTGGAAGCGACCCTGGAAACAGTTGAAAAACTACAGAAATATCGAGGTCATTTATATAACTGGTATAGTACGGAAACCCTTTCTCCCCTAAACCCGCTTTATGTCTCCACAGTTGATAGCGGTAATCTGGCTGGCCATCTTATAACTGTTGCCAGCACATGCCGGGAATGGTTGACCCAAACACCCCCCAGTGACGACTGGCGGGCGGGGCTCTCTGATGGCATTACAATCGCCATTATGGAAATAACTTTCCGAAACGGAGAGCGCCTGCCGCTTACCAAACAGCAGCGTGTTCTTCTTCGATCTCTTGGAAAACTGAAAAGTGATGTTTTGTCTGCTCCCAAAGATAAAACAGATCGTTCTTTGGCGGCTCTTATCAAACGGGCTGAAACGATTGCCACGCATGCAGCGCATCTGTTTCCAGCAGCTAAAAATCTGGCTGAAATATCGTCTCCAGACCCTTTATTCTGGGCTACCACTCCCTTGCGTGCTTTGGAAAGCCATCTTCGTGATCTCAGTCCGTCTCTGCAAGCAGGGCTATCGAGGCGCCTGCAGGCTCTGGAGCACCAAGCCCGTCAACTGGCTGATGACATGGATTTCAGTTTCCTGAGAGATTCTTCCCGAAAACTGCTCTCCATAGGCTTTCTGGTTCCGGAAGACGCTATGGATAGCAATTGTTATGATCTTCTAGCTTCCGAGGCGCGATTGGCTGTCTATTTTGCCATTGCCAAAGGCGATGTGCCCGCAAGGGACTGGTTTCGGTTAGGGCGAGCCATTACGCCTTCTGGCAGCGGGGCAGCCCTTATATCCTGGTCCGGCTCTATGTTTGAATATCTCATGCCCTCATTGGTCATGCGCGCGCCCATAGGCAGCCTTCTACAGGAAACCAATGCGCTGATTGTTCAACGTCAGATTGCTTACGGACAAAGCAGGAATATTCCGTGGGGTATTTCTGAATCGGCGTATAACGTGCGTGATCTTGAATACACCTATCAGTATTCAAATTTTGGCGTACCCGGACTAGGTCTGAAGCGCGGTCTTGCACAGGATATGGTTGTCGCGCCTTATGCCACCATGCTGGCCGCTATGATTGATCCGCAGAAAGCCGTGGCCAACCTGATCATTCTGGAAAAAATCGGTGCACGCGGTCGATACGGATTTTATGAAGCGCTGGATTATACTCCTGAGCGGGTTCCGGAAGATCAGACAGTCGCGATTGTTCACGCTTACATGGCGCATCATCAAGGAATGTCCATTCTTGCCGTTGCCGATACCGTCCTGAACGGCATCATGAGAGCACGTTTTCATGATGATCCTGTCATTGCATCTGCAGAATTGCTTCTGCAGGAACGTGCACCTGACAAGGGTGCGGTTGCCCGCCCTCTACCTACCGAACAAGCTCTTCCGCCTGTCGCTTCGAATACGGCTGCGCGTGCCGGCCGCTATTATGACACAGCTTACACGCAGGAGCCTGTTACACACCTTCTTTCAAACGGACGATACACCGTTATGCTGACATCTGCCGGTTCTGGCTACAGCAACTGGCAAGGGCAAATGCTAACCCGTTGGAGAGAAGACCGAACTCTCGATCATTACGGGGCCTATTTTTATCTGAAAAATCTAAAGACAGGCTATATTTGGTCATCTGGTATCCAGCCTTGCGGCACGATACCAGATGACTATCTTGTCGCGTTTCATGAGGATCGTGCAGAATTTTCACGCCGGGATGGCTTTATGACAACCACGCTGGATATCATGGTTTCAGCGGAGGATGATGCTGAGGTCCGGCACCTCACGCTTTCCAATACGGGTCATGAGACAGTGGAAATCGATATCACATCGTATGCTGAGTTGGCTCTACTCTCTCAGGATGCGGATCTTGCTCATCCCGCCTTTACGAAACTGTTCGTGCAGACTGAATATCTGCCCGAAACCAAAGCCCTTATTGGGACGCGCAGACGGCGCAGCCCGGATGAGCCGGAAATTTGGGTCGCACATCTGGTTGTCTCCAAGCTTGCTGTCAGTATGGAAACAGACCGTGCAGCCTTTATTGGTCGAGGCCAAACACTTCGCTCACCTGCTGCCATGATCGGGAAAAATGCTTTGTCCGGGCGGACAGGCACCGTTCTTGATGCGTCTTTTTCTCTTCGCTGCCGGGCAACACTTAAACCTGGGAGCACAACCCGGATTTCTTTCTGGACAATGGCTGCCTCATCACGCGAAAAGCTTCTTGACCTGATAGATACGCACAAGGACGCTGCCGCTCTTGACCGTGTAAGGACACTTGCCTGGACACAGGCACAGATCCAGTTAAGGCATCTCGATATTACCCCCCCTGAGGCAGATCTGTTTCAACGTCTGGCTGCGCATGTTCTCTTCTCTGGTTCTTCCTTGCGGGCTCCTTCCGAAAAAATCAGGCTCGGAGCCGGTCCACAGAAGGCGTTGTGGGAACATGGCATTTCAGGCGATCTTCCTCTTGTTGTTCTGAGTGTGAAGGAAAATACAGATACAGATATTGTTCGGCAGATCCTGCTGGCACATGAATATTTCCGCCTGAAACAACTGGCTATTGATCTTGTTATTCTAAACGATCATCCGTCTTCTTATATGCAGGATCTTCAGACCTCGCTGGAAAATCTGGTGCGTTCTCTTCCTAAAGCGGCAACAGGCGGTGGCTCGGTTCGCATTTTGCGAACCAACCTTCTTGCTCCAAGCGCTTTGGCGTTGCTATTGTCTGTCGCCCGCGTTGTTTTAAAAGCAAGGGATAGTCTTGCAGAACAGCTTGATCTGGCTGAATCCCTAGCCGCTCAAATCCCGCCATCCTTTCTACCCAGTTCATCTTCTACTCCGGAAGTGTTTGATATTCCGAGTATTCCTGAATTGGAATTCTTCAATGGTTACGGTGGGTTTGCAGACAATGGTAAGGCCTACGTTGTGGTGATGGCGCCCGGAAAAACGACGCCAGCTCCTTGGATTAATGTCATCGCCAACGAGAACTTTGGTTTTCAGGCAACGGCAGAGGGAAGTGGCCATACATGGGCACTCAACAGCCGGGAACATCAGATCACACCTTGGTCCAATGACCCGGTGAGCAACCCGCCAGGAGAAGTTTTCTACCTTCGTGATGAAGAAACACGTACCCTCTGGTGTCTGACAGCGGCCACGCGACGAGATGCCGCAGCGACTTATGTCACCCATCATGGCCGAGGTTATACGCGGTATGAGCGGATAGCCCACGGTATTGCCAGCACCTTGCTGCAGTATGTCCCGACAATAGATCCTGTAAAGCTCTCGCGCATTCAGCTTCATAACCTTTCCGGACATCCCCGCACCTTGTCCATAACAAGCTATGTGGAATGGGTGCTGGGGAGTTCCCGCACGAAAGCTGCATCTTTCATAACAACGGAAACTGACCCTGAAACGGGGGCGCTTTTTGCGAAAAACCGTTGGGATGACACATATGGGGCCCGCGTGGCGTTCGCCGATCTTGGTAGCTACGTCACAACAATTGCTGGTGATCGGACTGGTTTTATTGGGCGTAATGGCTCACTGGACAATCCCAGAGCCTTTACGCATCCAGATGGCTTGCAAAGCGTGACAGGAGCAGGGCTTGACCCATGTGGTATCGCGCAAACTCTTGTGACTCTTCCTGCAAATGGCCGTGTGGAAATTGTCTTTCTTCTGGGGGAAGCTGCGGATGAGACCGAAGCAAGAAATCTTATCACCCAGTATCGTAATGCAGATCTTGATGTCGTTCTTCAAACGGTTACGGAAAAATGGAACACAATATGCCATGCCGTTCAGGTTAGAACGCCTGATAGAAGCATGGATATCATGCTGAATGGCTGGCTTTTGTATCAGACCCTCTCCAGCCGCGTCTTGGCACGCGCAGGGTTTTATCAAGCGAGTGGAGCCTTTGGCTTCCGCGATCAGCTTCAGGACGGAATGGCGCTTGCCTTATCCTCTCCGGCGCTTGTTCGGAATCATCTTCTCCGTGCTGCATCCCGTCAGTTCCCTGAAGGAGATGTCCAACACTGGTGGCTTCCCCAAACCGGTGCAGGCGTGCGCACCCATATTTCCGATGACTGCACCTGGCTTGCCTGCACTGTTGCCCATTACGTTGTGACCACAGGAGAGACCGCGGTTCTGGACGAAAAGGTCGGCTTCCTTGAAGCCCCTCCTCTCCCCCTGACAGAACATGACCACTTTATGGTTCCTGCCCTCTCTTCTGAAAAAGCCACGCTGTTCGAGCATTGTGCCCGAGCACTTGATCATAGCCTTTCCGTTGGCACGCACGGACTACCGTTAATGGGCACCGGGGATTGGAACGACGGCATGAACAGGGTGGGAGAACAAGGCCGTGGAGAAAGCGTCTGGCTTGGCTGGTTCCTTTACAGCACGCTCAAGACGTTTATCCCTCTTGCTCTTGAACGCCATGATACCGTACGCGCTACACGATGGCAGAACCACACGGAAAAACTCGCCTGTGCCTTGGAACGTGCATGGGATGGAGACTGGTATATCCGTGCCTACTTTGATGACGGCACCCCTCTCGGTTCTCATAACAACACGGAATGCCAGATTGATGCCATTTCACAATCGTGGGCTGTTCTGTCCGGCGCGGCCTCTCCAGAACGGGCGCACCACGCCATCCACTCCGCCCTTCAGCGTCTCGTTCGCCCGGATGACGGACTGATCCTCGTTCTCACGCCCCCCTTTGATAAAGCGACACCCGACCCAGGTTACATCCGGGGCTATCCGCCTGGTGTGCGCGAAAATGGTGGTCAGTATACGCATGCAGCCCTCTGGACCGTCATGGCCATTGCCGCGTTGGGTGACGGTAATCAGGCCCACGCGTTGTTCAGCATGATTAATCCCATCCACCACAGCCTGACGCAGGAGCAGTCTGACCGTTACAAACTGGAACCTTATGTTGTTGCAGCTGATATCTATTCTGAGCCCCCGCACAATGGACGAGGTGGCTGGTCATGGTACACTGGATCAGCAGGATGGATGCAGCGCGTAGGAATTGAATCCATTCTTGGTATTCGCATTGAAGGTGAAAAACTTTTAATCACCCCCTGTATTCCCAGGGAATGGCCCGAATTTGAGGTGACACTCCGCTGGCGAAGTGCTCAGTATAAACTCCTGATCAAAAACCCTAACGGAGTAAGCAACAACACACCTCGCTCCATTGTGGTGGACGATGTTTTGCTGGAAAATACAAATACCATTCTCCTGCGCGATGACGGGGTATTACATCTGGTTATCATTACTCTTTGAAAGATAATTGAGATGCTCTTCCGTGGTCTATCATTCGTAACTTTGGAAAGCGCATAGAGTTTTTTACTCTTCTTACTCATGTTGAATGAGGTGTAGGGTTCTAAAAACCCTATGGTTTTATATGCGTGTCTATGATTTCATACCTCCTATGGTGATTGGGCTGTTCAATCGCTTTGACGCAACCCTGCGGAACGCTGGTTATCTCCCAATGTCAGGCCAGATCCTGGACGCAACGCTGGTGGCGGCTCCAAAGCAGCGCAATACCAACGCTGAGAAGGCTGATCTCCGGGCCGGCCGTATTCCTCAGGCATGGAAGGACAAAACGGCGAAGCTGTCCCACAAGGACCGCCATGCGCGCTGAACGCTGAAATTTACCAAGGCGAAACGGCAGAATGACGGAACGATCCCCTCAATGGATCTCGCCATCCCGTTCTTTGGTTATAAATCCCATGCTTCCATCGACCGGAAGTTCAGGTTGATGCCTCCATTCTGCTGACGATCATATGTTCGCCCACGTTGTTTGCTGGGATTAAATTTTCATATATTCTATTGCAAATTTGTCATAATACAGTCATATTCATTGCGTTGGAGAGTTAAGAAATGACCATGTATAGATATAAAATATCCGCCGCTGTCTGTATTACTTCTTTTTTATGCATGCTTGTTTTATTTATTCATGATGGACATAAATGCATACACGATTTCGCTTTTTGGTTATTTTGTTTTATTTTTTCAACACAAATATATGTTTTTCTCAAATTGCGGAATGAAAAATGAGACCTGGAGAGTTCTAAAAACTCCGTGGTTTTGTGTGCGTATCTGTGATTCCATGCCACCTGTGGTGATTGGGTGGATGAATAATCAAGCAGCCGGGTTTCTTTGATGTTGAAGTTTGAGCGGGCTTGGCGATCAGCTTGAAGCCTTTTCCCGGACTGTGGATTTTGAGGTGTTCCGCCCTGATCTGGATCAGGCTCTGGCCTATTCGGATGGAAGCAAAGGCGGGCGTCCGCCCTTTGATGCAGTTCTGATGTTCAAAATCCTGATGATCCAGACGCTGAACAACCTTTCAGACGAGCGGACGGAATACCTGATCAACGACCGCCAGTCTTTTATGCGTTTCCTTGGTCTGGGCCTGTCGGACCGGGTACCGGATGCCAAAACGGTCTGGCTCTTTCGCGAGCGTATGACACAGGCGGGTGCGATCAATGGTCTGTTCAATCGCTTTGACGCCCCCTACGGAACGTTGGTTATCTCCCGATGTCAGGCAAAACGCCATAACCCTGAAATCAGGAAACAGGAGTTCAAAAAAACGGTTCTTCGATCTCTCCAGGTGCGTGCAAGCACTCACCTGCTGCGACAAGCCTAACGTGTGGACCGGAGAGTAACATTACTTAAAAAAGTAGCAATCATCGCCGAAGTGCCATCATGCACGTTATGGGTGATGGCTGGTAGAAGTGTCCGCGTCTCCATCGGCCGAAAGGCCACCACCCATAGTTCCGCCCGTGCCTCCTCCTCCCATTCCTCCAGCACCGCCGCCACCTTTTCCTCCGCCATCTTGACTACCTGCTCCTTTTTCACGCCCTCCGGAGCCGCCGGAAGGGCGGCTGGGGCCTTGGCGGGGAAGCTCAAGGTCCGACGGTATGCGTTCAATATCCAGTGCTTTACGAATGAAATCTCGCAAAGCCACAACCAGATCATGTGTATGAACATTTCGGCCCTGAGCTAGCTCAGAGGCAGCCCGCACGGCCAGACGTACATGCTCTTCTGTTCCAAGGAGAATGATATCTGAAAGAGCGGATTCAACCGCGTCTCGGATGCGCCGGGCACGTTCCGAACTGCCTGATAGCTCAAGGGAGGCTATATCCGGTACGTCACCGTTACGCTCTTTTATATCCTTTAAGTGGAGCGGACTAACGCTAAGATCGCCCGTAAAGGAGCCTCCCAATGTTTTATAAGCCGCAATCAACGTTTTGACGCGCTCATTGATTTGCCGGTTTAAACGTTCTCTGCGCTGCTGAATTGTCAGCATCATGAGCAGCCGAACACCTACGCCAAGCAAAGTGAGTAAGACCAGCCCAATAATGGTTATCAGGGTGCTATGCCACGAACTAAAATCCGCATTATGCAAAGTAAGTTCCTTCTGCTTTTCCGTTCAAGAGTATGATCAGTCAGAAATTTCAGATCACTATAATATCTGTCGTGCTGTTTAGCATGCAGCCTCCCTCATGAAGAGGCGACATTGCAGTAGCCGTCACCATAACATATGTGGCAGCATCCTACCCTGCCCCCAGCAATGGGCGAAGGACGTGTGTTCCCAACCTCACAGAGATTAAGAGAGCGTCTTCATCTGATTACCAAAGAAACAACTATCAGATGAGAGCAAATTCATAAGGATGAACGAGCGGAGATTTCGTCTTAGTCAATCAAGAAATCGAGCGCGTAGGATGCCTGATCGACTGATCGCTTTTGCCCCAAAATATGTAGAGATGGGTCATGAGGGACCAGACAGTTCACCAGCCAGACTGTATCAGGACCGGAGCCATGATTGAGATAGGCCAGATGATATGAGCCTCTCTTTAGAAAAGTCTGGACGTTAAATTGCAAACTGATCACGCCGGTTCCTGCTTTTAGTTCGGCAATGGCGGGAAACGTGCTTATCGCCAGCCGCAGCGGGAGAGTTTTTCCATTCAGCGAAAAAGACAGCCCCTTGGCTACCTGCAAAGCATACGCATGTTGCTCTTGGGGTGTAAGAATTCCATTGCCGTTTTGGTCAATTTGCTTGAGCACTCTTTCAGCCACCTCCACGCCCGGCGTCAGCCTTAGGTGGAGTGTAATAAGATCCTGCGCCAGATCAATCGTGGTAGCTTGGAGATATTCGTCCAGCCGATGCGCTGATGCCGAAGAAAACGACGTCATGAGAGCGATAACAGCGAGCAGCCCCTTTTTCCCAAGGCTCATGGGAGCGTAAACCGGCTGCCATAGCTGTTTGTCGGATCACGATAGACCGTATGCACATGCATAGTGGGATCATCACCGACACCTTGCGGCGAGAATTCGATCAGGAGGCGCGGCCCCTGTATCCGGTAGTAGGATGAACCATTTCGGCCCGGTTCATGCGTCGTCGGACCGCTCCATGCAAACCAGGTTTCGTCCAGATCGCCTCTGATCTCCTTCAGGCGTGGTGCAGCATACGTATCATTAATGATTCCTGCCCATTCGCTGATCACTCCCATCAACATGTCCTTTTGAGCAGTTGTCAGGAATGATCCCTTTAATCCTTCGGGAACAATCGTCTCACCATCATGGCCTGGCCCCTGAACCAGATCTTCTACCTTGTAGCTCAAAATAGCCTGTTGGCGTTGTTTCTCGTTCAGAGAGTCCAGAAACGTGAAAGCCTTGTCGTTCTCACCAGCCAGAACATGCACTGTCTTGCCGCCGGCCTGATAGAGTGCTGGCTGCGCCCCAGTCAGCGTTGGGGTCATCACGCCGTGCGCACCGTCGATAACAATATTCAATCCCAGATGATGGCCGCCGAACTGAACCATCCATGGAGCTGTCTCTGACGGCTGACCAAAGATTGCAATGGTATAGGCTGCCTTGCCTGAAGCAAAAGGTGTGCCACCGTCGGCAAGCGCTTGATCGGACCCCATGATGTCCAAAACCTTCTGATACCCCTTCGTGCTCAGAAGGGTGGCCAGAAGATGCAACGCGGCTTCACGCTGCGTTGCTGTTAGCTGCCCCATTCTTATGCCCGGACGCGGCACATCACTGACCGGAAAATTTGACCAGACTGCTATCCCGTATTGTTCACCAATAAAACCACCCGGCGGCCCCATTCCCGGCCCGCGTGCCGTTGGGGACGCGGCCTTCACATCCGTCACGGGTTGCACGGGCTGGTTGGGTGCCCTCCTGCGGAAGCGGGCCAAGGTGCCGTGTTTAAGTGGGGTAAACGGAAACTGCACAGAGGCTCGTTTCTGCGCATCAAGGGTTGTCAGAAATGATTTTGCTGCCGTCATCGCAGATTGCGTCTGATTAGCGGGCATGTTTGTTACCGAAGATGTTGGGAGCGATTCAGCCTTTAATGCGGGTGACCCATATGCCGTAATAAACGTGATAACTGGAACCAGTCCGCTAACCACAAAAATAGAGTTCCGCATCAAATTCCTACACCATTGTGCTGACCTACAGTCAGTTACATCTTCATTCCTCGGGCCGGAAAGGCGAAGCCACTCCGGCGCTGGTTTCTCACATAGTCTTATCTCTTATTTCTCAGTATCTTCAAAGCGGCTCACCTCAATTCCTGTGCCGACCGGCAAAAGAACGCTGGACATGCCCGGCAAAGCACGAATTGCACGGCCATAACGTTTCACGTCTTCCGTTCCGGGCCGGATCATGTTGTCAGCCACAACAATCGCGCCCTCATTGAGGTAGGGGTAAAATGCCTCCAGGCAGGGAGCATACAGATCCTTCCACAGATCGACGAAAACGAAATCTACCTTTCCAGACAATTCCCTGATCATTTGCACGGCGTCGCCAATACGGAAATCGATCCACCCTGCCAGACCAGCCTGTTCGGCCATCTTCTTTGCGTAAGCGCTTTTGTATTCGTGCAACTCCATCGTAATCAGCCGTCCTCCGGACGCGCGAGCAGCGTCTGCCAGCCAGATACCGGAATAACCAAAAGACGTGCCAAGTTCGAGGATGGTTGGCTTCTCCAGACTTCGGGCAAGGATATTCAGGATCTGCCCGGTCTCCGGCCCAATAGCACGCATGCGCTGATCCTGACCTCCATCGCGACCTCCGGGTGCTTCTGTCCGGGGCCCGGCACGCTCCTCGTGCATCCGTGCGTGATAGCGATCGAGAACTGCCGAAATCTTCTCGTCCATCGTCATATTTCCCTTCAGGCGAGTTGCTGGCAACTTTGTGAAATCGGGCTCTTTTCTACCTGGCACGGAGACTGTTTTTTCGAGGGAGGCGGGTTTTTCTTTTTAATTCAATGGGATATTCTTAAATTTTCTAAGCGCCACGCAGTCTTGGTCTCTCGTTGTTTACGCATGAACCTACAGAACCTAAGTGTGCATATCAGTAGAATGTCAGTGTTACCGTCCCAACATCGGGGGCTAGGCAAAAGCATCTTAAGTTTTCCTGCCTGCGGTCTGAAATGCGGGCAAAACACTCCTATTTTCGGGCAAGCACAGCTTTCAGTCTGGTCGCGTCCGTTTTCACTTCAAAGCCGGGGCCTCCGGGTTGAAACGCAATGGAGCTTGCCAGATCCCCTGTGATAACCGGGTCAAACCCTGCTGCACGCACAAGATTTGCGACAATCCCCACAGCAGAAGGATCGTCACCTGCAATCGGAACAGCCAGCAGAGGTGGATGACGATGAGCCTCCGTGCGCAGAACGCTCATATCAATGGAGTTGAAACCGCGCACGACGCGAGCGCCGGGAAAATAATGCTGGGTCGTGATGCCTGCTCCATCATGCGCGGCAGTAGCGGCAATGGCACCGTCCCGAGACGGATAGAAATTGCTCGGATCAAGCAGAATTTTCCCCTTTACTACCCCACTTAGTTGCTTACCAAGTGCTGGAATTGCTCGGTAAGGCACGGCCAACACCACAACGTCACCAAATGCAGATGCCTGCTCCGGTGTACCCGCGGAAGCAAGGGAGCCAAGTTGTGCCGCCTGCTGCTGCGCTTCATCCAATGATCGGGCTGAGAGCATGACGTGATATCCTGCGTCCACCCAGAACTTGGCAAGTGTACTGCCCACCTGGCCTGCACCAATCAATCCGATTTTTAACGGTGCGCTTTCTGCCCGACAGAGCCATGGGAAGATAAGGCTGGATAGCCCGACAAGCATTGTTCGTCGCGTAATATAAGTCACTGGTATTTCCATAATTTACTGACCGAGCCACCCGCCCCTTCAACAGGGTCAGATGCCGGGAACGGCAAACTCTCCAAACGAAGACGTTGTGCAGCGTCAGGTTTCTGACGGACAATGTCGAACTCTTGGCCGGGTGGATAGGCCCCTACCACCTCAAACGCAGCATCCGATTCCAGATTCATATGCCCGGTTCCGGCCGGGAGAAGCGCAATATCGCCAGCCTGCACATCTACCTCACGCGCGCCCGGGCCACCGAGCATGAGCTTCGCCGTTCCTTTGGAAAAACCAAGCACTTCATGCCCCAACGTATGGTAATGATGAAATGAATAAACGCCGTTCCGCCACTGGGGCGGCCATCCATTCTTCTGAAAGAGTTCTTCAAACGCCGCAGCCGGATCATCCCCACCTGTGGGCAGCGCATTACGATAGAGGATAACGGGTAATACAGAATTGTTAGGCACCCAGCTATTTGGATGCAAAATGAAACTTTCAACCCGCACTGGGGTCGCCGCACCTGCGGCACGAACGCCTCCCTCGCCCAGAGAAAGGCCAAGCCCGGCAAGGACGGAATTGAAAAAGCGTCTCTTCATTGTTCATACTCCTTCTCTTGCCCCTTCAGTCTTCCTTTTGTCAGGAAAAGGTTTCAAGAGATAATCTCGCTTTTCACGGGGATATGTATGAAGACGTGCGCGCTAAATCGGCCTTTTTGGGGTCCCGCACCGATCTTACGAAATTTGCGACCAGCATGCTGTTAAAGCTGTAAATTTGATAGCTTTTCCCATGCAGAACACGTGGTACGCTCTGCTCCTTGTATAAAGCCATATTACGCCCGTTACCCCGGTTTCTAGCGCTTTATGAAAGCCCGTATCCGGCTATCCGCATGTGGATTGACATAATGGAAGACGGCTGTGGCACGGATCTGATCGTGATCAAAAGGCTCGTTGGCATGCACGGATCGATATCCCCAAAAGAAATAGACATTCCCGGGTTCTAGCTGCACGCGAACCGGTTTTATGAGCTTCAAAAGCATCGCTTTTTTCAACAGGCGTTGCGTCAGTCGATTATCCAGCAGAACCTTATCGAAAAGATTAGTCAGATAAGTGTTTCTGATCGGTCGTCGGTTAGGAAACATGATCAGATCGCCCATCGGGCCTCTTGATGGCATGATGGCCGGTATCAGCACTGTAAGGACATAGGAATCGTAATGAAAGAAATAAGCGTGCTGCTCCCCCGTGTCGCCGGAAAACCAGCGTAGGATGTGATAAAATGTTTGATCAGGACCAGTTTTTCCCGTTCCTAATCTATAGATTGTCCGGCAGGCCCGATTGAATTCGGAGGAGAGAGACAGCGCGTTCAGTAAGGAATCGCTGCCAGAGTGACCGGGATCAAAAGGACCATATTCGCCGCGTTGCTCGACAACCTTCTGCATAATGAAGGCTCTCAGGGAAGACAGGTGTGCCTCGTCAATACACTTCTCCACCATGCCGAAGCCGTTCTGGTTCATGTCCTGGACGATGCGGGCGAGAGTACTATCAGCTAAATCCGGAAAGACTGGAGCAGATAAAAGTCTTTCTGCTGAGCTTATCTCTGCCGCAGATGTCGATTTTGTATTTTTTAAGCTCTCACCCCCAGTAGACGCAGAGTTCTCTGGGTGCAGAGGCGCAGGTCCATTTTTGTCCATTATTATGCTCCTGCGGCATGATTATGGGGAACGACCTATCGACACGAGAGTTCTTCCTCACGGCAATCATGTCTTGCCGTCAGACCAGATCAGACACTGTGCACCAAGAGCATTGATCGCAGGAAAATCGTTTAACCCATTCTGTGTAAAGAATAGATGAGAGAAAGTTGCTCATGGAAGGCCGAGGTTCTCTCTATTTTTTCACCCAAATGTGAACCCGCTCAAAGCCTTTCCATTGAAGACGAGGCTTCTACATATGATCGGAAATGCGCCATGATCGTTCAGAGGTGAATCATCAGGTGCCACGCACTGGGGTCGACATCTCTCTTTAAAGTGGACCATCTCACACAAGTGCAAACGGTCCTCTCTCTACATCATCGAAAGACACCACTTCATGCATCATCAAAGGAGTGGCAAACAGGCCTGTAACTCAGGAGACAGTGCGTTCGTTGTCACCGTGCGGTTACAGCCTCCTCCACGGAATAGCCTTCTGTCGCCATGAACGCCATTGTTCGTCTGGCGCTCTCGCGGCCTTACACATTTATTGTTATGGCGATCTTGATCGTGATTGCGGGTGTTCTATCGGCAATCCGTACGCCAAAGGATATTTTCCCCAACATCGCTATTCCAGTTGTTGCGGTTGCGTGGACCTATACCAACCTAGCCCCGCAGGACGTATCAGGCCGTATCCAGCTTCCTTTTCAGCGGTCGTTGACCACAACGGTTAATGACATCGAACATATTGAGGGGCAGGCGCTGACGGGTATCGGTATTACCAAGATTTTTTTTCAGCCTGGCGCAGATATCCGCCTTGCCAACGCTCAGGTTACCGCGATTGCGCAGACATTGCTGCGTCAGTTACCGGTCGGAACAACCCCTCCCCTGATCCTGAATTACAATGCCTCAACCGTACCCATTCTTCAGCTTGGTCTGTCTGGGGCCGGGCTGACCGAACAGCAGCTCTATGATTACGGCTTCAACTTCATCCGTACCCGGCTGGTCATGGTGCCAGGCGCCGCCCTCCCCTTCCCTAATGGTGGCCGTGTGAGGCAGATCCAGATGGATCTCGATCCTTCCCAATTGCAAGCGCGTGGTGTGTCTGGACAGGACGTGGCCAGCACACTGGCGATGCAAACCCAGATCACCCCAGCCGGTTTTGTCAAGATTGGGGAATATCAATATAATTTCCGGTTAAACAACGCTCCGCTGTCTGTCGAGCAACTCAATATGTTGCCTATCAAGACCGTGAATGGAGCGGTGGTGCGTGTGCGTGATGTTGCTCATGTGCGTGATGGCTCCCTGCCACAGCAGAATGTTGTGCATGTGGATGGTCAGCGGTCGGCCATGCTGACTGTTCTCAAGTCGGGAGCAACCTCCACCATCGCCATTGTAGAGGGGATCAGGGCAACCATTCCCGATGCTGTGCGCGGGCTGCCAAAACAGCTTCAGGTCACCCCCGTCAATGATCAGTCGCTCTTTGTCAGGGCTGCCGTAAGTGGTGTTCTGCGTGAGGGGGCGATTGCAGCCGGTTTGACCAGTTTAATGATCCTGCTCTTTTTGGGTTCATGGCGTTCCACCCTGATCGTAGCAACCTCCATTCCGTTGTCTATTCTGGGCGCAATTGCCATTCTCTCATCGCTTGGCGAGACACTGAATGTCATGACATTGGGGGGGCTGGCGCTGGCCGTTGGCATTCTGGTGGACGAGGCAACGGTCACAATCGAGAATATCGAACGACATCTGGAGATGGGTAAGGATGTCCATGCCGCCATTATTGACGGCTCAGGCGAAATTATCGTTCCTGCTTTCCTTTCATTGCTCTGCATCTGCATTGTTTTTGTACCGATGTTCTATCTGCCCGGCGTGTCGGGTTTTCTCTTCGTGCCCATGGCGCTGGCCGTCATATTCGCCATGATGATGTCTTTCCTTCTGTCGCGCACACTTGTCCCGACGATGGCCATGTTCCTGCTACGGCCGCATGACAAGGAAAACAAAGCGCGTCCGGGTATTTTCACGCGCTTTCAGCAGAGGTTCGAGCATTACTTTGAAGCGTTTAAAGAGCGTTATGGCGGCGTGCTGGAAGTGGCGCTGGAGCATCGTTGGCGATTTGTGCTTGGCTTTCTCTGTTTCGGGTTTCTCAGTCTGGCGCTTCTACCTTTTCTGGGACGCAACTTCTTTCCCACGGTAGATGCAGGTGCGATGACACTTCACGTGCGGGGGCCCATCGGCATGCGGATCGAAGAAACCAGCGCCCTGTTTCTCGACATCGAAAAACAGATCCGTGCACGTATTCCTGCCGATGAGGTAGACTCTATTGCTGATACGATCGGCCTGCCGAATAGTGCCATCAACGTCGCGTATAACGCCTCCGGCACGATCGGCCCGGAAGATGGTGACATCTTGATTGCGCTCAAGGAGAATCATCATCCCACCCAACACTATGTGCGCATATTGCGCGCTGACCTGCGTCGGCTTTTCCCTCAGGCTGAATTCGCCTTCCTTCCCGCCGATATCACCAGTCAGATCCTCAATTTCGGCGCACCCGCCCCTATCGATATTCAGATTGTCGGGCCCAAGCCGGAGGAAACACGCCAGTTCGCTGAACTGGTGCTACGTGCGATACGCCACATTGACGGCCTGGTTGACGCACGCATTCAGCAACCCGCCAATTATCCAGAACTGCGTTTTGATGTAGACCGCACGCGGATCAGTCAGCTTGGTTTAACGGAAAACGATGTCACCAACAGCATAGCAACATCAATTGCGGGGACGACACAGACCGCACCACTCTATTGGCTGAACCCGCAAAACAATGTGACCTATCCCATTGCGGTGCAGATGCCGGAATACCGGATTGCGGCTCTGGCGGATGTAATTGGCTTGCCTGTAACGGGCAGCGTTGTGTCAACCATGCGGCTTCAGGTGTTGGGGGCATTGGGCAAGATTACCCGCGGTACAACGTCTCCTGTTGAAGGGCAGTATAACATTCGTCCGCTCATCAACATTTTTGCGGGCAGTGATGGACGTGATCTTGGTGGTGTGGCCTCTGATGTACAAGCTGTTCTGGCGCGGCTGGATCATCAGCGGCCAGCTACAGTAAGTGTCGTATTACGAGGCCAGTACCAATCCATGACAACGGCTTTTTCCGGTCTTGGTGCGGGTCTTCTGGGCGCTATCGTGCTTATTTATCTCCTGATTGTCGTCAATTTTCAAAGCTGGATAGATCCTTTCATCGTCATTCTTGCCTTGCCGGTGGCGTTGGCCGGAATCTGTTGGATGTTGTTTGCAACTGAAACGCCTCTTTCTGTCCCGGCACTGACAGGAGCCATCATGTGCATGGGGGTCGCGACGGCGAACTCCATCCTTGTCATAGCATTCTGCCGTGAGCAACTCAGCGAGCATGGTGATGCATTGCAGGCGGCGCTGGTGGGAGGAAAAACCAGATTGCGCCCAGTGCTGATGACGGCTCTGGCCATGATTATCGGAATGTTGCCCATGGCGCTGGGGTTTGGTGAAGGGGGTGAACAGAACGCGCCTCTTGGCCGGGCTGTCATTGGTGGCCTTATCTTTGCAACCTGTGCCTCGCTTTTTCTGGTCCCGACCTTGTTCGCCATCATCTACCATCGCCGTAGACAGGGCGAAGAGCATGGAGCATCACCCCATGCCTGATGTCATGCCCCGCCCCTCACAGGAAAACAGCAGATCACAAACAACAGGGCGTCCTCCGCGCCTTCGTTGGTTCATTCTGGCTGCGGGACTAACGTTTGGCCTGATTCTGGCCAGCGGTGTTTTTCTGCGCGTACATGCACGCCATCAGCTTCACGCAGTCACTGCTGCCGCAGCTATTCCTACCGTGACCATTGTCCATCCGGGTGGCATGGCCCCAGATAAGCTGGTTCTGCCGGGACGGCTGCAAGCGTGGTACAGTGCACCTGTCTATGCACGCACCAACGGCTACCTCCTGCGGTGGTATGCCGATATCGGCCAAAAGGTACACGAAGGTCAGCTACTGGCGGAGATCGATACTCCAGATGTGGACCTGCAACTGAAAGGGGCACGCGCCGCGCTGGCAACCCGTGCCGCGCAGCGCAATCTGGCTGGAATTACCACCCGCCGGTGGGACCGCCTCAACGCACAGAATGCGGTATCGCAACAGGAAACGGATGAGCGGCGCGGAAATTTTGCAGCCAGCGAGGCAATGCAGCGTGAGGCTTCGGCTGAAGTGGGACGGCTTGAAACCCTCTCCGGGTTCAAACATATCGTGGCCCCTTTTACGGGCGTCGTCACCAGCCGCGCGACGGATATCGGCGCATTGATCGTCGCCGGCGCGTCTTCTGCACAGCCGCTGTTCACTGTTTCGGATGTTTCACAGCTTCGCATCTATGTCAGTGTTCCGCAGGCCTATATTGCCCGTATGCGCGAGGGTATGGACGTTGCGTTCACAGTGCCAGATTATCCGGGCAGAACCTTTCAGGCCCATCTCATTCGTTCTTCTGATGCCGTTGACCCACAATCAGGTGCGATGCTTGTTCAGCTTCTCTACGAAAACTCGGAGAATTTGCTGAAGCCAGGATCTTATGCACAAATTGCCTTCACCTTTCCCGGCACCAGCACCACGAACGCCGTGCGCATTCCCGCCAGCAGTCTTCTGTTCCGGCGCGCAGGCCCAACCATTGCGGTCATGGAGGCCAATCATCACGTCAAGATCCATCCTATTACCATTCTAACCGATTTCGGCACAGAGCTTGAGGTCACGGGACTGTCTTCTGAAAGCGCCATTATCGATAATCCGAGAGATGATCTGCGCGACGGTGACGAGGTGAAACCTCAGGAGAATGGGCATGACAGTTGAGGCTGAGCGGCAAGGACAATCCGCGCGGCATCAGAAGTATAAAAAGCGCCTGTGGTTTGCGAGAATTTTCATGCCTGCCGATCTGACAGGGCGTGGGGTTGTGATTATGCTGTTGTCCGCCCTTTCTGGCTGCAACCTTGCGCCGCATTACCAAAAACCGGCGCAGACCGCCCTCCCGCTTACATTCAAGGAAAGTGGCCTCTGGACGCCCACACGCCCTGAGATGGCGATACCGCCTTCCGACTGGTGGACCGTCATGCAAGATGAGCAATTGAACGGACTTGAAGCACGGATCGACACAGGTAACCCACAACTGGCGGCCGCCATTGCTCGATACGATCAGGCACGCGCCATGGTGCGAAGGGCACGTGCTGAGTTCTTTCCTCAGATTAACGCTACAGCGAGTGCAGAACGGGAACAAACCCTGTTTTTACAAACCGGTTCCTACTTCGATTATCGTAATTATGCTGCAGGAGGAACTGTCTCCTGGGAACCAGATCTTTGGGGGCGTATCCGCAACCTCGTTTCTGCCGCGCGTTCAGGGGCTCAGGCCAGCGCAGATGATCTCGCGGCCATGCGTCTCAGCCTGCAAGCTGAACTGGGCGATGATTATTTTCAGCTTCGCGGCCTTGATGCTCGCATGGAGGTATTGCGGCAGACCGTCTCCTCCTACGAGGCAGCACTCCAGCTGACTACCAATCGGTTTACGGGGGGAGCCGCCAGTGAACTTGATGTCGGGCGAGCAAGAACCCAACTGGCGACCACACAGTCCCGACTGGAACAGCAAGCAGCCGATCGTGCCCTGCTTGAACATGCCATTGCTGTATTGATTGGCGAAGAACCAACACTTTTCTCGCTTCCGCCCGTTAAGTCCCTGGCGGCTGTTCCTGTCATTCCCATTACTGCGCCGTCTTTATTACTGCAACGGCGGCCTGATGTGGCGGCAGCAGAACGCCGTATGGCAGCAGCAAATGCCCGGATCGGTGTGGCCCGAGCAGCCTTTTTCCCCAACATTACGCTCGGATCGTCAGGCGGGTCAGAAACAACCGTCAGCACACTTTTTTCCGCCGGGACAGGTGTGTGGGCACTCGGCCCTGCCCTCGCCACTCTGGCTATTTTTGACGGTGGACGACGTTTTGCCGATTTGGCTGCCATGCATGCCGCCTACACCGAAGCAGCCGCAAATTATCGGCAGGTATCGTTACGTGCTTTTCGGGAAGTGGAAGATCAACTCGCCTTGCTCAATCATCTGGCTGATGCTTCGTCACGCCAGAACGAGGCTGTTACCGCCGCCACTCGTACAAACCAACTGGCTTCAATCCAGTATCGTGAAGGTGCTGTGGATTATTTGCAGGTTGTTATTGCTCAGACGGCTGAACTGCAGGCACGTGAGGATATGATCACCCTCATGACACGCCGTCTGGTTGCAGGGATTGACCTCGTTCGCGCCATGGGGGGAGGATGGCAACCGAACAGATAGGGCCCGTAAGCCGGCACAGACCCATTACAAACCATGATTATTTCAGCCCGCTATCCTGCCGAGCCCGTTCCATAAGCACCACAAAATCCCGATCGGCATCGCCTGCACTGATAGCGCTTAGAAGACGATCCCGCACCACGGAAGCGTAAGGCAGAGGAACGTCATAGTCGCCGCCAGCTTCCAGAAACATTTTCATATCCTTGAGGCCAAGTGTTACCGGCGGGGCGCCTGGGTGATCGTATTCATGCTCTACCATCAGCTTTCCGTAATTCTTATGAACGGGTGCCGTATAAAAACTATTGGTCATGATTTCAAAGATCTTGCGCGGATCTGTTCCTGCCTTCTCGTTGAGTGCAAAAACTTCTGCCATCTGCTCAATCGTGGAGTAAATCATGAAATTGAGGGAAAGTTTCACGAGGTTGGCCTGCACAGGGTCCCGTCCGGCATCAAATATCTGGGTTCCAAAACACTCGAGTAGCGGGCGCAGGTGCTTCACCGCCTCCTCTGCGCCTCCCGTGATGACGAACAATTCTCCCGCCGCAGCTGCCGGCGGGCGCCCCAGCACAGTGGCGCTCACATAAGTCTGGCCTCGCTCGGCGTGTCCATCTCGCAAACGGCGCGCCTGCGCCAGAGACAGGGTGCTACAGCAGACATGGATTGCGTTCTGAGACAGCCCTGTTGCGACACCGTCTTTGCCAAACGTGGCCTCTTCCGTGCTTGCGTCGTCAAACAACATCGAGAAAGTTACCTCAGCTTGACGGGCAACGTCTGCAGGTGTCTCGACAAATACAGCCCCTTGATCGATCAGATCATCTGCCTTGCTACGTGTCCTGTTATAGACGACGAGAGCATGACCACCTTTGAGCAACCGCTCCGCCATTGCATGCCCCATGGCGCCAAGTCCGACAAAGCCGATTTTCATGCATCTCCCCCTTCCTTAGCCTGGGCGAATGGGTAATCCGTCAGGCCAATTTCCGTTCCACCGTAATAATAGTCTTCCCGCACGGGGTTTAAGGTAACCCCGTGTTCCAGCCGCCAAGGCAGGTCAGGATTGGCAATAAACGGACGACCAAAGCCTATCAGATCGGCCCATCCAGCCTGCAATGCATTTTCAGCACGCGCCTCCGTGTAACGGCCAGCATAAATCATCGTTCCACGATAGACGATCCGAAGGGCTTCCTTGAACGTCACGGGCATGTCCGGTGCATCGTCCCAATCCGCTTCTGCGATATGGATATAAACAGCGCCTAGATCGTCCAGCAGTTTTGCCGCCGCAACGTAGGTGGCTTGCGGCGTGGCATCACGCGTGCCCTGATGGGTCGTAAGCGGCGCCAGGCGCACCCCGACGCGGCGTGCGCCTATGGCCCCGATCATTGCTTCCGTCACCTCTTCAAGCAGACGCAGCCGGTTGCGGAGGCTTCCGCCATACTGATCATCCCGATGATTGGATTCCGAGCAGATAAACTGGCTGATAAGATAACTATTAGCCGCATGAAGCTCGATACCGTCGAAGCCTGCCGCAATCGCATTGCGCGCAGCCTGCGCGTAATCGGCGATGATCTGGCGGATTTCGGGAAGCGTCAGGGCGCGCGGCATAGAACTCTGCACCATCTGTCCGGCACCCGAAGCTGCGCCTTTATGGTTAAGATCCACATAGACTTTCACTCCTTCGGCCTGAATAGCTGAAGCCGAAACAGGTGCAGCACCCCCCGGCTGGAGGGACACATGAGACAGTCTCCCTACATGCCATAATTGAGCAAAAATACGCCCGCCTTTCGCATGCACTGCATCCGTGACCAGTCGCCAACCGTTTATCTGGGCCTCGCTGTAAATTCCTGGCGTCCACGCATAACCGCGCCCCTGTGGACTGATGGGTGTGCCTTCGCTGACAATGAGTCCGGCACTTGCTCGTTGCGCATAATACTCAGCCATCAACGCTGTGGGAACGTCACCGTCACCCGCTCTGCACCGCGTCATCGGCGGCATGACAATCCGATTAGGTAATGCAAGCTCGCCAAGGCGATAGGGGGTAAACAACATGCCTGTTTCCTGATGTTAGAGAAAAACGTCCCACAGTAACCGTCCCCCATGAGGCCCGGATATTGATCCCTCCCCTCAGCAGACGTCAACGAGATAATCCAGAAAGGCCTGCACGCGTCGTGAAAGATTCTGACCAGCAGCGTGCACGGCATAAATGTTGATATCGTCCTGCTTGAAAGCGTCCAATGCCGTCTCCAACCGTCCTGCTTGCAGATCTGCAGCGACATCGTAATCCGTCTTCAGCACGACACCAGCGCCAGCAATAGCCCATTGCCGCAGCAAGGCACCATCATTGGCTGTTCTATCACCAGACACATTCACTGAAACCAGAGTGCTGCCGTCGTGAAAACGCCAGATACTTTGTGGATCCCCCTTGCGTGAGAGGACGAGGCAATTGTGGCTGGCGAGATCCTCCGGGCGGTCAGGCTTGCCGTGAATGCCCCAGTAAGATGGCGCGGCACAGACTGACCGTCCTCCGCGCATGATCAGGCGGGCCTTCAGGCGTGAGTCCGACAAGGGGCCTGTGCGTAAGCCCAGATCATATCCCCCCTTGATCAGATCGGTTACGTCATCGCTTAAAGAAAGGTCAAAACGCACGGCTGGATGGTGTGCGATGAAACCATCAATAACTTCCCACAGTCGGGTACGCCCGAAATCGCTCAGGGAGGTGATCCGGATAACGCCCTTTAGGGGGCCGTCTCCTCCTGCCTGATCAATGACGTCATCCAGCGTCAGAAGCAGTTCGCGGCATTGCCGCGCGAATTGCTCGCCTTCCGGGGTTAGTGACAGCCTTGGGGTGGACCGAAGCGCCAGCCTTGCGCCAACATACTCTTCAAGACGCCGAAGGCTGGCTGTTACGGCTGAGGGAGCAAGACGCCGCGCCCGTGCCACAGCGGCCAGACTACCGTTATCAGCAATGTCAAGAAAGATACGGATATGAGCAAGGACGTCCATCATGCATATAAAGTGCATAATGCCTTCACTCCAAAGTCAATTCTTCTTTATACGCCAAAAAATCATAATCAGTCAGACCATTTTGATCTGTTTTTACTTTGGCTGCCGACGGAATAACGTCATGCCTCGGCAGAGAAGACCTCATCTATGGAGACGTCATGAGTGCTCAACATGTCCTGATTGCCGGAGCCCAGGGGGGCGTGGGGCTCGCAGCGCTTGATGCTTTTCAGAATGCGGGATGGACTATCTCCACACTCAGCCGTGCACCGAAAGGACCCGGCAGTGGCACTCACATCAGTGCCGACCTTCTGGATACCGAAAGTCTGACCTCGCAGGGCAATGCTTTGAAGGGAGTTACGCATCTTTTTTATGCTGCTCTCAAGCCAAACCCAGATCCAGGCATCGAAGCGGATGAGAATGCCGCGATGTTGGAAAACCTTGTGTCTGCCCTCAGAAAATCTGGCGCGTCTCTTCAACGGCTTATCTTCATTCAGGGTGGCAAAGTTTATGGCGCCCATCTGGGTGTTTACAAGACACCAGCCCGAGAGGACGACAGCCGCCACTTCCCGCCCAATCTTTATTTCCGACATGAGGACTTTGCTCGTTCGCAGGAACGCGAAGGACTGAAATGGACCGCTCTACGGCCCGATATCGTCATCGGTCATTCATTGGGCTCTTCCATGAATCTGGGTAATTTGATTGGGCTATACGGTGCTCTGTGTCGAGAGACGAAGACCGCCATGCAGTTTCCCGGCCCGGAGGCCGCCTATCGTAACGTGCTGGTCAATATTGTCAGTACTGAAGTGCTGGGCGAGGCCGCATTGTGGGCTGCCGAAAAAGATGTGGACGGTGCCTTTAACATTACTAATGGTGACGTCTTTCGCTGGTGCCACGTCTGGCCCAGACTGGCGGAATGGTTCGGACTTGATGTGGGAGAACCGCAACCAATCTCGCTAGCCCAGCGCGTACATGCTCTCAAACCCGTCTGGGCACAACTTGCAACCCGGGAAGGTCTGGCCGAGACGGATACGGACCGGCTTGCACTTGGTGGCTTCGGCGACTTTATCTTCCATGTCGAGAAAGATGCGATCTTCGATGTAACCAAGGCGCGGCAGGCAGGATTTCCCGGCATGATGCGATGCTCAGACGATGTGCTGCTGGCTCATCTGAACAGGATGCGTGAGCGCAAACTGATTCCATAAAAAACAATCGAAGTAAGGCGATAAATATGAGGCTTTTATCGTAAGGTTTCCAAGATGCTCGTAGATCCTCAACGCAGGTTGTTTCTTAGATCCATAGCGGGCGTTACGACCGTGATGGCCATAGGGCCCCTTTCCCCATCTGCTGGGCGCGCAGCCTCTCCTGTGTTCCCTTTAGGTGACCCTTGGGCTGCTTGGTCGCCAGAGGCTCTGCGTCATCATCACGATCCTCGATTACGCGGCATAGAGCGGTTCCACTGAACTCTGAATCGAAAGGTGACAGTGAAGGCGCGATGTGATTCACCGTTTTTTCTGATGGAGACGGTGATGGCACGAGCATTGAGTTATGATCTTCGGAAGCGGGTTCTGGAAGCTGGAGCTGGGGGAGCGTCAGCCCGCTCGATTGCGGCGCGGTTCGGTGTTGGGATTTCGACGGCGATCCGCTGGCTGCGTCGGGAACGCGAAAGCGGCGAGCAGACGCCCCGTCGTCAGGGCAAGCCGCGCGGGTCACGGTTGGACGCGCACGAAGCGTTTATCGCGGGCATGATCGAAACGCAGAAAGACATCACGCTCAACGAAATGATGGCAGGTCTGAAAAGCGAACGTAGCGTCGGGATCGGTCGCAGTATGCTCAGTCGCTGGCTGCGGCAGCACGGATGGACATTCAAAAAAAGACCGCTCATGCACTGGAGCAGGAGCGTGAAGACATCCTGAAGCGACGACAGGACTGGTTTGATCTCCAGCCTGACCTCGATCCGAAGCGTCTGGTGTTCATTGACGAAACCAGCCTCTCCACGAATATGGCCCGTCTGCGCGGGCGTGCCTTGCGCGGGGAACGCTGCCGCGCCGGTGTGCCGCATGGTCACTGGAAAACCACGACTTTCACCGGGGGGCTGCGCCTGACAGGCCTGACCGCGCCCTTCGTGCATGATGGTCCCATGAACGGCAGGATCTTTCAGGTCTATGTCGAACGGGTTCTCATCCCGACACTGAAGCCGGGCGATATCGTCGTGATGGACAATCTTCCGGCGCATAAGCTTCCGGCAACACAGAAGGCCATTGAGCAGGCAGGGGCGAAACTGATGTTCCTCCCGCCCTACAGCCCGGACTTCAATCCTATCGAGATGGCCTTCTCAAAACTCAAGGCCTTGCTGCGCGCCAGAGCCGAACGGACTGTCGGTGCTTTGTGGGATACCGTCGGCGCGCTGCTTCCGGCTTTCACTCCCAATCAATGCGCCAGTTTCTTTACAGCCTCTGGATATGAGCCAGATTAAAGTGGAACCGCTCTAGCTCACGCGATCCTTGCACCCAACCCGCAGAATCTTCAGCCGTGGGTGTGTGAACTACACGGCGATAATTATATCATACTGCGCAATGGAGGTGAACGTCGTCTAGCCGCCTCTGATATGCCGGATCGGCAACTCACCGTAGGGTTCGGTACTTTTTCCGAACTCCTCATCATGGCTGCCGAGGCAGAAGGTTATGCTGTCGAGATGGGGCTCTTTCCTGAAGGCGAACCCTGGCCTGTTCTGGATCACCGACCGATTGCCATATTCACCCTGCACAGACAGACCCCGCGCCGTGATCCGCTGCTGGACCATATTCTTGAGCGCCATACCAACCGAACACCGTTCGATCTAGCCCGGTCTGTCAGTATTCAGCAACTGACGGCTATTCGGAAGGCCACGCGCAAACCTGAACGCGTGCATCTTAACCTGGAACCCGGGTTAGCCACAAAAATACAGGACATTACCATGCGGGCGTGGGATGTCTGGATGATCTCCTCCCCTTCCACACGCCTTGAGGTGGCGCGCGTCACGCATATCGGTAATACCGCGATCGCCGCTGCGCCCTATGGCCCTTATGTATCGGATACTGCTCTGAAAAAAGCCGCGGGTCCCATTACTTTCGAGACGCTGTCAGACCCGAACAGTGTCCAGTTTAAGGTCAATCGCACAGCTTATCGCAGGGCAATACAGACCGGTTTGGCTCATTTATGGATTGTTGCCCCTCAGTTTGACCGCAAGGGCATGTTCGACGCTGGACGAGACTGGGTGCGGGCTCATCTGCAAGCAATCGCATTGGGGCTTGATATGGAACCTCATAGTCAGGCGCTTCAGGATTTTCCCGAAATTGTTCCTTATGTAGACGAAATGCATAACGCGTTGGGCGTATCAGCCCCCGCCCGTATTCATATGCTAGGCCGTATTGGCTATGGTTCTGCGGTAGGTCCTGCGCCCCGGTTGCCGGTTGAGGCACATTTGCAGAGCTAGGCTCATAATTAAGCTATGATCTGGACACGCAGAATGTGCGTGTTGGAGGCAAATCTCTCATCCCAAGTCTTTTCTATCGAACAAAGAATGGCTCCCACCTTGGAGAAAAAACCGTAATCAGAGCCATCCGGCCAGAGCCGCAAGAGAGGCAAGCAGTAATGCGGAAGCCCCACCTACATAAGAGCTTAGAAAACGTTGAATGAGAACAGCGTATGCACTAGCGGATTCAGTCATTCATTCTTGTTGAATGAAACGGCCCATTCGCGCAAGCCGAGACAATGTGTGTTTCAGTCACATCGCGTATTCTGACAGCGTAAAACCTTTGACTGGGTGGGTGCTAAGTAAAGACGTAGCATGCTCAAGTTGTAGCCTCTGAACTGAATCTGACTGGTAATGATACTTGTCTGTTTGGTTCACCAGAAAAGATATTGGTTTTGTTGGAGCCGCTCGCCACCGAAAGACCGTTCTACAAGCTTAAAAAGCGTGACGTTAGAGAAAAAAAGACATACACATCTAACCACGGCTTAGGAAGATTAAAACTCTTTCTTTCATCATACGTTTAACTCTATGCTGCCTGAAAATAAAAAACAGTTCGTTACACGATACGAAACCTCGCAATAAAATAAAAATAGAGGGAAATATGTCAGATATACCCGTTGATGAACTTGCAGTTATAAATAAAGTTGCCCGCAGGCTCTTACCTTTGGTTACGGCATGTTATCTGGGAGCCTATATAGATCGCCAAAATATTGCATTTTCAAAACTACAAATGATGATTGACCTACATGTAAGTGAAACAGTCTTCGCTTCTGGTGCATCATTGTTTTTCATTGGGTATATGATTTTTGAAATTCCAAGTAATTTATTACTCCATAAATTTGGCGCATCCAGATGGATTGCCAGAATTGGAATATCGTGGGGAATTATTACAATACTGCTCGCTTTTACAAGCAGTCCCCTCATGTTTTATATTTTAAGATTTTTGTTGGGTGCGGCAGAAGCTGGGCTATATCCAGGTATAATATATTACTTATCATTGTGGTTTCCTGCGCAACATCGCGTTCGCATGATGGGATACTTCACGTTAGCCAGTAGTGTCGGCAATATGCTTAGCGGGCCAATTTGTGGCTGGCTTCTGAGTAAGCATGGTTTCGCGTCTCTGGCAGGTTGGCAAATAATTTTTCTAGTGACAGGAGTTTTTCCAATTATTCTAGCCATTCTGGTTTTTTTCTTTCTTCCAGAACGGCCTGAAAATCAAAATTTTCTAAATAATATAGAGAAAAAATGGCTTGTCGACACTCTTGCTTCTGAAAAAGAGAAGGTCCTTCAAAATGATTCCCAGAATACAAATGTCCTCAGCGTCATATTCGATATCCGAGTCATAAAACTTGCAATTTGCTTCATGCTAATTTCCATCGCAAGTTATGGACTAAGTTATTGGCTACCATCATTGGTAAATGAATTTGGTGTAGGATATACGGAAAACGGATTTCTAAACGCAATACCATACTTTTTAGCGACTTTAGCTTTGATTTTTCTAGTTCCTGCAGTCAGAAAAGGAGACCGCCCCCTTTATGCGATGCTTGCCGCATCTGTCTTTGGAATGATGTGCTTTATACTGTCAGTCTCTATACATAATAATGCATATCGCTTTGCGTTGCTGAGTCTGGGTGGTCCGTGCATTTATATTTTACTCCCCTGTCTTTGGGCTCTTCCTTCCAGATTCCTGAAAGATGCTAAGGCGGCGGTAGGTATAGCCACCATCACGTCGGTAGGAGGCTTGGGGGCATTTCTTGGTCAAAATCTGGTAGCATGGGTCCGTCACTGGACTGGAAGCGCTGATCTGCCAATGCTCGTTCCTGCCGGAGCGTGCCTTCTTCTCTTTTTCCTCGTTTACAACATGATCTCATCAAATAGAAATCAATGAAGTGCGGATAGAATATTAAATTACTCTGTGACATTTATATATTGGCTTATTCTTCATAATATAATTTTTGTGAAAATACTCTGAAATGGAAACGTTTGTATTATGTATCCGAACATTTTGTGCTTATATATTGAGTGGTTTCACCCTAACCAAATTCTCAGTTTATGGAATGCAGAGGAAAAAATTTACCATAATCAAATAATTAATTCTCCATGGTCAAAGTTCCTACCAGGTCATCAAATGCAAAACTCGTCCATGTGCCCAGTTCCATCGCTGCAAGAGGCAAAATGGCTGCATACGGTCCATCGGGTTGTCCTTCTCAAGGGAGATATCTGACACGATAAGGCACTTTTTTGTGGGAGGGATTCGGTAGGTAGGGGCGATATGCAGTCATATTTTCCATTCAACAACAAGTTGGGCTTTGTCGTAAGCTGACACTTCCCTGTTTGTGTAAGTCTTTCTACATGTATAAAAACCCCAATATAAATCCATAATTTGCATTAATTTTATCCATCAAAATCAGAATTCTGGAACCCTTCTGCCTCCCAATTGTTGTAATCACGCAGGTAGCCATCAGAACAACTATTACACGCACAATATATTCTGCGTGTCTCTATTTACTGCTTGAGGGGACACATATGGTTGATATCATTTTCCGAAACAGCATTTTGTTTGATGGCTCCGGAAGTATACCTGTTGTGTCAGATGTTGCCATTACAGACGGTAAGATTACCGCAGTTGGACGCAATTTGAAGGCCACCGACGAGACAGCCGAGATCGAATGTCGGGGGCTCTGGCTGATGCCGGGATTGTTGGATATCCACACCCATCTGGATCTGGAAGTTGAACTTGCCCCTGAACTGCCAGAAGTTGTGCGGCATGGCACCACAACGGTCGTGATGAGCAATTGCTCCATTGGCGTGACATACGGTCATCAGCGTCGTAACGGAGAGAATCCGATCGTTGATTGCTTCGCGCGTGTCGAGAATATGCCAAAGTTAGTCCTCAGCCGTGTTGCGGACATGTGCGTCTGGTCAGACTCACAGGGCTATCTTGATCATCTGGAAAGTCTTCCCCTAGGCCCCAATGTCGTGCCACTAATACCCCATTCCATGCTCCGGATTGAAGTCATGGGGTTAGACGAGTCTGTAACACGCCATCCGACCAGGCAGGAACTTGCCCGCATGGAGCAATTGCTGGAGGCCGGGATGTTGCAAGGCTATGCAGGCTTTTCTACCGATGCACTCCCTTTTCATTTTCTTGCCAATAACCCCAACAAGAAGAAAAAAATTCCAACGCAATACGCCAGTTTTAAAGAGCTTCGTTGGCTAACAAACATTGTGCGACGTTACGGCCGTGTCTGGCAGGCAACTCCGCCTAAAGACAACATCGTTGCAGCAGTGCGTAGTTTCATGCTGACCTGCGGACGTCTGTATCGTCGTCCTCTCAAAACAACTGTCTTGGCTGCGATTGACTTGCAGACCAATCGGTCCGCCATGTATCTGTGTCTACTCCTCTCTTCGATGCTGAATTCCCGGATACTGAAAGGAATGTTGCGTTTTCAGGCATTGTCGTCATCTTTCAGAATATGGAGTGACGGCGCCATTAACCCGATTGCGGATGAAATCCCAGCATTCCGCGCTCTCAACGAACTGGAGCTTGATGATCGTCAAGGTCGGTTAAAGGTCATGAATGACCCTGATTGGGTCAAATCGTTCCGCGAGATGTGGCTTAGGGGTAAAAATGGCTGGTCACTTGCCAGACTACGTCGCCGGATGCGTCAGGAAGATATCGTGCTTACCCGCAACCTGGATGACATGATTGTGTCAGAATGCCCACTTGGCAACTGGGACGGAGAAACGCTGGAAGCTCCTTATCGGAGACTTCTGGCCAGCCAAGCATCTCATGGCCAGCGTGGACCGGTCAATCACGCTGAAGCGGTATTTTTTTCGGGTTTTCCTAATCCGATAACAGATGATGCCTCGTTTTTTCTACATCTGTTACGCGAATGGGATACGGATTTACGTTGGGAAACAACTTTTGCGAACCGTAATAGCAAAACCCTCAGGAAACTGCTCTTTCACGATCAAACGCTTCCCGGATTTAACGATAGCGGTGCACACCTCGCCAATATCGGCTTTTATGATGGAAACCTAAGGGCGCTGAAAATTGCACAACGGGAAGGATTGCCGCAGGTTTCTTGTGCTATTCACCGCTTAACAGCACTTCCGGCCGAATTCTTCGGGATCAATGCCGGAAAAGTGCGGGTTGGCGCACAGGCAGATCTCTGTCTGATCGATCCTGTGGCTCTTGCACAATGGGATCCAGAAAGCACCTATCACTTCATTTATCGTAATCAATTCGGGTGCAGGCAGATTGTTAACCGCCCGGTCGATGTCGTGAAGAAGGTAATGATTTGCGGCAAAATTGCATGGAATGAAGGGGGGTATTCCAAAGAATTTGGAGCATTTTCGTATGGGCGTGTTCTGAGAGCAAAAGATCACCCACTAGAACAGGAAAGATTTTAGGGCTAATCGACATTCAAGCGCTCCAGATCATGACTGCT
>NZ_LHZU01000094.1 GCF_001580995.1 Acetobacter senegalensis
TCATTCAGTGGCGGGATCTTGTAATGGGAGCATGTCAGGTCAAACTGCCTTCCGTGTCTGACCCCGTTCTGGTGCGGACCGATGGCACCGTGCTCTACACGCTCGCCTCCGTTGTGGATGATCTGGAAACAGACATTACCCACATCATTCGTGGCGAAGATCACGTCACCAATACCGGCGTGCAGATTGATATTGCCGAGGCTCTGGGCGCACGCCCCGACCATTT
This sequence comes from Acetobacter senegalensis, assembly GCF_001580995.1. Taxonomy (GTDB): domain Bacteria; phylum Pseudomonadota; class Alphaproteobacteria; order Acetobacterales; family Acetobacteraceae; genus Acetobacter; species Acetobacter senegalensis. Next base: position 227 of record NZ_LHZU01000094.1, read on the forward strand.
CCGCTTTGCGCACCTGCCGCTGCTGCTGGATGAAAATGGGGGCAAACTCTCCAAGCGGTTTGACGCCATGTCCCTGCGCACCTTGCGTCAGGACGGGGTGGAGGCCGAAGCGCTGGTGGCCTATCTGGCTCGGCTTGGCAGTTCGGATGACCCAATTCTGGTGCCGTTTGCGGAGCAGGCCAAGGTGTATGACCTCTCCCACATTTCAAAATCCGCCGCGCGGTTTGATACCCGCCAGCTTCTGGCCCTGAACCACAAGCTGCTGGCCCAGACGCCTTTCACTACCGTGGCGGAACGCCTCCCCCACGGCGCGACAGAAGCCTTCTGGCTGGCCATTCGCGGCAATATCGAAATGCTCTCCGAAGCGAAGCTGTGGGCCAGCGTGGTCTATGGAGACATTGTGCCGCCACCGCAGGAAGCGGAAACATCCGCCTTCCTGAAAGACGCCGCCGCGCTGATGCCAGAAGAACCGTGGGACACCGCAACCTGGAAGCTTTGGACCACAGCCCTGAAGGAAAAAACAGGCCGCTCCGGCAAAGCCCTGTTCCTGCCCCTGCGCCTTGCCCTGACAGGCGAAGAACACGGCCCGGAACTGCGTGACCTGCTGCCACTCATCGGCCGCAAACGCGCACTCGAACGGCTACTAATGGGACAGGAAGGCTAAGCCTCCCTTCCCTTTGTAAAAAGCCTCTGCACCGCGCACGTCTTTTCCATGCACGGTGCAGAAGGCGCGCTTTTCTCGCTCCTTCTGGCACCTAGCCCCTTTTGATAGGACAGGGGTAGAACGGTCTGAAACCTGTTCTCGCAGCTTCGGCTCCTCCTATATTCTATTTGAATAGTCTGCCCGATCAGTCCGACGCATTTTCTCGTGGTTGATCGCTGGGAACATCCATTCCAGTCCCGTATCAAACCTTCATATCGGCTTTTTCAGTATTCAAAAGCCCTGAGCCACCCATCACGTGTTGCGCTATCAAACACGCTCTGAGTGTTATGCGTAGTAGACATCTCCGGAACATCGCGGCCGGCATTAGTTCACTTGATCATATTCAGAGGTCTAGCGATATGGATAGAATTTGCAGACGCTCCTCTTTGGAGCGGCAATATCCACAAACCTATTATTAACGGGCGAAAACCAATATAACAGGGATAGAAGCTAAAGGCTTCCCCTTCGATCAATGGAGAGCGCGAGTAAAGAATGTCACGACATTTGCATTAAAGTCGCGATGAAACGCGATCCGGTTGAAGTCTGGCGCACTTTGGCAGATCGGCGTGGATACAGCACAGGGGGCAAGGAAGTCGAAATGCCCAGCCCCTGGCACGCTATGGAACTCTGGGGTATGAGGCAGATCAGCCTGCACGGCGTCGGCATATAAAGGTGCGGGCAGGATATGGTCGTCGTCCGCACGCCATAGCTGCACAGCAATCGTCACATCTCGAAGACCCTCTCGCCCAAATGTGTACCCAAGTGCTGGAGCGGCCACCACAATCGCCTTGATCCGGGGATCATGACTATCGGACCACGTCGGCAGTGGGCCGGGATGATGCCTGATGAGTTGGCAATCATAATACTCGGGATGTTGATTACAATGTGCTGCCACGCGAGCAAAATCAGGTTGCGCACCTGCCGCCGCCAACACGGTAAAACCGCCGGAGGAGAACCCGAACGCACCAATGCGAGCAGCGCTGATGACGGTATGGTGCGGCCAGGTCGTTAACATGTAAGTAATCAGTCGGCTCAGCGCTTTTGGCCGATCCGCAACTTGGATCGCTCTGCTATCGTCGCGCCAGTTGTCGCCAGGATGGGTCAGACTCGCAACAACAAAGCCTGCGTGTGCCAACGCGACAGCGGTATCGAGATGACCAGAGAACACACCGCCGTGACCGTGCGAAATGACCACCAACGGAAGATCATGACCAAGAGGCTGTCCCTCTGGCACGATGTCCTGTTCGTAGATGCCGAGATGCTGGTGCACTGGTCTTCCAATCACCGGATACCAAATGCCGACCTCGGTACCATCGCTCATGTGTCGGTACTGGAAGCCGACCTCCTGCGAAGTAGACGCAGCAGCGCCATAGGGCGCAATCAGAAGCAATGACAGAAAGGTAAGTAGTTGTATGAGCATGAGAGAAACACCTCCTTTGATGTAAAACCAAACCTATCTCTGCATGCTCTTAAAATGGCGGAAAACCACGGTTTTCGTGAATGGGCGAACGGGCACGCGAACGGGCGGAACGGTAGCGCCAAAACAAAACATCGGGTAGATTCCGTTATAATGACCGAAATTGTTTTCCCACCCATGCTACGTGCACATCGAGTCCGGCTGGCCGTTATCACAACGGGCGCAGGGCTATGTCTCGGTCTATTGGCTCCATTCGGCAGCTATTTGAACTCTGGCCTGATCTGGCGCCTGTTGTATTGGTGCGGGTCGATCTGGTTTGGATTCTTGTTATTCGGCGGCACATGGCTTGCATGGCGACGGCAAGCCAGAAGCTTAAAGCGCGTGCGTTGGCCCCTACTGGCCGTAATGCTCATTATCGCGTCACTTGTACAAGCGATGATAACTCGGATCTCCGCCCTGATGATTTGGCCGGAACTGCACCAGCATGCTCCTGGCTGGACAGTCTGGTATCTACAAAGCGGATTGATCGCGGCGGTCGGGTTTATCTGTGTGATCATCCTGAAGCAGCGATCGACGACGCATGATAAGTCGGCCAACAGTGGGCCTGTGCTTGTTGAACGTCCTGCCCGCACCGTTCCTCTGGGCAAAGATATCATTGCCTTGCAAATGGAAGACCATTACGTGCGCATCCATACGCGTACTGGTTCACGGCTCGCGCATATGACTCTGACTGAGGCGATCGAAACCGTCGGCCCAGTCGAAGGGCTCAGGACACATCGGTCATGGTGGGTCGCGCGTGCTGCTGTGGACCACATTGAAGGCACCCCACGCTCCATGCGATTGCATCTCGAGGGCAACATCGTTGCGCCGGTGGCTCGAGGGGCTGTTGCACTCCTGAGAGAAGCGGGCTGGCTCGATGCAACTGGAAACAAATAAGCCCACGTCTACTTTTCGACAATATGTATCTTATCGTCAATATCCGCAGTGAGGCGACCGCCGACTGTCTGCTCCGTTTCCGTTGAACCGACTGGTCGTTTCGGCCGGGAGAACGGATGGTCCATTATCCGTTAACGAATATAGGATCAGGCGATTATGCATCTGCCTTTCATCTTTGAAAATTCTTGCTTCAGTGCCGTTCCAATCCGCCATATCAAACGTCCCTTCAACGCAGCGGCGATCCCTCTGAAGGGTTCGGCCCAAGGAAGTCGAGAACAGCACGCACAAACAAGTCCAGCTGATCCAGCATGATAAAATGGAAACTTTCATCTATCCTTCTGAAACATGCGCGTGATAACGCCCCATAGGCGGAATGAAAGAGTGCATCGATCCGCGTGGCCGAGACGCCATAGAAAGAGTCATAGGCATAGACGACTCAATTGAAGCGCCGATATGGCCTAGTTCTGGGCGCAGGTCGGTCGTCATGAGCTCATAGGCTGCATTGGCCACCGTGTTGCGATCCGAACTGAGGAAGGCTTGGAGCAAAGCAGGTCTACCGTTTCGGTTTTGGCTAGACGGGCGATGGCAGCGGTCTGAGAGGCTTCCGCCTGCGGGCCTGATGCCGCCAGTAAAGATGCCCGGAACGCTGCGGCCCGAGGTCTGGCCGTTTCGGAAGTGGCCGCAGGGTCGAACATCAAGGTGTAAAATGGCAAGACATCAATGATCATCAAGCGACCGACAAGAGAGGGATGACGCGCGCCAAGCATGAACGTACCTCGCCACCCAGAGAATGACCTAATGATGACTGGTGCTTGAAGCTGCTCGCGCTGTATATAACCAACGACTGCTTCTGCAGTGGGGGCTGCCACCCGGTCGTTTGGCTCAGAAACGGCGGGAGACCCCGAAAAGCCCTCTACCATCAGTCTTGCGCTCCTTTCCTGCCAGAGCGCCGTTGTCTTTTTGCCCTATCCCTTCCGCCTTACCTTTATTTGTCTTCCGTTCTCCCCGTGACAGGACGTGAAAGATTAGGCACTCTGCTGCCCGACGTATGTTTTCGTTCAGCCGCGCCTTCGCGCTGGATTTTTTGCAACAGCCACTCTGGACCTCGCATGCCGTCTTCTTTGACCCGCCGTTCCTTCAGTTTCGGGCTGACCGGCCTGCTGGCTGCCCCTGCTTTTGCCCGGGCAAGTTCCTTCACCCCGGCGGAAACCCCGCCCATGCTGGAAACCCTGAAATGGGCCCCCAAAACACGCACCCGCGTGCAGGCCGTGATGAGTGAATACGGTCAGTATTCAGAAAAATATGATCAGGCTCACCGCCCCTATGCGGTGTTTGACTGGGATGAAACCGCCATTGTGGGCAATGTGCAGGAAACATTGTTCCATTACATGCTGGAACATTTCAGTTTTCTGTTGCCCGCGCATGAATTCCGGCATCTGATCCATACCCACATGCCAGAAAAAGCGTTGCCCGCGCCCTTTACAACCATTGCAGGCAAACCTGTTTCCCAGCCTTTGCTGGTTGAGGATATTCTTGAGGACTACCGGGCACTGCAAGCACGGTATGGACACCTGCCACACCCGCTCTCGCTCGAAGATCTGGATAATGATCCGGCTCATCAGGCCTTTCGCGCCCGCATGATCTTTTATTATCACAGCCTGCGGACCGTGCATGGCGGTGAAGAAGCTCAGCGCTGGGTACTTCGCCTGTTGGCTGGTCAGACCATTACCGATGTTCTGGCCCTGACACGGGCCGCAAATGAATGGGGGCTGGGCCAATCCATTACGCCCATTACATGGCGTTGCCCGCCTGACCGCGCCGGAAAAAGCGGTGCGGTCGAGGCCACCTTTGTGCAGGCCCTGCGTCTTACGCCAGAAATGGCAGATCTATTCCAGATCTTGCAGGAACACGGCATAGATCCTGTTGTCTGCACATCCTCACTGGAAGACTGTACTGCCTTTTTTGCAACATCTGCTGAATACGGCTACAATATTCCCAGAGAGCACATTTATGGTGCACGGCTGGATGAACATAAAAAAGTTCTGCTTTCTACTGAATCTGCAAAATATCCGTTCCCTTACGGAAGCGGTAAAACGGCCATTATCCACAAATACGTTATCGCCAAACGGAAACGCCCTCCGCTGATGATTTTTGCGGGAGAAGAAAGCTCAGCCCACCTGCTCTCCGCTTTTCCGGAAACCGCACTGTGCTGCCTTATCAACCGCAAACAGTCTGATAGCATGACCCCCTTTCTGAAAGAGGCCAGCAGCCAGCGCAGTTCCGCCACACCTCGGCTGGTCCTGCAAGGGCGGGATGAAAATACAGGGGAATGGATTCCAGAAGAAGCCAGTATTTTTCTAGGAGAAACCGAACCACGCCTGCCGTGAACGCAGCACGTTACCCCGGCATGGAACAGGTGAAGGTGAACGTCACCTTTTTACACTAAACGACGCAGCACAAACCGCACTGAGCAGACTTCTGCATCCAATACCCAGTGTGGTTCGCGCTGTGCCCGCGCCGTAGCGCCTTATGAAACAATCTTACTTGATGACCGCACAGGCAACACGGTCCCCTGCGCCACCAATCGGCTGGGTGGTGTAATCATCCGGGTTTGCGTGAATAACCACGGATGATCCGTCAGCATCCAGAAGGGCTGGATGCTTGCCGCCCGCGTTCAGAGAGACAAGGCTGGAGTAGAGTTCAACCGTTGCCGTGCCATCTGCGGCGACATAAAGGTTGGGCAGATCGCCCGCATCATTCGCGCCCTCATGCAGCAGGCCGTGCACAACAGGCTTTGCGGTGTGAATATGCCCCCCAGCACTGGTGAACTTTGGGGGCTCGCAGCTTCCCTTTTCATGAAAATGCAAACCGTGCCATCCGGGCGTCAGCCCTTTTGCTTCCACACGAAGCAGGACACCATTGGGGGCCTCGGTCACTTTGATGGTGCCATGGGCGGCACCATCTGCCCCCTGCAGGTCACCCGTGGCGGTGCTCGCCGCCATCGCAAGGGAGGGGGCCAACGCCATCCCGCAGGCAAGAGCAGCAACAAATTTCAGACGTGAAGCAAACATTGCTTTCTCCTTTTCCGCTTCCGACAGTCGGATACGGTATCGCTATTCAGTCTCACTTGCATAGTCTGGCATACGCTCAGAGAGTTGTGAGCAGCAGAGTGCCCTCTGCACCTTAAATTGACCGAACGATGTCAAACGCATGATGCCGGAGCAAGGTTGCCGCATCCGCCCCCCCCTGCCCCACCGAGAGCATCGTGCGCCGGTTTCCACATCGTCCCGCGCCTGCTCTGCTCTGCTCTGCTCTGCTCTGCTCTGCTCTGCTCTGCTCTGCTCTAGGCGCTAGCGTTCCGCGAAGTCTTTGGTCTTTCAAACAAAAAAGCCCTGCCGCGTAAGCACGGCAGGGCTTTTTGTCAGAAACCTGAAAGAACAGGCTGGCTGATCAGTTCTTGGTTTTGTCAACCAGACGGGATTTGGAAATCCACGGCATCATGCCACGCAGTTTTTCACCAACGGCTTCAATCTGGTGCGCATCGTTAATGGCGCGGGTAGCCTTGAAGCCAATGTTGCCAGACTGGTTTTCCAGAATGAAGTTACGCACGAAGGTGCCGTTCTGAATGTCGGTCAGAATGTCCTTCATGGCCTTCTTGGTGTCCGGCGTGATCACACGCGGGCCAGACACATACTCACCATACTCAGCCGTGTTGGAGATGGAGTAGTTCATGTTGGCAATGCCGCCTTCGTAGATCAGATCCACGATCAGCTTCATTTCGTGCAGACATTCGAAATACGCCATTTCCGGTGCGTAGCCACCTTCAACCAGCGTTTCAAAACCAGCGCGGATCAGTTCAACCAGACCACCGCAGAGCACGGCCTGTTCACCAAACAGATCGGTTTCCACTTCTTCCTTGAAGCTGGTTTCAATGGTACCTGCACGGCCACCACCAATAGCAGATGCGTAGGACAGCGCGATTTCCAGAGCGGAACCGGACTTGTCCTGCGCGATAGCCACCAGACAGGGAACACCGCCGCCGCGCTGGTATTCGGAACGCACGGTGTGGCCGGGGCCCTTCGGTGCGATCAGGAACACGTCCAGATCAGGACGGGCTTCAATGATGCGGAAGTGGATGGACAGACCATGAGCAAACGCCAGAGCGGCACCCTGCTTCAGGTTCTTTTCCAGAGATTCTTTGTACAGCGTGCCCTGGCCTTCATCAGGCGTCAGCACCATCACAACATCGGCCCAAGCTGCGGCTTTGTCGGGCGTCATCACGGTGAAGCCAGCATCCTGCGCCTTTTTCACGGCGGAAGATTCTTCACGCAGACCGATCACGATGTCCTTGACGCCGCTGTCTTTCAGGTTGTTGGCGTGGGCGTGGCCCTGGCTGCCATACCCGATAACCGCAACCTTTTTGGATTTGATCAGGTTCACGTCCGCATCACGGTCGTAATAAACACGCATAGACATTGTTTTTCTCCTTACCACGGCAGGGGTTTTTCCTGCCGCTCTGTTATCTTCAGTGACTCTGAATTGTCTGCGGTCCGCGGCAGATTGCCGCGATTCCGGTGCGGGAAACCTCAGCCAGCCCAAGCGGACGCATCAGTTCAATGAAACTGTCAAGTTTGTCGGTTGAACCGGTCAGTTCAAACACGAAGGAAGAGGCCGTGGTATCCACCGCGCGGGCACGGAACGCCTGCGCAATGCGCAGCGCCTCGGTACGCGGCTCACCAGAGGACACAACCTTGATAAGCGCCATCTCCCGCGCCACATGCGGCCCGGCGGAAGAAAGATCAACCACGCGGGAAACAGGCACCAGACGTTCGATCTGCGCCTTCACCTGCCGGATATCTGCCGGGGTGCCGGTGGTGACAATATTAACGCGGGACACCAGTCCCTCTTCATCCACCGGAGCCACGGTCAGGCTGCGGATATTATATCCGCGCCCTGAAAACAGACCGATAATACGGGCCAGCGCACCGCTTTCGTTATCCACCAGCAGGGAGATAACCGCAGAGCCGGGAGCATTCTGCTGCATTGAAAAACTTCCTGAAAATCACGCAAGACTAAAGGCGTATCACCACGCCACGGAACAAAAAAATGGGGGCGTCAGACAAGCATCATGCCCTCACGCGTGACCTTTGCGCCACGCTCTTCCTGTTCCGGCCCAAGGATCATCTCGTTATGCGCAGCGCCGGATGGAATCATGGGGAAGCAGTTTTCCCCTTCCGCCACGCACAGATCCACAACCACCGGCCCATCATGCGCCAGTGCCTCACGGATCACGCCATCAAGCTGGTCCATCTGGGTGGCACGCAGCCCTTTGGCGTGGAAGCTTTCCGCCAGTTTTACAAAATCCGGCAGCGCATCACTATAGCTTTCAGAATAGCGCGAGCCGTGCAGCAGTTCCTGCCACTGGCGCACCATGCCCATATAGTGATTGTTGATGATGAACAGCTTAACCGGCAGGCGATACTGGGCAATGGTGCCCAGTTCCTGAATGTTCATCAGGGTTGAAGCTTCCCCGGCAACATCCAACACCAGCGCATCCGGGTGGGCAATCTGCGCCCCAACGGCGGCGGGCAGGCCATACCCCATGGTACCAAGGCCGCCAGACGTCAGCCAACGGTTGGGGGCATCAAACTTGAAGAACTGAGCCGCCCACATCTGATGCTGCCCCACTTCCGTGGAGACAAACGTATCGCGTCCGGTTTCCTGCGCCAGTTCATAAATACGCTGGATGGCCTGCTGCGGTTTGATAATGGCTTCGGGTGCGTGATCCTGATTGAAGCGCAGGCAGTTCAGCCCCCGCCATGCCTCAATCTGCTCCCACCACGCAGCCAGTTCGGCCTTGTGTTCATAGGCAGGCTGTTTTTCCCACTCTTCAATCATCAGCGCGATGGTCCGGCCCACATCGCCGATAATCGGCTGATCAACATGGATAATCTTGTTGATCTGGGAAGGATCAATATCCGCATGAATTTTAAAGGAATCGGGTGAAAACGCATCCAGCCGACCGGTTACGCGGTCATCAAACCGGCTGCCCAGAGCAATCAGCACATCACATCCGTGCGTCGCCAGATTGGCTTCGTACGTGCCGTGCATGCCCAGCATACCCAGAAACTGTTTATCCGTGCCCGGAAACGCACCAAGCCCCATCAGGGTGGAGGTAACAGGAAAGCCCGTCAGCTTTGCCAGCTTGCGCAGGCCTTCACTGGCTTCCGGGCCGGAGTTGATCACGCCACCACCTGTATAGAACAGCGGACGACGCGCCTTTTTCATGGCGGCAACGGCACGGGCCACGGCCTCACGCTCAGGGTCAACCTGCACTTTGCCCGTGCGCGGCTTGACCTGATCGGCCCCAACGTACGGCGCATCTCCCACTGTAATATTCTTGGGCAGATCAATCAGCACCGGGCCGGGGCGGCCAGACTGCGCAATGGCAAATGCTTCATGCACCGCAGGGGCCAGATCTTCCGGGCGACGCACCAGATAGTTGTATTTGGTCACTGGGCGGGTAATGCCGGTGGTATCAGCCTCCTGAAAGGCATCATTCCCGATCAGCGCCGTGGGCACCTGACCGGAGAGACACACTAGCGGAATGGAATCCATCATGGCGTCCAGCAGGCCGGTTACGGCATTGGTGGCACCGGGGCCACTGGTGACCAGCACCACGCCCACCTTGCCGGTTGAACGGGCATAGGCCTCGGCCGCATGCACAGCCGCCTGCTCATGCCGCACCAGCACATGCCGGATATGGTTCTGGCGGAACAGGGCATCATAAATGGGTAGGACAGCCCCACCGGGATAGCCGAAAATAACCTCAACGCCCTGCTCAGCAAGCGCACGCATAAGGACTTCCGCACCCGGTAGGGTGGTGGGGGTCTGTGCGGCCATGGTGGCAGAAGCGGTTTTCGGTGTCATTTCTTCCTATCTCCCAAAAGCGGGTTGGGCGGCATCTTTAGGGAACCCTGCTGGCATCGTCAATCCCGGATAGAATAAAAGAAATAATTTCACTGAATTTTCTTTCCGAAAATTGCTCGGAAGGTGGCATACACATATCAAGATCATATGTCAGCCCCGGTTGAGAGAGGGCATGATGCGCAAACCAGGTGGCCTGCCTGCGGGTATATTTACCCGTTGCCACCACAGCCAGCCGCACGGCTTCCTCCGGCGGAATTTCGCCACGCAGAAAGGCTGAAAGTTCCGGCACGCCATGCGCCCGCATGGCAGGCAAAGCGGGGTCAAGATGCTGCGCCAGTAAGGATTCTACTTCCTCTACAGCACCATGCTGCATCATATGGTCAAACCGCACCCCGATTCTGGCCCGCAGTTCTGACCGGGGTGGAAGAAGGCGCACAGCCACAAAGCGGCAGGGCGCAGGCGGCAAACCGGGCTGGGCCTGCCACCACGCAAGGCTACGCCCCGTGCCTCGCCAGACCTCCCACGCGCGGGAAACCCGCTGAGAATCCACCGGGCGCAGACGGCTGGCCATATCCGGATCAACATCCGCCAGTCTGGCATGCAGGGCTTCCGGCCCCTCCTCCGCCACCAGACGTCGCGCCTCGGTGCGGGCAGCCTCTCCGCAATCCGGTATTTCGGCCAGACCATCTGTCAGGGCACGCATATACATGCCGGTGCCGCCACACAGAATGGGCAGTCGCCCCGCCTGCCATGCTTCCTCCATGGCGGCCAGAGCCTGCGCACGCCACCAGGCCACACTGCCTTTTTCCGCCGCTGGCAACACACCATAGAGCCGATGCGGCACCAGCGCTTCTTCCTCCGGCGTTGGGCGAGCAGTCAGCACCCGCAGATCGCGATACACCTGCATGGAATCCGCATTAATTACGGTACCGCCCAATTTTCGCGCCACACCCAGCGCAAGGGCTGATTTGCCCGAGCATGTGGGGCCCGCAATGATAAGGGCAACCTGCCCGCGTTCCGCAACGCTGTTTCTCTGGTCTTCCGCTTGCTTCATGCGGGTATTCCTGTCACACCCAATTCCAAATGATGAGCCTGGTCCTGACACTTGTCGCACAGCGCGACGCCGCCACACTTGATGCCGCAACCATTGCCCTGGCGCGGGACGCCGTGGATGGCGCGCAGACTGTCACCACACTCTCCGCCGGAGAAGCGGTGGACATTCCCTGCCCCGCCACTGCGGCAGACCGCCTGCCCGCCCTGCGCGCTGCGCTGGCTGACAAGCCGGTTGATGCGGTCCTGACACATCAGGATGCCCGACGCAAACGCCTGCTGGTGTCTGATATGGACAGCACCATTGTGGCGAACGAAACGCTGGATGATCTGGCCACCCATGCGGGCATTGGTGAAAAAATTGCCGAAATCACGGCCCGCTCCATGAATGGCGAGCTTGATTTTGCCACGGCCCTGCGCGAACGGGTGGCCCTGTTGAAAGGCTTTCCTGCCTCCCTGCTGGAAAAAGCCTGGAACGATGTACGGCTGAACGAAGGCGCAAAGGAACTGGTGCAAACCATGCGCGCCCACGGTGCCCATACAGCACTGGTTTCTGGCGGGTTCACGTTCTTTACTTCCCGCGTGGCAGCGCTATGCGGGTTTCAGGAAAACCACGCCAACACCCTGACCATTGCGGATGGCATGCTGACCGGAGAAACCGGGCACCCCATTCTGGGGCCAGATACCAAGCTGGCTCTGCTGACCTCTCTGGCGGAAAAACACGCTCTTCCGGCCAACGCCACACTGGCCATTGGGGATGGTGCGAATGATCTGCCCATGCTGAAGGCAGCGGGGCTTGGTCTGGCTTTTTATGCCAAGCCCATCATCCGCAATGCCATTGCAGCGCAGATCAACCATACCTCGCTACGCACGGCGCTGTTTGTGCAAGGCTATCCGGCTTCAGCGTTTTCAGGCGCGTAAAGCAGGCCATCAAGCCAGAAAGAGGAAGGAGATCACCCCATGCAGTTCGACCCGCGACGCAACATTTCCTCCTTTCCGTTTGTGCGCGTCTTTCTGGCTTTGGTGGGCTGCGCGCTGATGGCTTACTGCTTCCAGTATTACCTGACCCTTCCCCCAGACTCGCCTGAACACGTCATGCGCCACGTGGCTGCTCTGATTATCGGCACACTCATCCTGCTGGGCACCATCTGGGTCTGACGTCCCCACGCACGAGCATAATCCTCCCGCTTAACTGACGACACGCCCTATTGCACCGGCCATATTCAAGCACCCAACGGCGAATGAACCTGTCCTGCCCTATCGGCGCTCCCACAGGGCAAGATACTGATTGAAACGTCCGCAGCTGCGGGCTCGGGGATTTATGAAGCCAACAGGGCAAATTTAAAGGACGCGGTGCTATGCCGTTTTTCGTCCCGAGCAGGATGAAAGTCCGACGCATACTCCCACCAGACTCCCGTTCTACCGTCCTGACAGATTTTTCAGACCCCCTTCCAGAGAAGCTTGTGCGTAACCAATGCGGTTAGCGTGCTGCGGTCACTGGTTGCTGGTTCAGTCTTCCCCTGAACCATAGTCCTCCTGCGACAGACGCTGCCGCGCCCTGAATTTTGCCAGATGGACGTGTGACGCCTGTAACATCCTTCCGCTGTCCCGGTTCTGCGCCCACATTACGTTTTCATAGAAACATCACACTCTTTTCCTGCTCATCCCATTACTAGAGCGTGTTGATCATCGATGGTTCGATGCCGCAGCGAGACGAGATTGTGAGCAAGATGAAGAAATCCTTTTCTCTTTTGCTGGGAACATGCCTCAGCGCCTTACTGGTCAATCACGCAAGTGCTGCTGCTCCACAGCCTGACCAGACCCAGCAGAAGAACGCTGCAACATCTGCGGCAAAGCCCGCCAGCGCTCAGGTTGCCAAAACCCGCAAAAAGGCGGACGCGGCCCCGGTGGCGGCAGATAAAGCCGAATCCATTGTGGTGCTTGGGGCTGGCGCTGCGCGCGAAACACAGAATGTGTCTCACAAGGCTCTTCAGGAATACACGCCCGGAACAAGCCCCTTCAAGGCGCTCTCCAAATTACCGGGGGTGATGTTCACCTCGTCTGATCCGCTGGGTTCCTATGAATGGTCCCAGCAGATCATCATCCGCGGGTTTGATCAGAGCCGTCTGGGCTTTACCATGGATGGCGTGCCACTGGGGAATCTGGCTTACGGGAATGATAACGGCCTCTCCATTGGCCGCGCCCTGCAAACCGAAAACAACGGGCGCGCAACCCTAAGCCAGGGTGCGGGCTCGGTTGATGTTGCCGCGGCCAATAACCTTGGCGGGGCGTTGCAATTTACATCCATAGATCCCACCGACAAATTTGGCGTCGACGTTGCAGGCACCATTGGCTCGGCAAGCACATGGCGCACCTTTATGCGCGTTAACAGCGGCACGTTGCCCGGTGGCGGAAAATTTTATGTCTCCTACGATTATCAGGACGCCAACAAGTGGAAAGGTGATGGTATCCAGCGCCAGCATCAGGCCAATGCCAAATACGTTCAGCCGCTGGGCGATAACGTAAAGCTGACCCTGTTTGGTGACTGGTCCCAGCGCCGGGAAAACGATTATCAGGATCTTTCCCTGCAAACCGTTCATAAATACGGCTATAACGTTGATAACATTACGGGCAATTATGCCCTGGCCAAGCAGATTGCCAGTGCCTACCAGAACGGCACCGCTTTTCCTGCCGGGATACCGGATCAGGACTTTGTCTATTACAACGCCGCCGGCCTGCGGCAGGACGCCATGGGATACGGGAAACTTGATTTCAGGATCAACAACCGTCTCAAAGGCTACATCATGGGCTACGGCCATACCAACAGCGGCGAGGGCGCATGGGTTACCCCTTATGTCCCGACCCCGGCTGAACTGGGAGGCTCCCCTCTTTCCACCCGTACCACGGAATATGATATTCACCGGGCTGGTTTCATTGGCAGCCTGACCTACAAAATTGCCAACCACACCATTGAAGGTGGCTTCTGGTTTGAAAATAACAATTTTGAACAGGCGCGCCGCTACTACGGTCTGAATACGGATGGCTCGCCCAGCAGTATCCACTGGTACACAAACAATTCCTTCTATACGCAGTGGCAGAGCACCTTCAACACCAAGACCTATCAGGTGCACCTGCAGGATACATGGCAGATTACACCGGCCCTTAAGCTGAATTACGGTTTCCGCTCTCTTATTGTCGATAACAGCGCCCGCGCACTTTCCGGCAATTATCTGGGCACACCAATGGCCAACCCTTATCCGTCAGGCTCAATTCAGGCTGCCAATGGCTTCCTGCCGCAGGTAGGCGCCAACTATCGCCTGAACCATCATAACGAAATCTTTGCGGACTTTGCCCGCAACATGGCCGCCTATGATAACTCGCAGACAGGTGCGACCAGCCCGTTTGCCACCACCATTGCGGGATATGAAGCGATCAAGAACAAGATCCGCCCGGAAATGGCCTATACGGAAGAAGTGGGGTACCGGTATCACAGCAACACCATTCAGGCGTCTCTTACCGGTTATTATGTAGAATTTGAAAACCGCCTGCTCTCCATTACGCAGGGGGCCGGTATTCAGGGTAACCCCTCCGTTCTGGCCAATGTGGGTGGTGTTACGGCCCGCGGTATTGATGCCGCATTCAATTACCGCTTTGCGCGCAACTGGTCCCTTTACGCCTCCTACGCCTTCAATGACTCCACGTATAATGACAACGTCACGTCAGGCTCCACCGTCTATGCCCTTAAAGGCAAAAAAGTTGTGGCCATGCCCCGCAATCTGGCCAACGTACAGATTGGGTATGATGACGGCGCAATCTGGGGCAACGCGAACATGCAGTTTCAGGACCGCCGCACCTATACCTATCTGAATGATGCGTGGGTTCCTGCAAACTACATCTTCAACCTGAATCTTGGCTACCGCTTCCAGAGCCGTAACTGGTTCCTGCGGGGGCTGGATGCCCAGATCAACGTGAGCAACCTGTTCAACAAACATTATATTGCAACAGTTGGCAGTAACGGTGCCGTCTTCTCTGACCCAACAGGCAGTTTTGCAACCCTGCAGGCAGGATCTCCGCGTATGGTGTTCTTCACCCTGCGCAAACATTTTGACTGATTGCACCACCCTATGGCCATTCTGAAACGTCGTCATTTTCTAATGCACTCTTCTGCGGCTGCCGCAGCGGGTGCATTACCGTCCAACATCCGCAAGGCTTTGGCGGTTACGCCGAATAACAGAACCGGCACCCTCAACGATGTTGAGCATGTGGTGATCCTGATGCAGGAAAACCGGTCGTTCGATCATTATTTTGGTACACTGAAAGGCGTGCGGGGCTATTCAGACCCCCGCGCCCCTATTCTACCTGATGGCCAAAGCGTTTTTTCTCAGCCCGATGGAAAGGGCGGCAGGGTTCTACCGTTCCGTTTCAATGTGGCCCATACCTCAAGCGCCTGCCTTGGCAGTCTGGATCATAGCTGGAAGGGCACTCAGGCCGCTTGGAACGAATGGGATACATGGGTGCCCCACAAAACGCCCATGACAATGGGGTATTTCACCCGGCAGGACATTCCCTATTATTACGCGCTGGCTGATGCTTTTACAGTCTGTGACAGCTATCATGCCTCCCTGTTTGGGCCGACAAACCCCAACAGGCTGTTCCTGTTTTCCGGCACAAACGGGCTGGCAGTTGGTCAGGACGGAAAACAGGCCATAGACAATGTGGATGATGGCAACTGGTCTGCCGACATGGCGCATGACAAGCCTGATTTTACCCCCTTCACCTGGAGCACCTACCCCGAAGCCCTGCAAAAAGCGGGCGTAAGCTGGAAGGTTTATCAGGAATACGATAATTTCGGGGATAATCCCCTCGCCTCTTTTGCGCAGTTCAGAAACCTGTCCCGCTCCTCATGGCAGTATCAGAACGCGCGGAGCATTGTACCCGGTTCCAGCACCGAGACCATGAAAGACACGGACGGCCACGCGCTTATAAAAGCGTTTGAGCGCGATGTCGCGAACGGCACCTTGCCTCAGGTTTCATGGATCGTGCCGCCAGCCGCCCTTTCAGAACATCCCAACGCGCCGCCGGGCTATGGCGAGTATCTGATTTCCCGCCTGATGGATATCTTTGTCTCTCATCCGGAGGTGTGGAAAAAAACAGTCTTCATTCTGAACTATGATGAAAATGACGGCTTTTTTGATCATGTTCCCGCCCCTGTCCCGGCTCTGAACGCCGCAGCAGGCTTTACGGATGTCTCGACACAGGGAGAAGTCTATCACGGGGAGACCGTCGGCCTTGGCCCGCGTGTGCCCGCCATTATCATTTCTCCTTGGACCAAAGGGGGGTGGGTCAATTCAGAGCTGTTTGACCATACCTCCGTTTTGCGGTTTCTGGAGCAGCGGTTTCAGGTTGAGGTGCCTCACCTTACCCCATGGCGGCGGTCGGTATGTGGAGATCTGACCTCCGTTTTTGATTTCTCACAAGCCAACCCGGACTGGCAGGCCCATCTGCCAGACACCGCTACCTATCTTGAAGAAACGCGGCGTTCCTGCAAACTGCCGCCCCCGCTGGTGCCCTTGGTGCAGACCATGCCGGTTCAGGAACAAGGCCAGAAACCTGCCCGCGCCATTGCTTATGACATGACAGCCGACTGGCTTGTCAGCGCAAACGCCACCACACTGGTCTTGCATAATATCGGCCTGCGCACAGCAACCTTCCGTGTTTCCCTCAACCACACCAACACGCGCCATTATACACTCAGGATGGGCAGCGCAGTGCGTATTCCTGTGCCACACAGGCATGGGCAAACCGTGCAGGTTTACGGCCAGAACGGATTTTACCGTTTTTTCAGAACCGGCCTGCCACTTGCCATGACACTGCGCCATGACAGAGAAAAATCCTGCATGGTTCTTGATCTGACACCACTGTCTTCCGCGCCGGATTTTTCTACCGTTACAGTAAGCGAGGCTTACTCACAGCAGACTCTGCTCTCCCAACGGCTGACGGCGCGGCACCCGGAAAGTCTGGTGCTTGCCGTCAAACCCGGAACGATGTGGTACGATCTCACAATAAGCAGTGCCGCCACACACAAGCTGCTGGCCCAGTTTTCAGGCCATTGTGAAAACGGTCTGCCCGACTGGACTGATCCCGCTATCGGCCAGCCACACCAATAGCCTCATCAAAACCCCAGCCGCCGGTGCATTTCAGCCACCAGCGCTGGGGTATCATCCAGCGGCTCCACTGCCCAGGGCTCCAGTTTTCTGAAAGGGGAGTGTCTGCGCAGCATCCGTATGCGGCCTGAACGTTCAAGCTCCTCAGCAAAGCGGGCAATACGGCGAGATTTGCCTGGCAGCGGAAAAACCGAAACAGGGGCCTGCCCCGCCACGGCCTCAGAAACCATGGAAACGCTGTCTATGGTCACGACCAGATGATCTGCGCAGGCAATCAGCCCTACATAAGGGTTTTCCCCCTCGCCATCCCATAAGATGCCCCCAACAGAATCCACCAGATCACTCAGCATTTCCTGCGCCTGCGGGTCTGTCCTGCGGGATGGGGTGACAATCAGGCTGCCTTTCTGCTCTGCCACGGCCTTGACCAATATGGCCCCCAGTTGCGCGGCTTCCCCCACGCCAAACTGAAACCGCCCGTTGGAGCCACCAATCAGCCCGGCAATCAACGGGCGCGGCAAATGGGCAAAACGGGGCATCCATGCCTCACGCGCCTGCGCCAGCACATCGGGCGTCAGCCCATGCAGGGCAGTACGACCCAGTAAAACATTGGGGCCGGTGATCTCATCATGAACACACGCCACAATCAGATCAAAATTGGAGAGCGGTTGCCGTGGGTGCTGAATCTGCACCACTGGCCGCCCCGGCGCACGCAGGGCGGCACCCACAGCTCCGCCCTTACCGCCAATACTCACCACAACCCGTGCCTGATCGGCCGCGGACAGCAAAGGCTGGCTGGCCCCGTCATCCAGAAAGCGGGATTGCAGCCACTGCGGCCCCCGCAAAGCCAAGCGTGCAAGCCGAGACGGCCGCACAGCATGAAACTGCCCTTGCCAACCAGCCCGGCTGACCAGCCCCAACGCCTGCGAGCGCATGCCCGCAAAATCCTCTCCAACCACCAGTGCAGGCACATCCGCCCCCACCTCGGCAGGCTCCTGGCTCAAGACAGTGTTTGAAACCGTCGCCTTTCCAGCATATACGTCTTCAGCCATCAGGCGATCTCCCCCGCTTTTCATGCGCTGTCCGGCCCGGTGCCTGCTTGTTTGCAGAGCAGCCAGACCTGCACCACGCCATGCAAAGCATGTTTTTCAACCGGGTCAAGGCGGATAAATTCAGCATGTCCAACAGCTTCGAGGCAATGGGCCTTCTGCCGTCCTTGTGCGCACACGCCGCGCAGGCAGGCATGGCCACTCCTACCCCCATTCAGCAGCAGGCCATTCCGGCGGCACTCGCCGGGCGCGATGTTCTGGCCATAGCCCCTACCGGCACGGGTAAAACCGCAGCCTATGCGCTGCCCGTGCTGCAACAGTTGCTCAAGGCACGGCGGCCGCAGGATGCGCTGGTGCTGGTGCCCACGCGGGAATTAGCGCTGCAAACGGCGGGCGTGTTCCGCATCTGTCTGGGGCTGAACCCCAGAGACAACCGGCAGAAAGCCGGAACACCCGGTATTATTACCCTGTATGGCGGGGTGGACCGTGCCCCGCAGGCGGAAAACCTGCTGCATGATGGCCCCCGTGTGCTGATTGCCACCCCCGGCCGCCTGCTGGATTTTGCCCACACGGGCGAGGTTGATCTATCCACCTGCACACATGTGGTGCTGGATGAGGGAGACCGCCTGTTCTCCCCCGAATTTTTTGAAGAAAGCGCTACCGTGGTGGAGGGACTGCCACAGGTACGCCAGACCATGCTGGTTTCCGCCACCCTGCCCAAAACCCTGACCCCCATCTTGCAGAAACTTCTGCGCAAACCTGTGGAAATCCAGATTGATACCCCTGCGGAAAAACGGGGGCCAATCCGGCAGGGGGCCTATTTCATAGAACCCGCTCAGCGTTTGGCGTTTCTCAAGGCGTTTTTCAACCGCGACCGCAAAAGCCGCACCCTGATCTTTGTCAAAACCAAAGCCGAAGCCGATCAACTGGCCAGCACGCTCAAGAAATTCCGTGTGGGGGCTGCCCCGCTGCATGGTGATCTTTCTCAGGCGCAGCGCACGTCCACTGTCACCAGCTTTGCGGCTGGCCGCACCCCTGTTCTGGTGGCAACGGACATTGCCGCCCGTGGGCTGGATGTGCCGGATATCCGCACCGTCATCAACATGGACCCGCCAGATCAGCCGGAAACCTATCTGCACCGCATAGGCCGCACGGGCCGCGGGGGCAAAACCGGCACAGCCCTGACCCTGTGCAGTCTGACAGACCGTAAAAAGCTGCGCCAGATAGAAGTGGGGGCTGCCGTAAAGCTCAGGATTTTGTCCGAGGAGCAGGCTCTGCCAGCTTCAAACCCGCAGCAGAAAACCCAGCCCGATGAGGCAGCACGCGGCAAACGTTCGAAAGCAGCTTCCCGGCCATAAAAGCCCAATCCGCCTTGATGGTGGCGTTCTCCTCGGCCTCCGGCACGGGCGGCGGCTGAGTGATGATCTGGCTGAGCGCCTGTGCAATGCCTTCAACTGTTGGCGCGCACAGCACGGCCTGCGGTTTGTCACGAAACTGTTCCGCCAGCCCCCCCACATTGGTGGCCAACACCCAGCGCCCCGCCGCCAGAGCCGCAGCGCCAACCCCACTCTGGCTGGCCTCGCGGTACGGTAGCAGCAGCACATCCGCCCAAGCCAGCAAACCGGCAATCTCGCCTTCCGGCACCCAACGGTTTTCCACGCTTACGCCCGGCACCGCAGCCAGTTGGCGCAGCCATGGCGCATCCGGCCCTTTGCCCACAACCCGGCAGACATAATCCGGTGTCGAGCCCATGCGCTGCAACGCCTCCGCCAGCAGATCCAGCCCTTTGTATGGCAACAGCCGACCGAAGGCGAGCAACCGGATCGGCCCTCCGTGCGCCAAGGGCCGCGCAAGGGCCGTAGCGCCTTCAAACGCGAAGGGCGGGTGAGACGCCACAATGGCCTTACGCCCGCGCATGCAGCGTTGTGGTGCCAGCAAAGCCGCAACATGCGCCGTCAACGCCACAACAACATCAGCCCGCCACACCAACAGACGCTGCAGAAAAATCTGACCGGGGAACCCATCACCCGGATGCGCCTGCGCGTCATGCACAATCACAACCACCGGCACGCCCACACGATGCAGGGCCGCCACCATGATCAGATCAAGCGGCCCCGGCATGGCGCATATGGCAAGGTCCGGCCTGATGCGCTGCAATCTGGCCGCCAGCCCCTTCACCACCCAGGGGGCCTGAACAACACGCACCAGCAAAGACAGCAGCGTTGTGTAGGTGCGAAAAGGCAGATCATTCCGGACTGAAGAGTCAGCCCGCAGAATTTCTGCCTTTTCTGAAAGGGAAAGAACCGCCTGACAGCCTTCAAGCGCGTTTATCCCGCGCGCAAGTTCCACCGCCATTTTTGGTCCTGCGCCACGCCGCCCCCACTGCCAGACCAAAACCCGCATTCTCAGTTGTTATCCTTCTTCTGCGTCAGCCCTGCCACTGCATCCAGCAAGGGGCGCGCGCCAAAAGCCTTCAGCACAGTCTGCCGGGCTGCGGTACCCAGCCTGCGCCGCAAAATCTCATCGTCCGCCAACCGGTGCAGAGCCTGCGCCGCAGCACCCACATCCGCGTCAGCCCATTGCGCCCCTGCTACCTGATAGACGCCCCGTTCATCCCGCGCGGGCACCAGAGTATAGGGCACTGGCATGCCACAGGAAGCATCCAGAAATTCCGCTGTTGCGGACCAGTCTGTCGCCACCACAGGTTTTTCAAGCAACATTGCTTCCGCAGGCACAAGCCCGAGCCCTTCACTTCTGTGCAAGGACAGCACAATGTCAGCGCAGCGGGTCATGGCGTGCACATCCGGCATGGGCAGTGTGCGCGTTTCAAACCGGATATTGGCAGCCCCCTGTGTGGCCGCCTGCAATCTTTGCATATCGTCCGGATAATGCGTGGCGTTGGAGACCTTCATCACCAGTACACGGTCCGGGCGCTCGCCAAAAGCCTGTCGGAAAGCGGCTATGGCAGCCAACGGGTTCTTGCGGACAAAACTTGAAGCCAGACTGAAAGACGTCAGCACCACCACGGCATGTTCTGGCCAGCCAAAATCCTGCCGGGTCAACGCGGAGGGCTGAGGCTGTGCATCCACCAACGGGTAAGGCACCACCCGCACGCGCCCCGGTGCCAATTCTTCCAACGCACGCGCACTGAAATGTGAGGGCGTCCAGATTTCATGAACCGACCGCAGGCCCGCCCGCCATTCTTCCGGCACTTTGGGCAGTTCCCATACCCAATAGCCCACAATGCGCCGCCCCCGCACCGCTTTACGGCCCAGCCGCAGCAGCGCGGCTGGGCCGTAAAGCGGTGCGGGGGCGGCGCATTGTGG
>NZ_LHZU01000118.1 GCF_001580995.1 Acetobacter senegalensis
CGGGTCAAGCAGACGGATGGTGACGGGCAGCCCCGCCATGATGCGGAACAGGGCGGAGAAATCATCCCGCTGGAAGGGCAGTAGCGCCCCGATGGCACGGGCACGGGCTTCCGGTTCTTCCGTCATGATCATCTGGCGCACATGGCCAATCCGATCCGGGCCGAAGAACATGTGTTCCGTACGGCACAGGCCAATGCCTTCCGCGCCGAAGCGACGGGCTGTTTCAGCATCTTCCGGCGTTTCTGCATTGGCACGAATGCCCAGACGACGCACGGAATCGGCCCAGCCCATCAGGGTGGAGAAATCGCCAGAAAGAGAAGGCGGAATGGTGGGAACACGGCCCAGATAGACAGCACCCGTGCCGCCATCCAGCGTGATCCAGTCACCAGCCTTCAGGGTGTGGCCGCCAACGCTGAGTGTCTGTGCCTTGTAGTCCACGGCAATGCTGCCTGCACCTGCAACGCAAACACGGCCCATACCACGGGCCACCACGGCCGCGTGGGATGTCATGCCACCACGGGTTGTCAGCACACCACGGGCGGCGTGCATGCCATGCACGTCTTCGGGTGAGGTTTCGATACGCACCAGAATAACATCTTCACCCTTGGCGGCACGGTCTTCCACATCTTCAGCGGAGAACGCAATCACGCCGGTAGCTGCGCCTGGAGAAGCCGGAAGGCCACGGGCAAGCTGTGTGCGCTCGGCCTTGGGG
The DNA here is from genome assembly GCF_001580995.1 of Acetobacter senegalensis. Classification (GTDB taxonomy): domain Bacteria; phylum Pseudomonadota; class Alphaproteobacteria; order Acetobacterales; family Acetobacteraceae; genus Acetobacter; species Acetobacter senegalensis. The sequence continues at coordinate 713 of NZ_LHZU01000118.1, forward strand.
TCAAGAACCGGGTGGAGAAGCTGATCAAGCGAGGAGGGCGGCACGCGTGTAATGGCGTCTTCCTGCGTGATCAGACCTTCGCGTGCCATATCAATGGCAATGCGCAGTGCGGCTGCGGCGGTGCGTTTGCCGTTACGGGTTTGCAGGAGGTACAGCTTGTTGCTCTGCACCGTGAACTCAATGTCCTGCATGTCCTTGTAGTGGCGTTCCAGCAGTTCGCGCACCTTCAGCATTTCCTGATAGGCCTGCGGCAGCGCCTTTTCCATGGGGTTCTGATCAGGCGTAGCGCGCTCGGCGGACATGGGCTGCGGCGTGCGGATACCCGCCACCACGTCTTCACCCTGCGCGTTGATCAGGTATTCACCGTAGAAAATGTTCTCGCCGGTGGAGGGATCACGCGTGAAGCAGACGCCGGTGGCGCAGTCATCACCCATGTTGCCGAACACCATGGACTGAACGTTGACAGCCGTGCCCCAGCTTGCCGGAATATCATGCAGTTTGCGGTAGGTGTTGGCGCGCGGGTTCATCCAGGAACCGAACACGGCACCAATGGCGCCCCAGAGCTGATCCTTCGGGTTTTCAGGGAAGGGCTTGCCCGTTTCGTTCTGAACAATGCTCTTGTAGTCCTTGACCACAAGCTGCCAGTCTTCAGCGCTGAGGGCGGTATCATCTTCCTTGCCCAGTTCCCGCTTGGCCTGTTCCAGAATGTCTTCAAACCGATGGTGCGGGACACCCAGCACAACGGAGCCGTACATCTGGATGAAGCGGCGGTAGCTGTCCCACGCAAAGCGGGCATCACCGGAGGAGCGGACAAGCCCTTCCACCGTTTCATCATTCAGGCCCAGGTTCAGCACCGTGTCCATCATGCCGGGCATGGAAACACGGGCACCCGAGCGCACGGAAACAAGAAGCGGTGCGTTGGCATCACCGAAGCGCAGCCCCATGGCCTTTTCAACCCGGCCCATGGCATCCTCAATCTGGGATTCCAGCTCTGCCGGGTAGGCGCGGCCATTTTCATAAAAGGCGGAGCAGACTTCAGTGGTGATTGTAAATCCGGGCGGAACTGGCAGGCCGATGTTGGCCATTTCAGCCAGATTGGCCCCTTTGCCGCCGAGGAGATTGCGCATTCCGGCGTTGCCTTCATTATGGCCAGCGCCGAAACTATAGATCCACTTGGTCATTTTGCCGTTCACTTCGTTGGTGCGAACGCAGAGCCAGCTCTACCCCGATCGAGGGGATGGGAACTACCGGAGCAACGGGCCGATCTGCGAACGGATTTTATTTTTTTATTTTGGACGACTTAATCCACCCCATCGATAGCAACGAGCATGACGCGTTTTGTTTCCCGCGGCAATGACTCTTTTTGGGCAAAGGCCCGCTTCAGGCCGGTCTTAGCCCTGACTTGCGCAAAAATCGTTCCATCCGGCTTCGTCCAGCGTATCAATGCCGAGTTCCGCCGCTTTTTTGGCTTTGGAACCTGCTTTTTCCCCCAGAATGACAAGGTCCGTTTTTTTGGAGACGGAATCAGACACTTTTGCCCCCATCCGCTCCGCCATGGCGCGGGCTTCCTGCCGGGTGAGGGTGTGCAGGGTGCCGGTAAACACGACGGTCTTGCCTGCCAGCGGCCCGCCGGAGGTTTGTTCTTCCTCTGTTATGTTCAGGAACGATCTCAGGTCTTCCAATGTTGCAAGGTTGTGCTCCTCGCTCATGAAGGCCACCAGATCATCCGCGATCACGCTGCCAATGCCGGTGATGGAGCCCAGTTCAAGCCGTTCGTCTGAACCAATGATGGCGGCCTTGCGCAACTGTGCCACCCAGTTTTCATACGTGCCGTAATGGCGCGCCAGCAGGCGGGCGTTGCTCTCGCCAATGCGGCGGATTCCCAGCGCGAAGATAAAGCGGGAGAACGCAATGGTGCGGCGCGCTTCTATGGCCTGCATCAGGTTACGCACAGACTGTTCGCCCCAGCCATCCCGCTTCATGATGCTTTCTGCATGGGTGTGCAGGCGGAAAATATCCGCAGGGGTGTGGATCAGCCCTTCCTCATAAAACTCGCGGATACTGCGCTCGCCCAGCCCTTCAATGTCAAAGGCATTGCGGGAGACAAAATGGATAAGCCGCTCCACAATCTGCGCAGGGCAGGTCAGGCCCCCTGTGCAGCGGCGCACGGCTTCCCCTTCCGGCCGCACGGCCAGCGCGCCACAGGCAGGGCAATGGTCAGGGAAGTGGAATGGCTCCGCACGGGGCGGTGCATCCGGACCCGGTGGCACCACGGCCAGAATTTGTGGAATGACATCACCTGCGCGTTGAATCTGCACCGTATCGCCGGGCCGCACATCCTTGCGGGCAATTTCGTCTTCATTATGCAGCGTGGCGCGCATGACCAGCACGCCCCCCACATTGACGGGGTCCAGATGCGCAACAGGGGTCAGGGCGCCGGTGCGGCCTACCTGAATTTCAATGGCCCGCAGGGTGGTAATGGCCTGCTCTGCCGGGAACTTCCACGCCACCGCCCAGCGGGGCGCGCGCCCGGCAAAGCCCAGACGTTCCTGCAATGTCAGATCATCTATCTTGTAAACAACGCCATCAATATCGTAGCTCAGCGCGGCACGGGCACGGCCAATCTCTTCAAAAAAAGCTTCGGCACCACTGGCCGCTTCCAGCCTGCGGGAAAGCGGATTGACCGGAAATCCCCATGCCCGCAACTGTTCCAGATACGCCCAATGGCTGCGGGCCTGCTTTTCTGAACTGAAGCCCATGGCATAGGCGAACAGAGAAAGAGGGCGGCGGGCGGTAACGCGAGGGTCAAGCTGCCGTAAGGAGCCCGCGGCTGCGTTGCGTGGATTGGCGAAGGGTTTGCGGCCAATGGCTTCCTGCGCCGCGTTCAGAGCCAGAAAATGCTCTTTGGAGAGGAAGACTTCCCCACGAATTTCAATCAGTTCCGGCGCGTGCCCCTCAAGCTGCTGAGGTAGATCCTTCAGCGTGAGCAGGTTGGCGGTCACATCCTCGCCTTCCGTGCCATCGCCTCGGGTTGTGCCCCGTACAAAACGTCCGTTTTCATAGGTCAGGCTGATGGAAAGCCCGTCAATCTTGGGTTCGGCCACAAAGGCCAACTTCTGGGCATCTGCCTCGCTCAGCCCCAGAAAGCGGGTCGCACGGCTGATGAAGGATTCAAATTCTGTCTGATCAAACACGTTGTCCAGAGAGAGCATGGGCACCAGATGCCGGTGCTTGCCAAAAGCATTGTCCGGCGCGGCCCCTACGGTCTGGGCTGCACTTTCTGCCGGTTCAGACTCCGGGTGAAGCGCCACAATGGCATCGTAGCGTTTGCGCAGGGCGTCATATTCAGCGTCGCTCACTTCGGGCGCATCATGCGTATAATAGGCGGTATTGTAACGGCCTATCAGGTCTGCAAGGCGGGTGAGTTCGGCTTTCGCCTGTGCGGCGTCCAGTTCGGTCGGGGCGAGGTGTTCAGTCATTCTTCTGTCCAAGCAGGCTGGCGGCGGCGGCGCGGGCGGCATCGGTAATCACGTCTCCGGCCAGCATACGGGCAATTTCTTCCTGCCGTTCTTCCATGCCAAGCGGTGCGGCGTGGGTGGCGGTATTGCCATTGCGTACAATCTTGCCAATGCGCAGATGGGCATCCGCACAGGCCGCCACCTGCGGGCTGTGTGTCACGGCCAGCACCTGCACGGACCGGCTTGCCAGCCGGTGCAGGCGTTCCCCAATGGCGGCGGCGGTGGCACCACCCACACCGGCGTCAATTTCATCAAACACAATGGTGCCAATGGCGGATTGCTCCGCCAACACCAGTTTGAGCGCCAGCATCAGGCGGGAAAGCTCACCGCCGGAGGCCACCTTGGCCAGTGGGCCGGGCGGCTGGCCGGGGTTGGCCGCAATCAGGAAGGTAATCTGCTCCATGCCCTGCGCACTCCAGTTTTCAGGGGACAGGGGCTGGATATCCACCAGAAAGCGGGCCTTTTCCAGTTTGATGGGTTTAAGTTCACGGGTCACGGCCTGTTCCAGCTTGCGGGCGGCTTTTTCCCGCGCTGCAGAAAGGCGTCTGGCGGATGTTTCATACACCGTGCGGGCTTCCTGCATGGCCTGTTGCAGTGCATCCAGATGCGTGACGCCGGTTTCAAGTGCCGCCAGCCGGAGGGTCAGCCGTTCGCGCAGGCCGGGCAGATCTTCGACTGTTACGTCATGTTTGCGTGCGGCGGCACGCAGGGCGAACAGGCGCTCCTCCGCTTCTTCCAGCAGGCGCGGGTTGGCTTCCGATTCATCGGCCAGACGGGAGAGCAGGGTTTCTGCTTCCGCCAGTGCGTTTTCTGCGCCTTCAAGGGCAGCCAGAGCCTCGCTGGTGCGGGCCTCCAGCGGGTCATGGGTCGTTTTTTCGGCAGAGGGAGGCGGAAGCAGGCGTTGCAGAGCGCGGCTGGCACCCCGTAAGGCCGCCGCTGGGCCAGCATTGCGCCGGTCTCGCGGGTTCAGTTCTGCTTGGGCTGCCGCTATGGCCTCACCGCGTCGTTCCGCCTGTTGAAGGGCATGGCGCTGCTGGGCCAGAGCGTCTTCTTCTCCCGCTTGCGGGGCAAGAGTGGACAGTTCGTCCACCGTGTGCCGCAGCCATTCTTCTTCCCGCGCGGCTTCCTGAAGATTTCTGCGTGCGGTTTCCAGTTCGGTAATCAGTTTCTGCCATGTCACGTAAGCGCGTGTTACATCCGTGAGCAGGGAAGACCCCACGCCATAGGCGTCCAGCAATCCGCGATGGGTGCTGGAATCGGCAAGCCCCATCTGCTCGTGCTGGCCCTGAATTTCCACCAGGGTGACAGCCACGCGACGCATGAGCGTGATGCCCACGGCCTGATCATTCACCCATGCGCGGGACCGGCCTTCCTTTGAAATAATACGGCGGAGCATCAGGGGCTCCCCGGCTTCGGCCGGAATCCCCTGTTCGTTCAGCAGCGCATAGGCGGGGTGATCAAGTGGCACGTCAAAACTGGCGGTCACACGGGCCTCATCGGCGCCCGCGCGCACCAAGCCAGCACTGGCCCGTTCCCCCAGCGCCAGCCCCAGACTGTCAAGCAGGATGGATTTCCCGGCACCGGTTTCCCCGGTAAGCGCTGTGAAGCCTGCGTGCAGGGAAAGGTCCAGCGCCTCGATAAGCACCACATCCCTGATGGAAAGGTTTGTCAGCATGATGGGTCCGGTCTGAAAATCTGACGAAGACAATCTCTGAAGCGGTGGTGTGTTAACCGCCTTGAAGCGTTCTATAAAAAAAATAGGCGAACGGAAAGAGAACAGAAACAAAAAGGGGCAGACCGCAGCCTGCCCCTTTTGTGGAAAATGTTGGCGTGAGCACGTTCAGGCTCAGAGCACGCGGGCCTGATCTGGTGGTGCGGGCTCGGCCTTGACCGGTGCAACCGGCGCTTTCTGAATATCCATGGGCTGTGCCGCACCCGGTTGCTGACCAAGGGCCGAAGGCGCAGGGGCCGCACCGGCTGCCGTAGGCGGTGTGGTTGTGGCGGCAGGGGCCTTGGGGGCGGTAATCAGCTTGCCCGGAACGGGGAAGTTGTCGCTCAGCAGTTTGTAACGCTTGAGGTTGCTGTAAGCAAAGCGGTACCATTTGCTGCCGGGGTAGTTGTAGCCCAGCACAATACCGGATTTACGGGCCTGATCTGTCAGCCCCAGATCAAGATAGACTTCCACCATACGTTCCAGCGCTTCGGGCACGTGGTTGGTGGTCTGGAAGTCTTCCACAACGCGCTGGTAGCGGTTGATGGCGGCTTCATAGTTGCGTTCCTGCTGGTAATAGCGGCCTACCAGCATTTCCTTACCGGCCAGATGGTCACGGCACAGGTCGATCTTGAGCTGCGCATCTCGTGCGTATTTGGACTGCGGGAAGCGGGTAATTACTTCCTCCAGCGCATCCATGGATTCCACGGTGCCCTGCTGGTCACGCTGCACATCGGCAATCTGTTCATAGAAGCACAGGGCACGCAGGTAATAGGCGTAGGCGGCGTCCGCACTGGTAGGGTGCAGGCCGATGAAGCGGTTCAACTGCTGCACGGCTTCCGGATACTTACCCTTCAGGTAATAGGAATAGCCTTCCATAAGCTGCGCGTTGGCAACATAACCTGAATAGGGATAGTTCTGCTGGAGCACCTCAAACTCGGCTGCGGCCAGCGTGTAACGGCGGGTGCGCAAGGCATCAATACCGTTATTATACAGCGTTTCAGCCGAAGCCAGTTTTGGAACTGGGGGCGCTTTCTCGTGCCCGAACAGCCCGCAACCGGACAAGCCCAACAGCAGACTGGCCGACACCAGATGGCGTATGCGGCAGCGAACGGAAAGAGGGTTGATAACGCTCACAGACATCCCGGCTCTTCAATTTGAAGCTGTCTTATAGCACGCATAGCGAGCAAGGAAAGGGAAGGAAAGATGGTCTGTGCGCTTTCTCTCTAATGTTCTTACGCAGCCACCCGCGCAGAAACGGCGGAAGGCGGGGTAAAGCGCCATGCTGACGGATCAGCAAACAGGGAGCGCAGAACCTTGTTGTTCAGGCTATGGCCGGACCGATGGCCAGTGAATGCGCCCTTGATGGGGGCACCCGCCAGATACAGATCTCCTACCGCGTCCATCACCTTGTGGCGGATGAATTCATCCGGGCACCGCAGGCCGGAGGGATTGAGAATCTGGTCTCCATCAACAACAATGGCGTTTTCCAGCGAACCACCACGGGCCAGACCGGCCTTGTGCAGGGCTTCTATTTCCTGCCGCAGGGTAAAGGTGCGGCTGCGGGCCAGTTGATGGCGGAAGGTGGCTGGTGTCAGTTCCAGCGCATAATCCTGCTTGCCAATGGCGGCGGCGGCAAAGTCAATCTGAAGCGACAGATGCAACGTTTGGGTCGTGGAGGGGCGGAGTTCAACAAAGGCTCCGTTCTGCTCTACCCGGATAGGGCGCAGCACTTCAATGCTCTGCCGTACGGCGTCCTGAGGCACACGACCAGCGCAATCCAGCAGAAAAACAAAGTCAGCGGCCGAGCCATCAAAAACGGGAATTTCCGGCCCGTCCACCAGAACAAGGGCGTTATCAATGCCGCAGCCATGGAAGGCCGCCATCAGATGTTCAATGGTGGCAATGCGGTTTGCGGGGTTGCCCGCTTCCCCCACAACGGTGCTCAGGCGCGTGTCCACCACGTAATCGAATCGGGCAGGCAGGGGCGCGGCGTTCAGGTCGGTCCGCTGGAAAACAATGCCATGGCCAACAGGGGCTGGTCTCAGGGTCAGGTTGATCGGCGCGCCTGTATGCAACCCCGTCCCTACGCTGGAGATGGAGTGATGCAAAGTATGCTGCACGGCCTTGACCGTTCTGGCCCGGTTATGAGTGGGAACCGCATACGTTTCCGGAGTGGTGGAAAGAGTAATCGGTTCCATCAGGAGACTGTCCATGGCTCTGACGTTTTCCTGCTAGAGTGAAAAACTTTGCAGCTTAACGCTAAAGCCAGCGAGATGTTCTGGCGAGTCAATGATTATTGCCATCTATTACATTGAGAGGCTGTTTAAAAAGTCTGCCCAATCGGGCCGGTGGATGTTCGTTGCGCCTGAAAAATGGTGTTTTTTTGTTCCGATATGTCCGTATCGGCCCTTAAAAACCGCCTTTTCGGCTACAACAAATAGTCACCAGTCTGACGCTGCGGACTGTTCAAGCGGCCTCTAAAAAACGCGCTGCCCTGTAAGGAGCAGCGCGCCAGAAAAAAGAAACGAACGGAAAAAATTACTGACGGCGCAGGAAGGTCGGGATTTCCAGCCCCGTGTCATCCGTATCGGCCTGCCGCACGCTTGGGCCCTGATCTGCCGGGCTGATGGTGGGGCGGGGTGCGGATGCTGCCGGTTCGTTCCGAGGTTCATCCATGCCGGTGCTCCGGCGGAACGCACCCGTTACGCGCCCGAACAGGCTGCGGGAAGAAGGCGGCGTGGGGTCCGGCTGATAAGACGAACGCGGTGTTTCCGTGAACAGACCAGAACGCGGAGACGGGATAGGCCGGGCCGCGGGCTGTGGCTGCTGCGGTGCTGCTGCGGGCGGAATCTGGCCCGGAATGCTGTGCGCAGGCGGCGGGGCCACGCGGGACGTGCCACCCTGAGGAGCCTGATACTGCGGCTGGGCCGGTGCTGCGGCGCGCGGCTGCTGGGGGGCGCTGGCTTCCGGTGCGGCCTGAGCAGCCGTGTTGGTGGACGGAGCCTGACCAGCACCAGTTGCTGCAGGGGCTTCCTGCGGTGTTTCTGCATCAGCAGGCACCAGATGCAGGCGTTCCGGAGCAGGGGGCTTCATGTCAATGCCGGTCGCCACAACGGACACACGGATCTTGCCATCCATGTTGTCATCAATAATGGAGCCCCAGATCATGTTTGCGCCTTCGGCCACTTCACGCCCGATGCGCTTGGCGGCTTCTTCAACTTCAAACAGGGTCATGTCTTCGCCACCGGTGATGTTCACCAGCAGGCCCTGTGCGCCAGACATGGAGGAATCTTCAAGCAGCGGGTTGGCAATGGCGGCTTCAGCGGCCTCAATGGCGCGGTTTTCGCCTTCGGCCTCGCCGGTGCCCATCATGGCCTTGCCCATTTCCGCCATTACGCTGCGGATATCGGCAAAGTCCAGGTTGATGTAGCCGGGGGCCATCATCAGATCGGTCACGCCACGCACGCCCATGTAAAGAACATGGTCAGCCATCTTATAGGCTTCACGCAGGGTCGTACGTTCACTGGCAACGCGGAACAGGTTCTGGTTGGGGATCACGATCAGCGTATCAACATACTGCTGAAGTTCCTTGATCCCTTCATCTGCAATCAGGGCGCGGCGTTTGCCTTCATAGTCAAAAGGCTTGCTGACCACACCGACCGTCAGAATGTTCCGTTCACGCGCCATGCGCGCAATAACGGGGGCCGCCCCGGTGCCTGTGCCACCGCCCATGCCCGTGGTGATGAACACCATGTGCGAGCCGTCCAGATACCGTGCAATTTCATCCGCCGCTTCTTCCGCTGCCCCGCGGCCAACATCTGGCTTTGCGCCAGCACCCAGCCCGTGGGTCAGATGCGGGCCAAGCTGGATGCGGCGGTCAGCCCGGCTTTTGGCAAGGCTCTGGGCATCTGTATTGGCGACAACAAATTCCACGCCCTGAAGGTTTGACGTAATCATGTTGTCCACTGCGTTCGTGCCGCCGCCACCAACGCCGATGACTGTGATTCTCGGCGAGAAATCAGCGTGATTTTGAGGTGGAACGGTCAGATTCAGTGTCATGAGTCTCTCCTGGGAAACGGCAGCGGCAAACGGTATCTTTTGAAGGGCGGTGTGACGTGATGAGTCAATATTCTTTTAAGTATATCAAACTCTCTCACGAATAAAAGCGACGAGTTTTTGCAAAAAGCCAGATGGCGGGGCTTCCCTGAACTCCACATCGCCAAACGGACGTTCGGCGCTGGCAGCCCAGGACAGCAGGCCCGCTGCGGTGGCGAACCCTGCCGCCGCTGCGGTTTTTTCGGGCAGGCCCAGAATATGCTTGGGCCGTCCCAGCCGGACAGACCGGGTAAAGGCGGGTCCATGCCGGCCCTTGGCGGCGGGTGAACCCAGAATACGTTCTGCAAGGGGGCGCATGCCATCAAGAAGTGAGGCCCCGCCGGTCAACACAATGCGACCACTGGCGGCATTGCCCAACCCTGCGCCATCCAGTTTCTCCCGCACCAGTTCAAGCGTTTCTTCCATCCGGGGACGGATGATCCGGCCTAACTGAGCACGGGAAATCTGTTCAAACTGCGGCACATCATTGCCCAGCAGTTCAACGGTCAGCAGTTCATCTTCAACATCAGAGGCCAGATCCGCGCTGCCATACACCGTTTTAAGGCGCTCGGCATTCTCCAGTGACGTGCTCAGCCCCCGTGCAATATCGCGTGTGACATGCAGGCCGCCTACGCCAATCTGTGCGGTGTGCAGAATCTGACCTTCTCCAAACACGGCCAGAGACGTTGTGCCACCACCCATCTCAATAACCGTTGTGCCAAGTTCACGTTCGTCGGCATCCAGCACGGACAGGCCGGACGCCATGGGAGAAGAAACGAGCGCTTCCAGCTTCAGTTCCGCCCGGCTGAGCACTGTTTCCAGATTCAGCAGCGCGGTGGAGGCGGCATCAATAATATGCAGACGGGCCTTGAGGGTTTCACACAGGTGGCCCCGCGGGTCTGCCACGTTTTCTGTATCATCCACCGTGAAATCAATGGGCAGGGTGTGCACAACATCCCGCCCTTCCACCGTGGCCTGCACGCGGCCTTCCGTTACCACGCGGCGGATGTCCGCTTCTGTCACCACACGTCCGCCCACGGGCCAACGTACATTGAACAACCGGCTGGCCGGGTGCCCGCAGGAGAGGTTGACCACCACGCGGTCTATGGTGCGTTCGGCCATCATTTCGGCCTGCCCAACCGTCGCGCGGATGGCGGTTTCCGCCTTGTGCAGATCCGTAATGGCCCCGTTGCGGATGCCATCAGACCGTCGCCAGCCGCAGCCAACCACCCGCAGGCCGCCATTGATCTCCCCGCGCCCGATCAGGCACGTGATCTTGGTGGACCCGATATCCAGCACGGCGGAATATCCGCTGCGCCAGGTGCGCGGGCGTTTGTTGGCTTCGGAAGGGGGCAGCGGCAGGATGGTTTCATCCCCGCTCATCCGCAGGCTGGAAGACGAGGAGGCAGGTGTCCCTTTCTTGCGCGGGCGGCCACCGAGGGAAAAATTGGGAGAAGAAGAGCGTGAGCGGTCGTTCATGTGGGGTTTCCCGGCGGGGGGGCTGAGGCGTGAGAGGAGCCACCCTGGGCGGAGTTCTGTTGTGCGGCATGACCGGGGGTGGTGTCCGGCCCGGCCTTGCCGGAGGAATCTGGTTGTGGGGCCGCTTCTGGCGGTTTTTCCCGAATGGTCAGCCGGTCTGGCAGGCGCATGTCAATCAGCACCACCGGGCGGTCAAGCAGGTGCGTGGTGGCATGCAGCTTGGCCAGACGGTGAATGGCCGGAACCTCTTCCCCTTCTGGCAGCAGCACGGTTGCGCCGTCTTTCAGCGTCAGGTTCCAGCGGCGATTGCTCACGCGCACGGCCGCAACCATGCGGGAGCGTACGTCCGGCTCCTGTGCCAGTGCATCAATCAGGGCGGCGGCGGGTTCATTCGCACCGTCACCCACGACCAGCGGCAGTTTGGTGAAGGCTTCTGCATCCTTGCCGGTCATGCCCTGATCCGGCACCTTGTTGCCTTGGCGGTCTATCAGTTCAAAATGCCCTTTGTGCTGCCATACGGCAAAGGGCGGGCGCTCCGTAATATGGACGTCAATCTCGCCAGACAGATGCCGTTCCACCACAACATGATCAATAAAAGGCAGGGCGTTCAGCCTGTCCCGCGCGTCCGTTACACTGAAGTTCAGTACCGGTTCGCCCACGGAAACGCCCAGCGCCTTGCGGATGGTGTCTTCACTGGTCAGTTGCGCGCCATCAATCTTGATACTGGTGACGCGCAGCGGCGCCTTGTTCAGCAGTTTGTCGCGCAGGGGGGCAAGCTGTTCCCGCGTGCCCGGCAGTTGCAGGTACAGATATCCCGCCCCCCCAAGTGCGCCCAGCACCAGAAGCCCGGCCAAAGGCCGCAGCAGCCGCTTTTGCCGCCGGGCGAACAGGCCAAGGCGTGACGGACGATCAGAAGGGGAAGGCGGGGTTCTCATCAGCGGCGAAGTGCCTCTTCAACCAGCCAGCCGCACAGTTCCGGGTAACTGATGCCACAATAAGCCGCCTGTTCTGGCAGCAGGGATGTTTCCGTCATGCCGGGCTGGGTGTTCACTTCCAGCAGCACAACCCGCGCCGGGCCGCTGCCGGTGTCATCCAGCCGGAAATCAGAGCGGGATGCGCCGGAACATCCCAGCGCCTGATGTGCGGCCACGGCAATGGCACACGCCTGTTCCGCCACCGCCGGGTCTATTTGTGCTGGCAGCGTGTGGGAAGAACCGCCCGCTTTGTATTTGGCGTCATAATCATAGAAATCATGCCCCTTGCCGGGGGTGGGGGTGATATCCGTGACTGTCAGGGCGCGATCTCCCAGAACGCCAACGGTGATTTCACGGCCCGGAATGAATTCTTCCACCAGGGCGTGCGGGCCATAACGCCAGCTTTGCACAATGCTTTCCCGAATGTTGGAGCCCTTGCGCACAATCGACACCCCAACGGAAGACCCTTCGCTTACGGGTTTGACCACATACGGGGCGGGCAGCGGGTCTGCGGCTTCCAGTTCTTCAATGGCAATCACCTTGCCTTCCGCCACGGGCAGCCCGGCGGAGAGGAACACGGCGCGGGCGGCGGCCTTGTCCATGGCGGTGGCGGAGGCGCGCACGCCGGAATGGGTGTAGGGCAGGCCCATCCATTCCAGCACGCCCTGAATACACCCGTCTTCCCCCAGGCGACCATGCAGGGCGTTGAACACAACATCCGGTTTCTGGGCAGTCAGATCATTAACAAGCGCAGCCAGATCCGCCCCGGCATCCAGTTCCGTTACGGTATGGCCCAAAGTGCGCAGGGCGGCGGTAATTCCCTTGCCCGATGCCAGACTGACCTCACGTTCGGAGGAGATACCCCCCGTCAGAACCGTCACACGTTTAGGGTTGCTCATGCCGGGGTTCCTGCCTTGCCAATGCGTTTGATTTCCCAATGCAGCGTGACACCCGCGTTCTGGGCCACACGCTTGCGCACTTCTTCCCCCAGCGCCTCAAGATCCGCCGCAGTGGCGGAGCCGGTATTGATCAGGAAGTTGCAATGTTTTTCGCTCACCTGCGCGCCGCCCAAAGTCAGGCCACGGCATCCGGCAGCGTCAATCAGTTCCCACGCCTTGCGGGGGGACACATCCGGGTCCGGGTTGCGAAAGGTGGAGCCACCTGTTCTGGCCCGCACAGGCTGTGACTGTTCACGCGCGGCCCGGACATCCGCAATGCGGGCGGAAACATCAGCTGGGTTGGCAGGGGTGCCTCGCAGGCGCGCGCGCGTAACAAACGCTCCCTCCGGCAGGCCCGAGCGGCGGTAGCCAAAATTCAGGGCTCCGGCTTCCAGAGTAACAATGCTGCCATCCCGCGTGACAATTTCAGCCCAGTCCAGCACCGTGGCGATGTCCGAACCATAAGCGCCCGCGTTCATGCGCACAGCACCACCAATGGAGCCGGGGATACCGGCCAGAAATTCCAGCCCTGCCAGCCCTGCCTGTGCGGCGTGTTCTGCTACGGTGGCGTCCAGGCACGCGGCCCCCACCACCAGACCATCGTCTTCCACCACAACATCGGCAAAGCCGCGTGCCAGACGCACTACAATGCCGTCCAGCCCGCCATCCCGGATGATCACGTTGGAGCATGCCCCCAGCGCCGTGACGGGCAGTTCTGGCGAGAGCTTCTGCATGACGGCAGCCAGATCCTGCGTATCCGCAGGTTGAAACAGCCATTCCGCTGCGCCCCCCACACGGAACCACGTGCGGGGCCCCAACGGAGCCTGAGGCGTGACCCGCCCCCGTGCGCCATCAAACGCCTGTTGCACCAGATCTGTCATGGTGACGGCACTCATGCCGCGCGTCCGCCTTTGGCCGTAGCCTGTAGCGCGGCAAGCTGTGCGGGCAGCGCCTGCGCCCAGTTGGTGATGGTGCCTGCACCAAGGCACACAACATAATCACCGGGTTTGGCGATGGCGTTTACCATTTCCGCCAGATGGTCCGGGCTGGAGAGCGGCACTACGGAACGATGGCCGCGTTCACGCAGCCCTTCAATCAGCACGTCACGGTCAACGCCTTCAATCGGGTTTTCCCCGGCAGCGTAGATATCGGCCACAATCACGGTGTCCGCATCATTCATGCAGGTGCAGAAATCAGAGAACAGCATTTGCAGGCGGGAGTAACGGTGCGGCTGCATGACGGCAATCACGCGGTTGGCCCCGGCCTGCCGTGCAGCTTTGAGCACGGCGGCAATTTCAACAGGGTGGTGGCCGTAATCATCAATCACGGTAATGCCACCGGCTTCACCCGTGCGGGTAAAGCGGCGCTTGACCCCCCGGAAGGAGGCCAGACCGGAGCGGATAACGTCATCGCTGATATCCATTTCCGTTGCCACGGCAATGGCGGCCAGCGCGTTCTGCACGTTGTGAGAACCCAGCATGGGCAGGCGGAAGGGGCCAGCCTTGCGGGTGCGGCGGGTAACGCGGTCCGTCAGGGTGACTTCAAACGTTGCGCCCATTTTATCGGTGATCAGTTTTTCAGCGCGCACATCAGCCTGTGGGGAGAACCCGTAGGTGACAATCCGATGGTCGGACAGGCGCGGGATCATCTGCTGCACGGCCGGGTGATCAATGCACAGAACAGCAAACCCATAGAACGGCACGTTGGAGACAAACTGGTCATACGCCGCTTCCATGGCCTCGGCAGAACCCCAGTGGTCCAGATGTTCCGGGTCCATGTTGGTCACAACGGAAATAACGGAGGGCAGACGCAGGAAGGAGCCATCGCTCTCATCTGCTTCGGCCACCATCCAGTCCCCTTTGCCCATGCGGGTGTTGGTGCCGTAGGCCTCAATAATCCCGCCATTGATCACGGTGGGGTCAAGCTGTGCGGCTTCCAGCACGGCTGCTACCAGACTGGTGGTGGTGGTTTTGCCATGTGTGCCGCCAATGGCCACGGACCAGCGCAGGCGCATCAGTTCGGCCAGCATTTCCGCACGCCGCACAACCGGAATAAGGCGGCTGCGGGCGGCCACCACTTCCGGGTTGTCCCGGCTTACGGCGGTGGAGATCACAACCACCTGCGCATCACCCAGATTGGCGGCGTCATGCCCGATGGCGATGGGAATACCCGCTGCGCGCAGGCGTTTGACATTGCCGTTTTCCGCAATGTCCGATCCCTGCACGGAATAGCCGAGCATGGAGAGCACTTCTGCAATGCCGGACATGCCAATGCCGCCAATACCGACAAAATGGATGGTTCCAATGGAAAGGGGCAGGGCTCTCATGCGCTGAACTCCGTCTGGCTGGGTGGTGTCGGATAGGCGGGCGAGGGGGAAAGGTGCAAGCATTCTTCTACAACATCGGCCAGACGGGTGGCGGCGTCCGGTCGGGCGAGAGAGGCTGCGGCGGCCGCAGCCCGCGCCAGCTCTTCCGGAGCCGTGAACAAATCGCCCAGCCGGGAGGCCAGGGCGGCGGGGGTGAAATCCGGCTGGCGGATCATCCATCCGGCGCCAGCGGTGGTGATGGCGCGGGCGTTTTCTGTCTGCTCATCACTGGCGGCAATGGGCAGCGGTACCAGAATGGAAGGGCGGCCAGCGGTGGTCAGTTCCGCAACGGAAGACCCACCGGCACGGCCAATCACAAGGTGCGCGCTCTGCAACAGGGCGGGCACATCGTTCAGGAAGGGCTCAACCCGCGCCTGAATACCCAGATCAGCATAGGCCTTGCGTACCTCATCCAGATCCGCCTTGCGGGCCTGTTGGGTCACATGCAGGCGGGCGCGAATGGCATCGGGCAGTTTGCCAAGGGCTGCGGGCACAACCTGCGCGAACACCGTAGCGCCCAGAGAACCACCCCATACCAGCAGGTTCAGTGTCTCGCCCGGCGGCACAAAGCCTTCTCCTGCCAGCGCGGCAATGGCGGGGCGCACCGGCATGCCGGTAAAGGCGGTGTGGGCCCCCATGGGCAGCTTGGCGACGGAGGGGTAGGACGTGGCGATCACATCCGCAAAGCGGGAAAGCACGGCATTGGCCTTGCCCAGAACGGCATTGCCTTCATGAATGATCAGCGCCGGATGCTTGCGGCCCAGCAGGCGCGCGCCCAGCAGGGGCGGCACGGACGGATAGCCGCCAAACCCCACAACGGCATCCGGCTGGATCGTGCGCAGGATGGAACGCGCCTGCCACGCACTGGCCAGCAGGGTTGTGCCGGCCTTCAGCGCCCGGATGGGGCCACGGCCAGCCACCCCTGCGCCCCGCAGCACATATTGCGGGCAGGTGGCAAACACGCCCTCGGTCCGCTTGCCGGCGCGTTCGTCCGTCATCAACACCAGATGGTGGCCGCGTTCGGCCAGCGCATCGGCCAGCGCCTCAGCCGGAAAGAAGTGCCCACCGGTCCCTCCGGCGGCAATGACGATAGTGCGTGTGCTCATGCGGGCCGCCATTGTCTGAGAGTGGTCATGAAGCCGTTTCCGATCTGAGTGCGGCTGCCAGGCTGGTGCCGCGTAAGCGCCAGCACCATGCCAACCGCCAGAGCGATGGACATGGCGGAGGAGCCACCATAGGAGATGAAAGGCAGCGTCATGCCCTTGGTGGGGATAAGATGCAAGGTTGAAGCCATGTTCACAAAGGCCTGAAGCCCAAAACCCGTGACCAGCCCCGTAACGGAGATGACCACAAACGGGTCATCCTCACGGATCAGCCGCAGCAGGGTACGCACCACAATCACGCCGAACACAAGGATAATGAGCATGCAGACAATCATGCCGTATTCCTCGCCTGCCACAGCAAACACGAAGTCCGCATGGGCATCGGGCAGAAGGTCTTTTACGCGGCCTTCACCGGGGCCACGGCCGGTCAGGCCACCATTGCCAAACGCGCGCAGGGCGGTGTCAATCTGGTAGTGATCCCCCACGCCGGGGTGCATGAACCGCTCCACGCGGGAGCGCACGTGCGGGAACAGGAAGAAAGCGGAAATGCCCGCACCAATCATGCAGGCCACGCCCACGCCCACCAGCACAAGGCTTAGCCCATCCACAAAAAGCTGGGTCATGAACACGGTGGTAATAACCGTGAGCATGCCGATATCCGGTTGGGATTTCAGCAGCATGAGAATGACGCCAAACAGCGCAAACGCGATCAGCATGCCCGGAAAATATTTGGACAGCCGCCGCTGGGTAAGCAGCCAGCCCGTGACCACTGCAAAGCAGGGCTTGAGGAATTCGGAAGGCTGGAGGGACATCAGCGGCAGCGCGATCCAGCGGCGTGCGCCCTTGATCTCAATGCCGTGCACCAGTGTCAGGGCCGTGGCCCCCAGCATCAGCGCGCCCCCCAAAAGGGAGAGCCGTAGAACCGCCTTGCGCGAGAGGGTGGAAACCCCGGTTACAATCACCCCGGCAATGGCAAGGAACATCATCTGTTTGAAGATGAACATGTTGCGTGATGCGCCAATGCGCACGGCAACCGCCGGGCTTGCGGCCATCATGAGGATGTAGCCAAACCCGATGAGAATGAACGCACAGATCAGCGTGGTGCGGTCAACATTGCGCCACCAGCGGCCCAGAGCGGAATCATCACTGCGGGAATAACCAGGCATCAGCCGTTCTTTCCTGTCTGCGGTGTTGTCTCGGCGCTGACCGTGCGCGCCAGTTCCTGAAAACGCAGGCCTCGGGCTTCAAAGCCCGAGAACTGGTCAAAACTGGCGCAGGCGGGGGAGAGCAGCACCACCGGGGTCTGGGTCTGCCGTGCCACGGCGTAGGCCGCCGGAACAGCGGCTTCCAGCGTGCCAACCACCGTATAGGGCGCATTATGGGCCTCTAGCGTGGCGGCCAGTTCTTCCGCATCGCGTCCAATCAGGAACGTATGCGCCATACGGGGAAAATAGGGCACGAGAGAGGCGATGCCGCCTTCCTTGGCCATGCCGCCTGCAATCCACACCAGTTTATCGTAACAGCCCAGCGCGCGGGAAGACGCATCCGCATTGGTGGCCTTGCTGTCATCGACAAACACAACGCCATCCTGCTCGGCCACAACTTTCTGGCGGTGGGGCAGGCCGGGGAAGGTACGCAGGCCCGTGGCAATCTGGTTGTCCGTGATGCCAAGGAAGGACGCCATGGCATAGGCGGCAGCCGCGTTTTCCGCATTGTGGCTGCCGGGCAGCGCGGGGCCAATGTCCGCCACTTTCCGGGCATTGTGCCATATGGCGTTGGCCTGCCCGTACACATCGCTGGGTGGGGTGACAGGCGCGCCGGAAATGGTGATGCAGCGGGCCGGACCAGCTTTCAGGCGGGCAGCGATATCGCGGCACCATTGGTCTTCCACGCCAATCACGGCCAGATCGGCTTCTGTCTGGCCTGCAAACACACGCGTTTTGACGTGTGCATAGCCTTCCATGCCAGCGTGGCGGTCCAGATGATCGGGGGTCAGATTCAGCAGGCAGGCGGCATCAAAACGCAGGGTGTCCAGCCGTTCCAGCATGTAGGAGGACATTTCCAGCACATACACGCCGTTATCGGGCAGCAGCGGTAATGCAAGGGCTGCGGGGCCAAGGTTGCCGCCCGCCGCTACGGGCACACCGACTTCAGCCAGAATGTGGGCCAGCAATGTTGTGGTGGTAGATTTGCCGTTGGTGCCGGTAATGCCTGCAAACCGCGCCTTGCTGCCAGCACGTCGCACGGCCTGATACAGCAGTTCTGCATCGGAAAGGATAGGCACGCCTGCTTCCTTGGCCAGCAGGGCGACCGGGTGCGGCTTTGGCAGGACGTGCGGAATACCGG
The DNA here is from genome assembly GCF_001580995.1 of Acetobacter senegalensis. Lineage (GTDB taxonomy): Bacteria > Pseudomonadota > Alphaproteobacteria > Acetobacterales > Acetobacteraceae > Acetobacter > Acetobacter senegalensis. The sequence goes on from NZ_LHZU01000118.1 coordinate 19,245, forward strand.
GGGAGAGCACAAGCCCGTCAAACCCCGTAAGTGTTTCAATCGGCGCGCAGGTTATGCGGGCGGCAACATCCGCAGGCAGATCGGCGCATTGGTGGGCCAGCGCCGTGCGGGCGGTTTCTCCATCATCCCACGCCTGCACACGGGCACCGCCCTTGGCCAAAGCCAGTACAGCAGGCACGCCGTTCCGGCCTAAACCCAGAACGGCGTAATGATGACCCGTGAAGAGCGTGGAAGGAAAAGAGTTCATCGCAGTTTCAATGTGGCGAGACCGCACATCCCCAGAATGACGGAAATAATCCAGAACCGGATCACGATCTTCGGTTCCGCCCAGCCTTTTTTCTCAAAATGGTGGTGGATGGGGGCCATCAGAAACACCCGCCGGCCAGTGCGCTTGTACCAGAACACCTGAATGACGACGGAGAGTGTTTCCACCACAAACAGCCCCCCCACAATGCACAGAACCAGTTCATGCTTGATGGCCACGGCCAGTGCGCCCAGCGCGCCGCCCAGAGAGAGCGAGCCTGTATCACCCATGAACACGGAGGCAGGCGGGGCGTTGAACCACAGAAAGCCCAGCCCGGCCCCGACCAGAGCGGCGCAGAAAACCGCCAGTTCTCCCGTACCCGGCACGGCATGCACCTGCAGGTAATCCGCAAACACATGGTTGCCCACCACGTAGGAGAGAATGCCAAACACCATGGCGGCAATCACCACGGGTACAATGGCCAGTCCGTCCAGCCCATCCGTGAAGTTCACGGCGTTGCCAAAACCGGTAATGGTGATCATGGCGAAGATGGGAAAGGCGAACCCCAAGGGCAGCAGCAGGTCTTTTACAAACGGAAAGGCCACCATGTTGGCAAGATCTGCTGGCATCAGGGATTGCAGCCACCAGCCACACAACAGGGAGGTTGCAAATTCACACCCCAGCCGCGTGCGTTTGGAAACGCCGTCTGTATTGCGGCGGGAGAGCTTGAGGTAATCATCCGCAAAGCCCACCGCGCCAAACGCCAGCGTGGTCAGCAGCACGGCCCACACAAACCCGTTCTGCAAATCTCCCCACACCAGTACAGACAGCGTGAGAGAGAACAGGATCAGCACACCGCCCATGGTGGGGGTGCCGGTTTTTTCCAGCAGGTGCCGCTCCGGCCCAAGGGCGCGGATGGGCTGCCCACCACGCTGGATGCGCCGCAGCATGGCAATCAGCGGTTTGCCCATCAGCAGGCTGATCACCAGCGCCGTCAGGCAGGCGCAGCCCGCGCGGAACGTGATGTAGCGCAGCAGATTGAAAAGGGGCAGATGCCCGTCATGGATGGAATTGGAGGCAAGAAGATACAGCATCTCAGGCAGGCTCCACCGCGCTCAGGGTGGTCAGCGCTGCAATCACGTCCCGCATGCGGCTGCCTAAACTCCCTTTCACCAGAACGGCGTCTCCCTTGCGCAGCGCGGCGCAGACCAGAGGAGCCAGAGTGGCGGCGTTGTCCGCCCATGCGCCCTGTTTAGCGTCAGGCAGGGCATCAAAAAGGGATTTCATGTGAGGTCCGCAGCAAAAAACAAGATCAGCAGAAGCAGCGGCTGGCTGGGCCAGTGCCGCATGTTCCGCGGTGGAAAACTCTCCCAGTTCACGGATATCGCCCAGAACGGCAATATGGCGGGAGGCAGGAAGAAGGCGCAGCACATCCAGCGTGGCGCGGATGGACGCGGCAGAGGCGTTATAGCTCTCATCCAGCAAGGTGATATCGCCCCCGGCAATGGTGGCCAGCGCACCACGGCCCTTGCCGGGACGGAAGCTGGCAAGCGCTGCTGCCGCACGGGCAACATCGGCCCCGAAGGCCGCACACACGGCAAGGGCTGTCAGCGCATTGCGGGCCAGATGCGTACCGGGTGCTTCCAGCCGCACCGGCACGCTTGACTGCCCCAGATGAGCCGTAAAGCTGGAACCACCTTCTACCGCGTTCAGAGTATCCAGATGTGCAAAGCTGTCCGGCTTCAGGCCGCTGAGCCACAGGGTGGCATGGGCCTTTTGCGCAGCAGCGTGGAATATGGTCTGTCCGTGGGCATCGTCCGGCACAATGGCGGTGCCACCAGCAGGCAGGGCGGTAATGATCTCCGCTTTTTCCTGCGCAATGGCGTCCAGACTGCCCATATGGCCCAGATGCGCAGACCCGATGGTGGTGATAACCGCCACATCCGGGCGTACCATGCGGGCCAGAGGCAAAATCTCACCGGGATGATTCATCCCGATCTCGCTGATGCAATAGGCAGCATCACGCGGCAGGCGGGCGAGGGTAAGCGGCACACCCCAATGATTGTTGTAGGAGGCCACGGCGGCATGGGTCGGGCCAAGGGCGCTCAAGGCCACGCGAAGCATGTCCTTGGTGGTGGTTTTGCCTACACTGCCGGTAACGGCCACCACCTTGCCCCCAAACCGGGCGCGGGCGGCATGGCCCAAAGCCTGCAACGCTTCCTGCGTATCCGCCACAACCAGCAGGCGTGGGTCTGCAAGGCCCGTGGTGTCATGCACCATCACGGCGGCAGCCCCTTTTTCAAGCGCCATGGCGATATGGGCGTGGCCATCACTGTTATCGCCTTTCAGGGCAATAAACAGGTCTCCGGGTGCCAGCGTGCGTGTATCAATGGAGATACCGGTAACACCCGCATCGTTTTGCGGGGTTCCTGTAAACTGGCCTCCTGTTGCGGCTTCCAGTTCCTCCCGCGTCCAGAGCACACTCATGCCTGTGCCGCCGGGGCGGCGTTCGCCAGGCTTTGCCCAGCCAGCGTGCGCAGAACGTCAACATCATCAAACGGATGAACTTCCGTGCCAATAATCTGGCCCTGCTCGTGCCCTTTACCGGCAACCACCAGAACATCCTGCGGGCCGAGCATGGCCAGCGCCTCGGCAATGGCGGCACGGCGGTCCCCAATTTCCAGAGCGTCCGGCGCACCGGCTTTAACATCGGCACGAATGGCGGCGGCATCCTCCGTGCGGGGGTTGTCATCCGTAATAATGGCAATATCCGCACCGCGTTCAGCTTCCTGCGCCATCAGGGGGCGTTTGCCCTTGTCACGGTCTCCACCTGCACCAAACACCACAATCAGACGCCCAAGGGCGTGCGGACGCAGCGAGGCCAGAAGGCGGGCCAGTGCATCTGGCGTGTGGGCGTAATCAACATAAGCGCTGGCGCCGTTAGGCAGCACAACCGCGCGCTCCATCCGTCCGCGCACACCTTGCAACTGCGGCAGAAGGTCCACCATCTGCATCAGTGCGGTATCATCCGGTGCGGCAAGGGCTGCGGCCAGCAGGGCATTATCCACCTGAAACCGGCCCGGCAAAGCGAGCGAGAGGGTGTGTTTCTGCCCGCCCACATCCAGCACCAGTTCCTGACCGGAGGGGAGGGGGGTGTGCGTGATCAGGCGTATTGTCTCTCCGGCCTCTCCCACCGTGCGCAGGGTGAGGTTACGGGTGCGGGCAATGGCACGCAGGGCATCAAGCGTCACGCTGTCCATGTCTGCATTGGCGGCGGCAATCCGGCCACTGGGCAGCAGGTCAGCAAACAGTTTCAGTTTGGCCTCACGGTAAGCCTCTACCGTGCCGTGATAATCCAGATGGTCACGCGTCAGGTTGGTAAAGCCAGCGGCGGAAAGATGCAGGCCATCCAGCCGGTTCTGTTCCAACCCGTGGGAGGATGCTTCCAGCGCGACATGCTGCACACCCGCGCGTGCCAACGCAGCCAAACCGTTGGCGAGTGCCACCGGGTCTGGTGTGGTGAGGGCCGGCATGGTGATGGGCGGCAGATCCACCCCCGTCAGGCCAAGCGTGCCTAGCCCGGCGGCCTTCAGTCCTTGCAGTGTCCATAGTTGGCGCAGGAAATCGGTGGTGCTGGTTTTGCCGTTGGTGCCCGTAATGGCCACAAGGTTTTCTGGTTGCGGGCCGGCCAGCGCGGCAGCCATCACCGCCAGTGCGTGGCGTGGGTTTGGGGTCAATACAAGCGGGCGTTCTGGCACGTTTTCGGGCCATGTGGTGCCAGTGGGGGCCAGCACGGCAACGGCCCCTTTTTCAACCGCGCTGGCAATAAAGGCACGTCCATCGGCTTTTGCACCGGGCACGGCGGCAAACAGCGTGCCGGGCGTTACAGCACGGCTGTCTGCCGTAATGGCCGTTACGCTTACGTTCCCGCTCAGGGTATCAGACGGGTGGCCGTCAGACAGTCCTGTGGCGTGCAGTTCTGCGTCAGTCAGACCAGCGATATGGCGTAATGAGGACAGGGAAAGGCTCATTCGTCCATAACCTCGCTTCCGTGTTGTTTCTTCAGTTCGGCCAGCTTCTGTTTTTCAGCCGCTTTTTCTGCCTTGCGGGCAGCCTCCGCCTTGCGCGGATCACCGGGGTCATTGCCCGGCCCCAGAGGCCTTACGCCACGCGGCACGGGTGGGTGCATGGGCAGCGCCATGGCGGCGTCAATTTCCGCTGCATGCGCCGTATCCGGGAAGATCTGAAGCATCGGGCCAATGCGGGAGATAATCTTGGAAACAGTAGGTGCTGCGTTCCAGCCAGCCGTTGTCCATCCGTGGGTCTGCGGTGTGGGCTTGGGGCTATCCAGCATGACGTACACGGCGTAGCGCGGCGTATTCATGGGGAAAATGCCCGTAAAGGCCGAGATATTGACGTGCTTCAGATAGCCACCATGCGGGCCGATCTTTTCTGCTGTGCCGGTTTTACCGCCCACAAAATAGCCGGGAGATTCCGCCGTGCGTCCAGTGCCGCTGGTGACATCCAGCCGCAGCAGGCGACGCAACAGAGAGGAATTCTTCTCCGAGATCACGCGCATGCCTTCCGGTGCCGGAAGAGGCTCTTCTCCAGTATCGGTTTGGGCGGTGGGCGTTTCTGCCGCCGCAGCGGGCTTGGGCTGGGCAACGGCCTGCTCAAGGGCCGCAGTCTGCACGCCCTGAGCCAGCGGATTGTCTGGGGCATTGCCAGCCATGGCGGCGGCGGCATCTTCCCGTTCAAGCAGGGTGGGTTTCAGCAGAATGCCACCATTCACTGTTGCAGCGGTGCCGCGCACAATGGCCAGTGGCGGTTCTGCCATACCGTGCCCGAAGCCGACGGTCATGGTGGTGGAAATACTCCACTGGTGCGGCACCAGCGGGCGGGCGGCTTCTGGCAGTTCCACCGGCACAGGCGCAAAAAAGCCCATGTTGCGCATCCATTCCGCCTGCTTCTTGCCGCCAACATCCAATGCGATGTGGGCCGCTGCCGGGTTGGAGGAATAGGCCATCACTTCAGGCAGCGTCAGCCACTCACTGAAATGATCGCTCTTCATGTCGGAAATCTTGAAGCGGCCCACATGGATCGGCACGGAAGAAAAGCGGTCCCAGATATGAATGGTGCCGGTTTCCAGCCCCATGGCCGCCGTTTGCAGCTTGAAGGTGGAGCCAGGCTCATACAGCCCGGTCACGGCCCGGTTGAAGCGGGCATCATTGGTGGCGTGGTTGAATTCGTTCGCGTCATAATCAGGCAGGCTGACCATGGCGACAATCTCGCCAGTGTGCACGTCCATCACAATGGCGCACGCCCCAATGGCTTGGAATGTGGTCATGGCGTTGGCCAGTTCATCCCGCACTACGGACTGCACGCGTACGTCCAGTGAAAGCCGCAGCGGGCGGTGGTCAGACATCAGGCGCTTGTCAAAATAGCGCTCCACACCAGCCACGCCGTGATCATCAATATCCACCGTGCCCATGATCTGGGCGGCCATGTGGCCAAGCGGATAATGGCGGCGTTCACCCGGTTCAAAATAGATGCCGGGAATACCCAGACTGTTGATGGCCAGTTCCTGCTGGGGCGAGATGTTGCGGGCGATATAAACAAACTGTTTGGGCAGGGAGAGCCTGCGCACAGTCTCGGCTTCATCCAGATCTTTCAGAACGGATTTCAGCTTTTGTGTCACATCCTGCGGGTCAATCAGTTCCTGCGGGTTGGCGTATACCTGTGCCACCGGCAGGGAAAGGGCAAGCGTCTGGCCATTGCGGTCCACAATGGAGGCGCGATGCACCTGCGGCAGAGAGAAATCTCCCGCAAGACTGGCTTTGGGGTCGATCTTTGGAATTTCAGGAACCTGAGGCGCAATCTGGCGTTTTTCAGGTGCCATGGGGTGCAGTACGGTGGCGATGGTCAGCTTGACGGCCACAACCGCAAACAGCACGCAAAAGCCGCCTGCTACCCCCAGAAGTCTGACATGCATCTGATCCCGATGGGTCCGCGCACGAAGGTCATCACCCGTGACGCGCACAGTGCGCCCCACAGGGGAGGTGTTTTCAGGTTCGTGCGGCGGTAGGGCCATTGCGGGGGATAGACACTTTCAGACAAGAGACAAAAATTAGTTGGTGAGCGGCACCGGCGGCGGCAGGGCATCTCCCCCGCGCTCCAGCAGTGAGCCACTGCTGTAGGAGGAATTGGCCCGCGCTTCAACATAGCCAGCGGCAGGCGCTGCGGTGCGCCGCGTGCGCGTGGCGTGCCAGCTTGCCACCGTAACCGGCAGCGGATGGCGAACCTGCTGTTCGGTCTCGTTCTCCTGCGGCGCAGGGCGCGAGGTCAGAGCCGCTACATGGGCAACAGCGGGGGCCGTGCGGTGTATAGCGGGTTGTGCCGCCGGCGCAACACTGGCCACAGTTGTAACAGGCTGAGCCACCGGCGCGGCCGGACGGCTGGTTTCAGCCAGAACGGTGGGGGCGTGGCGCACGGGGGCAGGCCGCGTAACGGCGGCTACCGTACGAGCCGGTGCATCACTGGTGTCTTCATCCAGCATGTGGGGTGCTACATCATGCCGGATAACGGCGCGAATGGGCGGCCGTGCATGGGCAGGAGTAGCATCAGCCACAAGGGTAGGGGCGCGAGGCGTTTCTGCTGTATCGTCATCATTGCGGTCATGACGCGCTACAGGCTTGGCATCCGCCGTAGCCACGGCAGGCGCATGCACAACCGGAGCCGTAAGGGCAGGTGCTGCAACAGAGTCAGCAGAAGCCAGCGTGGCAGAGACCAGCCCAGCCCGCGGATCTTCTGCCGGACCACGCCCGGTGGAGGGCAGGTGCTTGTCCAGATCCGCCATGCGCACGAACTGTGATGGGTCCATGGGGTGAAGGCTTGCCAGATGGTGCTCGGCCAGACGGGTCAGGCGTTCAGGCTGGTTTTCCAGCGCCCATTCCGTGCGCAGCATGGCGGTCTGGGACCGCATGCGCTCCGTGTCAGACACGATTTTGGAAATCTGCTGATCCAGAACCGTTGTCTGATGTTTCTTGGTGTACAGAAAGAATCCCGATGCAATGGCCAGGACAGCGCAGCAGCAAGTAAAAGGCCGGGGGATCATGGATTCAGTCCTTTGCCTGAGAAGGAAACATCAGTAGGGCGCTTTGCAACGGCACGCAGGCGTGCGCTGCGGGCACGTGGGTTGGCGGAACATTCTGCATCACCCGGGCGAACGGGTTTGCCGGTCAGCGCAACAAAGGGGGCATCATCTGCCTTTGTCATGGCTGCACGCGGGTCATAGCGGGAGAAGCTCTGGCTCTTGCCTGTGGCATTGCCCAGAACACGTTTTGCAATGCGGTCTTCCAGAGAATGGAAGGACACAACAACAAGTCTGCCGCCGGGTGCCAGCAGATAAAGCGCCTGCTCCAGCCCGCGTTCAATTTCGCCAAGCTCATCATTCACGGCAATGCGCAGGCCCTGAAAGGAACGGGTGGCGGAATCAATGCCAGAGCGGTCAGACGGCACAACCCGGCGGATCAGCCCCGCCAGTTGCGCCGTGGTGGTGAAGGGGGTTTCAACACGGTCCGCCACAATGGCGCGCGCCACGCGGCGGGCGTGTCGTTCCTCACCATAGAAATGAAAAATGTCAGCCAGTTCGGCTTCACTTGCGGTATTGACCACATCCGCCGCCGTGCGCCCAGTGCGGGCCATGCGCATATCCAGCGGGCCATCCTGCTTGAAGGAAAAGCCGCGTTCGGCTTCATCCAACTGGAAGGAAGACACGCCCAGATCCAGCACAATGCCATCAAAAGCGGGAGCTTCTGCCTGCTGCGTCAAATCCCGCATGGTGCCAAAGCTGCCGTGCAGCATATGCAGGCGCGGCTTGCCAGAGGCTTCGGCAAAGGCTTTTGCCAGAATGTTGCCGCGCACAATGGCGTCCGGATCACGGTCAATAGCCCATACGGTGCAGTCGGCTGCGTTCAGAATGGCGGTTGTGTACCCGCCGCCGCCAAAGGTGCAGTCCAGAATGGCGTTGCCATCAGCTGGTTTCAGGGCTTCCAGCACTTCCGTCAGCATGACGGGAATGTGGCCGTTGGAGACAGAGGTGGGGAGGGATAGAGGCAGAGCGTTCATGATGCCTCGCCATCTCGAGCGGCGGGAATGCTTACGCGGCGGGAGCGCAGGCGGGCTTCTGCACGGCGCTGCTTGGCGGCTTCGGGTTCCCAGATCTGAAAAGTGCGTCCAACACCCATGAAGGCGGCATTGGCGGCTTCTGTCAGCCCGGCATGTTCACGCAGGAAATCAGGCAGAATGATACGGCCTTCGCGGTCCGGGTCCATGGGGTAGGCATCCGCATACAGGGCTGCGGCCAGATCGTCGTGTTCGTCAGAAAACATGTCCAGCCGGTCAAGCGGTTGAGTCAGGCGGGCAAACGCGGCGGCGGGCCAGGCTTCAATGCAGGGCATGGTGTGCGATGGCCGGAGAATCACCAGAGAGTCGCCTTCAGTATGCTGGGCCTTCAGGACTGAGCGGAACCCGGCCGGAATCGAAACACGCCCCTTGGCGTCGAATCGATTTTCATGCGTGCCGAGGAACACACTCACGAGAGACGAAATCCTTCCGAGTCAGACCTTTCCGTTCACAGAACAGCGGGGAACGGTGCCGCCTCCACCACTTTCATGGTGTGGTTTGGGATAGCATGGGATTTTATGGGAAGCAAATTAAAACAACAGAAAAAACAGCAGAAAACTGCGGTTTGCAAAGTATTGTCCTAGAACTGTTTAGCAGCGGTAGATGGCCAATACTGCAAAACCGAACAAGAGATTGACACTATTTGTTCTTCAAATGTTCTTTTTTTGGGGAGGAACGTGTCAGAACACCCATGAAAGCCCATGCTTTGGGGCAGAAAAATGGAAGATGCCAGACGGCCTGTAAGCCGGGTTCTGTCCGGCCCCAAAAAGGGGCGTGGACGGTCATTCCTCTGGGACCCGCCTTGCAGCGGGCCTCACGCAACCAACCCGAGCGACGGGGCGAAAGAACCCCTGAAACCCTTGCGGGTTTCTGCCGCTCCTATTCGGTCTTGCTCCCGGTGGGGTTTACCGTGCCTCCTCCGTTACCGGAGGAGCGGTGCGCTCTTACCGCACCGTTTCACCCTTACCTTCAGTGCTGTCCCACGGTTTCCCACGGGGCAGAACCCGGAAGGCGGTCTGTTTTCTGTGGCACTTTCCCTAAGGTCACCCTCGCCGGTCGTTAACCGGCACCGTTCTTCCGTGGAGCCCGGACTTTCCTCCCCCTTGCAAAGCAAGGCAGCGACCGTCCAGCCGTCTGGCGTGCGCACCCTGCTGCCAGAGCCGGACCAGGTCAAGCGAAAACACACGCTGCACCATTGCCCTTTATGAACAGGATGTGACAGCTTTGTATCTGCTGGCATGGTGCGCTCTTAAAGAGCATAAAAAGGAGAAGCAGCGTTTCATGGTGGACCCGTCAGGCTTTTTGCACGCAGAGACAACGCCAGTACGGCCTGCGTTATCAGCGCGTTTGTTGCTGTGGTGGATCAGATGGCAAGCGCAACGGCGGCGTAAACATTCAGAAGCCGAGGCAACCACGCCAGACCCGTTACCCGTGCCGGAAGAAGCTGTGGAACACACGCAGGAGCAGGCACAGGAGGCCTTTCTCAAGGCATTGCGGCAAGCCATGGATACGCCTTCCTTCCCCACCCGCCTTTCTTCCGTGCCTTTACGCAAGGTGTATGCCCTCTCCGTGCCCGGTGCTGCGGGCCTTATGCCTGCACGGCTTTATATTCCCCATGGGCGGGTGCGGGGTGCCGTGCTGTATCTTCATGGCGGCGGGTTTGTGCATTGTGGGCTGAACTCCCATCACGGCATATGCTGTCGTCTCGCGCGCAGTTCTGGCGCGGCGGTGCTGATGCCTGATTATCGTCTGGCACCGGAGCATCCCTATCCCGCCGCAGCGGATGATGCGCTGGCGGCATACCGATGGCTGGCAGATCTTTCCCGTCAATACTGGGGCGGCAAGGTGGCCGTTGCCGGAGATAGCGCGGGTGGAAATCTGGCCGCAGTGGTGGCGCAGGATGCAAAAGCGGGTCGTTGCCCCCAGCCAGCCTTGCAACTGCTGTATTACCCATCCCTATACGGAGCGGAAACGTTTCCGTCCCATGATCTGTATGCGGAAGGCTATTTTCTCTCCCGTCGCTCCATGGAATGGTATGGAGATCAGTACATCGCGCGGGAGGAGGACTGGACCTCTCCGCGTTTTGTGCCCGGCCATCAGCCTGACCTGCACGGTCTGGCCCCCGCCATGATTATCACAGCGGAATGTGACCCCATGCGGGATGAGGGGGCGGCGTATGCACGGGCGCTAACTGCGGCAGGTGTGCCCGTACAGTATCTGTGTTGCCGTGGCGCTGTGCATGGGTTTCTGAATTTCTATTCCCTGATGCCGCCCGGTAAGTTCGCGCTCAGACGGGGCGGCCGCGCCTTACGCAAGGCCTTTACCCCATAAACAGAAAACGGAAGGCGGGGTAAGCGCGCCTTCCGTTATCAGACTTTATTCTCGGGATGCTTCCATGACCCTTTTATGGAAGAGGATGGAACGTGCCCGGTGAGCCTTGGTCAGACTGAATGATCCGGTTCATGCGGTCCACTTGTAACGTGAACAGTTTGGGCAGATCGCCCTTGGGGCCGGGGCATGTGCCGGAATGTTTCTGCATCACATCAATGCGGGAGGCATTGGGCGGGTCATTCCCGTTCACCACAAACAGCAGGCAGTCCGGCCGATCATGAGACATACCGTTATGGGTCACCACCACACGCAGGTGGCGCACAAGGGCGCTATCATCAAACCAGCTTTCGGGCCGGAAGGTGTAGCGGTCTGTCAGGGTGTCAATCATGCCGCTCTTGGCCAGCACAATCATCAGCACCGTAATGGGCAGAACCAGAGCCAGACGCCGCACAATGTGCTGGCGCAGGCTGCGTTTCTTCAGTGGCCCACGCGGGGGAACGGAGGGTTTGGGTTTGTCGGTCATGTCAGCATGTCCTCATGCCACATGGCTCCATCACGCGCCAGAAGGGCGCGGGTGGAGGCCGGGCCCCAGCTTCCGGCCGGGTAAGGTTCCAGCGGGGAAAGTCCCTGCCGCCATGAGGACAGAATGGGTTCCACCCATCGCCATGAGGCTTCAACTTCATCACGGCGAATAAACAGGGCGGGGTTGCCGCGCACGGCATCCAGCAGCAACCGTTCATAGGAATCCTGATATTCCATGGTGAACTGGTTTTCGTAGGAGATGTTCAGCGCTGCATTTCGCACTCTGAAGCCACCGGCCCCCGGGTCCTTGGAGGCAAGCACCAGCGAGAGGCCTTCATCCGGCGCAATGCGGATCACCAACCGGCCCGGGGAGGGGGTGTTGGTGAAAATGGGCCAGACCTGAGGGCGGAACTGAAGCACGATCTCGGTGGTTTTGGCTGCCATCCGCTTGCCCGTGCGCAGGTAGAAGGGCGTGTTGCCCCAGCGGGAGGTGCGGATCTTGGTGCGGATGGCCACAAAGGTTTCCGTGTTGGTCGCGCGGTCATGTCCCAGATCTTCCGCGTAGCCGGGCACATCCTTGTTCTCAATGCGGCCCGCAGTGTACTGGCCGCGGATAACGTTCTGGCGCACCATGTCCGGGGTCATGGGGCGCAGGGCATTCAGCACTTTCAGCTTCTCGTTGCGCAGATCATCCGCGCTGAGGGAGGCCGGATCATCCATGGCCAACATGCACAGCACCTGAAGCAGGTGGTTCTGCACCATATCCCGCATGGCGCCGGATTCGTCATAATACGCACCGCGGGAGCCAACGCCGACGGTTTCAGCCGCCGTAATCTGCACATGGGCTATGGCATCTGAACTCCACAGTTTTTCCAGTGCCGGGTTGGCAAAGCGCAGGGCCAGCAGATTCTGCACCCCTTCCTTTCCCAGATAATGGTCAATTCGGTAAATGGACTCTTCAGGAAAGAAGCGGCCCACGCCATCATTGATCTGGGTGGCGGTTTTCAGGCTCACGCCGATCGGCTTTTCCAGCACCACACGGGTGGCGCGTGTAATCAGCTTATGCTCGGCCAGTGCTGCACACAGGGGCGCATACAGGGCCGGGGCGGTCGCCAGATAATAAACCCGCGTTCTGGCCTGATCCTTCAGGGCGTCTTTCAGTTCATCCCAGTTGCTGTCAGGCTTGGTGGCGTCCAGCGCTACATACGTCACACTGCCCAGAAAACGGTCAAGAACAGTGGTGTCTTTTGCCGTATCTGGTGCAAATTCCTTTAGAGCCTGCCGCACCTGCTGGCGGAATTTGTCCGGCGTGTGGGCGGAGCGCGCAATGCAGATGATGCGGGCATCCTGTGTGAACTCTCCGGCATGGAAGCGGCGCAGGAACGCAGGCAGCAGCTTGCGCATTGTCAGATCGCCCGTGGCGCCGAAAATTATGAAGTCAAAGGGGTCAATCAGATTGACATGCGCCATGAATTTTTTACTCCCGCAGGATGCGTGGGGTTCCCTTATAAACGCCGGGAACAGAAGTGGTGATGCACACTGTCGTTGTTACGAGCCCGAAGGGGAGGCGAGCAAGGGGCAGGGTTTGTCTGCAAGGCTTCCGGCTGTCAAGGCAATTGACCGCAGGCCCCGCGCGCGATAAGCCCGCCGCTTTGGTGCACAGGTCGTGCGGGCAGCGTGGCTGCACGCCTGATGGCCTGAGCATGGCAAGCAAACAGGGGGACTGACGCATGGATAACGAAGGTTTTTCCGGTGGGGAAGACGCCGCTGTAGGTGGCATTGCCGCAGACCGGCTGCGTAGCATTATTGAACGGGTTGAGCGTCTGGAAGAAGAACGCAAGGCATTGGCCGGAGATATCAAGGATATCTTTACAGAAGCCAAGTCCGCCGGGTTTGATGTAAAGGTGATCAAACAGATCATCCGTCTGCGCAAGCAGGAGCCCGCAGAAATTGAGGAGCAGGAAACCCTGCTTGATATCTATCGTCGTGCATTGGGCATGTAACGGGCTGCACGGCTCCTGATGGCGTATTTCCTGACGGAAATTGCTAGGGAAACGTGCGGAAAAATGGCGCGTGGGGTCTGCTGTTTATGATGTCACTGTCTTTTCCTGACTGGATGCCACTCTGGGCGCAGCTTGTGCTCATGGCGGTGGGGATTGTGTTTGGCCTCGGCTTCCTCATGATGCCCTTTGCCGTGTTTGGTGTAAAAGGGCGTCTGGCGGAGCTTGAACTGCTTGTGCAGGAACTGCATGCAGATGTGCGGGCCATTTCCCTGCGTCTGGCATCTGTGCAGGGTGTGGAAACAGGCCGTCTGTCACGGGATATGTATGACCGGCCCCAACCTCCCGGACAGGCTGTGGTGGAAGAAGTGCGTCCTCCCGAACCTGTGCGGCCTGCGGGGCCGCCGTCACCACCGGTTCTGGGGCCGCTGCGTGCGCCGCGCGTCTCAGACGCCTATGAACCGCGGCAGGATGCGCCTCCTGCACCGCACGTTGCCTCGGAACGTTCCTCTCCTCTGTCCACGCGCCGGATGCCTTGGCACGAACCTGTGTCTGAGCGGGAAGAAGGGCGTGCAGAACCGCAGGCGCATATCCGGCGGCGTGATCTGGCACCAGATGCCAACCAGCCGCCCTATCGGCCAGATTTCTCTCGTGAGCGGGAAGATCTTCACACACCCAGACGTCATGACCCTGAAACAGGCCGCACGGAACCGATGCTGAACTGGCCGCCGGGCAGGCCTTCCATTCAGGAATAGGGTGGCTTTAAAAAATTCCCCGGCGCTTTATGCCGGGGTTTCAGACCATCACCAGATCATCACGATGAATGATCTCGTCACGGCCCTGCCAGCCAAGAATGCCTGCCAGTTCCGATGAGCGGTGGCCCGCAATCCGCCGGGCGTCATCCGCATCGTAGGATGTCAGGCCACGGGCCAGAATGCGCCCGCTCTCGTCAATCACTACAACCAGATCGCCTTGCGTAAAGTCTCCCTTCACGCCTTTCACACCGGCAGGCAGCAGGGAGCCGCCATGGTTCAGGGCGTCTGCCGCGCCCAGGTCAATCATGATCTCGCCAGCCGGGGTCAGGCTTCCTGCAATCCATTGTTTGCGGGCTGTCTGGCTACAGGTCTGCGGCAGGAACCAGGAGCAGCGGGCTCCTTCAAGCAACGCGCGCAAGGGGTGGTGTGTCTTGCCCAACGCAATGGCCATTGCGCAGCCTGACCGTGTGGCAATGCTGGCTGCCAGCAGTTTGGTGCGCATTCCGCCCGAAGAATAGCCGGGCGGTGGTTCGCCCCCCATGGCTTCAATATCAGGCGTCAGTGTTTCAATCACTGGCAGATGGGAGGCGGTGGGGTCTGTGCGGGGGTCCGCTGTATAAAGTCCATCAATGTCAGAGAGCAGAACAAGCTGGTCGGCATCCGTCATCTGCGCCACGCGAGCGGCCAAACGATCATTGTCTCCAAAGCGGATTTCAGCCGTGGCAATGGTATCGTTTTCGTTGATGACGGGTACACACCCGAGGCCCAGCAGGGTTTCCAGTGTGGCACGAGCGTTCAGGTAGCGCTTGCGGTCTTCCGTATCTTCGGGCGTCAGCAGAAGCTGGGCGGCTGTTAAACCCTGCGCAGAAAGAGCATGGCTCCAGGCCTGCGCCAGACTGATTTGACCGACTGCTGCGGCAGCCTGTTTTTCTGCAAGACGCAGTGGTCCGTTAGTTAGCCCCAGTGTGTGGCGGGCCAACGCAATCGCGCCGGAGGAGACAACCGTAACATCCGTTCCCTGTTTTCTCAGCAGGGCGATATCTTCCGCAACGCTGGCCAGCCACGCCTGCCGAGGGGCGGCGTTTTCCGCATCCACCACCAGCGCGCTGCCAATTTTGACAACAAGCCGCCGCGCGGAAGAGAGGGAAGGGGGAGTGGGGCGTCCGGTCATGGAAGAATCCGTTACTGGCAGTGTGGCCTTTACCGGAGAGGGTTAAAGCATATCCCGCCCGCTGCGAGTATCCACAGGGCCGGAATATGTCCGTTTACACCCCCAAGGCGGGGGTGAAACGGTTGTGCGATGCCTTATCCTCTTCCCGTGTTCTTGTGCCGGCTTTCAGGCATTGGTCTGGGGCCGTCAGGAGGAGGCGTTTTCCGCTTCTTCCCGACGAATAAGCGTGACACGGTCCTGAATGGTCCGCAGCAGTTCCGGCACCCCTTGGCGGGAGGCGGCAGAAATCAGCATGACGGGTGCGCCACTGGCTTTTTCCAGCGCCCGGCGGCGTGCTGAAGCTTCCTGCGGGGTCATGGCATCATTCTTGTTCAGCGCAATAATTTCCGGCTTTTCAGCCAGACCGCCGCCATATTCCGTCAGTTCATGGCGAATGGTGCGCCACGCATCCACAACATTGCCCGCAGCGCCGTCAATCAGGTGCAGCAGCACGGCGCAGCGTTCCACATGACCCAGAAAGCGGTCTCCAAGGCCTGTGCCTTCATGCGCGCCTTCAATTAGCCCCGGAATATCCGCGACCACGAATTCTTCCGTCATGGAGAGACGAACAACCCCAAGTTGCGGGTGCAGGGTGGTAAAGGGATAATCCGCAATTTTCGGGCGGGCGGCGGAGACAACAGACAGGAAGGTGGATTTGCCAGCATTGGGCATGCCCACAAGGCCCACATCCGCAATCAGCTTCAGGCGCAGCCATACCCAGCGTTCCTCACCCGGCCAGCCTTTGTCCGAGCGGCGAGGGGCGCGATTGGTGCTGGTCTTGAAGTTGGCGTTCCCAAACCCGCCATCTCCGCCACGGCACAGGGTTACGCGCTTGCCAGCCTCATCCAGGTCAGCCAGCAGAGTCTCACGGTCATCATCCATGATCTGGGTGCCGATGGGCACCTTGATGATAACGGGCTGTGCTGCGGCCCCCGTGCGGTCTGACCCTGCACCGTTTCCGCCTTTGCGGGCGCGAAAATGCTGGGTGTAGCGGAA
The DNA here is from genome assembly GCF_001580995.1 of Acetobacter senegalensis. GTDB lineage: Bacteria > Pseudomonadota > Alphaproteobacteria > Acetobacterales > Acetobacteraceae > Acetobacter > Acetobacter senegalensis. The sequence continues at coordinate 35,487 of NZ_LHZU01000118.1, forward strand.
GTCGATCAGGGTGTTCAGGTTGGGCACGGCTTCAAAAATGATGTCGCCACCGCGGCCACCATTTCCACCGTCCGGTCCGCCGAACTCAATGTACTTCTCCCGGCGGAAGGCGGTTACGCCGTCTCCACCATCGCCCGAACGGACATAGATTTTTGCCTGATCAAGAAACTTCATGGGGTAAGGGTACTTTCAGTGCCAAAACAGGAAAAGGGGCCGATCCTGAGGACCGGCCCCTTTCGCCATTCCGGCCACGGGTATAACGCGCAGCAGGGGGGCTTGATGCTTATTCAGCAGCAGCCGGCAGCGCATCAACAGAAACGTGCACGCGGCCTTCAGCGCGACGTTCAAAACGAACGCTGCCATCAATCAGAGCGAAGATGGTGTGGTCACGACCGACACCAACGTTTGCGCCCGGCTTCATCTTCGTGCCGCGCTGGCGGATGATGATGTTACCGGCAACAACCTGTTCGCCACCAAATTTCTTGACGCCAAGGCGGCGTCCGGCGCTATCGCGCCCGTTGCGGGATGAACCGCCAGCTTTCTTTTGTGCCATGACCTAAGTCCTCCTGGTCTTGCCTGCTCTTGAACCCTGATGCGGGATTCAGGCGGCGTTGATCTCTTGAATGCGCAGAACGGTAACCGGCTGACGGTGACCATTCTTGCGGCGGCTGTTCTGCCGGCGGCGCTTCTTGAAGATGATGACCTTCTTGAGGCGGTCCTGAGCGATGACGGTTGCCGTCACCTTTGCGCCAGCTACGGTGGGGGCGCCAATGGTGGTGGTGCCTTCGCCACCTACGGCAAGAACCTCATCAAACGTGATGGTTGCGCCAGCTTCGGTTTCCAGTTTTTCAACCTTGAGCACCATGTTGGGCTCAACCCGATACTGCTTGCCGCCGGTGCGGATAACTGCGAACATAATAAACGGTCTCTCTTTCCGATCTCTCAACCTCCCGCGGCAGTATGCAGGCGAGTGGTCTGGACGCTTTTTGTTCTTGTGCCGCACAGGCGGCATGCCTCCCTCTGTGGGGAGTGGTGCGGCCTTTTAAAGGTTTGCTGTGGCCTCCGTCAACAAAAACATGCACAGCATCCCGCTTGCACGCGCATTCAAGCCCGCTTATAAGCCAGCTTCACGGAGAGGTGCCGGAGCGGTCGAACGGGGCGGTCTCGAAAACCGTTGTGCGAGCAATCGTACCGAGGGTTCGAATCCCTCCCTCTCCGCCAATCACCCTTACAATACAGTTTTAATTAATATCACAAATGGCGGATTTCTGCGGATGTCCTCTCATTTCGTGTTGCATCCCAACTCATCAAATTGCACTGTATCCCACTGCTCGCGTGGTATGGAGTGTGGGAATAGATGGGCCGGTTATCAGCGACCTCTGTAAAAGCCACCAAAGAGCCTGGACGCTATGGTGATGGTGATGGCCTCTATCTCGTTGTGACTCCCTCGGGGAGTAAATCCTGGGTTTGTCGCGTCCAAAAGAACGGCAAGAGGCGAGATATCGGCTTAGGCAGCGTCAAGAAGGTACCCTTGGCCCTCGCAAGAGAGCGTGCCGTTAAAACGCGAATGCAGGTCGAGGTCGGAATTGATCCCGTCTCAGAGCGCCGTAAAGAGGCAGGCATTCCCACATTTCGCGAGGCCGTTTCTCTGGTCTTTGCAGAGAACAAGGCGAGCTGGAAAAATCAGAAGCACCGCGCTCAGTGGTTGTCCACGTTAGAGCGCTATGCGTTCCCCATCATTGGTGACCTCTCCATCTCGGAGCTCGACGGACACCATGCGCGCGATGTTGTCGCCCCCATCTGGTTAGAAAAGCCCGAAACAGCGCGCCGGGTTCGTCAGCGCATCGGCAGCGTGGTCGATTGGGCTATTGGCAAAGGTTACCGAACCTTACCATTGCCCCTCGCGGCAATGGACAAATCTCTCCCGAGAATTAAATCCAAGCCCGTTCACCATGCAGCGTTGCCCTATGTGGAAGTGCCGCAATTTCTGTCTTATCTCCAAGGCGGCGACTCAATCGGTCGCTTAGCCCTGTCGGTCCTGATCCTCACGGCGACACGCTCTGGCGAGGTCAGGGGTGCAACGTGGGATGAAATTGACTTCGAGAATGCTCTCTGGACGATTCCGGCTGAGCGTATGAAGGCTGGCAGGGAGCATGTCATCCCTCTCTCACCGTCCGTACTCGCGCTTTTGCAGAAAGCTGCGACCTATCGGGAGGCACGGAGTCCTCTAGTCTTTCCAGGGCAGCGAGGAGCGAAGCCGCTGTCGGACATGACGCTGACTAAAATTTGTCGAGACGCCAAAATTGAAGCCGTTCCACATGGTTTCCGATCGTCGTTCCGGGACTGGGTCGCAGAAGAAACCACCTTTGATGGCGATATCGCCGAAATGGCCTTGGCTCATGCGATCGGAAACAAAGTTGAGGCCGCTTATCGCCGGGGAAACTTGTTAGAAAAACGGCGCGTCATGATGAATGCTTGGGGTGATTATGCCTCAGGTACAGCGGAAAATGCTGACCATGCATAATCAGTATCAAGAAGATGATATCTACAACGAGGCTGCAAGACGAGTAGGTCAGGGAGACATTGTTTCTGGGAAAAAGATTGTAAGAACTTACACAAAGAAAACGCTAAAAGAAATAACGAAATTAAAATCTAAATATATTACTGTATCTATTTGTTTAGGATTTGTTTTGTTTTTTTCTATTTTTGCATATATTGATCACTTAACGGAAAATAGATTTAAAAATATTTCTTCTACATATTTTGTGATTGCTATATTTTCCATTTTAATTATGGCCATTATTTCTTTTAATTTCGGAAGAGTTGCGCAATATTTTTCTCCACTTTCTAAGCGCCTACTATCAGAACATCGGAATATCCCCCCTGTCATCGAAAGCCTTTTCGATGACTTGAGAAATGGCTCATGGGAGGCTTCGATTGGTGGAAAGCAGATGCCCTCGTACCTGCTGGATAGCCCTTGGCGCATGCTTCTTGTCGGGGGAGCAGATGTGAGAGAGCGACGGCATGAGCTTTGGTGTTTATTTAAACCTAAGCTTGCTGGGGATATCTGTGTTCGCAAAATACCTAGCGGTCAACATCCCACAGATAGACCAGATATTGCTTCGATACACGTCCAAAGCGGCAGACAGGAGACGACTGAAATTGCTCTTGAGGACGCAGCACGCGAAGGTCACGGAACTCCCAGCGATACAGATACGCCGAGAGAACCACCCGCCGCCTATACCGCGGAAGTAATTCAAGGCAGCCATAGTGTTACGAGAGAAGGCAGGCTGCTTGAGGAGTTTCGGTCTATCTTTCCTACGCAATTCAAGGATCTGCTCGAATTCCTTCAAGATCTCCAATTAGAGCGCAAATTAAAAAGATCACACCAGTGGCCGGGTGAAAACAGTGAGAAGTGGCTGATCATCTTTCAAACCTGTCATGAGGTCGCAAAAACTACGGGGAATGTCGAAAGCACCGGCAAGCGCCTTATTGCCGAATGTGTAACTGCACTGGAAAAAGCCAAAGATGAAAACCGCATCAATGAAGTGGGCCTGACCACAGACTCCCCGTCGACCGATTGGGTAAAAGGCTTTGTGCATAACGGGAAAGGCTATGGTTGGATTTATGACGGGATTTTTGAATTCAACAGTTTTAACGAGATAAAATAATTAAAAAATAGCCTTAAAAATCAACTGGTTATAATTTAACCTTTATTTTGGCTTGCTGGTGGAAGGTTAAATTCACACAGCGCCGATTTCACTTCATAGGGTCGGCATCGTTCCAAACGAAACAGGATGGACCACGATGCATAAATCCGGACCCGATGCTTTCCTCCTCACGATCGATGATGTGCTCCGCATGACGGGCTACCGCAGCCGATCGAGCATTTATCGTCTGATGAAGCGCTCCCAGATTCCGCTACCGATCATGGTCGGCGGAGGGCGCGTCCGATGGCGCTCTGGCGACATTGAGCACTGGCTCAAGAGCCTCCCGACCCAATCCTACGGCTAGCGGTCTGAGGCAGCGCCTGCGTCGTTAAACGCCGCGCCGCCCCAGACCTCCCGAACATTCTCACCCTTCCCATGACTTTGCGTCCTCGAACGCGAAAAGGATCTCGCATGCCCGTGTTCCTGAGTGCTTTTGCACGCCTTCAGTCCTGGCTATCGCCCGCCTCTGATCAGACCCTCTCGGTCAAAGCGCCTGCCCGTATTCTTCGGGGGGTTGGCCCCATCATTGAGAAGCTCATCACTGATGACAAAATCGGCGAGAGCTACCGGTGCGCCACGTCGCACTGGTTTCGCTATGACGTACCCCCTCTGGAGTATTATCATGGCTCCACATCGACCTGCGTTATCTCCGGCCCGTTGCTGAAGCATGGCAAAGCCTACCGCCCAACAGGGGCGATTATTCAGACACCCGGCTTCGATGTTCGCCTCCCGCCAGAAGACGCTTACGACCTGGACCAACAGATCCAGATCGCCATCGAAAACACGATCGCCGATTGGGTCGCGGATTACCACGAGCGCGAGCCAGCCCCTGAGCCCCTCCATCCACCGGGTCCAACAGTCGATCTCGACGCGCTCCTTGACGACACGGCGTCCGTGTTTCATCCAGACTCATTAGAGACACGGTTTGCGTCGCCTAAAACGCGGAAACAGCGCCGTTCGACCTCCTCATCCAAGGGAGGTCAGCATGTCTAAACGACAGCCTGTCTCTCTCCCGTTCGATCGACCCGAGACTTCGTCTCGGGCCACAGAAAGAAGAACACACCCCACGCACTGGCCTGCGGCTTGGGGCTGCGCTTTTCAGCGCGTGCGATCCGCCTACACATCCGGCGGTTCTGGTCGACACCTTGGAACGCCTAGATTTTCCGAGAGTGCGGATGGCCTACACGGGCAGGTGCAGCCATGAGCACGGTCCAGCACACTCTGCGCCTGCCAAGGGCGCTCGATCAGGCTCTACGCAAGCACGCGGCAGCTCGCGAGCTGACTCCTTATGCACTCTTACAGCTCTGCGTTCGCAGCGGACTCGCGAGCGCAATCGAAGAGCGCGGCCAAACCTCACTCCTCAACGAGATCGCGCGAGAGCTTGGAACCCTCAGCGCGCGCCTTGCCCATGTCGAGCGCCTCACAGAACGCACGCTCTATGTGGCGTGCGCTGCCTATGTCTATGCCCGCGCCGCAACTCCGGCCCGTGTCGATGACACCCAACTCAGTGATGACATCACGGCGGCTTTTCAGCGCCAGCTTTCTCATGCCGGAGACGCCTCATGAGCAATGATCTTGACCAACGCGCTCATGCTCAAGCTTTGCGCGCCCTTCGACGCGCCGAGAGCGGCGCCCGCGCCCGCCAGGCTCTGCTCATCATCCTGTTCGTGGCCCTCGTAACTGGCCTGCTGGCCGGTCTTGCCACGACACAACGGGAGACACTGCGCCTGGCAGCCCCCTTTCTCTACGCAGAGGCGCAACGCCCCGTCATGACGATGACGGGCAGAGACGTTCCGATGCGCGTGAGTATTGAGGGCAAAACCTACGACACCGGCGCGCAAGAGGTTTTGAGTGAGCCTTGGCTCCTGGGGCGTATGGTTGGCCTAATGGAGCGCGTTGCACTCGGCCTGATCTTGGGTGCAGGTGCCGCGATTGTGGGTCTTTGGCTGACCAAGGACAAACGACAGCGCAAAGCCGCTGCTGAGCTGGCAGACCGCTATATCAGCGGAACGCAACTGGTCTCAGCCCAGACGCTCGCCCAGGCCACGGCCAACCCCGACGACCCTGCACCACTCTTCATCGGATCAGTGCCGATCCCGCGCGGTTTTGAAACCCGCCATTTTGAGCTGGATGGCTCGACGGGGTCCGGCAAAACCACAGCCATGCGCCAGATGCTTGATGGCATTGAAGCCCGTGGCGAGCCTGCGATTGTCTATGACATCTCCGGCAGTTTCGTCGCTCAGTATTATAACCCCGTGCGGGGCGACATCATTCTCAGCCCCTTTGACGCACGTGGGGTCTATTGGAATCTCTTCGACGAGATTCAGCATCCGGCGGATGCAGCGCGGCTGGCACGTTACCTGATCAACGAAACCGGAGACCGGGATCGGGATGTCTGGTTGGAGACGGCGCGCATCCTGGTCGCCAATATCTTGCGCCAGCTTTGGGAGGAACAACGGGGAACACCGACCGCACTGATTGAAGCGCTCCAATATATGACGAGCGAGGAACTGGGCCGATGGCTGGCCCATACCTCCTCAGCGCGCACTTTTGCCCAGGATGCAGAACGCGCCACAGCCAGCGTGCTCTTCATGCTCGCCAAGGCGGTCAATCTGCTGATGTTCCTGCGGGCTGAGCCGGAACCGGGTACGACAAGCTTCTCCTTTGCATCGTTCTTCGGTGGCCTGGACAAGCACAAAGGCAGAACACGCGCCCCTTGGGTCTTTGTGCCGCGCAAGGAGGACTATTTTGAAGCGGTCAAACCGCTCATGGCGCTTTGGCTCGAATGTGCGGCCTCGGCGACTTTGGCGCTGCAGCCCTCAAACACGCGGCGCTTGTGGTTTGTACTCGACGAGTTCCCTGATCTTCCACGCGTTGACAATATGACGCGCCTCTTGCCCCAAGGGCGACAGTTCGGGGCTGCGATCATCCTGACTTTTCAGACCATCGGTCAGATGCGCAGCCGTTATGGCGAGCAAGATGCCCAAGCCATTTTGGGCAACTGCAACACGAAGCTGTTTCTTCAGCTTTCAGATACAGAAAGCCGAGAGCGCGCCTCTGCCACGATCGGCAAGGTCGAGGTTGAGATCCAGACCGTCTCGGGCGTGATGGACGCCAAGACCCGCAAGCCCCAGATCACCGTGAGTTCTCGGCGTGAGGTCCGGCCTGCTGTGATGGAGAGCCAGCTCCGCCTCTCTCCAGGGCGCGGCTATCTGCTCCTTCCTGATGGTCTGCCCGTGGCGCAGATCACGCTCAGCACAGACCACATTGCGGCCCGTGGCGCTCCAAAAGCCGCAGCTTTTGAGGCAATCGACCCAGCCAAAACATTCTGGGGCAAAAAAGACAGACAGAATGCTGTGCGTGATGACGCCGCCCGTGAGAAAACGCCATCCAAGACGACGCAAAAACCGACATCAGCCATTCCACCCAAGCCCACGCGTGATCGGGGGCCTGTCTGATGGTGGCGACCGTCTCCGGACTGACCAATGCGGCACAAGCCAGCGCCTATTACGAGGCCGATGACTATTATTCTGAGGATGGCACTGCGCCGTCTATCTGGCTGGGAAAAGGTGCGGCTGAGCTGGGCCTCTCTGGAGAAGTCGATCAGGAGGCGTTTACACGCCTCCTTCATGGACAGATCACAAAAGATCAGCGTCTGGGCACACATCGCGATGGAGAATGGAGCCATCGCCCAGGGTGGGATCTCACGTTGAGTGCGCCAAAGTCCGTATCGGTCATGGCGGAAGTTGCGGGCGATCGTCGTCTCATCGAAGCCCATGAGGCAGCGGTCCAGCGCACCCTTGCCCTTGCCGAGCAGCATTTGGCGGCAACCCGCATCCGGGAGGATGGAGAGGTTCGCCGTGAGATGACGCAGAATCTTGTGATTGCAAGCTTCCGGCACGGGACCAGCCGCGCGCTCGATCCGCAGCTCCACAGTCACAACGTCATTTTGAACATGACGCAGGGCCAAGACGGTCAATGGCGGAGCTTGGAACCACGGGCCCTTTATCAACTCCAAAAGCAGCTTGGCGCGCTTTATCGCCAGGAATTGGCGCATGAGGTGACAGAGCTGGGCTACGGGATCACCAAAGGCAAAGATTCAAGCTTTGAGATTGCCGGTCTCTCTTCTGAGAGCTTGGAGGCATTTAGCCAAAGAGCGCAGGCGATCGAGGCGCAACTGGCGGAACGTGGAAAGTCCCGTGCTCAGGCCAGTGCAGCCGAAAAACAGACGATCGCGCTGGATACCCGCCAAGCCAAAGAAGCCGTGCCCCAGGCTGAACTCGTGCAGGCTTGGAGAGAGGCCGCCGATTCAGCGGGACTGACGGAGGAAAAGCGCCGCCAGCTTGTGGCAGAGGCTCAGGGGCGCCTGGCGGCGCAATCGGCTCAAAAGAGTTCCAACGCGTTTGGCCGGGAGCTGTTGGCGGATCAGGCTGTTGCTCAAGGGGCGGCGATGCTGGGCGAGCGCAATTCTGTCTTTGCCACGACTGCGCTGCATGAGGCGGCAGGACGCTTTGCGATTGGTGCGGTCAGTCAGGCCGAGATTGCCGAGGCGATCACACGGGCTGAGACGGCTGGCGGCCTGGAAAGGCGGACCTATCTCGATTATCGGGGGGCAAGCTTTGAGGGGATGACGACGGCGGCCAATATCGCCCATGAGATGACGCTCTTGCGACTTGAAGAGGACGGACGGCACCAAGCGGCGCCCATCCTCTCACCCCTTGAGGCTGGCAAAGCCGTGGCTGAAGTCGAGCAGCGCTCAGCCCTCAAAGGGCATACCTGGAATGAAGAGCAGCGGGCCGCGACCACTCAGATCCTCACGAGCAACAATCAGATCGTTGGACTCCAAGGCTACGCAGGCACTGCCAAGACATCGACGGTCTTGGCAACGGTTGCAAAGAGTGCGGAAGCGCAAGGCTATCGCGTCACAGCCCTGGCCCCGACCGCCTCAGCCGCGCAGGTGCTGGGAGATGCGCTCGACAGTCGAGCCGATACCTTGGCGCGACATCTTCTGGCGCCAGGACGCCCCAGCTCCCAGCCTCAGCTCTGGATTGTCGATGAGGCGTCTCTTGTTTCAGCCAAAGACATGGCGAAGCTCTTGAGCACAGCGCAGAGCCATCGGGCGCGGGTGCTCTTGGTGGGAGATATCAAACAGCTTGGCTCCATTGAGGCCGGAGCGGCCTTTGAGCAGCTTCAAGAGGCGGGCATGGAGACGGCCAGGCTGACGAGCATCCTGCGTCAAACCAATGAGCATACGAAGGCGGCGGTCGAAGCCAGTTTAGAGGGGAATGCCAAGAAGGCCTTGGAGGCCCTGGATCGCGGCGGCGGACGTGTCGTGGCAATTGCTGATCGTGAGGGCCGTTTTGCGCAGATTGCCGAGGATTATGCCGCTCTCAGCCCCGAGGAACGGCAGAAAACGCTGGTCATTGAGCCATCACGTGAAGGACGGGATGCTTTGACCCAGGACATTCGAAACAAGCTCATTGAACGTGGTCAGCTTGGAGCTGAAGTTCTTAAGGCGACGAAATTTGTGTCCAAAGACCTCACCAAAGCAGAGGCCAAACGAGCGGAGAGTTATGAGCTCGGCGATATTGTGCGCTTTGCGAAGGATTACGCCGATAAAGGCGTCTCGCGGCATGGCGCCTATCGGGTCATCCAGGCGGATGAGGCCAAGAATGTGCTCACGCTTCAAGATGAGCGTGGGCGAGAGCTTGCCTGGCACCCTCGACAATGGGGAGCGGCACAAGCTCAAGTCTATCGCGAGGAAGCGCTAGAGCTTCGCGTGGGGGATCGCGTTCAGTTTACGCGGAACGACAAAGCGGCAAAGCGCGTGAATGGGCAGCTTGGGGAGGTGATTACAATCGACCCAGACCGAGGCCTTGCCCGCGTCAAACTCCAAGGCAACCGGATTGAGACATTGAACTTGGAGAGCGCGCGAGACAGGCATTTCTCGCATGCCTATGTGTCTACTGCTTTTGCAGCTCAGGGGCGGACAGCGGAGCGGGTGTTTGCCAATGCGGAGAGCTCGGCCACGCATCTTTTGGAGCAAAAGAGCTTTTATGTGGCCCTCTCACGCGCGAAGGTCGAAAGCGTGCTTTACACGGATGACCGCTCGAAAATGCAGGTCGGACTCCAGGAGCGTGCAGGAATAGCGACGCGCGCGCTTAAGGAACGCGGAGCTGACATGCAGGACGGGAAACAGAAAGCGCAAGAAAAGGCTCAAGCCGCCAGTCTTGCCCTATGAGGAACAGTATTGTGCCTCTTGCAATCTTATGTAACCAATTAGGATATGCTTTGGCCGTTTGAACTTCATCGATCCTATCATCGTCGCAATGATATTCATGCGCGTTTTGGTGGTCAGCAACAGGGCGGCATTTCAACGCCGGCTGACGCGCCTGGGATCTTCATTTTTACCGGGCACGGCGCGGGCCATGTTGGCTACCAAGATGCTTTCGAAGCAGATGGGAGTTTCCGCTATACGGGGCAAGGCCAGCTTGGCGATATGCGGATGATCTCGGGAAACCGAGCCATCCGCGATCATGTGCAGAACGGCAAAGATCTTCTGTTGTTTCAGCAGACCAAGAAAGGTGGCCCGGTCCGGTTTGAAGGACTCTATGTCTGCGGAGGTTGGGAGATTGAGCAGCAGCCCGATATGGACGGTCAGCCACGGCAGGCGATTGTCTTTACATTGGTGCCTCAGAACGGGCTTTCCAGCGAGGCTGAAGATCTTGCGGAGGGCGCTCCGATTGATCTTTCGTTAGCAGAACTGAGAGAGCGAGCGCTCCAAGCAGCTGTTGGATCCAATGAGACCAGCCCGCGTATCGCGTTGGCGAACGTAAGAGCTCGCAGCAAAGCAGTACGGGATTACGTTCTGGCGCGTGCTGCTGGGGCATGTGAAGCTTGCAGAAGTCCAGCTCCGTTTTTGACGTCCTCGGGGCAGCCCTATCTCGAAGCACATCATATCCACAAACTGAGTGATGGCGGTCCGGATCACCCAGCATCGGTCGCTGCAGTTTGCCCAAACTGCCACCGTCGGGCGCATTTCGGAGAGGATCAGATAACCTTGAACAACGAATTGCTCGAGCGAGTAAAGCAGCTTGAAAAGTGACGGGATGTTGTCGGCAATGGGGGGGGAGAACGAACCCGCTGCGCGGGATTGGTGCGGTGTGCAGGTCTGTCACCACGGCGTGAGC
>NZ_LHZU01000090.1 GCF_001580995.1 Acetobacter senegalensis
GCTTCTGCTTCTGCTTCTGCTTCTGCTTCTGCTTCTGCTTCTGCTTCTGCTTCTGCTTCTGCTTCTGCTTCTGCTTCTGCTTCTGCTTCTGCTTCTGCTTCTGCTTCTGCTTCTAAGCTGGCTTTTTCACGCACCAAGGCAAGCGCTTTTTCCATATCCAACCGCAGAACGTGTGGCTTGCCCTCCGCCAGACGCCGCGCCCGCTCCGGCCCGCTAAGGTGACGGCAGGTTCCGGGATAGAGCAGACTGCCATCCGGGGCAGTATGTGGGGCGGAGAACATGCCCGCCTGTTCCCGTGCGATTTTCGAGCGGGTGCAAAAGCACGGATACAACACCCCCAGCCGGTCAAGCTCCGCCAACGTGCGGGCATAAGCGGGCATACGAGCCGACTGATATAGCACCGCGCCATCCGGCTTCAGGCCCAACCAGTCCAGATCTTCCAGAATGGCGGTAGCGTATTCAGCGCGACAGCGTTGCGGGTCAATATCCTCCATCCGCACCAGCCAGCGGCCGCCCGGCTTTACGTATCGCCACCCGAACAAAGCCGACGCCACATGGCCAAGATGCAGGAACCCGGTTGGACTCGGTGCAAAACGGGTGACCCACATTCACACTTTCCCCTTTACAGTCTGCAACAATCCCTTCCCACCAAAATGCCGTTTGAAAAGCCGGTATCTGAAGGCCGATAACCGCCCTCCGGGGCTGAAAAACCATATGTGCCAGCAGGGTGGCTGGCATCGAAACGACACGCCAAGACAATCAGCCACAAACACAGCTGCCCGACTACCCTGACAGATTTTTCAAACAGCCTCCAGATGACGCCAATAGAGAAATAATACTGTTTTATGAAATACTTGCGCGTTTTCTTGCTGCAAGCCCGGTTATCTGCAATACTGTTGACACAAAGTGATCTCGACGACGCACCTCCAACGGCGTTCCGCTCAGAGTTTATAACGCCAGTGTTGAAGCTGCGCCCTCACGAGAAACAGGGAGGCGGGTTTTGGCTGATGGCAGTACGCTGAATTTTCCGGCACTGGTCCTTAATGCGGATTTTCGTCCGCTCTCTTATTTTCCGCTCTCGCTCTGGTCCTGGCAGGACACAATGAAGGCCGTGTGTCTGGACCGGGTTTCCGTCCTGAGCGAATATGATGCTGAAGTTCATTCCCCCCACCGCACCTTCCGCCTCCCCAGCGTTATTGCGCTGAAAGACTACGTTCCAGCCGCCCGGAAACCAGCTTTTACCCGCTTCAATGTTTTCCTGCGGGATAATTTTTCCTGCCAGTATTGCGGTGACAAATTCCCCACACATGATCTGACGTTTGACCACGTGATTCCGCGCTGCAAAGGTGGACGCACCACATGGGAAAACGTGGTAACGGCCTGCGGTGTCTGTAATCTACGCAAAGGCCCGCATCTGCCGCATGTTATTGGCATGCTGCCCCGCGCACGGCCTGCACGGCCTACATCATGGCAGTTACAGGATAACGGGCGCGCTTTCCCGCCGAACTATCTGCACGAAAGCTGGCGCGATTACCTGTATTGGGACACGGAACTGGAAAGCTAGGGCAACAGCCCACACGCCTTTCGGCGCTTATTTGGTATAGCTGTAACCGTATTCATCCGCCTGCTTTTGCAGGTCTGGTGCATCTTTCAGGTTCAGCGGCAGCGGGTGTGCGTTTTTCTCACCCAATACCAGATTATGGTTGCTCATACGCTGGCAGGTATTGGCTGCAAGCGGAAAGCTGAGAAACATGGGGCCCTTCATCTGCTTGCGCAGGCAGGACACATCCGTATCCAGCAACGGCACCCGTCCAATTTCAGAAGAACAGCCGCCCAGCAGCGCCAATCCACCCAGCATCATGCCAAGGCCGAGGGTCTTTTTTGATCGCATTCCCACCAAACTCACCATTTCCGTGCGCCATGGGGCTTTTGCCCCAGCCTTACCGGCGTCACATTGCCACGCCTGCTGCACGCAGCATAGAGCACCAGCTGGCACATCCCCCCCGTGCACACCGCATGACATGTCATGCCCAAGGAGGACTTTACTGCACCGGATGTTATCCGCACGTTCTGGCTCCATAATGGGAGCCACAATGCATCAGCTTACGTCGTACCCGGCACCCCGAATGGCGTTCTGTAGGGAAGACGTTCCAGCCCGCTGAGGGTCATACTGAATCTTCACTTCCCCGGTTGCCAGATTGACATCCGTATCCTGCACCCCATCCACGGCGGCCAGCGCGCGCTTGATGGCAGAAACACACCCGTCGCAGGACATTCCTTCGACAATGAAACTTGCCGTAGCCATAAGTCCATTCGCCTCCCATTTTGTCATGACTGCATGCAGCATACCGCACTTATTGGCCTGCCTAAAGCGGGGTCCTTACTTTCATCCCCTGTGCGCCGTGCCACAGGTGCGATAAAACCAGCCTATGCAGAAAATTCGCTCTGTTTCCCCATCGGCTTCCGCGCTTCCGTCTGCCTGGCGAGATACCGCGCCCCACCGGCTGATGCTCACAGCTTTGCTGAACATGCTGGATAACGCGCTGCTCACTACAGACAGCGCCACCCGCACACTGGAACACTGGTGCCGCACCCATCACCTTGCCGGAGGCACGCCTGCCGCACCCGCTGTCAGAGCAATTCTTGTGGATACCCCCCAGCGCCCGTGCCCAGATAGTTTACGTGTGCATCTGGCCCTTCCCGCACAAGGAGAGAAGGCTCTGCGCTACCGGCATGTGCGGCTGATGTGCGGCAGTCTGGTGCTATCCGACGCAGAAAACTGGTATCTGCCTGAGCGCCTGACAGCAAAGATGAACACAGCGCTGGAAACCACAGACACCCCATTCGGGCGCGCCATTGCAGATCTCGCATTCACCCGGCAGTTGGTGGTGGCAGAACGGCTGTGGTCCCCTTTGCCACAGGGATGGGAAAACACCCCTATCCCCGCCGGGACAGGCGAGACTCTGGATCTGCCACCGCAAACCCTGCGCCATCAGGCCGTGCTGCACCAGCCCGATGGGTTGCCACTCAGCGCCGTGATTGAAACCTATACCAGCGCGGCCTTCCACTTTCCGCCGCCTGACATGCCGGACGACCAGACTAAAAACTGACCGCACCCCGTCTGATCGTCTGATCGTCTGATCGTCTGATCGTCTGATCGTCTGATCGTCTGATCGTCTGAAGCGTGCTGACTAGACCGGGGCCTGTGTCAACAGGCTCCGGCAGGTCTCAGGTGGCTGTTTCGTTTTCCGTTCAGACGTTTTCGCCCATCCGGGTTTCGTCCACAAACTTTTCTGTCTTGTCATCCAGCGCACGGGTTTTGCGTCCACCGGGGCCGTGCACATACAGATCCTTGCGGTCGATGGATTTCACCACATCGGGCTGGATCGGCATCAGGTAGCGGGCCTTGCGCATATGGTCGGCAAGCTGAAGCTTGGGGTTGAAGACCGAATTGAACTTCCACAGCATTTTGACAAAGTTGGTCTGCCCCTTCAGGAGCAGCCGTCCGGCAATGCCTGCGGTATCCTTGAGCGCCTGCCACCCCATATGCTTGGTATTGAGCACCTGCTGGGTTTTCACCAGTTCCTCATAAAACTCAGGCAGTGGCAGCTTGGTGGGCAGAACAGCATGCTGAATATCAAACAGGCGATAGTCACGCGTGGTCAGGCGGCGCGCTTCCCTGTGCCAGATTTCCGTGCCCGGATAGGGGGTGGTGACGGAAATATTCACAATTTCCGGAATTTCCAGACACCACTGGCGCACGGCTTCAAAGCGGCTACGGTCCCAATCGGGGTCAGCAATAATGTTGATGGCCACAATCAGACCCAGTGAACGGGCGTAATCCAGCGCTTCAAAATTCTTGTCGAGAGAGACGCGTTTGCGGAACTGCTTCAGCCCTTCCTCATCCACCGCTTCCATACCGATGAAGATGTAGGAAAGACCAATTTCGCTCCAGACCTTGAACACGTCCTTGTTGCGCAGCAGCACGTCTGCACGGGTTTCAAGGTAGTATTCTTTCTTGATGCCGCGTTTCTTGATCTCATTGGCAATGGCCATGCCGTGCTCTTCATGCACAAAGGCCACGTCATCCACAATGAAGATACCCGGCTCCTTGATCTCCTCCAGTTCGTCCGCAATCACCTGTGGGCTGGCGGTGCGGTAGGAGCGACCATAGAAGGTCCAGGCGGAACAGAATGTGCAGTCCCACGGGCAGCCACGCGCAAATTCGATAGACGCCGCCGGATCAAGCGTGCCGATAAAATACTTGTTGCGGTGCCGCAGAAGATCACGTGCAGGGCGGATATCATCAAGGGATTTCACAAAAGTGGGCGGCGGGCCTTCCCCATCCATGGTGACCACACCGGGCACTTCCAGAATATCCGTACCGTCTTCCACCGCCTTCAGCAGCGTGCCAACGGATGCGTCACCCTCCCCTTTCAGGATACAGTTGACCGCCCCTTCAGACAGCGCCAGCACATCCCGCGCGATAAAGGAGACGGAGTGCCCTCCAATGAACTGGAAAATATTGGGATAATGCAGGCGCGTTGCGCGGCAGAGATCAATAATTTCCGGTACATTGGCCAGATAACTGCCTGAAAAACAGACCGCATCAGGCTGGAAATCATGCACCAGCTTCCAGTAATCCTTATGGGTCTCAACCTGTAGATCAATAATCCGGACATCGTGCCCGGCATCACGCGCCGCCCCGGCCACCAGTTCCAGGCCAAGAGGTTCGAGCCTGAGAAACACTTTTGTGTACATCAGAGCACTGGGATGAACCGCCAGAACTTTCATGCCATTCCTTTCGGTAGCGGCAGATGCAAACGCAGCATCGGGCCGAATGTGTCAGCAAGAGTTGAAGGCGCAAACTATAAACTATTCGCCTGCGGGAACATGGAGACAACCTGCCATCACCCATGCATCTGACGGCCACCTTGCTGAAGGGTGTATCAAAAAAGACAATAATGCCTTGATTTGAAAGATTTTACTTTTGGCCGCCTTATAAAACGCACGCGCCGATCCGTGGATGCATGTCACTTATAACTTCTGCGTGCAGCACAGGCCCAAAAACAGAACAGGCCCGCACCCGGCATCCTGACGCATCATGCGCAGAATGCCCGGCCGGGCCTGTTGCTGAACCGTGCCTCCGCCCTTTTCAGGGCATCAGGCGCGGTGCCTCAATTCTTCTCAGGGAAGAATTTCGGTTTCCGCAAAGAAGAAGCGGATTTCGTTGGCAGCGTTTTCTGCGCTGTCAGAACCGTGCACGGAGTTTGCTTCAATGCTTTCAGCAAACTGAGCGCGGATGGTGCTGGCTTCGGCCTTTTTCGGGTCCGTAGCGCCCATCACTTCGCGGTTTTTGGCAACGGCGTTTTCGCCTTCCAGAACCTGCAGCACAACCGGGCCGGAGATCATGAAGGACACCAGATCGTTGTAGAACGGGCGTTCCTTGTGCACAGCGTAGAAAGCGCCAGCCTGGGCCGGGGTCAGCTGCACGCGCTTCTGAGCCACAATTTTCAGGCCAGCGTCTTCAAACACGGCGTTGATCTTGCCGGTCAGGTTGCGGCGGGTTGCGTCGGGCTTAATGATGGAAAGAGTGCGTTCTGTCGCCATCTTGGGTTCTCCTCTGTGGTTCAGCCGCCAGAAACGCGGCCTTTCAGCCTGCTCCTCTAGAGCATATTC
The DNA here is from genome assembly GCF_001580995.1 of Acetobacter senegalensis. Lineage (GTDB taxonomy): Bacteria > Pseudomonadota > Alphaproteobacteria > Acetobacterales > Acetobacteraceae > Acetobacter > Acetobacter senegalensis. Next base: position 5,680 of record NZ_LHZU01000090.1, read on the forward strand.
GCGCAGGCTGGTAGGTACTTCCCTCATCAAACGACACTTGCAGCAGAAACGAGAGCCCCGTTGAGTCTTCTTGTCATCTCAGACCTTACCCTCCGCATTGCAGGCCGCACCCTGCTTGATCAGGCTGACCTCTCCATAGAGCCAGGCCGCAAGGTTGGGCTTGTGGGGCGCAACGGAGCCGGAAAATCCACCCTGCTGGCCGCCATTGCGGGCGATATTGCGCCAGATGGCGGGGAAATCCGCCTCTCTGCCCGCGCACGCATGGCCCGCGTGAAGCAGGAAGCCCCGGCCGATGGTGCCTCGCTGATCGAGACGGTTCTGGCAGGAGACACCGAGCGCACGGCCCTGTTGACCGAGGCTGAAACCGCAACAGACCCCGTGCGCATTGCCGAAATTCACGAACGCCTGCGCGCCATCGGGGCGGAGAGCGCCCCTGCCCGTGCGGCTTCGGTTCTGGCGGGGCTTGGGTTTAACGCAGAAGCCCAGCTTCGCCCTGTGTCAGACTTTTCGGGCGGCTGGCGGATGCGTGTGTCTCTGGCTACGGCGCTGTTTCTGGAGCCCGACCTGCTACTGCTGGACGAACCCACCAACCACCTGGACCTTGAAGCCACCCTCTGGCTGGAAACGTGGCTGATCCGATTCGCCGGTGCGGCGCTGATTGTCAGCCATGATCGGGGCCTTCTGGATTCGTGCGTGGATGCCATTGCCCATCTGGACAAAGGCAAACTGACCCTGACCCCCGGCGGATACGAGAATTTTGTACGAATCCGCACCGAGCACGCCCTGCAACAAGCCCGGCAGGCAGAAAAAATTGCGGCCCAGCGGGCCCATATGCAGTCCTTTGTGGACCGCTTCCGCGCCAAGGCCACCAAAGCCCGGCAGGCACAGGCACGGCTGAAAGCGCTTGAAAAACTGCCCGCCATTGAAGCCGTGGTGGAAGATGCGCCCACTCGCTTTGCCTTCCCTGAACCGGAACAGCTTCCGCCCCCCATGCTGACCATGAACCGCGTGAGTGTGGGCTATGGCGGCAAGCCTGTGCTCTCCAACATCTCGCTGCGGCTGGATATGGAAGACCGTATTGCTCTGCTAGGTGCCAACGGAAACGGGAAATCCACCTTCGCCAAACTGGTGGCGGGGCGACTTGAACCGCTCTCAGGCACGCTGGAACGCAATCCGCGATTGAAGATCGGCTATTTTGCCCAGCATCAGGCCGAAGAACTGGTGCTGAACGATACCCCGATAGACCATATGGCCCGCGCTCTGCCCAAAGCGCTGCCCCCCGTTATCCGTGCCCAGCTTGCCCGCTTCGGGCTGGATGCGGACCGGGCAGAAACCCCTGTGCGCGACCTCTCGGGTGGTGAGAAAGCCCGGCTGCTGCTGGCGCTGGCCACACGGGATGCGCCCCAGCTGCTGATTCTGGACGAACCGACCAACCATCTTGATCTGGATGCGCGAGATGCGCTGGTGCGTGCCCTTTCCGAATTTGAGGGCGCCGTGCTGCTTATCAGCCATGACCCGCATCTGGTGGAACTGGTGGCGGACCGCCTATGGCTGGTGGCGGATGGCAAGGTGACGCCTTTTGAAGGCGATATGGCGGAATACAAAAGCTGGCTGATTGAACAGAACCGCTCCGCCAACCGCAGCGCCAAACAGCAGGACACAGCCTCCCAGCAAAGCCGGAAGGATGACAGGCGCGAACGCGCGGAGGCCCGCAAGGCGCAGGCCCCCCTGCGCAAGATCATCAAGGATGCCGAATCCCGGCTGGCCAAACTGGCCACCGAACGCGCCAAGATAGAAGCATCGCTGGCAGACCCCGCCCTTTATACGGATGGCAAGGCAGAAGACGTCACCCGCCTGAACACCCGGCTGGCCGCCATTGGCAAGGAACAGGCAGAGGTTGAAGAACGCTGGCTGGAAGCCGAAGCGGAACTGGAAGCCGCCAACGCTGAGGAAGACTGAAAAAGCAGGCAAGACCACCCCTGCGCCGGGGGGCGGCCCGGCTGCTCAGCTTCCGTGCCCCCTGCTCACCTTATAATATAGAGCCGGTTTACCATGTAGCCGGTCTGCTTACGTCCGTTTTCCGTCCGTCTGGCGATTCCTTTGCCTGTATCGGGCGCGCATCTTGTCAGGGTCTGCCCCCCGCACACCGTCCCGCCACAACAGGGACGCAGAAAATCCCTTGAAGTGTCTGCTCTTTCCCGCCAGACATTTCCGCACTGGTTTTGGGAATATATCCCGCAAATTGTTTCAAAAACGACACTCCTTTACGGAATATATGACTTTATTACAGTCCGTAATGCACCCAAGGCGCCTGTTCTGCCGTTGTGTGACCTACGCCTTATTGTGAAAGAGCTTCTTTTTATGACGTCCGACCCTACTTCTTCCACTGTAGATACTGCGGCAGACCCTGCGACCCTCCCCTCAGATCCTGATAACAGCCCCTCCGCGTGGCTGGGCAGCATCACGCATATTCTGCGTCTGGCGGTGGCTCTTACCGTCATTGCCCTGACTGTCTGGCTCCTTGGCGATGTTCTGACCGTTATTTTTGCCGCAACACTGTTTGCGGTGGTGCTGCATGGGCTGTCCCGTATTCTCGTCAAACATCTGCATCTGCGGTACGGGTGGGCACTTTCTGCCGTCACGCTCGGGTTGATCGGGGCCGTTGTTCTTCTGATCTGGGGCAGTGGTCCCGCTATTGTCAGTGAAGCCTCCCGCCTGCAGGACGCGCTGCACCAGCAGGAATCTTCTCTTCGCGCCACGCTGGAGAGCAACCCCACCGGCCAGATGATCCTGAACTATCTGCCCTCATCCCTTGGCGGAAAGCAGGGCGGCGGTAGCAGTCTGGCGTCTATCGGTTCCCGCATTGCAGGCTCCATGACGGGCATTGTTGGCTCCGCCTTTGGTGTATTGGGCACCATTGTGGTGATTCTGATCGCCGGCCTGTATTTTGCCATGTCTCCCACCCTTTATGCCAACGGCGCGCTCCGGCTGGTGCCCGTTCCCCAGCGCCCCCGTGCAAAGGCATTGATGCTGCGTGCTGGCCAGAGCCTGTGGGCCTGGGTGGCCGGGCAATCTCTGGACATGCTGGTGGTGGGCACGCTGTCCGGCATCGGGCTGTGGTTTATCGGGGTGCCGCTGGCGCTGGCGCTGGGCGTGCTGGCGGGGCTGTGCAACTTTATCCCGTATATCGGGGCGATCATGGGGGCGGTGCCGGCCCTGTTGCTGGCACTTTCTCTGGGCACGCGCGAAACCATCATGGTGGCTGCGCTTTATAGCGTAATCCAGTTTGTTGAAGGTAATATTCTAGCCCCCGTCATTCAGCGCCACGCGGTGCAGATGCCTCCGGCCATTACCATTCTGTCCCAGACCTTGTTCGGGGCCATTCTCGGCTTTCCCGGTCTGATCTTCGCCTCGCCTCTTACTGCCGCACTTCTTGCCATTTTTGACGGCCTCACGCCGCCGTTAGCAGATGACGAACGCGTATAGAAACGTTATCGTGACACTGGAGTAGGAACACCGTAATAATTTGGTAATTCGTTCCGGAGTCAAAGTTCAGGTAATGCGCATTCTTGTTATTGAAGATGACCTCACGGTCAGTAATTTTGTCGCGAAAGGCTTATCAGAGGCCGGACATCTGGTAGAGCAGGCTGACAACGGCAAAGATGGTCTTGCGCTGGCCATCAGTGAGAAATTCGATATCGTCATTCTGGACCGTCTGCTTCCCAATGGGGTGGACGGTCTGCATCTTCTCAAAACCCTGCGTGGGCAAGGCAACCTGACTCCGGTGCTTATGCTCTCCGCCCTGGCAGAGGTGGAAGACAAGGTGGCTGGCCTGAAGGCCGGAGCGGATGACTATGTCACAAAACCTTTCTCCTTTGCTGAGCTTGAAGCCCGCGTTGAGGCGCTGGTACGCCGCAGCAGAAACGAGATCCAGCCCCAGACCCGCCTGAGTGTGGGGGATCTGGAAATTGATCTGCTCTCCCGCGGTGTCAAACGGGCCGGGCAAAGGGTAGACCTTCAGCCGCGTGAATTCCGGCTGCTGGAATTTCTAATGCGCCACACCGGGCAGGTGGTCACCCGCACCATGCTGCTGGAAGGCGTGTGGGATTACCATTTTGACCCGCAAACCAACGTGATTGACGTGCATGTTTCCCGCCTGCGGCAGAAAATAGACAAGCCGTTCGGGCGGCCTCTGGTGCATACCATCCGCAATGCCGGCTACATGCTTCAGGAATAGTCTTTTCTACAAAAGAAGCTGGTCCTACCCCGGAACGGGGCGTTAATCCGTCCTGTTTTTGCAACCTACTCGCATGTGGGGAGCCTTCACCCCGAAGGTTCCGCACCGCTCTCCCGCCGCACACCCATGAGCCGAAGCCCGAGGAAAAGCTTTCTTCGCGTGCGGCATTAAAAGCGCTCTCTCTGGCCCTCATCCCACGTCCCAAAAGGACGGAGAGGTTATGCCCACGAGCCAGCCGAATCGCTCAGCGGCATCCGTATTTTCGGCACCTCTTTCTGCCTCTTCTCATCCTGCCTTTTGAAAGAAGCCGTAAAAAAGGCGGCTCTCACAGATTTCCGCCACGGATTTCCTGTAGGGTCAGACCTGAAGACAATTTCAGCACCCGGCGGCCAAGGCTGGCGTGGAAGATACGCTTTCATGCTGTCTGTAATTGTGCCTATGCCGCGTTTTAAAAGGACAAGAGTGCATGAGCCGCATCTTTTCTCTCCGTCACGCAGCGCCAATTGCCTGCGCCATGGCCGTGTTCAGCATCGGTGCGGCGAACGCCCAGAACGCCAAGCCAGAGGACACCTACACCAAACTGGACCTGACAGGCACTGGTTCAATAAAGGCGGCACCTGATCAGCTTACGGCCAGTTTCCGGGCCCAGAGCCGCGATAACAGTGCCGCAACGGCCCAGCAGGCCGTTAACAAACAGGTGCAGAAAGCCGCTGAACTGGCGCAAAAAGCCGACGGCGTGACTGCCGCCATTCTGCATTATTCAGTTTCCGAAATTCGGGGCGAAAAAGACAAAAGCGCGCCCTCGTGGGCGGCCAGCCAGACCATGACCTTCACTGCGGCGGATGGCAAAACCCTGCTTCCCCTCACTGGGCAGCTTCAGGCCAATGGGCTGCTGCTGGAAGGGCTGGAATGGTCTCTTTCTCCCGAGAAACAGAAAACTCTCCAGCTTGAAGCCGAAAAAGCTGCCGTCGCTGATCTGAAAAAACAGGCAGAAACACTGGCAACCTCACTCGGGCTGCATGTGGTGCGCTTTGCCACCGTGTCTGTATCTGGCACGCCATTTCCGCGCCCCGTTTTCATGTCCGCCATGATAGCCCGCGCTGAAGTTGCCCCCGCACCGGCCCCGCCGCCATCCAGCACCATGGAGACGCAAACCGTGCGGGCCTCCGCCAACGCCACTGTGCTTCTCGCCCCCTAAACGGACCAACGGGCTGGCGCATGACAGCCAGCCCCCTCCCTCCTGTCAGCCAACATCTTTCCACGCTCCGGCCTTTATCCAGCATGGAAACTGCTTCCCCTTGGCCCCAAACCTGCAAGACTTACGAAGTCATCCCCAAAGTAGGGAGGCGAGGACCGGCCGAGCACTTCCAGCGCCGAAAGGAAGTCACTATGCCTCTGCGCTGAAATACATCAGCACACAAACACAACGCAGACAGGCATAAACAAGAAGGTAAGATTAAGCTGGGTGATTTCTGAACCGGCCCCTTCCCTCTTCACCCGGCCAGCACCACTTCATCTTCTCAATTTTGGCTTTTGGCTTTTGGCTTTTGGCTTTTGGCTTTTGGCTTTTGGCTTTTGGCTTTTGGCTTTTGGCTTTTGGCTTTTGGCTTTTGGCTTTTGGCTTTTGGCTGCACCACACACGATCCCACCAGCGTGCCAAACGAAAAAAAGCGCGTTGTGCATATAATCTGCACAACGCGCTTTTCTTTAATCTCAGTCAGACACGTGCCTGAAACAGCTATCCCGAATACCGTTGACCTCGCCCCTTTTTTGAGGCCAGCCCTCCTGATCCGGGTGCTTCAGGCATCTCCCTACACCCTGTTACCGTGGTGCGAGCACCATGATCATCTGGCGGTTTTCAAGGCGCGGCATCTGCTCCACCTTGGCCAGTTCATCCATTTCCGTGCGGATACGCTCAAGAACCTTGATCCCCAGTTCCTGATGCGCCATTTCACGCCCACGGAAGCGGAGGGTCACCTTGACCTTGTCGCCATCCCCCAGGAAGCTTTTCACGGAACGCATCTTAACCTGGTAGTCATTTTCGTCGATATTCGGACGAACCTTGACTTCCTTGATTTCGATAACCTTCTGCTTCTTGCGGGCTTCGTTGCGCTTTTTCTGCTGCTCGTACTTGAACTTCCCGTAATCCAGAATCTTGGCAACGGGCGGCTCAGCGTTCGGGCTGATTTCAAGAAGATCAAGCCCAACGCCGTAAGCACGCGCAAGCGCATCACGGGTGGTCAATACACCGGCCATCTCGCCGTTTTCGTCAATCAGACGAACCTGCGGTACACGGATCTCCTCGTTAACACGTGGTCCCTCGCGGGTGGGCGGCGCGGGAATAGGGGGTCTGGCTATGGTCAGCTCCTGTCATGGATTCAATAAACAAACAAAAGCACCCGCTTGGGTGCTTCCGCTCTGCACAGTATTATGTGCGCAATTCCGGGGCATTTATCAAGCGTGTCCGCGCAGAAAACGCCGTCATCCCTGCCTTGTTCCAGATCGCACCCTGGTTTTTACATTTTTTTGCGCATATCCGGCGGTGTGGCCTCTGCGGCAAGGCGGGTAACGGCCTCATCAAAGCCCAGATTTTCCTGATCCGTGCTGCCCAGCCGCCGCATAGCCACGGTGCGCTGCTCTGCCTCACGTCGGCCAACAACCAGAATAACCGGCACACGCGCCACGCTGTGCTCGCGAATCTTGGCGTTGATCTTGTCATTCCGCACGTCAGCTTCAGCCGCCAGACCAGCCTCCCGAAGGGCGGCTGTCACTTCCTCGGCATAGGGTGCGGCATCACTCACAATGGAGGCCACCACAACCTGCACAGGCGCCAGCCACAGCGGGAAGCGGCCCGCATGCTGTTCGATCAGAATCCCCAGGAACCGCTCAAAGGACCCCAAAATGGCGCGATGCAGCATGACCGGGCGATGCCGCGCGGAGTCCTCACCGATATAGCTGGCATCGAGTCGTTCCGGCAGAACCAGATCGACCTGCAAGGTGCCGCACTGCCAGTCCCGCCCAATGGCGTCACGCAGCACAAACTCCAGCTTCGGCCCATAAAACGCGCCTTCACCGGGGTTGTATTCATAGTCCACGCCAGCCACGGTGCAGGCTTCTTTCAGCGCGCTTTCCGCCTTGTCCCACGTGGCGTCACTTCCGGCCCGCTGTTCAGGGCGATCAGCAAACTTCACGCGCACATGTTCAAAGCCCAGATCCTTGTAAACCGCATGCAGCATGTGCACGAACTTTACAGTTTCATCAGCAATCTGGTCTTCGGTGCAGAAGATATGGGCGTCATCCTGCGTAAAGCCGCGCACACGCATCAGACCATGCAGCGCGCCTGAAGGTTCATACCGGTGGCAGGCCCCAAATTCTGCCATGCGCAAGGGTAGCTCACGGTAGGACCGCAGGCCATGGCGGAAAATCTGCACATGGCACGGGCAGTTCATGGGCTTGAGGGCGAGTGTCTTGTCCTCATCCTCAACCGTGGCCACAAACATGTGGTGGCGGTATTTGTCCCAGTGGCCGGAGGCCTCCCACAGGGCGCGGTCCACCAGTTGCGGTGTGCGCACTTCCTGATAGCCGTTGCGGGTCTGGGCCCGGCGCATATAGTCCTGCAACGCGGAATACAGACGCCAGCCCTTGGCGTGCCAGAAAATCTGGCCCACGGCTTCTTCCTGAAAATGGAACAGATCCATTTCCCGCCCGATGCGGCGGTGGTCGCGCCGTTCAGCTTCTTCAAGCTGGTGCAGGTGTGTATCCAGTTCCTTCTGGTCACGCCACGCCGTGCCGTAGATGCGGGTCAGCATGGGGTTGCGATGGTCCCCACGCCAATAGGCCCCGGCCACCTTCATGAGCTTGAAAGCGGTGCCCACATCCTTGGTGGAGCGCAGGTGCGGCCCACGGCACAGATCCAGCCATTCGCCCTGACGGTAGATGGAAATGTCTTCATCTTCCGGCAGATCACGGATCAGTTCGGCTTTGAAGCGCTCGCCTTTTTCTTCAAAGAAGGCAATGGCTTTATCCCGTGGCCACACTTCCCGCACAAACGGTTCTGCGTTGGCCACAATTTCCTTCATCCGCGCTTCAATGGCGGCAAAGTCTTCCGGGCTGAACGGCTCGTTGCGGTAAAAATCGTAATAGAAGCCGTTTTCAATGGACGGCCCGATGGTGACCTGAGTTCCGGGAAACAGGGACTGCACGGCCTCGGCCAGCACGTGGGCCGCGTCATGCCGGATCATTTCCAGCGATTCCGGGTCCTTGCGGGTAATGAAGCGGATGGATGCGTCCTGCTCAATCGGACGGCTGATATCCTGCAACGCCCCATTTACTTCCATGGCAAGCGCCGCCTTGGCCAGACCGGGGCCGATTGACCCGGCGATGGTCGTGCCCGTTACCGGCCCGTCAAAACTGCGAACGGATCCGTCGGGCAAGGTGATGGCAGGCATGGAAGAACTCCAGAATACTGAAAAGATGAAAAAAACGTTCAGAAACCGTCTGATACACCCGCAACCGGCGACAGGGAGAGGGCTTGGGGACTGAAAGGATGGATTTTGAAAGCCCGATGCGAAACACCGGGACAAAAAGCCAACACATTCAGACGCAAAAAGCCCCGCCAGACCACGCTGACAGGTGTCTCAAACAAGCCTCTTAATGACGCCACGAGAGCGCGGCTGCAACCCTATCAACAGAAAGTAGAGCCAGATCACGCACAGAAAGCACACAAACCTGCGCCGGCGCGGCCCCTAAAGGCGCGGTAAGGGCCGGATTGCTCTCGGCAGAGAACAGCACCACACAACGGCACCCCATCAGGGCGGCCACATGCATGGGGCCAGTATCATTCCCCACGGCCACTGCGGCACGGCCCAGAACACCTGCCAGATCTGGCAGGCTGGTCTGGCCGGTCAGATCAAGGGCTTGCGGGCATAACTGGCGGATCATTTCGGCAAGCGGTTTATCCGCCGCGCCCCCCACCACCACGGGCAGAAGCCCCTGCGCCACCATTTTCTGCGCCAGTTCTCCGTAACGGCGCGCAGGCCAGCGCTTGGCAGGCCGATGCGGCGCAGCCCCGGGCACCAGCACAGCATAAGGGGATGGAAGATGCGGCCCTCTTCCGGCCAGCCAGCTTACATCCGGCTGCACAGGTACATCCTCAATCCCGGCCATGCGCAGCTGATCACGCTGGCGGGCGCGGGTGTGCATATCATCCCGCCATGGATTGGCATGAGCCAGTGCGGCGCGCGCCACATGGCCTGACCACTCCGGCCGACCCGCCAGCCAGAAATACCGGGCCGTGCGGCCAGAGGTCTGAAGATCATAAACCCGATCATACCCGCGCAACTGCGCGCGCAGGGCCATGACCCCTTTCAGGTCGCGCCAGCGGGAACGGGCATCCACCTCGACCGCGTCAAACCACGGCGCGAGCCTGCCCAATTCCGCAAACGGTCGCGTGGTCAGGAGCGTGATATGAGCATGCGGGTGCGCCTGCCGGATGGCCTGAAACGGGCCAAAGCTCTGCACAAAATCTCCCAGCGCGCCTAGCCGGATCACCAGAATACGCTCTGGCTCCGTCTTCTGTAGCCGGCCCCGTATGACACCCTGCCCTTGCGTTTTCACGGAGACTCCGCATCCGCAGCATCAGGGTCTGCCGCCAGCACAGCCAGATCCTGCCGGGCCAGGTCGGCCTCGTGCCCATCCGGGGCCAGATCAAGCACACGCTGCCAGTCTGTCCGTGCGCCCACAGCATCGCCCACCTGCTCGCGGATGATCCCTTCCTCAAGCAGGGCAGCAGGGTTTTCGGGCGCACGCGCAAGGGCACGGGCCACATGCTCCCGCGCCTTGTCCAACTGGCCGCATCGCCGCTCGGCCGAGGCAAGAAGCACATAAGCCTCCGCCCCCGCTGTGGGGGTATGCGCCACCAGTGCGCCCAGTTCCACCACCACCGCCTGCGGGTTATTCAGTTCCAGCAGGGCCCGGGCCTTGGCCACACTCAGCGCCTCGTCTCCGGGGCGAATGGCAAGGGCGTAATCCGCCACCCGCACTGCATTCTGCGGCATCCCGGCGGCAAGCCACGCATCCACGGCCTCTACCGCCATGATGGCCCGCACACTGGCGGAACTATCCGGCCCGGAAAATGGCTCCTTGGTCACCAGATCATCCAGTTCCTGCGCGGCTGTCTGCTCATCCCCCAGTTCAATCAGCGCCAGAGCATGGCAGTGCCGGGCTGCGCGATCTCCCCCATGGTGCAGCCAGTCCTGCGCGTAATCCCGTGCGCCAAACGGATCTTCCCCCACCATGGCCAGACACGCATCAGCCGTCCATGCAGCCGCTGCATGCCCGGCCCCGGGGGTGGCGGAGCGGTCACCTGCCTGCCCCGGAGAGGCCGCACGAGGTTGTTCATGAACATGGAGGGTGCTGAGGGTTTTATCCGCCTGCGGCAGGGCGCGGGCTGGCTGGGCCACCAGCAACAGCCCCAACCCCAACGGCACGCACAAGGCCGAACCACGCACGGAAAAAGACAAATCAGACATCACACCCGCCATAGGGAAACAAGCCTGCGTACCGGTCAACCCGCAACTTGGCAACGCAGGCACACTGCGGAGTGGTCTGTGGCGTGAAAACCATGCTAACAGCCGAACATGACTAATCCGCCATCTTCTCCCGTTATCCTGCAAATCCTGCCTGCGCTGAATCAGGGTGGGGTAGAACGGGGCACGCTGGAAATGGCGGATGCCATCACCCAGGCCGGGGCAAAAGCGGTGGTTGTCAGCGCCGGGGGGCGGCTGGTGCCCGCGCTGGAGCGGCTGGGGGCCACGCATATCATGCTGCCAACCTGTGGCAGCAAGAACCCGCTTATTATCATGCGCAATGCCCGGCATCTGGCACGCATCATACAGGAGCATCAGGTCTCTCTTGTTCATGCCCGCTCCCGCGCGCCAGCCTGGGTGGCACGGCTGGCATGCAGCCGCACGGACACACCGTTTGTCACCACCTGGCACGGCGTGCATGCCAATTCTTTTCCCGGCAAGAAACGCTATAACGCCGTTCTGGCCGCAGGGGACCGTGTGATCGCCATCAGCCGCCATATCGGCCAGCGGCTGGCGGAGGAGTATCATGTGGGGCCAGACCGGCTGCGCGTTATTCCCCGTGGCGCGGATATTCGGCAGTTCAGCCCGGAAGCCGTAAGCGGCCAACGTGTCCATACCCTTAGCGAGGCATGGGCGCTTCCGCCAGATACGCCCGTTATTCTAATGCCCGGTCGGCTGACGGAGTGGAAAGGCCAGCGGTTTCTGCTTGATGCCCTCGCCCGCTTGAAAAAACAGGCCCCAACCCTGCCGTGGTATTGCGTGTTTGCAGGCTCCTGCCCCGCCAAAAGCACCTATGGGCAGGAACTGGCCACCTATGCCCAGACGCTGGGCCTTGCCGAACAGGTGCGTTTTGCCGGCCATTGTCAGGACATGCCAGCAGCCCTCGCACTGTCAACCGCTGTGGTCATTCCGTCCCTACGGCCCGAACCCTTCGGGCGTGTGGTGGTGGAAGCCCAGGCCATGTGCCGCCCGGTGATTGTCACCAGCCATGGTGCCGCGCTGGAAACCGTGCAGCACGGCATGACGGGTCTGAGCGTGCCGCCCGGTGATACCGAGGCCCTGGCAGATGCGCTGTCCGCCGTGCTGCATGCCGCGCCAGAAGGACGACTGGCCATGGGGCAAGCCGCCCGTGCCATGGTGCTGGAACACTACACCACCCTGACCATGCAGACCGCCACCCTTGCCGTGTATGATGACATTCTGGGCACCTGCCTGGCTGAACAGTTCGCCCTCCATGTGGCGGAAGCCCAGTGGCAGGCGGAAGCGGAGAAAAATGCATTCCCCCTCCTTCACCCCACCGCCGTTGCAGGATAAGGAAAACCCTTTGTTTTCCGCACAATCAGCCTTGGGGCGACTGCCATGACCTTCAGCCCGATCCCGGCCCAACCGCCCTTGCCTGCTGCACAGGATGTTCCGACCCGCATTGCCTTCATGGCCGCCCCCACCGAGGCCGCGCGCCATGAATTTGACCGTCTGGCCCGCCAGTATGGCAACGTGCACCCCGGCGAGGCCGAAGTGATTGTGTGCCTGGGGGGCGATGGCTTCATGCTGGAAACCCTGCGCGTGGTGCTGGAAGAAAACCTGAACGTGCCGGTCTATGGCATGAACTGCGGCTCCGTCGGGTTTCTGATGAACCCCATGCTGGAGGAAGATCTGCCCCAACGGCTGGCCACCACGCAGGCAGCCCAGTTGCACCCGTTACGCATGAAGGCCACGCAGGTTTCTGGCGAGGTTTTTGAAGCCCTTGCCCTGAATGATGTGTTCCTGTTCCGCCAGACACGGCAGGCTGCCAAACTGCGGGTGGATGTGGATGGCATGGTGCGCATGCCCGAACTGATCTGTGATGGCGCACTGGTGGCCACGCCTGCAGGCTCCACCGCCTATAACCTTTCCGCCCATGGGCCCATTGTGCCACTGGCGGGCAACATGCTGCCGCTAACCCCCATCTGCCCGTTCCGCCCCCGGCGCTGGCGGGGCGCGCTGCTGCCCTCTACCGCGCATGTGGGCTTCACCATTCTGGAACACGAGAAACGGCCCGTTGCCGCCGTGGCAGATTCGATCGAGATCCGGGATGTTGTCTCCGTTCATGTGCATGAAGACCGGAGTTTGGCCGTAACCGTGCTGTTTGACCCCGGCCAGACCCTTTCTGAACGCATTACGGCCGAACAGTTCTCAGCCTGATGCCGCATATTCGCCCCTTTGCGGGCGGAAAATGCGTTCACCCATTCCACCCGGCCTCTTTTCTGGTTTAGTCTTGCCCGTAATGCAGAGCACCCTTCTCCCATCGCCGCGTCTCGCTGCGCTGTGCGCCCTCCTCCTGCTGCCCGCCGCTGGCGCGCAGGCTCAGGTTGTCACCAATTCTCAGGCGCTGGATGCTCTGGGCGGCGCACCCGCACAGCAGGCCGCCCCCGCGACCAAAACACCGCAGGCTCCGGCGCATCCCTCCGCCGGGCACCGGCCTGTGGCGCAAAAGCCGGTCATGCAGCCACCACTCACCAGCGCCCCTGCGGCATCATCCCAGCAGACGGCTCCGGCTACGGCAGGCACCCAGTCATCCGGCCGCACCGCCACCAACCGCAGTTCGGTCTCCAAAACCACCCAGCCTGCCCAGCCGCAGACCACACCCGCAACTGGCACTGGCACTGGCACGCAAGGCCACGCTGCCTCACCGGGGCACACAAGTTCCTCTGTTCCAAACAGCGGGCAAGCAACCGGAGCAACCACCGCGCAACCAGCGGCAGGACGGACAACAGGGCAGAGCACCACACAGGCAGGCAAGCCTAGCAACGGGCATATGCCGCCCTCACCCACCATTCCGCCTGCGCCACCGCCGGAACCCACCCTGACCCCGGCCCCGCCGGATATCG
>NZ_LHZU01000147.1 GCF_001580995.1 Acetobacter senegalensis
CGTACGCCTCGCGGCGCCCGAAACCCTTCAGGCAAGCGGAATGTCGGCCTTGAGACGTCATCTCACTACATGCTGACATCATCTTTCATTGCGTAAAAAGTTCGAATATGGCAAAAAAAATCATGATCCGCACAACCAATCCCGCTGTTGGCTTTTGGTGGCGCTCCGTTTCTGGAGCGGCGTGAGGTCTCTTTTGATGACTCAAGTCGCATCAGTCGGCTTGTATTGAGTCATTTTACCAGAACGACTAGTCAGGCTGACGATGGAGGCTTCCGAAGAGGAAACGACCATCATGTCTCTCGGTCCCCAAGAACACTATCCTTTGCCTGACGGATACGCGTTTCGCACAGGCGTTCCCGACGCGGCGACATATTGTCGTCTGCGTAAAATAAGTGGTTTGACCCCGCGCACTTTATGCGCCGTTCAGGCGGGCCTTCCTCATACACTCTACGGGGTGCATGTCGTGCACGGCTCTGACATCGTAGGGATGGGACGGATGATCGGCGACGGTGCGCTCTTTATCCACGTTGTGGACATCGCTGTTGATCCTGCCCATCAGGGGCATGGAATCGGGTCTGCAATCGTGGACGCTATCATGCGTCATATATGCTCCACCATTCCTGCGGAAATATATGTAAGCCTGATGGCTAATGGCGAGGCCTGGCGGCTTTACGAACGATTTGGTTTCTCAAATGTTTTTCCGGATGCGAGAGGAATGGCCATATGGATCGACAGGCCATGACGACAGCCCTTCTCACCATAGACGTCCAGCAGGCGATAGATAGTCCGCTCTCGAGATCATTTAACCTGCAGTTGACTGTCCTGTTTGCGTTTGTGAGTGGAGGGATGAGTTTATTCTCACCTTCAGCACGAACCGCGGATATCGCCACCCTGCCGGTGCTAACGCCTGTCATATTGTGTGAGGCGCTAGACAATGTCGATCTTCCCGCCTACCGGCACATCATGGTGCCAGAGCCATGCGATCCGACCGCGGGATATGTTCCGGCTGCGGAGCGCGATCAGAACCATGTTCAGGGCGTCGGGCTTGCCAAACCGACATATGTCTTTTCCGGCACTTTGTTTCCATCATATCATGTCCAGACGACAAAGCCTGACCGAAGAACAGCGCATGTGTGTCACCAAAAGAAAATTAGGCTCAATCTACGTTCAGAGCCCCCACATAGCCTGCTTGCCGCTTTACAGAGTTCCGTATCGAGATGCGGCGCAAGCAATGGTGATCAGAAGGTAAGAATTGAGCGCAGTGAACAGGAAGACGATCACGGTGCTGCTGGCAGGAGAGACGCGCAGGATCGGATAACTGTCTGTTCGTGAATGGATGTTTGTGGGGATTGCGATCCGGCCCCACTGGTGCGACCTGCCTGCACGCTACTGAAACTAAAAGCCGGGCTATCAATGCTTCAGGGAAATATGGCTTGATCACCTCCGTCTGGCGTTCAGAAAGTAAAAACACGTCACTGAGAGGTTGTTTGAGAAGCCTGCCAGATCGGTCTCGCAGGTCTTTTCGAAACTGAAAGCACTAAACTTTTATCCCAATGGCCCCGCGTTGTGCTTTCAGCCCTCCAAACCCCTTGCTAGATTTCAGCTACTGACTTTTCAAACAACCCCTTACAGCTTCAGTTCCATCGGCAAGCCGATGAAACACATAGGATGGTTCATTGCAGAAGATTAACAACTCCAGCGCCTCGCGTTTTGGCAAACGCGATAAGACCGCTTTCTCCTTGAGACCAAATAAGATTGAAACCATCGGTGGCTTTATGATCATGCCAACGTTTCATAAAATTGAGTAGGCCTTCTGCGTGACCGATATATGTTGGTCTTTCGGGCTGATGCGTCTCTTGCATCATTGCAGGATGAGTAGAACCTCCTGTTTCGGTCGCAGATGTTAATGTGACGGTCAGGTTTGTGATGATTTTTATGTCCTCCTTTTTACGACCTTGCATTAATAGGCACTGATGTATTTCATCTTTGAAGTGGCTTGCATGTGTCATAGTAGGTTGGTCAGTAAATATACATGAGGCGTGGCGTACAGCGAGTTTTTTTCCTGCCTCACTGATGTCGGTCCAAGCTATCGGGATAGGACCGTACGGCGGTCGGGGGACGTCCAAGGGGCCCATGACTGAAAAATGTTTACCGACATGCTGGATCGGTTTGTTATGGCGAGCGTCAACACCAGATCGTCCATTATCGCGTATGATAATGGCTTCGGCAGACCAGCTATTCCAGAGTTTATTTGTCACGTCTATGAATTCACCTGCCCGTTCGTAAGGATCATTGTCTGTCACAATAGAATTATAATGCGCAAGTGTGTCATAATCGGCTACGGGAGTTGCAATCCAAGCTGTGCGGCCATTGCTAATATGGTCAATGGCTGCCAGCCGACGGGCAACGTTATATGGTTCACTGCAGCTTGTTGGCACAGGGATAATCAGCTTGAGTGTCTTGGTTATGGCGGTAAGAGCGGCTGACAACGTGTAGTTCTCGTAAGAAAACCCATTCTGTTTAGATAATTTTTGTGAAAAAGATTCAGGATCAGCGCAGACCAGGGCATCAAAGCCAGCCGCTTCAATAAGGCGGGCCTGTCTTGCCACGTTGGAGAAATTTCCGGGCCATGGACGGACGGTATCTGATTGAAGATCATTTGCGAGAACACATTTCAGATAAAGAGGGTTCATTGTATTGATCCTGACATCGCTTATGTAAAAGCTTTCAAATTGAAATGCTCACGCAAGGTGGTACCTGTATAGGCTGTTCGATATAGGCCGCGTTTTTGCAGGATCGGGATGACTTCATCCACAAACAGGATGTTGGCCTCTAGGGAGGGCCACATGAGCGTGAAGCCGTCACAGCCTTTTCCGGTAAACCATTCGCTTATAAGGTCCGCCATATCCATAGGAGTTCCTGCGTAAGCGAGATGAGCACCTTGCCCAAGAACTTGCCGGGGCGTGAGCCTATGCTTGCGGATAAGGTCGAGATAAAGGTCTGAGCGCCCCCTCATGCCATTGGTGCTTCCCTTGGGAGGTAAAAGTTCAAGGGGGACAGGCTCATCCTGGGGAAGTGTGGTGAGGTCAAACCCTACCATTTCCCGCATGCGGCTGGCGTTTCCCTGATCTGGGCCTGCGCGCGCGGCCAGAAGATCTTCAGCTTCTGAACGCGTGTGGCAAACAATTGGCATAAGGCCGGGCAGGATGTTGGCTTCGTGTGGCGCACGTCCCAGCGTGGCCATCCGCTGGTGTATATCTGAGTAAAAATCTTGTGCGACCGCGAGAATAGGCTGTGCAGTGAAAATAATTTCTGCCCAGTGCGCTCCAAAATCTCGTCCTGCTTGTGACGAGCCCGCTTGCATTCTTACTGGCTGACCTTGAGGAGACGGGGGCATGTTTATATCTCCCTTGACTGTAAACCAGTCCCCCTGATGATCAAGCGTATCTATTCTGTTCGTGTGTGAGCCAGCCCATAAACGGGTGACAATCTGAACCACCTCATGGGCCCGTGCGTAGCGAGTATCATGTTCAAGATGCTCTTTTTTACTGTAATTTTGAGAAACTTTGTCGACAGCGGTTGTCACCATGTTCCAGCCAGCTCGTCCATTACTGATGTGATCGAGCGATGCAAACAGACGCGCCAGATCATAGGGCTCGTTGTAGGTGGTGGAGACGGACGCGATGAGTCCGATATGGCGGGTCATGGTGGCGAGCGCAGAGAGCACCGTGAGTGGTTCCATGGAAAAACCGGCTCGATAGATATAAAAATCAGCCATGAACAAGGCATCCATCAAGCCGCGTTCCGCAAGCTGGGCACGTTCTTCCAGTTGCCTGATATCAAATAACCGACAGGGACTTTCTCCTGGCAGGCGCCACGCTAAATCCAGCCAGTCGATGCATGAATTGAAGTGAATTTTTCTATCGCGCATGATTCATGCTTTCAGGCTTCTTCTTGTCAGATAAAGCAGATAAGGGGCGCCGATCATTGCGATAACAGCGCCGGTAGGGAGTTCAGCAGGTGCGATTATGACGCGGGCCAGGCAATCTGCCGCACCAACCAGAACTGCGCCGATAAGGGGAGCGAGAAGAAGATTGGGTCGTGTAAGATGGCCCACAAGTAATCTGGCCATATGGGGGGCGATGAGTCCGACATAGCCAATCGGGCCCGTGCATGACACGCAAAGGGATGCAACAGCAATGCCGATACCGCCAGCCAGAAGGCGCGTTGTGTTAACATCAAGCCCGAGGCCGTGGGCACTTTGATCGTTTAGGCACAGTAATCCGATAAGCTCTGCTATCAGCCATACGCAGGGGAAAGCCACTACCAGTGTGACAGCGAGAAGAGAGGTGGTTGACCACGATGTTCCATAAGGGCTGCCGATCAGCCAAATGAGTGGATTTCCTGTAAAGCGGGACTGAATGAGTAAGATCTGGGTGAACGCACCACACAAGGCAGCCACTGAAATGCCGATAATACTAAGCCGTCCGGGAGAAAGACCCAGGTGCCACGCCATTGCATAGACAGCACCGCCCGAACATAGCCCACCAGACAGGGCGGAAAGACCGATTGCGTAAGGCGGAGCTGCAGGAACAAGAGCCAGCAGGAGGAGAGAAGCCGCCGCCGCTCCACCACTGACACCGACAACGCCGCTATCCGCCAAAGGATTACGCAATACGGCTTGAAAAAGCGTGCCTGCCAGTGCAAAACCAGCCCCCACCAAAAAGGCATTACATAAGCGTGGCAGACGAATATTCCATACAATACGCTCTGCTATACTCCCTTTTGCACCATGAAGTGCTTGCAGTAATTGAGAGACTGACAGCGAATAACCGCCGACCCATGCAAGTCCGGCTATCAGCAACAGGATAATCAGAGACAATATGAATACTGCGATAAGCCACAAGGGAGCGTACGTAATACGGGGGAGAAAAAAGCGAGATGTCTGTCCCTCACTCAGAATAACTCCACGGTCCCCGTGCGATTGGTGCAGAACCAGCCAAAGCAGGAAAGGAGCTCCAATCATGGCAGTAACCGCGCCCACTGGAGGCGTATCAGTCAAGCTGCCAAGTTGATAGGTCAACGTATCGGCTGCAAGAAGGAGCGATCCTCCCCATAAGATGCAGGCTGGCAGTATGATCGCGTGCCTTCTGATCCCTGCCTGTTTTACCAGATGCGGCACGACAAGGCCGACAAAGCCGATTGGTCCAGTCACCGCAATGGTTATGCCGCTCAAGATCAAGATAAGAGCAAAGACTATACCGCTAACCAGACGCGTTTTTTGGCCCAGTCCACGGGCTGCATCACTGCCTAGCCGTGCGACATCAAGCTGGTGGGCCATGAGCAATGCAAGCAAGAGGCTTACGGTAATCCACGGCCAGACAAGTTGCAGATTGTCCCATCCATTTTGTCGAAGTGAACCCGCGTTCCAGCCGATAATCTGACGAGACTGCTCTTCGTGCAGAATAAGAAGGGCCTCCGTTAGACCGTTAAGAGACATGCCGACGAGCAGGCCACTTAGCAGCATACGTAATGGGGGGGCACTTCTCCCCCCTGCAATCAACCCCACAAGAAGAACAGCACAAAGTCCGCCGCTTATAGATACAAGGAATGGGTGGTCGGCCATAAGGAGGGGGGCAAAAATAACAGCCAAGACGATAAATAGAAAACTGCCTGCGTGAATGCCCAAGAGACTAGGAGAGACAATCGGATTTCGTAGAATGCTTTGCGTCAGCGCGCCTGAGACAGCAAGAGCGCCTCCTGCGATACACCCCATAATAGCTCGAGGTAACCTGAACCCCAGAATGATGTCTGTCGTCAGATTTTTCTGGGTGTCAAAAAAGGCGTTAAGTATGGCTGCAAAATTGATGGAAGCTTCGCCTTGGGTGATATTGAGAGCAAATGTAAAGACGAGCGCCAGCGCCCCACATAAGAGTACGATGTATTCGCTTTGCCGCTGTTTGGTCATCATGATTGGAACGCAGAAACAACATCTGCCTGAAATAAACGTGTGCTCAGGGGAGCATTATGGATAAGGCGGTAAGGAATGGAATGTAGACGTTTTTCACGGACAAAGCGCAGATTACGCCAGATGGGAGTTTGAATAAGCCGCTCCATTCCTTTTTCGTTGAAGGGCATGTAAAGGAAGTCGGCATTTTCAAACTCCATAAGCGTTTCAACGCTGGTGACGGTAAATCCTTTCTCACGGTAGCGTTCATCATTGCAGGCATAGGAAAAGCCAAGTCTTTTCAATATTTGGGCGGGTAGGGCGTTCTGGTTGAACAGCATAATTTCCGCACCACGGGCTCCGGCATTGATGTTGCCTAACACGACAGGTTTTGATGTTAGTCCAAGGGTCGCGAGCCTTCGGTATCCCGTGTCCAGCGCAGTATCGAGCATTTTGCAGAAATGGTCTGCTTCCGTTGCCCGCCCCACAAGTCGCGCAATGGTGCGCAGATTGGACAGCATGGTGGTGAACTGGTCAGAATGTCCTGACGGATAAGATGCGAAAGCAGAGACGGGCGCAATCTCTTTTAGCAATGAGAGATTTTTTTGAACATTGGTTATATTGCCCAGAATAAGATCTGGCTGCAGCGCCATGATCAACTCGATATTGGGGCTGGAAGACAAACCGAGGTCCTGCACGGAATATGAGAGTTCAGGCGCTGAGTTTCCTGTAAATTTACGATAATTTTCCGGGCTGGTAACGCCAACAGGCTGTACGCCGAGGGCTAACAAAAATTCGATACTCTGCTGGTCTAATGCCACGACACGGCTGGCGGTTTTGTCCACACACGTCTCGCCAAGATCATCATGTATGCAGTGATCTTCTGCTTTGGCATTGCAGAAGGGGAGAAGACTGAGGACCATGCTCCCCAGAATATGTCGTCTGTAATACGTCATGATGTCTTGTCCGTTCGCAGGGGAAGGAGACGACCGGGAATGAACCACGGACGACCTGTGGCTGAATCTATGTGAATTTCAGCCTGTATGCCGAACACCTGTTCCAGTATCTTCGGTGTCACCACTCTGGAGGGTGTGTCATCTGCGTGAATTGTACCGTCACGTAGTGCAATGATACGATCAGAATAACGTGCTGCAAGATTCAGATCGTGGAGCACCATGACAACAGTGCGTCGGTAATCCCGGTTCATGTGCTGAAGGAGGTCGAGCACCTCAATCTGATGGCTGATATCAAGATATGTGGTGGGTTCGTCCAGAAACAGAATATCGGATTGCTGGGCCAAGGTCATGGCAATCCAGACCCGCTGACGCTGACCGCCTGAAAGCTGCTCGGCAGGGCGTGCGGACAGTTCCTTCACGGACGCCATCTCCATGGCCTGATCTATGGCTCGTTCATCTTCCTGAGAGCGCAGACCTGTAAAACCAAGATGCGGAAAACGACCTAAAGCAACCAGCTCTCGGACACTGAGCCCCTCAGGGACGAGAGGGGCCTGTGGCAAAAAGGAAAGGCGTCTGGCTGTGGCACGGGAACCGGTGTGACGGATTTCCTGTTCGTCAAGAAACGCCTTTCCATCTTTTAGCCGGATTTGACCGGCAAGAGCTTTAAGGAGAGTTGATTTGCCGGAGCCGTTGGGCCCGACGAGTGAAATCATAGTCCCGCACTCTATGGAGAGTGTGAGCTCCCGTATGACGGAGGTCGTCTGGTAGGCGATTTCGATCTTTTCTGCGCGAATAATGGGCATGAAGATCAAAATTTCATACCGATGGAACCAGAAATTGTCCGTCGGCCAACATAATCGCAATAACTGGAGCTCAGGCAGCCGCCAATGGCTTTGCGGTCTGCCAAATTCGTGGCCGAGAGCGTGAGTTTTAGATGTTTCCACGGAGATGGAACTGTCGCAAAATCATAGGAGATCATGCCGTCTACCAGGACATAATCTGGAATACGCATGGCGTTGGCGCCATCTGCAAACATCCGGCCCATGTAACGGGCCCCTCCGCCAATGGAAAGCCCCTTCATGGCACCGGACGAAAAGCGGTAGTCGAGCCAACTTGTAACCATATTGTTGGGAGTATCTGTAGGAATATTTCCCTGATAGCCGTCATTACTACGTGTAACCCGTGCATCCATATAAGTGTAGCCGATGGTTGCATTCAGTTCATTCGTCAGGCTGATTTTACCTTCTAACTCCACTCCTCTGACACGCACTTTTCCTGTTTGAACCGAGAAGTTTCCGCAATCAGAAAGCTGCGGTGCTGCCGAGCAGGTATGGGCATTATCCGCTGTGGTGACATTTGTGCGTTCCAGATTGAAAAGAGATGCGGTGAAAAGGCTGTTCAGCCCTTTTGGCTGGTATTTGGCACCGACCTCAATCTGCTTGCCCATACTTGGTTTGAATGCCTGATTAAAATAGTCGGTTCCGCTGGTGGGTTCGAATGAGGTTGAATAACTTACATACGGTGAGAGACCAAAATCGAATAGATAGACGAGGCCAACACGGCCGGTAAAAGCATGGTCTTTTTGGGTGCTGTCGCTATTGGTCAGGTAGTTATCAGTTTTTGTTCTTGCCCAGTCCTGCCGCAAGCCAGCCAGAAGCCGCCATTTTCTGAATGCGATTTGATCCTGGGCGTAGACACCGTACTGCTCCTGAATAAGCGTGTTATCAGACCGCTTAATCAAGGTGGGGATGGTCAAATTACCGTAAGTTGGATGGTTTAGATCCAGATTAAGAGCCGCACTGGTACCCTGACTGGTCATATTGTCTGAGCTGAAAATACGATAGTCGAAACCGGCAACAATGGAATTATGTATTGGGCCAAGTGCGTACCTGTAAGCCAGGTTACTATCAACTTCGATCCCCTCTGTTGTGGCAGTTTGATACATGGCTGTGCGGGAAATGGTCTTCTGGTCGGCAAGCAGGCTGCCGGGCGAGAGGGTGTGGGTGTTCGTATCCACGTACATCAACCGTGTATTCTGACGAAATTCCAAATTTTCGATAATTTTTTGATGAAAATCATAGCCAAAGGAGGCCTGTTTCCTGTTGTAGTCGCAGTAGGAGCGATCACACGTATAAATATAGCGACGGAAGCGTCCATTTACGTTGGGCAGGATGGTCCCTACAGACGGTAGATAACCGCTTGAGTTACCTTGGGGGTCGATCTGCAAATTGACCATGACGGTCAGCGATGTTTTTTGGGTTGGTGTCCATTTTAACGATGGTGCCAGCGCAAAACGTTCTGGTGTGCCGTAGTCACCTTTAAGGCCCGCCTTGCGGGCAATCGCCTCAATACGGTAGGCAAAATGCCTATCCCTCAGCGTGCCTCCAACATCCACATTGCCTTCGTAAAGATTGTAGGCACCGATATTGATGCGGCCACTCTGGAAAGTTTCTCCTGTGGGACGCTTGGTGACCATATTAATTAGGCCGCCTGAGCCATTCTGGCCATATAAAACAGACGCAGGACCTTTCAGCACTTCCACACGTTCAAGGAAGTAAGGATCCACTTGGGCAACAGCAAGCGTACCCGAGGGAGTTAACTGTAGGCCATCCTGATAAATATTGTTGATACTGTAAAAGCCACGAATACGGATGCGATCAAAATAGGTCGTGCTAGGCTGAACACCGCTCACCACGCCAGGAGTGTAGCGTAGAGCGTCTGCTAATCTCTTGGGCTTGAGGCGCTCCATTTCCTCGGCAGTGATAACGTTGATAGTCTGAGGCGTTTCTACCAGAGAGGTGTCCGTCTTGGTCGCTGTGGCACTACGTTTGGCAACAAAACCTTGCACGGGGCCCCACGCAGACTCACTCGCTCCCCTCACGGAGACAGGACCAAGCGCAATGGCGCCATCGGGCGTGTAAGCTGCAGTATTTGTGGGATCCGCCATAAGGGCGGCGGCATTTGTCGAGATAATACGGGCACGGAGGCCGGTACCGGAAAGCAATGTTCTAAGTGCTTGCGATGGAGGCATTACCCCGGAAACGGGGGAGGCCATTTTGCCTTGCGCCAAAGAAGACGGGTAACTGATCTGCCACCCAGTTTGGCTTAGAAACGCATTTATTGCTTCTGGAAGAGGTTGGGCAGGAAGCGAAAATTTTTCGCTTTTTTCTAGATTTACCGTCGACAGTGGCGCTCCTTGCGCTGTTGCCTGTGCGCAAGCCAGTTGTGGTTGCAAGGTAACAAAGGCGCAGCTTAAGAGAGAAGGGGTGAGCAAAGCGTGTATTAAGTATCTGTGGTGACCTGTCTGCCCGTAAGTTGCTACGCCCATTACGTTTCCGGAGCTTTTTATCACTATTTACACCTTTTTTCTGGCGATTTTCCTGCGTTGTCCGGCACGCAAGTTTCGTTCTTTCATCTCCTTGACGTTTCAGCTGCACTAAGTCGGAAAAAAAATAGCGATATTTTTGAGTAGGCGTTGCGAGGTTGGCAACACCACATGACATCAACGTGTCGCCCCCTATTTTTTTTGATTGCAATTAATAATCACAATCAATAATGGGTGCAGGGTATTCGGGAAAGTGCACCTGTTATTTCTCAGGGTAGTTTGCAGGGTGGGAGTATGAGCGGATGTCTCCGGCGCTGAACGTTATCTTCAGATTGCGCCGCCAGTCTCTTATTCTGTCGTTGTTAAGGATTGTAAGAGATCCACATACGGCTGAAGATCTGGCGCAGGAAGCCTATATTCGCGTATGCCGAGCGCTAGAGGCTGGAGGTGTGGAGCGTGTGGAGCCATTCCTGCATCAGACAGCCCGTAATATCGCGTTTGATCATCAGAGGCGATGCAAGGCGCGTAGAAAAATAGAAGCAGTTTCGCTTGATGATCAAATGGTGGACATTATTGCAGATGATACACCGTCCGTTGAGCGGATATTGCAAGACCGGCAACGGTTGAAACTGCTCCGGCAAACGGTATCCCGGTTGCCACGTAGAACACAAATTGTAATGCATCTGAGCCGTATAGAAGGGTGGACTAATCGCAGGATTGCCGCCCATCTAGGGGTCTCTGAACGTACCGTATTTAACGATCTGAAAATGGCGCTGGCGCATTGTGTTGAGCAGATGGGCGGATTTGATGGTGATTGATCTGTCGTTTCAGATTTTATTTTCTTTGCCTGTTTGTGAAGTGGGAAGCGTCTAAGGTATAATACTTCCTGCACGCAGCACGAATTACGGGCATTGGATAGGTTTAAGTGGAACAGGACAATTCATCCAAGGACAGGCTTGATAGCGAAAGCATGGATAATGCCAAGCTGCAGGACGAAGCATTGGAATGGTTTGTAAGGTTACTCGGTCAAGAAGTAGATCAGCCAACGCTCCATGCTTTTGAGCGCTGGCATGGCCGTAGTTCCCGTCATGCTCAAGCATATTTAGTTATTGAGGCAATGTGGCAATCCAGAGCTTTCGAGAATGCTGTAGGTGAGTTTTCCGAGGTTGCAGGTATAGAGAGGATTCACAAGCAAAAATCCAGGCGTGGCAGGCCATTAAAACAGTACGTCTGTCTGGCCGCTGCTGGGTTCGCGGCTGTAATGGTATGTGTATGGACGCTTCCTGAGGTTATTCTTCACTGGCGCGCGGATTATGTTACGGTCGCCGGACAGCAAACTGGTGTTGTTCTCCCAGATGGCTCAAAAATGACGATGAATACGGACTCTGCTGTAGCGATCAATTTCCATGATGGGCACCGGAAGGTAACTCTTTTGCAAGGAGAAGCCTTTTTTGATGTCCGGCATGATGCCATGCATCCATTTCTGGTAACTGGACCATTTGGTATTACAAAAGTTACAGGAACCGCTTTTTCCGTTAGGATTGATAGGCAGCAAGATCGCGTTATTCTGGAACGGGGGCATGTTGATGTGCGGTTGCGTAGTGGAGGTGGGGGACACACGCAGCTTGATCCTGGGGAAATGGTGACAGCATCTTATCAGCAACTTTCAGGAGTAACGAAGTCCGATCCATCTATAGCTTTGGCTTGGCGTAATGGTCGTCTTGTTTTCGACGCTCAGCCATTTACGGACGTTGTGCATGAGTTATCCCGCTACTACGCTGGGAGAGTTTTCATCATAAAGAGTGGGCTTGAAAAAAGTCTGGTTAGCGGAAATTTTAGATTAGATGATATAGAAAGCGCGTTTCGCACTCTTTCCGAGTCCTGTGGGGTCACAATTACATATTTACCAGGCGGTACAATTCTTTTCCGTTAATTTTGATCTTTATTATATGATAAAAATCAAAAACTCTCCTACATAAATTCTGTAATTGGGGGCCTTTTGATTACCATATGCTCGGGGATCGGCTACGTGAGGAGGCCTCCAAGCGCTTTGAAACGGCTAATATGGCACCATTTGCGCGAAATCCTGTAATTTGACGACACGTCGCTGCAAGGGCCCATGGCACTGTGTAGAGATCTTGGCTGGTGGTAAAACGCCCCACTTTGGTTAAAATGCAGAGAGGGCAACACTAAAACGGATCATCGGTCTGCGTATCTCGAAATAGAAAACATCCCGACAGAATTTCATTAATTGTTCTTTGGTTCTTTCAAGTTCAGTTTTTGAACAAGAAAATCCATTATATGATTACGAAGATCCGAATAGCCTTTCTGGTGATGTATTTCTGCCCGTGACCTCTCCTTGGGGAGAGGGTTCTGAACAACTTCTGCTATATGTGCGTTTGGCCCTGAGCTCATTAACAAAAGGCGATCAGCTAAAAGAATGGCTTCGTCGATATCGTGAGTAATCATGAACACGGTTTGGTGTGTTTGTGCGCAAATATTCAGGAGTTCATCTTGAATTACGCCACGTGTTAGAGCGTCAAGCGCACCGAAGGGTTCATCCATCAGCAGCAGTTCCGGCGTTGTCGAAAAAGCACGCGCTATACCCACACGTTGTCGCATACCGCCAGAAAGTTCTGATGGGCGTTTATGCATGGCTTCTTTCAGACTGACCAGACCCAGATAATGTTCCGTCATGTTTTTCACGTCACCGCGCTGCATGCCAGGATGGCGGGACCGTATAGCCATGGCAACATTTTGCTCAACCGTTAGCCATGGCATAAGGGCATGACCTTGAAACACAACGCCCCGATCAAGTCCTGGTCCTCTGATCGTATGGCCATTTATTGAGACTTGCCCCGAAGAGGCACTTTCAAGGCCCGCCAGAATGTTGAGGATTGTACTTTTTCCACACCCAGAATGTCCGATCATGCAAACAATTTCGCCACGATCAATACTGAATGAAATATCTGAGAAAACTGGAACACCGCCTTTTGTGTAGCGTTTCTCTAGGGTATCAACAACGACAAGATGGTCGGGCTTATTCGGCTCATTCTGCATAACTGACGCTCCGTTGAAGAGCCGCGAACGCTGTATCCAAAATCATTCCCGTTACACCAATGAGTAACACAGCGAGAATAACATTGGAGAGTGAAAGGTTATTCCATTGGTTCCAGACAAAATACCCAATGCCAGAACTCCCGACGAGCATTTCTGCTGCCACAATCGCTAGCCACGCAATACCGAGCCCAACACGCATACCGGTGACAATGGTTGGGGCCGCTGCAGGAAGAATGATAAGCCATAAGCGTCGAGCCCAACTCAGTTCCAGTGTGCGCGCGACGTCAAGCCACTCCTTTCGCAATCTGCTGACACCAAAAGATGTGTTGAGTAATATCGGCCAAATGGAACAGATGAAGATTACAAAAATACCGCATTCTTCAGCATCTTTAATGGTGTAAAGAGCAATTGGCATCCATGCCAGTGGTGAGATGGGTCGCAGAATCTGAATAAATGGATTTAGCCCGGCCCGTAAAATGGGCAGTTGACCTAACAAAAGGCCTAAAGGAACGGCAACAATCACAGCAAGTCCATATCCGATAAGAACTCGGTACAGTGAAGCGCCTAACTGCCATCCAATTCCGCGGTTATTGGCATTTGTGTTATGAAAGGGTGATTTCAATTCTTGCCACGCATCGACGGCAAATTGTCTTGGAGAAGGGAAGTTGTGGCTAGCCTGCTGTGTTGCAGGCGTATGGCCCATCAACATCTCATATTCTGCATTCTGTGCCGAAGAACTTCCAACATGAGTCTCAAACGGGAGTGTCAGGTATTGCCATGTCAGCAATAAAGCTAAAGTAAGGAGAACGCTGAGTGCAAAACCTTTTAATTTATCAGTTCTCCTCATCATGGTTGGGTACCAACTGCTGATGAAGGTAACTGCGGAGGAAAAGTTTTTCCTAAAATCTTAAATACCGGGTAATTATTGTCGTCCGGTAATGGAAGGTCGGCTAAAGCGAGGGCGGACGCTTGATGGCGGACATCAGGCAGAAGAAAAATCTGTTCCACAATTTTTTGGCTATCAACAGTGGAAGGAATGTAGCCCCAGCGTTGCATTTGTTCCATCATCCACAATCCAGAAGAATAATAGGGAAAGGGGCTAAACTCAGCACGATGTGGATTGTCCTGAACTTTTCCAAGACCGTCGGCATAGTGCCCGGTTAGTCCTTGCCGAATGACCAGTTCAGAATGGTTCAGGTATTCTGGTCTGGAAAGGATCTGCGCGGCTTCAAGGCGATTTTCCATGTTATGCATGAAGGCGGCAGCGCGGATCATGGCACGCTGTACCGCAGCATAAGTGTTGGGATTTTCCGTAATAAATTCTTCTGTCATGCCAAGTGCGCAGCAAGGGTGACCATCCCATATTTCGGCGGTCAGAATATGTAAAAATCCGATTTCCTCTATTACTGCACGTTGATTGAACGGCTCCGGACCTAGAAAGCCATCAATATTTCCGGCGCGGAGATTCGCGACCATCTCTGGCGGTGCAGTTACACGAAGTGTCACATCATGATCAGGGTCCAGGCCGTAGTGGGAAAGGTAAGCCCTGAGCATGAGGTTATGCATTGAAAATTCAAAAGGAATAGCAAAAGTCATTCCTTTCCAATTTTGTGGATCGCGACGGTTTCTATGCTTTAGCGCCAGTGTGATGGCTTGCCCGTTAATATTTTGCATCGTGACAGCACGAACAGGATGCGGGGCGTGTCCGGCCCCTGTTGAAAGAGCAAGAGGCATGGGAGAAAGCAGATGCGATGCGTCAAAATTACCGTTCAGGAGGTTATCCCGTATAAGAGCCCAACCTGCGGTTTTTTTCAGATCAACTGTAATCCCTTCATCCTGAAAAAAACCTTTTGCCTGCGCCATAATAAGCGGTGCTGCACAACTGATCGGCACAAAACCAATTTTCAGAGTATTTTTTTCAACCGGACGTTTTGTCGCGGCAAGTGAGGGTGTCGCTGTTCCAAGGAGTGCTGCGCCTAACGTGCCAGCTATGAAACCTCGGCGAGACAAGCCATGTAAGCCACCACATGGGCATGGAAGAACGGGAACAGTCGTCGTGCACGCCAAGCTGGATGACTCTGTTTGCAGCAAAGAGCGATTTGAGTTTGGTTTCATGCAGTCAGGCTTTCAGCGTTGCCGTAATGATGCCGCCTTGCTTCTGCTGCATAAGCAGTCGGAAGGGTGTCGCCTCCACAACATCCCATTCGGCTCTTGGGTCAGGTGTTCCCCTTAATTCCAACGGCATAATCCGGCTTTTCAGGCGAATGGGAGGGCTGGTATGCTGATAACCAGCGTGTGGCAGGCCCAGAAGAGAGTGCGCAATGGCATCGGCTTGAGCGGCGATTGGTGCAATATAGCGGCACGTCTGCCCATTCAGGCTGATGCAATCTCCCAAAGCATAAATTGATGGGTTACTTGTCCGAAGTGTTGCTTCGTCAACAATAATACCCTGTTTAGTTTGAAGGTCTGCCATATGGGCTAACCTTAAATCAGTTTCCAGGCCGATCGTGGAAATAACAATTTCAGCGTCGCACTTGTTTCCTGATGAGAGAATAATAGTTTTACCAGCAGGGGAAGGTTTAACAATATCAACTGTTGTATTGGTTATGATTGTGACGCCACGTTGGCGCAAGCGTTGCTGCAACAGCATTCCTGCCTGGGATGGAAGCAGAGATTCAAGCGGGTAGGGGCCTTGAGTGATGAGCGTAACATCATGCCCAGCCGTTGCCGCATCTTCTGCGAGTTCACAGCCAACCAGTCCTGCGCCAACAATGACAATACGACGCGACTGTGAGCCGATTTGCGCGCGGAGCCCTAGCCAAGCATCAAGCGTGTTGATACGCCAAACCATGTTGGCGGGAAGGGAGGGCAGGGAAATAGGTCTGGCACCTTGCGCCAGCACCAAGCTTTTGTAACGGAGCGTACCGCGTGTAGTACGTAAGCTCCTCCGTGAAGCATCCAGCCCGACTGCTACTGTCTCGGCCATCAGGCGAATATTCAAACGGGCCGCAGCCTGCAGGCCTGTTTCTTTGCGGAGTTTTTCGTGTGTCAGGTTGCGGGAGAGAGCGACTGAAAGTTCAGGCTTTGTATAAATATCGCCGGAACAGGCGGTCACCAGCGTGATGGGTACCGTTGCATCCAGTTCACGCAGTTTTCGGGCTACACTCCACCCTGCTGTGCCGCCCCCAAGAATAACAATGGAATCAGTTCGCGATCGTGTAATCACCGGTGCCAGGATAGGTTGCTGCGCAGAGGGTGAGCTTGGACTGTAAAGCTCGAAATCTGCTTTTGTGACGCCGCATAACGGGCAATACCAGTCATCAGGAATATCTTCAAAGCGCGTGCCGGGCGCTATGCCACTATCCGGATCCCCTTTTGCTTCGTCATAAATCCATCCGCAAATTGTGCAGATATATGTTCTGACAGAAAGATCTTCTGGAAGCCTCGGGGATGAAGGTGTCACGATGGCAACTCTTCTTTGGCGAGTTGCGCCATTTCTGACCGCAAATGCTTGATGGCAGGTGTCACGATTGCGACGAACTGGGCTTCCCGCATTCTCCTTTGCGGTGCTGCACTGCTTAGATACCCACGTGCCCCCTGATGCAACATCGCTGATTGCGCCGCACGCAAGGCAAGTTCAGATCCCTGCTCACGGGCATCAAGAATATTCAGAAAATAGTCTTTCCCCGGATTTTTTGGAATTTGCGCCAGTTTCAGAACGCGCTCTAGCAAATCATTCACTTCTGCTTGAACGGAATCGGGACGATCTTCCAGATACTGATTTACATGGCCCAGCGGCCCCTCAACAGCACGCATACTGTCGATAGCCCCCTGAATGATCCCGACAGCCATGCCGCACTGAAGCAGGAGAAACGGAATTCTAATATGTTGCAGCAGGGCTCCCGCCGGGGCAGCGATAACGTCCCGATCAGGAATAAAATGGTTTTCCAGCCGAATACCCCAGGTGCTGGTTCCTTCCATGCCTGAAAAATGAGGACATTTGAAAAGCATATCCGGTTTATCAAACCGAAGGAGAAAAAGCACTCTCTCAGTTTCATGAGCATTCAGGCTTGCAACGGCTCCGCAATACTGTCCAGGTGCAATATGACTAACCCAAGGGAGTGTGCCACTTACGGTATATCCACCTGAA
This sequence comes from Acetobacter senegalensis, assembly GCF_001580995.1. Classification (GTDB taxonomy): domain Bacteria; phylum Pseudomonadota; class Alphaproteobacteria; order Acetobacterales; family Acetobacteraceae; genus Acetobacter; species Acetobacter senegalensis. The sequence goes on from NZ_LHZU01000147.1 coordinate 17,439, forward strand.
ACAGGGGTGGCGTGTAGGGCAATTTTTTCAATTCCCGCCTGCGCCTTGATGGGGTTGGAAAGAGCTGTTCCGCCAAACTGTTCAGCCGCAAGATGTTGCCTGAGCAATGTGTCGTGCAATGCTGCTTCAGGCGCTGCAGCAAGATAAAGTGCACAGGCCATGTGGCACCACACAAGAAAGCCAGTTGAGCCGCATACACGCGATACTGAAGCTACTCCCTGGATAGCTTGGGCGAGATCCGGGTTTGCCCTGTTGGAGAAAGGAGAGAACAGCCCTGCATCTGCAAGGTCTTTTAGAATATCAAGCGGATAATAACCTTCCAGATCAATTTTGACCGCAAGTTCTGTCAGGCGATCAGTAGCAATCTGGTTAACTCTGCCCAGCACATCGTTCCCTTCTTTGCCAGCAAAGTGCGGTAATGAGGGGCGCATATCAGGTGATGACTTGGAGAGGTGCTGGGTCATGATTATGGTTCAGTCGGTCAAGCTGACGGTCAGCGGGACCGGGTTGCGGAGTGTGTTGGCGACCGGTGAGAATGTATTGGCATGTGCGACAATCTCGTCGAGAACATCGCGTGGTGCATCTCCTTCTACGTTAACGCGGACGCGAACCTGCTTGAATCCCATTTCCTCAGGTTTACGGTCTGCGCCACCCGCGCCCCAGGCGGCTGTATTTCCAATGTCACCTTCCAGCCAGAGTTCAAGTTTGCTCAGCTTGACCTGGCGGTATGTTGCAACGGCAGTAATGCCGACTGCCAGACACCCGCCGAGGGCCGAAAGTACGATTTCACCCGGGGCTGGCGCGGTGTTCTGGCCGAAGAGATGCAGGGGTTCATCAACTACAACCGGCGCGTGGTCTCCCACATAACTGAGTGTCCGGTATTGTCCTTCGGTCACTGTATGAACCTTATTAGTCCCAAAATTATCAGGGTTCGCTTTGCCTTTTTCAGCAAATTTAAGAAGACCATCCCGGTCAATCGGACGAAGATATGTGGTTACAGTTGATGTTTCAGGCATTTCCCACTCCATAAATAACGATTAAAAACGTTATTATCATTCAATATCGTTATTTATGGGTATACCGGTCAGTCTATGTCGTCAACAACCAAATTGCGTGGTAGGAAAAGACCATGGATCACACTCTTTCTCTTCTCCTGCCGACCTACGCGCCTGAAACAGAAGGTTCCGCTTCAAATCGGGATGCCGGGGATGCACTCGTCACGGCAGCTATCTGGCTGTTCTGCAGGAACGGCATAAAAAACACTGGCGTCGAAAAAATCATTTCTCGCGCAGGTGTCTCAAAGATGACGCTTTACAACCGCTTTTCGACCAAAGAAGGATTGGTTGCAGCCGCCGTGGAGAAGGAAGCTCAACAGTGGAGAGATTGGCTTTTTTCATATGTAAATGGCGGAGAGGCTGATCCGCACTATGGGCGGATACCGTTGGTTTTTACGGCTTTGTTCGAGTGGTTTTCACGGAAGGACTATTTCGGTTGCCTGATCATGAAAGCAGCCATTGAATTTGAAGGAGAGTCCCCAGAAATCACGCGGATATTTAATGCGCATAAAACAGCAATGAATGGGTTTCTGGTCGATTTATGTGAGGATGTAGGTTTAAGAGAAAGTAATGTCCTTGCATCTATGTTAATGACCCTCATAGATGGAAGCATTATTAAGTCTCTTCTTGCAAAAGATCCGAGGTTCGGTTTGGAGGCAGGAGCAATGGCAAAAATCATACTTGATTCATTTTTGATTGCGCCAATATCCACTGAATGAAACTGTCAATATGTCTTTTCTTGTTCAGGGAGGAAGAAAGAAAATAACCTCGTCTGCTTTTTATTGGCTTATTATTCAAAACAATAACCTGATCTGTTTTTACTAAATCATCAATCAGAGGCCTCCAGCCCAGCGCAATGCCTTGGTTCTGTAAAACTGCTTGAAGTAAGAGTGGGTAATTTCCAAAGAAAAGGCCATTCTTTGAATATGACTTTAAAGAGCATGATGCATCGACCGCTTGAAACCAGTCTGCCCAGGTAAACCACTGGTGGTCAGGGCCGCTTAAATGTAAAAGCTTTGCCTCAAGCAGATCGTGTGGATGGTTAAAGGGGCCGGCTACCTTCAAATATACCGCACTGCAGATAGGAACAATTTCTTCCTGAAATAGGCAGATAGTCGATATATCGTGTGTTTGCGGCTTTTCCCCGAAAAGAATGGAAACATCATGCTGGGTGTTTCGATGGTCTATCCTGGCATCTCGTCTAGCTTGTGTTGTCAGGAGGCTGACATCAATTTCTGGATGTTTTTCTTCAAAGTCTGACAAACGGGGCAAAAGCCAGTTTGCTGCAAATCCGTAATCGGTCAGAATTGTTAGTGTTTCACGAGAACTGCTGCCGTGAATTATTTCCATGGTGCCATATAACTGAGTCAGCACATCAGTTGTCGTTGTATGTAACATTTGGCCATAGCGGGTGGCTGAAACGCCCCTATGGCGCCGCTCAAACAAGACAACTCCTAAAAGCTTTTCCAGTTGCGCAACCTGCTGGCTGACTGCGGGTTGGGTCATGCCAAGCTCAAGTGCCGCCGTGCTGAAGCTGCCACATCGACCGACAGTCTCAATCAGGCGGAGTGAGCGTAACAGATAGTCTGCTTGATTCGGTGTCATAAGGCGTGCTTATACAACATATATAAACGTAGATACATCAAAAATAACGCAATTAATGGTTTATTTTTATCAATTAAAACTATTTTAAATAGTGAAAAATGATAACGGAAAGAGAGACAGTGACACAAAGCGTTCCGCTGAATTTTCTGGTTGTGGTGGCAGACCAGCTCACGGCCCTTGCGTTGCCTGCCTACCTTGGCGGACGCGACCCTTCACCTGCAAACGTGCCAAACCTGAACCGTTTGGCAGAACGTGGTACCGTTTTTACCAATGCGTATACGGTTAGCCCTTTGTGCGGGCCTTCTCGTGGTGCGTTCATGACCGGCCTTATGCCCTCTAAAAGCGGTATTATGGATAATGGCAGTGAATGGCATTCAGACATTCCAACGTTCGGCCACAGGCTGCGAAATGCCGGATATCAAACCATTCTTGCAGGAAAGATGCATTTTGTCGGCGCGGATCAACTTCATGGTTTTGAAGAACGGCTGACAACGGATATTTACCCGTCAGATTTTACCTGGGTGCCAGACTGGCAGAACAAAGAAGACCGGCCAGACTGGTACCATTCCATGGATTCCGTTCTGAATGCCGGACCAGTGCTGCGGAGCAACCAGATTGATTTTGATGAAGAAGTTGCTTTTGCGTCGCGGCGGAAGTTGTTCGACCTGGCTCGGCAGAGAGACGACAAACGACCGTTTTGCATGGTTGTGTCTTTTACTCATCCGCACGACCCATTCAATATTACACCGGAATGGTGGGATTTGTATGCAGAAAGCGATATCCCTCTGCCTCGGGTTCCAGATTCAGTAGAAAAACATCCCGCCGAAGAGCGTATTCGTGCGGCATGCGGAATTGATGTACAACGTCCTTCCGACGCCGATATTCTGCGTGCAAAGCGTGCTTACTATGGCGCTATTTCTTACATTGATCATCAGCTGGGGCAACTGGTCGATGTATTGCGCCAAACAGGCTTGGACAAAACCACCGCCATCATTTTCACCAGTGATCATGGTGAAATGCTTGGTGAGCATGGGCAGTGGTATAAAATGTCCTTTCGAGAAGGGGCCAGCCGCATCCCGCTTCTTGTCGTTCTCCCGGAAGGGACGTCACGGCATGTCGATCAGGCTGTTTGTCTGGCTGATGTGGGCGAGACAGTCTGCGGGCTGGCCGGTGCGCCGTCAGCCCCAGGAGTAACAGGCAGAGATTTAACGCCCCTTCTTAAAGGCGAGAAGGCTTGGGCGGATGAAGTGTTCGGTGAATATCTTGGAGAAGGGACATTTGAGCCAACTGTCATGATCCGTCGTGGCAAATGGAAATTTCTCTATACGCCGCACGACCCTGATCAATTATATGATCTGGTGGATGATCCAGATGAAGTAAGCAATCTTGCACATCTTCCTGCTTATCAGGACAAGGTAAAGGCTTTTCAGGCCGAAGCTCTTCAACGGTGGAATTTTGATCAGCTTCGTCAAACTGTAGTGCTAAGTCAGCAAAGGCGGGCGCTTGTAAAACGTGCCTTGGCGACAGGCCGCTGTACGGCGTGGGATTATCAGCCCCCGGCTAACGCACATCGTGCCTATATCCGCCATCATAAACCTTTGGAACAGCTTGAAGCAGAAGCCCGGCTGTTACCACAGGGTATTGGGTAATATCACCATGATATTCTATCGCCTTCCTTATCGCGCCTCCTTCGCGTTTGTCATCTCTTTGGGAGCAACATGCGCTGCGTATGGCGCAGAAACAGAGCCTCATCCGATTTTTGTCGCTTCCAGCGGGAATGTGCAAAAGAAGAGTAGTCAGAAAGATGATACTCGTGTTGCGGCCCAACGAAAGAAATCGTCAACTTTGGAGGAAGTTACAGTACGTTCCAACAGAAGAACGCAACAGGTTGCCAATACACCAGCCTCTGTTGTGGCCCTGACAGGCAAGACACTTCAGACAACAGGTGTGCGGGATGCACTTTCGTTGGCGCGTGATATTCCTGGGTTGATGGCAGAAAGCACATCTGGTTCGACAAACCCGCGTTATCGCCTGCGTGGTATTGGTACAAATGATTTTTCAGCCAACATGACAACAGCCGTTGGTGTTTCTGAAGATGAAGTGTTTCTAGATAGCGGTGCATCTCAAGGAACGCCAATTTATGACCTTGACCATGTAGAGGTTTTTCGTGGTCCGCAAGGAACCTTGCAGGGCAAGAACACAACTGCTGGAATGGTTTCTTATTATACCAAAAAACCAACCAATGCTTTGGATGGTTATGTACGTGGTACTGCCGGCAATTATGGTCTGTGGGGCGAAGAGGGGGCCATTGGCGGCCCAATTATAAAAGATAAACTGATGGCCCGTTTCGCCATAGTGAATAGACGTATGGATGGTCAGTATTATAATGGTACGCATAAAAACCCGACGGGTGGTTATCAATATTATGATATGCGTGGGCAGATCCTTGCAAAGCCAGTTGATAATTTCTCCATTCTGATCAAGGCCCATCTTGGGCGGAACAGAACGGAAGTGCCTATTGATCATGTCGGGCTGCTGGAGGGGGGAACAGATGCGCAAGGGTACGCTCAAGCCTCCCGACGAAATATCCAAAATAATGGGCGTACGGATGCGACAACCCGGCGGGCAGGGCTTTCTGTCAATGCGCGTTATGAGTTTGAAAGCGGTTGGAGCCTGAGCAATATTTTCGCGCTGGAATGGAACCATTTCAACGTTTTCTCAGATGATGATGCCAGCCCGGCTTCCGTTGATTATCAGGAAAATATTGGTGGTGTAGCGCGTGTTTTGAGTAATGAAATTCGTGTCGCGTCTCCACAAAACAGGAAAATACGCTATATTGGAGGTGTTTATTATCTGCGGAATATGACGCAATCTTCCAGCCAGCAGCCTCTTTATAGCCCGATTGACTTTGGTGTGAATGGCAACGCATCCAGCTTTAATATCAATACGCAGGATGCCGCGGTTTTTTCGGCTTTGTCCTTTGATCTGACACGTCGCCTCACGCTTGATATTGGGGGCCGCTTTACGTCTGAAACCCGCACTGCCAATGGTGAAGCGTGGGCTTACAATACGTTGAGCTCAAACCCCTATTATACGGGAAATCGGGCACTTACCTATATTAATACCAACACAGGCACATTTATTGACCCAGCTACAGGCCAGAGTCTTAGCGGTCCACCCCTGAAGAAAACGTTTAACCGAGACAGCGAAGATGCAAGCCTGAAATATCGTTTTGCGCATGGTGTTATTGGCTATCTACGTTATGCGCGTGGTTTTCGTACGGGTAATTACAATACATATGTTGCAACGGCATCAGACTTCAGTCTGTATAACCCCGAAGTGCTGACTGATTACGAAGGGGGGATAAAGGCCCGGCTATGGCAGGGCAAGGCTCAGCTTAATCTTTCCGGTTTTCATTATGATTACAACAACATGCAGGTTACAATTCTGCAGAATACCGGTACGCACACAACAAACGCTGCGCGCGCTGTTTCCAATGGTTTTGAATTTGAAGGGCAGGTGCGCCCGGTTGAAAACCTGTTTGGCTCTTTCGGTGTGTCCTACCAGGATGCGCATTATACCAATTTCCGGAATGCGAGCGCGCCGACACCTTTCAATGGTGGGAACCCTGTCAATCTGTCCGGGCAGCCGTTGGAACGTGCGCCTCATGTCACGACCAATTTCTTGTTGAGTTATAAAATTCCCGTATCCTTTGGTGATTTCACAATCCAGACTGACTGGCGTTATACAAGCCGTTATCGTTTCCAGGCCTGGTCTGATGTGCATCCCTCAACACCAGCCGCTTTTCTTGCTTCACCTCAAACACTGGCGTTAGTGCGGAAAGCCTTTTCCCAAAAGCCTGTTATTACCGGGAATGTAAGATTTGCCTGGCATTCCGTTGATGAAAAAACAGAAGTCGCCGTCTGGCTGCACAATATTACAAACCAGATGACTTATACAAACGCGTTTGGTGAGTTCTTCAACCGTAATATCAGCCGCTACCCGGGTGATTTGCGCTCCTTTGGCTTTGAAGTCATGCGGTCCCTGTAATGGCTTTGGGGGAAACACGTAAAATTGGCTTCATAACCTTGGCTGCTATCAGTGCGGCAGACTGTGCCGCGCATAGTATGAACTCATTAGGTCCATTCGCGGTAGGGGAGTTGATAAAAAGTGGCCAACTGACTACGGCACAGGCTGGTTTGTGGAGCAGCGTAGAAATGCTTTCATATGCTGCTGCCATGACAGGCATTGCGTCCCACGTGCATCGTGTGCGTTTGCGCTTGCTCGCCCTTATCGCTGCGTGCTGTGTTATTGCAGCACAAGCTGGCTCTGCTTACGTGCATGTGCTCTGGGGGCTGCTGGGTTTACGTATTTTGTCAGGGTGTGGGCTTGGTGCGCTGAATGCAGTCGTCAATATTGGTGCCAGCCGGCTGGGCCAGCCTGTTTTTGTGCTCTCCTTTGTTATGGTTGTACAGACCATTGTTTTTTCTGCATCCAGCCTTTTTCTGCCTTATATTGGCGATGCCACAGGGCAGCAGGGTATTTTCTTAACATTGGCACTTATTGTTTTTGCTCTGGTGCCTCTTATGAGGTTACTGCCAGATACGGCGAGCGAACCTCAGAAACGATTGCAAGATCATCATCCGATGTCCGGGCAGGCTTTTGCCGCCTTGCTTGCCGTTCTGTGTTACACTGGCGGCAGCCTTGCGGTCTGGCCATTTACCGAACGAATTGCAGTATCAGTCGGGCTGACGCCTATGTCATTTGGCTCGTTATCGGCTTTTGCCAACATATTTGGTTTATGTATCTGCCTTGTGGGTGTCCGGTTGAGCCAGAATAGGGCAAGCATGCGCTTGCTGAGTCCTGCAATTATTCTGACAGGAGTGATCTGTATTCTTCAGGCATGGCCTCCGTCTGGGGTACTTTTCAAAACAGCATTTTCGTTAAACTATGGTTTGTGGTTCTTTATCTATCCGGGTTTGGTCGGTCTGACTTGTCTGGTTGACCCATCGGGGAAGTTGGCTGCTCGTTCCGGCGGTGCCTGGATGCTTTCTCAGGCGGGTACTACATTGCTTGCTGGCTGTGCAGGTAATAGCGGACATTATATGTGGGTCGGCTTTCTGAGCTTTTTGTTGTGTCTTATATCAGCCGTCTGTGTCGTTTTTATTAAGCCACACAAGATGGTGGCTCCATAGCTGTTATGTTCGATGTGTTTTTGGTCGGGAGGCCGTGACGAACATATTTTGTGTTCTGATTATAGAGTAACTGTCTGACTATGGCGTCAGAGGAGCACAAAATAAGGCCACCTTGGTGCCCTGTGTCGATGGAGGCGTTCCTTCCGCGATGACTATGAGAGCCGTAGCGATAAATCCGGGCCAAAGTGGTTTTCAGAGCATGATCCGGCTCTCCACGGCGACTGGAGGACGATTGCCTCAGGCGTCATTTTTTCAATCAGTTCTATTCGACTGATCATTGTGTTCGGGTCGGTGGCGGCGAGCCCGACGAAGATCGGCCTATTCGGTAGGTAGCTTTTGCGATCGTGACAAAACACCTTCCAATGGTGACGATCACCAGTTGGAGGGGGCAAAAAGCCTTAATTCTGGCTTTTCTGCCGATAGGGATAGTCAGGAGTTTAGCCGCTATCTGGGAGCGAAAAGGGAGGGGAGAGCCCTATAGGGCAGGTGGCCGAGACGTGTTGTAATATGAAAACGCGGATGGAGCCTTTCGACAGACTGCTCTTGATTGGATATCGCTTCATTAAGTAATAGGTCTTCATCCAAGGGCTGAACGAAGCGGGTGTCTTAGGCTCTTTCGTCTCTCTCAGTACCGGAAAATTGAAATGACAAATGCTAGCGTAGCTGGGATCAGTCAGGCCTTAAAGTGAAGCGAGCGATAGCTGGTTTGTGTGGCTACGCTTCAGATCGATACACCTCTATGACGTTGGGATTGCGATGAACGCCTATTCAGATTACCTGGCCGAAATCAAGGACAGAGCAAACCAGGGGCTCGCTCCCAAACCGATCGACGATGGTGGACTAGTCCGCGATATTATTACATTGATTGAGGATACTGGTAACGAACACCGGGCAGATGCTCTCAAGTTCTTCATTTACAACACGTTGCCCGGCACAACCAGCGCCGCAGGTGTCAAGGCGGACTTCCTGAAGAAGATCGTTCTGGGCGAAACAGTCGTTCCGGAGATCACGCCGAACTTTGCCCTCGAACTGCTTTCGCACATGAAAGGCGGCCCATCGGTCAAGGCGCTTCTGGACATCGCTCTCGGAGACAACGGCCCGATCGCCGAACAGGCGGGCGAAGTGCTGAAGACCCAGGTATTCCTCTATGACGCCGATATGTCCCGGCTGCGCGATGCCTTCAAGGCTGGCAATGCCGTCGCGAAGGACGTGCTCGAGAGCTATGCCAAGGCCGAGTTCTTCACCAAGCTTCCGGATGTTGAAGACGAGATCAAGGTTGTGACCTTTGTCGCAGCAGAAGGGGATATCTCGACCGATCTTCTGTCGCCCGGTAATCAGGCACATTCGCGTTCAGACCGCGAGTTGCACGGTCAATGCATGATTTCGCCCGAGGCACAGAAAGAAATCGTTGCGCTGCAGAAGCAGCATCCTGATGCACGAGTGATGATGATCGCTGAAAAGGGCACGATGGGCGTCGGCTCGTCGCGTATGTCGGGCGTGAACAACGTGGCGCTCTGGACCGGCAAGCGGGCCAGCCCCTATGTTCCCTTCGTCAACTTTGCTCCCATCGTCGCAGGTACTAACGGTATCTCGCCAATTTTTGCGACAACAGTTGACGTGACCGGCGGCATTGGCCTGAACCTGAAAAACTGGGTCCGGAAGACAGGTGAAGACGGCAAACCAGTTCTGGACAAGGATGGCAATCCTATCCTTGAGCAGAAATATTCGGTTGCGACTGGTACCGTTCTGAAGATCGATGTGAAGAACAAGCAGCTCCGCGACGAAAACGGCAAGGAACTGGTTGATATTGCTGCTTCATTCACACCCCAGAAGATGGAGTTCATGAAGGCGGGTAGCTCTTATGCTATCGTTTTCGGCAAGAAGCTCCAGACATTTGCTGCTCAGACGCTGGGGATCGAGGCTCCTCGGGTCTTTGCTCCGAATAAGGAACTTACGGTCGAAGGTCAGGGCCTGACCGCAGTCGAGAAGATATTCAACCGTAACGCCGTTGGTGTAACGCCGGGCAAGGTCCTGCATGCGGGGTCGGATGTTCGCGTGAAGGTGAATATCGTCGGCTCTCAGGACACAACCGGCCTGATGACCGCGCAGGAACTTGAAGCGATGGCGGCGACCGTCATCTCTCCTTTGGTGGACGGCGCATACCAGTCAGGCTGCCATACGGCATCCGTGTGGGACAAGAAGGCGCAGGCGAACATCCCGAAGCTCATGAAGTTCATGAACAACTTCGGCCTGATCACCGCGCGCGACCCCAAGGGTGTCTATCACGCGATGACGGACGTCATTCATAAAGTGTTGAATGACATTACTGTTGATGACTGGGCGATCATCATCGGTGGTGACAGCCATACCCGCATGTCCAAGGGCGTGGCCTTCGGTGCCGATTCGGGCACCGTGGCGCTGGCACTTGCTACGGGCGAGGCGACGATGCCGATCCCGCAATCGGTCAAGGTGACGTTCAAAGGCACGATGCAGCCACACATGGATTTCCGTGACGTGGTGCATGCAACCCAGGCGCAGATGCTCAAACAGTGCGGCGAGAACGTCTTTCAGGGGCGCGTCATTGAGGTGCATCTCGGTACACTGCTTGCCGATCAGGCTTTCACCTTCACCGACTGGACAGCCGAGATGAAGGCAAAGGCCTCTATCTGTGTCTCGCAGGATGAGCCGCTGATTAAATCGCTGGAAATCGCCAAATCGCGCATCCAGATCATGATCGACAAGGGCATGGAAAATGCAGCAGGCACGCTGAAGGGCCTGATTGCCAAAGCTGATAAACGTATTGCCGAAATACGCTCGGGCGAAAAGCCAGCACTGGCCCCGGATAACAATGCGAAATATTTTGCCGAGGTTGTAGTTGATCTCGATGTGATCGACGAGCCGATGATCGCCGATCCTGATGTAAACAACCCCGATGTGTCCAAGCGCTACACCCATGACACCATTCGTCCGGTTTCTTACTATGGTGGCAGCAAGAAAGTGGATCTGGGTTTCGTGGGTTCCTGCATGGTGCACAAGGGCGATGTGAAAATCGTGGCACAGATGCTCAAGAACCTCGAGAAAGCCGAAGGAAAAGTGGAGTTCAAGGCACCGCTGGTTGTCGCTGCGCCCACCTATAATATCATTGATGAACTGAAGGCCGAGGGCGATTGGGAAATCCTTGAGCGCTATTCCGGTTTTGAATTCGATGATCTGCTGCCGAAGGCTAACGCGCGGACCGAATACGAAAACATCCTCTATCTGGAACGTCCGGGCTGCAATTTGTGCATGGGCAACCAGGAGAAGGCAGAAAAGGGCGATACTGTTCTGGCGACGTCTACCCGTCTGTTCCAGGGACGTGTCGTTGAGGATTCCGGCGAGAAGAAGGGTGAATCTCTTCTGGCCTCGACCCCGGTCGTGGTGTTGTCAGCGATCCTGGGGCGGATGCCGACCAAAGAAGAATATAAGGTCGCTGTCGAAGGGATTGAGCTAACCAAGTTCGCTCCGCCCAAAGCTGTTCCAATGGATTCCTTGTCTGTCCATTATTAAGGGTTTCCTTCTAAGGCTTGATTATTCGGAAGTAGGAAGGAAGCGTTCCGTTTGACACCTTGCCCGGACATGCTGCTAATCGGTTGAATTTGCCGGTGAGTGGATGTCCGGTCTATGGTGTTAATCAGTAGGGACGTTGCTCATCTTTGCATCCTCGATCAAGAGGAACGGGCTGCCGAGGCGTCTGGCGGCGATGATAGTGTTATAAATGCCGTCTCTTCTATGTCCGCTGCCGCCCATAGGCCGTCGGCGGTTCATGCCAGAACCCGAAATGATTGATAAGAAACTAGGGGTTATATACCCCTAAATTGCTGCTCCCTCGCAGAACGCGCGAGTGGTTGGCAGTTGATACGATTTTGACAAAGTAACAGAAGAGCTTCGTCGCGGAGATGCTGTCGATAAGTAATGAGACTTTTCTATAAAATGACGGGGCAGGTAGGTTTATAGCCGATATAGAAGGATTTTGCGCACGAACCGGAATGCAAATGTCAGCGTTTCAGTTTTGATGTGCTGCTCCTGCATGATGCTTTTCAATGAAAGTATGAAAAGGTAATCCCATAAGTTTCGTAACCGGATCACGGGATTTCAGAGAGAATATGTTCAGATCTGATATGGTCTTTCCTTTACGATAACGTTTCGAAATGTCGGATGATCCATGACATCTCATAGAGCAAGCCAAGGCTAACGAACCCAATATGGAACCGGCGATCAGTTGAGATAATCGCTATGCCACATAGGATAAGATAGACGGGCACACGAAACCAATATTCGATCGAAAACAGGGCGTAGTGCGCCGGGCCTTTGATGAGTGTATCAATAAGATCAAACACAACGGTCAGCGCAAAAAAGGAGAAAAACCATTTTCGTCTGGAAATGAAGAAATCCTCATATCCTGTATAATCGCTGATAGAATCAGGAAAAAGAAAAGCGCTCAGAAAGAACAGGATGATCGCATAGAGGATCAGAAACAGATAGGTTTCAAACGTCCAGACTGGAAGTTCGATCAGCCACAACTCCCACCACCAGAAATGCATCAGCATCAGAAGCAGCGTCAACACCCACCCAATGTGAACCGGATAAATGCGTGTCTGCGTCGGGTGTTGGATGATGCGCACAAGCCCGGTAAGGAGACGTGTGACGCTCAGACCGACCACCATTCCCATGATGATGCGGACATGCTGGAAAATATCGGGAGAGGTCAATGGATGCGGCACCACGATCAAGTTGCTCCTTGTCAGCTTTCTCAGACCATTTCGTTCTCAGGGAATGGCATTGACAACTTCCAGTCCATCGTCTCCAAAAAAAGCGAGCCCGGCACCAATCATGGCCTGACCTTTGGTGGTGGATAGATCGTGCGGTGAAGCTGCAGCAAGCGCCTTCAGCCAAGCGGGTGAAAAGATGCTTTTCCATTTCTGCTGCAATTCGGAAGCATTGTGGATCATCAGAGGCTTGGGGGAACCCGTATTGACCCGCAAAGGAAATGCTACGAACCGTGCCGCATCTGCCGGTCGCCCTCCAATGGTAGCGTAATAAAACCCCTTGATAGGTTCCTCAAATTGAGCGTCACTCTTATTGGTTATGTCGGCATATCGACGTCCGAGGATGTAAGAGCCTCCACTTTGGAGATCTAGTTTAACAGGAAGAGTATGACCGTTACCGCTCCATGTTCCTGCTAGGCCGGTGCTGTTTTCTGCTGTGACAGGAGACGAATTGTTATCCACATAATGTAGCACGAATACACCTCCACCGGGTTCGGTAAGATGCAGTTCTGTTCCTGCAGTTCCGGTAAGAGGAATGTCTTTCAGATATTTTCTGTAATAATAATGACTTCCGTCAGCAATCTTATTGCCAGACACGAACACCGTCATACCGATCGGTATTTCACCTATTGCACCGGCATAATCAGTGAACGCACGTAAATCTTCAGCATGCGCCTGGCAGGATATGTGCGTGGAAAACCCAATGAGGAAAACTGTCATAAGTCCTGATAGAGTTCTGCGCATTGTACGGATTTTAAATATCATGGGTTCAGTGTTCTTTCATTAAAAGGAGGAAAAATGCGCCAAAGCTTTAGTGATTTTGTCCTTATGGCTAAACACTGACGTCCATCGAGCCAGTCCAAAAGGCGTGCATTTTTATGCTCCTTTCGTTCGCAGGGTTGGTAGCATGACGAACAGGGGGCAGGCGAAAGCTGCAAAATAGGGCAGGCCGTGCTTCGTGATATCCATGGCCACTCCGGTCGCACCGGGGCCGATAAATGATCCGACGCCCGAGGCGATGGACATGACTGAATACACAGATACCAGATCACCGCCGCGGAACTTGCACCCGATGATGCCCATCATGACAGCATAAAAGACGATGAATAGGCCGCCCCGCTGTTCATTATTTGGTGCTCTCAGCAAGGACAGTATCTGCATTGAACACACCGGCTTGGTTGGGATCAACTTCGCCCGTTCGGTAGAAGCGGGCGGTTAACTCCTCTCTGGGCTGCATAAGCTGATATGTATGCCGGGATTTTTTTGATCCATATGATGAAGACGGGCCGGGAACCTGCGTCTTCTGTTCATTCAGGACCAAAAAATACTGATATCCGGAACTCTTTGCCGTTGTGGCAGCAGAGCGAAACACGGCCTGTTGCACGCTGCTCATAGAGTCAGTGCCGCTTCCTGAGCCCGAGATGGCCACTGTGTGATCATCCAGCATATGTGGCGTGACCTCCACGGTGTTTAATGCCGAACTGATGTCAGCACATCCACTCAAACATAAGAACAGGCCGCTAAAGCACGCTTTTTTCCAGATTTGCATCATTAAATTTTTCCTCGTTTGATCGGTGCTTGTTCAACGTTCACACTCAGCCATTGTCATTTTGACATGATGAAGAAGTGGAAATTAGTTTTCCAAAGGGATAGCGCTGGGCATTGAATAGAGTAATTCATGGTGTCGCTACTGTTGACCAGAATGGTCTGACCGGTCAGCCTTCATCCGTTGACTATAGGAAAACGAACGAAAGGCGCACGGCCTACGGTGTAACATAGTCCTGCCCTAATGGAGGCAGAAAAGCCGACTGCTGATTTATGGAACGCCACTGTATCCGGAGCTTTCTGACCATAAAAGAGCAGTTATCCATTGGTCCCAATTCAATTGCATTTATCGAAATACAGGGGAGGGCCGTATTCTTTCGAAGTTGAGCGGGTAAACTGCTCAATGGGCGCTTTTGGGGGACACTATTGTAGTGGGTTGCAATGATGCTGGAACTCCTAACGTACGCGCGGTCGATCCCGCCGGTTCTTCGGGGGGCCGGCAACAAGGACGGTTTTCTCCTTAAGACTGTCGTCCGTCATAGATGGGTTTCCCTGTTACTCCATAAGATGCCTGTCATGCTTTCCGTTCAGGATGATTATCATCTATGATATCGCGATAAATCCGTCATTTTCGACAAGACATGTCGAGAAATACGAACAAACGGGTTACGATAGCATCTTGTATCTGGTGGGGGGGGGCGGAGATGGCTCTCTGTGGCATTTTGATTAAGTGCGGTCGAGGCCGAGAGTTTCTCGTCTGTTTCCGATATGTTCGAACTATACCGCTCGACGATTTTTACGATGATCCAGAAACTGGAAGTGCGTTGCCAAACAAGGTTACTGGCGCGTATGAGCGGCGCGGTTTCCATTATCCCTGATAGTACAAGGCTCCTACGGTCATTGGAGAGCAGTCTTGCCGCTGTAGAAAAAGCTGACGCGTTGTTCTGATGGGAGAGGGTGGCTCGCAAGTGTGCTGCGTATCAATCGGGAGGACAGGATATAAAGGCACATCCTGCCTCACACAGTTTCATATAAAAGTAGATAAAAGGAGAGGCGCAGGCTTCAAATCGTTCTGTTCTTCATGAAGCAGCCGGATTGCCCGCGCATTGTGTAAACGACCGACCAGACTGTGCTCCATGCTGGCCCAATCTACTTTGGGGAGCCAGAGAGCCTTCAGGCATCAAACACATCAGGCTGTCTTATTTTACCCTCTCAAGCCAGCATTCAGTAAAAATGGAATCATCTTTTATCCGTTCACCTGAAGAATGTTCATATCCCGGCTTTATTTTGTCTTTCCACGCCCCAAGCGACACCCAGCAATAAAAGTGTGCCAATTCCAGCAAGTGTCAAAGCTGAGAGCGATTGACCGAGCAAAAATAAAAGGGAAAAGCAGGCAAGCCCGATAAGTTGAAAAATGGGCCAACTGGAGGTTACAATCCGATGATAAATGCCACTTCCAGAAAGATAGAGGACGGGGCCTAAAACCATGGCAAGCAATGCCGGGCCAGACACAACCTCCAACGGATTTTCCAGCAGAATGTCCATTCCAACTGCTGTTACAATAATGCCAGCAATGAGAATGGCATGGATATAATGGAAATAAGCGCCTAAGCGGCCTGCATCTGAAGAATGTGTGATGGCATGTTCTGCCTGCTTTGTGGATGTGCCAAAATAGAGCCACCACATAGCGATTGTGCATAGAAAGCTTATAAAAAATCCCAAAAGTACAGGTGTGGTCCATAACTCGCTGCGCGCCATGGACAGCCCTGACGCCATGATGGTTTCACCTAATGCGACCATTACAAAAAGCTGACACCGTTCTACCAGATGGCTACCTGAAATTGTCCAGTCTGACGTATGAGATCGGCCCAGAAACGGCAACCAGAAACCAAACATGGGGGAGACGTATTCACACAGAACTGCCGCACCCCATAAAACAAGACGCTCATCTGGGGAGCAGAATGCTCCTGCAATCCAAAAAACTCCGCTGATGACATTCCATCCCAGAATACGCTTATAGTTTGGAAGCAATGCATGATTTTCTGGTAGCTTGGCGACAACAAATGCAGAGCGTCCTACTTGCATGACTGTATAGCAGATTGCAAAATCCAGCCCGCGGACACCAAATGCTTCGGGGGCTGCTGCACCACATAATAAAGCGAGCGCCATAGACGCAAACAGAACGCAGCGTAGTGAGGCAGATCGCGGATCAAACCAGTTGGTAACCCATCCTGTATATTGCCACCCCAGCCATGCGGCAAACCAGAGAACGAGGGTTTGCAGGAAACCAGTCCAGCCGAGTTGATGGAGCAATCCATGACTGATCTGTGTTACAAGAAAAACGTAAATCAGATCAAAAAACAGCTCTTCCGTTGTCACTTCAACGTGGCCATTTTCTGATTTTCTAATAAACGGACGACCTATTTGATTTTGGAAACCCATTGAACGTCTCACCCGGCCTCATATGAGGTCATTACTGCTGCCACAATGGCTTTTTATGCTCATCACAAGCTCTGAAAGCTCAAAACTTTTTCTTTCCAGTTATCACGCATTCGTAAATTTCACCATTCGGTTGTAATTTTCCCATCACTGTTGCTGAAAACGGGGAGAGGTGCCGTGCCACCCCCTGCTTTCACCTTTTCATCAGCCTGAGAAAGAACTGGGACTTTCTGGAGTCATGGAGACTGAAATGCTTCAGCACGTCGCATGAGTAAAATATCTGGCCGAGGTATGCGGACCAGTGCGCGAAGGGTAGTGTGGGCTACTAAATATAAAGCGGGAGGGCGGAGAGGTTCTGGTTTTCATATAAAGATAAAGGATTTCTTTAAAATAATAGAAATGAACAGTATTTTGGAAGAGATGTCTTATGCCTGCGCAACTGAAAGACAGAAGCGTGGAGTGCTTTCTCTCAAGACACTCCGACCGGTCACGGAGCGCATGCAGACGCATTGGTGGCGAGCGGAGGCTGATCAACTACGTTGGTTTTTCTCAATGTCCCCAAGTGACGTATTTGCAGTGTGCATGACCCGACGTGCGTCTTGGAATATAGCGGGCTTGAGGGGGCGCGGGGCTTTATAGAGAACGAACTCAAGGATTGGAATAGGCAGCCTCTTTCCGGGAAGGCGTGTCAGCTTTTGGAAAGTGCAGGTTGGTAGTGGAACAGTCAGATAAAGGCGGAAGCAGCGGCGCCGCTTTCGTCTTTATCTATGATATTTTCTGGTAAGGTCGGAGGGGTATAGCGGATGAGGCATAATGCCCCAGCATTACGATGCTGGCGTTCGTGATCCCGCGATGAGAATATCGACAAGGCGCTTCGCACTATTCTCCCAGCCGGGGCCTGCGGCAAAATTTGAGACGCCAGCCAAGGCACGAAGCAGGTCAACTGGTTCAATATTCGTGCTGATGTCCCCACTCTTGACGGCAGCCGCGACAAGAGTGTCGATTGCAGTCTGGAGCACTGTGCCTGATTGCGCGTAAAGCGTGCTCGTCCCGCCGACCAGTCCTTTAAGGGCGGGGGCTATGACCTGTTTGGCCGCAATGTAATCCACGAACAGTAGCATCCACGCGCGAAGCGCTTCTACTGGCGGATGCTGCGCGGCAAGCACCGGTGCGGCTTCGGCAAGGCGATCGAGTTCAGCACGATAGACTGCTTCAATAAGAGCATCCCGATTGGGGAAATGACGATAAAGGGTCCCGATGCCCACCCCCGCACGGCGAGCGACTTCATCCAGAGGAATGTCAACTTCTCCCGCTGTGAACGCAGCCTTGGCCACGTGCAGCAGGTGCTCTCTGTTGCGTTGTCCGTCGCTGCGCGGTCGGCGGCGTGGCTTATTTACGTCTGTCACCTGTTTCTCTCTTGTTAAACGGAGCAGCCCTCCGTATATACAAACCGGAGTGATGCTCCACATAACATCCTGAATGCCGTTTCGGCAAAAAACGGATGCATCCTTCTCAAGGAGTTCTCCCAATGACACAGATTTTTGGCGCAAGCTCAACAACAGAAGAAGTTCTCTCCGGTGTATCCCTGAAGGGCAAACGTATCCTCGTGACGGGCGTTTCCGCAGGGCTGGGGATTGAAACCGCACGTGCCCTTGCCGCGCATGGGGCCCACGTGGTGGGTGTGGCGCGCAATCTGGCAAAAGCAGAAGGTGCTACAGCACAGGTGCGCGCAGACGCTGACCATGGCGGTGGAACGTTCGAACTGATAGGTCTGGACCTAGCAGATTTGGCGAGCGTCCGCGCTTGTGCTGATCAATTGAACGCAAGCGGGCTGCCCTTTGATCTGGTTATCGCTAATGCGGGCGTTATGGCTACGCCGTTCGGGCATACGAAGGATGGGTTCGAGACGCAGTTCGGCACCAATCATCTGGGGCATTTTGTCCTCATCAATCGGATTGCGGGGCTGATGCGCGACGGCGCTCGTCTGGTGAATGTGTCTTCAGCCGGTCATCGTTTTGCAGACGTTGATTTGGAAGACCCAAATTTTGAACAGACCCCGTATGACCCTTTTGTCGCTTATGGACGCTCCAAGACAGCCAATATCCTTTTCGCCGTTGCCTTTGATGTGCGGCATCGGGCACGCGGGGTGAGAGCCACCGCAATTCATCCTGGCGGGATTATGACCGAACTGGTGCGTCATATGCAGGATGGCGCAATCGAGGCCATGCTGGCAGGCATCAATGAACAGGCTGCTGCGGAAGGAAAACCGCCATTCCAGTTCAAGACCATTCCTCAAGGCGCAGCCACGTCGGTCTGGGCGGGTGTGGTGGCGGAAGCCGAGGCAGTAGGCGGTCAGTATTGCGAAGACTGCCATGTGAGCAAGGTGGTGCCGAATGACCAGCCGATCAGTCTGGTCAGTGACGGTGTGCGTGCCTACGCTCTTGATCCGGCCCATGCAGAAGCGCTTTGGGCGAAAAGTGAGGATATGGTCGGAGAGCGTTTCTCCTGAAGCTTTGATCGGTGGCGGAATTCACGTTCTTGAAGAGGAACGAGTGATTCTGCCTCACAAATAGAGATACCATCAATTTACGGCCATGCTGCATGATCAGAACGCGGGGAGCGGTGAGAGACGCTTCACTGCTGCTTTTTTAAGAGGATATTGACTGCTTTGCGTCTTGTTGTTTTTGGCTTGCCCCTGCTTGTCGTGATCCTGAACTGGCTCTGGCCGCTGCCACTGCCTTTGGGTGTGAAGGTCATTGCGGCGGCTTTGGTGGTTGTTGCTGCGCTCTATCATTACTGGTCCCGGTTGTCCTCGGGGTCAGTCTTCGCACCGGAATTTCCTCGGCCTTTTATCATTTTGTTCAACTGGGCGTTTGGGGCAATTCTGTTTCTCACACTCCTCCAGATCGGGCTTGATCTTGGCGCGCTAATGATGGCGTTGGCCACGTGGCAGCCGGTTTACATCTCGGTTGGAGCGCGGGAGACCATAGGGGGTATTGCCGGGGTCCTCGCCGCTATTGGCGTGGCCAACGCGCTAAAGGTGCCTCCGGTCAGGGATGTAACCGTCACTATTCGGGGGTTGTCGCCAGTATTCGACGGGTATCGATTGGTCCAGTTGAGTGACATGCATATCAGTCGCCTTTTTCCGGCCAGATGGGCTGCGTCGGTCGTGGAGCGCACCAACGCGGTCGGAGCCGATATGATCGTCGTTACAGGCGATTTCATTGATGGTTCGGTGGCTATGCGCCGTGCTGACGTAGCGCCGCTTGCGCAGTTGCATGCGCCAGATGGTGTTCTGGCAATTCCGGGCAACCATGAATATTACTTCGATTACGCTGACTGGCTGCGCCATCTGTCGAGCTTGGGCTTTCATTTGCTATTGAACAGCCACGTGGTGATCACGAGGGGAACGGCCCAGTTGGTGTTTGCTGGCGTAACTGATCGCTCGGCACCGCAACATGGGCACACCGGGCCGGATCTGGCTGTGGCCCTTGATGGTCGTCCCGCCGAGGCTCCGGTTGTGTTGCTTGACCATCAGCCGGGGGACGCGCGTACTGCTGCGGCACAAGGTGTCGCCCTTCAGTTGTCGGGACATACACATGGGGGGATGATTCTGGGGCTCGATCGTCTCGTGGCGCGTGGGAATAATGGATTTGTCTCCGGGCGCTACGATGTGGACGGCATGACGCTCTATGTCAGTAATGGCACCGGGCTATGGCCGGGCTTCGCGCTTCGGCTCGGCAGACCTCCTGAAATCACGTGTTTCCATCTGCGCGCAGGATAACGTGCGAAGCTTGTTGATTCATTTCTCGGGAAGGGGGAAGTCATAACCGTCTTCCTCCCGAGCAAGATATGAATGGCCGGTGAGCCAAAAATAGACGGGACATAATCAGTGGCCTTGCTCTCTTGCCCGAAAGGAGAGGCTACGTTAGGGAGATAATAATTGTTCGCAACTCCTCCTCGCCAGGGGGAGTATGAAGGAACAGCAAAAGGGCGAATTGGTCAGAAACGTGTCCATCTGACCAAAGGAATATGGGCGTTATGTCGAGCAACCTTACCATACTGAATAAGGCCTTTACTGCCGAACGTAACGCGTTGAGCCGCCTTTTCCAGAAAGTGAACCGGACCATGGCGGCAGATGATCTGCTGCAAATGCTCTGGCTTCGTATCCAGCGCGTGGGTGACAATCCGCCAATCCATAACGGAAAAGCGTATCTATACCGCTTGGCGTCCAATCTGGCGGTCGATCAGGGGCGTGCCGAAGCGCGTATGGAGCGCTTGCAGGCCGAGGCGCGGTCAATCCTGTATGGGGATGAAAGTACGCCCGATGTTGAGCAGGCATTTCTGGCGCGTGAGGAACTGGAACGTGTCATGGCCGCAGCCGAACGCTTGCCCGAGCCAACCCGCACGGTATTCTGGCTGAACCGTATGAAAGACGTGCCGTTGCGTGATGTTGCTGTTATGCTTGGGGTTTCGCGCACCACTGTTGAAAAGCATATAAGGCGTGCAATTACCTTGCTGGGGGATGCTCGCAACAGCCACGATTGTTCCCGTCACGGATAAATAGGGATGCGGGGGCTTCGGAATGTCCCTGTCCCGCTGGGTAGGCTATAAACCGTTCCGAAAGCAGATATGACTGGTTTCAATGCAACATCTGATCGCGCTGCGACGCAGGAAGCCCGGTACTGGATTGCGCGGCTAGCGTCTGGTGACATCACGGAGCCAGAAATGGCTGCCTACCGGCACTGGGTGGCGGATGCGCATCATGATGCTGTTTTTCAACACGAATTAAAATTATGGCGCAGCCTGAGCGTTATCGGAGAGCATCTTGCCCCGCGCGAACCTGTGGGACAGCGAGCCGCAAGGAGGCGCAGGCAAGGCCTTTTTGCTGCAACGGGACTGGCTGCGGCTGCCTGTCTGGCGGCTTTTCTGATCGGTCCCGATGTGTGGATGAGACTACATGCCGATCACCGGACTGGCTCTGACATTCGCGCCTTCACGCTGGCAGACGGCACACAGGCCGTTTTGGATGCTGATGCCGCAATTGCGGTGCATTATGGGGCGCGTACACGCACCGTTGAGCTACTGCGCGGTCGTGTCTGGTTCGATGTGCGGCATGATCCGGAGCATCCTTTCAGGGTCAAAGCCGCAGGCAGCGTCACGGAAGATATTGGCACAGCGTTTGAAGTGGATTACCGCGCGACCGGAGGGGTTGAGACGACCGTGGAAAGCGGCGTGGTGCGTGTTTCCGGGCGCGCTGGGGGGCAATCCATTATCCTGACGGCAGGACAACGTGCCTTGTGGCAACACACAGGCCAGATCACACGGCAGGCGGATGTGGCGGCAGAGAGAGTGGCGTCATGGAGGGACGGGCAGCTTGTGCTGACTGCGGTGCCCGTGAAGGTGGTGATTGCAGCCATCGCCCGTTATCGATCGGGTCTGACGTTGGTTGTGGATCATCTTGATGATCTTTCCCCCGTTACGGCCATGGTGGATCTGCGGAAACCTGACGATGCGTTGAACGCTCTCGCAGCCGGAGCGCATCTCAGGTTGTATCATTTGCCCGGTAATACTGTGCTGGTACGGCGGAGTGGCGGAAAAAAAACGTAGGAAGGGGTTAGGCAGACGGTCACGAGAGACGTCTTAGGAATGCAAGCGATAATAACAACTCGCATTTGCAGTCATGTCTGGCGTTTTTATGAAGGGCCTTCACTTGTCGCATATCGCTCCGGCGGGACGTCGCATTACACTATCCATGGCATTAACGTTGGGTATTGTGCTTTCGCCCGTTGGCGGGCGCTCGGCGTTGGCACAGCAGTCAGCGGCAGGCAAGGCACGTGTTATGCATTTTGACATTGCGCAGCAGCCGCTGGGGGCAGCATTACAGGCTTTTTCGCGCCGAACTGGCATGCAGGTCGTCTATACCACGCAGATTGAAACTGGCGTTGTCTCGCCCGGTGTCAGGGGGGAGTATGAGGCCACAATCGCGCTTGGGCATCTTCTTTCTGGTACTGGCGTGGCATTTCGACTGACAGGCGCGAACAGTATCACGCTTGCGCCCGCCACTGCCCCGATCACGTTGCGGCCCGTGCGGGTAGGAGGGGCCATGATGCGCCAACCGGTTGATGAAGTGCCCCATGCCGAACAGATAACGGTTATTGGTACCCCACCACGTTTTCTAGCCTATGCCTCTCACGCGGGCACGAAAACGGACACTCCGCTGATTGAAATACCCCAGACCGTTTCTGTTGTTACACGGGGGCAACTTGATGCCCGCAATGTGCAGACCTTGTCTGATGCGGTCAGCTACAGTCCCGGTGTCAGGACCAATGTGTATGGGTTTTCGCCGCGTCAGGACCAGTTCATTATTCGTGGGTTTGACGTGACCTCCTATGGTGAGTTCCGCGACGGGTTGCGCCAGCCAGTTGCAGGTTCTCTACTGAGTTTCCGGACCGAACCCTATGGGTTGGATGCACTTAGCGTTATCAATGGTCCGGCTTCGGCAACTTATGGCACGTCGGGCATTGGCGGACTGGTGGATATGGTGTCCAAACGGCCAACCAGCCAGCGCATTAACGAAGTGCAGTTTCAGGTAGGTAATTATGGTCGGTATCAAGGTGATTTTGATTTCGGCGGTACGCTGCCTTCTGATAAACGTTTTACCTACCGTCTGACTGGCGTGTTTCGTGACAGTAATACCCAGATGCCCGCAGTGCGAGACAACAGGATCTATGTTGCTCCCGCCTTTACCTTTCGTCCGGATGATAAAACGCGCCTGACCGTGCTGACCGCGTTCCAGAAGGACCGAACAGGCGGCACGATGTTCAATTACCAGACAAATGAAGGGGTTTTGACCAATATTCGTTATGCCGACTCAAAATGGAACACCTTTGATTCCACGACTTATCGGCTGGGGTATGAATTAGAACACCGGTTTACGGACTTTTTTGCCGTGCAGCAGAATTTTCGCTACGCGCATGGAGACGGGAATGCCAAATACCTCTATCTGACCGGACTTTCGGATGACGGTACAAGTGCGACGCGGCGTGCGGGACAAGTGCGTGAACAACTGAATTCCGTCGGACTGGATAATCAGGCAAAATTCGATGTCCGTTCGGGGCCAGTGGCGCATAAGATTCTATTTGGCGTGGATTACCTTTTTACCGATTACCGTACCAGCTATGCCGATGGCGCCGCACCATCCCTTGATCTGGTAAGCCAGAATTACGGTAAGCAGGCCATATCGCAGCCATCGGTTTATTCCATTGCCCATTCAGGCCAGACGCAGGCGGGTGTCTATCTGCAGGATCAGATCCGGTATAACCGTTGGCTTCTTACGTTGAGTGGCCGCCATGACTGGGTGTCCACCAATAGCGGCAACTATTACAGCCATACGAGCCAGAAACAGAACGATCAGGCGTTCAGCGGCAGGGTCGGACTGACATATATGTCAGCCATTGGTCTCGCACCCTATGCATCCTACTCCACCGTATTCAACCCGACTATTGGTCAGACAAAGGAAGGGACACCGTTTCGCCCAATTACGGGAAACCAGTATGAAGTTGGCATGAAATATCAGACGCCTGACAAAAAGGTTTTGCTCACGGGGGCGGCGTTTGACGTTCATCAGAATCACGGGCTGACAA
This sequence comes from Acetobacter senegalensis, assembly GCF_001580995.1. Classification (GTDB taxonomy): domain Bacteria; phylum Pseudomonadota; class Alphaproteobacteria; order Acetobacterales; family Acetobacteraceae; genus Acetobacter; species Acetobacter senegalensis. The sequence continues at coordinate 41,729 of NZ_LHZU01000147.1, forward strand.
CGGACCCAAGTGATGCCACTGGCACCTATCAGATCCAGCGCGGCAAAATACGCTCCCGCGGGTTTGAGGTCTCGGCAACAGGAGATCTGGGGGCAGGTTTCAGCTTCAATGCCTCCTATACCTATCTGGATATGGTTGAGCAGTCAGGGGATGCATCTGTCGTGGGGAAAATACCCTCGGGTATCCCTCGCAATGTGGCTAACGGATGGATCGACCATACATTCCAGAGTGGACCACTCCGAGGGTTGGGAACGGGTTTCGGCATCCGCTATATCGGGTCCAGCTATCGAGGGGATAGCAATGCAACAGGCAAAAACAAATCCCAGTTCCTGATGGATGCTGCCCTGCGCTATCGGTTCGAAGCGATCTCATCACAATTGAAGGGATTGCAGTTTGCTGTGAACCTGAACAACCTCGCCAATCGACAGATTATTACGTGCCAGTCTGATTTCTGTTACCAGAATATGCATCGTTCCGTGATTGGTAGTATTCGATACAACTGGTAGAATTTTTAACTTTGAAATATTTCGTTTTCCGACGTCGGTTCATTTACCTTTTATTTGCGCGCATAGCTGTAAGAGCCGGCGAGACTAACGCCAGCGGATAACCACGCAAGGAACGGTTTCATTAACCATGCGTGAGGCGTTGTTGAGTATCTAATGAGGAGGTTACACTCCGTTTTCTCTAAAAAGGGCAGGGGACGTAAAAATTTCTACCTTCCCTGAAACACAGGAGAGCGTTTCTCGCGAAAAGCCTGAACGCCCTCTTGCAGGTCATCTGTGTAACCAACGCAAATACCAGCCAGTGCTTCAGCAGCGCGGCCTCCTTCTTCGCCTTCTGCCGTGTTAATCAGCATTTTCACGGCTTCGATTGCAACGGGAGCTCTCTCAGAGACCTTTATTGCGAGCTCACGCGCACGTTTCAATCCGCTCTCCTGTGGAACAATTTCGTCAACTACGCCGGCCGCGAGAGCAGTGGGTGCATCCATCATCTCACCAAAAAGAGCCATCCGCTTCACATTTGCAGCGCCAAAGCGACGAACAGCTCGCTGAGTACCTGACCAACCGGGGATCACACCCAACCCGGGTTCGGGCAAACCTATGCGTGCATGGCTTTCCATGAGGCGGAAATCAGCCGCCGCCGCAAGTTCCAGGCCTCCGCCAAAGGCATGTCCGTTCAATACGGCAATAAGAGGTTGGCGCAAGCGGGCAAGTGCATCAAAAGCCATATGGCCCCGCCGCAACCAGTGCCGCCCGAAATCCAGGGGCGAAAGTGCGCTCCAGACCATGATGTCGCCCCCAGAGCAAAAGACCTTGCCTCCAGATCCACTGAGTACAACGACCCGGATTTGAGATGTCGTTTCAATAAGGGCACATGCTGCCAATAAAGCGTCGATGTCATCATTATCAAGCGCGTTATGTTTTTCCGGCCGATCGATCACAAGAAAGGCAATATGCTTGTCAAACGTTACACGAATATGAGCTTGAGAGAACATGATGTAAGTCGCCTTTTGCCTGCAATGTATCAGGAAGTTTTCTTGAACCTCTCTCGTGAAGAGGCCTCTGAGTTGCTTGTTTCTTTGGAGTTATGTGACAAGAGTTCTTACTATTAAAGAAACCTGCATCAGTGATCCCGCTCTTTCAGGTTTGCAGCTGGAAGAACGGAATGCTCATGAGCTGAAAAAGTGAGGCTATTTTTGCTGTATTCTCAATAGGACATCAAATTGTTACCCTGCGCATTGTCGGTCTTACGCCTGTTTTGGGGGACGCATTACTTTTTTCACTTTTAAATTCCGTCTGCGCGACTGGTGGTTTGGGTATCAGAAACTGCATGATGCACCAGGCCGTAAGGTAAGCGCTCCCGCATACGGTGAATAGAATGTAATAGCCGGTTGTAATACTGTTCAGGTGACGATAGTGGTCCAGCAAGATGCCAATTCCCAGCGGAAAAAGCATGCCTCCAATTGATCCGGCCATTCCTCCTATTCCTTGAACAGATGCAATCATTTCCTTAGGAAAGTGATCAGCTGGAAGAGAATAAATGTTGGCAGACCATCCTTGATGTGCGGCGGCTGCCAGGCTCAGTAACACGATCATCAGCCACATTGCGTCAACTTTGGCAGAGAAGGCCAATGGCACAACAAGAAGGGCCATGATGAGCATTGTCGTGCGGCGCGCATTGGCAACATTCCATCCATGCTTAACCATAAAAGAAGAAAGCCAACCACCACCAACACTGCCGACAGAGGTAGAACAATAAACAACCATCAGTGGCAGTCCAAGGTGCTGAAGGTTAAGATGGTAACGGTCAGAAAAATATGAGGGAAGCCAAAAGAGAATGAAAAACCAGATGGGGTCTGTCATGAACTTTCCAACAGCAAAAGCCCATGTTGCTCGCATTTTGAGCAGATCAATCCAGCGCCCTTTGAACTCAGGCAGTTCCGTGTTGCTGGCATTCTGCCGTATATAGTGCAGTTCTTCCGCAGACAGACGCGGGCTCGTTTCAGGAACCTGATACGTGTAAAGCCATACGGCAAGCCAGACAAAACCCGACAGGCCAGTAATGATAAATGTCGCCTTCCACCCATAGGTCACAGCTAACCACGGTACCGTCGCCGGGGCCATGATGGCGCCAATGCTTGTTCCAGCCGTGACAATACCAACAGCCAGTGTTCGTTCATGTGCAGGAAACCATTCAGAAACAGCCTTTAAAGCGGAAGGAAAGTTTCCTGATTCACCAAAACCGAGTAAACCACGCACGAACCCGAAACTGGCTGTACCACTTACAAAAGCATGGCCGATGGAAGCAAGGCTCCAAACCATCATGCATAATGCGTAGCCGAGACGCGTTCCTACCCTGTCAATCAACTTGCCGAATGAAATAAAACCAACAGCGTAGCAAGCCTGAAAAATAATGACCAAATAGCTGTAATCTTTTTCAGACCAGTTGAAGGTGCTTTCCAAAAGAGGTTTGAGAAGGCTGAGAACCTGCCTGTCAACATAGTTGATTGTTGTTGCAGCAAAAAGAAGGCTGCAAATAAGCCATCGATATTTTCCAACCATAACGTCCTCCGATTTTTCTTGTTTTGTAGAGAGGCAACAATAGGTAAAAATATGTATGACAAATTTCATACGGAATTATACAAAAAAGGAAAACGTAAAATTCGATATTTATAAAAATTATTCCTCATTCTTTATTTTTAGAAATATGAAGGTGATTTAGAACTGAGCCAAAAGACGGAATCCAGCAAGGAGTGCATTGGGGTAAACTCTGTTTGCGTCGGGGTGAATAATATATTGAAGATCAGGAAAAAATTTCACTCCAGGACTAACGAATGCGGTGTAAGTCAGTTCCAGAACCTGAAAACTGCTTTGCGGTTTTGAAACTCCTCCCAACAATGGTAATCCCATATCAGACTGCATTTCCTGCATTCTTGTAATTTTGCGATTAACAACCTGTCGTGTCCAGAAAAACGAAATTGCGTCTGTAATACGGGCAGGAAACATGCCTTGAGAAATAATGCCAAGTGTATATTGGCTTTGGTTGGGCAGAGAGGCCCCCATATTCCAACCTGCCAAACCATACAGGATAATGCCTTGGTTTGCCGCCTTCCCGTAACGGAAAACCATTTGGTCCGCCCCTACGTACCAGGCACCACGCTGTCTTTCTGTTTTTCCCGGTAGTTGGGAGATCGGCTTAGGTCGGCCATCAACGGAGGTAAAAGGATCGGGATGGTTGGATGTATCTACATATCCCCCTAGCTTGTAATGGCCTGTCATTTTGTCTTTGCCAAATTCCGGCTGCCACCCAATTTCCATAGGGATAACAAACCCATCCTGTGCAAATGAAAAATTGAATCCGGCTCTGCCTCCTTCCGTGGGGGAGACTTCATAAAGTCCGGCCTGGGCATAAAGATGTGCGCCTGGATTAACCCGTGCCATGATACCCCACTGAGAGAAATGCCAGGAGCGCCATTTTGTAACGTTGGACAGACCAGAGGGGTGAGCACATGTGATCATGTTTAACGCGTAACATCCAAGATAGGATGTACCGAACTTCATGTTCGCAGGCATCCTGCCAAAATCGATAACCAGCTTTTTATTGAAAAGAGATTGCTCAAAATACATATAAACAAGCTTGTAAAGCACGTTTCCGCCTGCACCATAATCTTCCTGTGGCTGGATAAGGCTGGTGACGCCCATATAATCAGTCGCAACATTTCGGCCTGCACGCTGTATTCCCAGCATATGGAATGAGAGGCCTTTGACGCCGATCATTTTTTCAAAGTCCAGATCGGTCCCCATGACAACCTGATGAGAATACGCAAAACCACGCTTTCTTCCTCCCGCCACATCTCCCAAACTTTCGTTGAGGTATGTCAGTGTAAAAGCAAAGCCATGGCTTTCCAGCTTTGTGCGCAAACCCCCTAACGTTCCAAAAATACGGTCATCCTTCGGAACTATCCGTATTTCAGGCCATGCGGAGCCTAACGCGCTGGCAGCCATCCCTGTGCGTTGCCGTTGTTGCGATGAGGCGGCAGCATTATCTTTTTCCATAAACAGAACGATACTTCCGTTATCCCAAAATCCGTTGTGGTGGTGTTCTGTTGTTTCTTTATGATTTTGCTCTTGCCTTTTGCTGACGTTCTTCTCTCGCTGAGTAGAAACAGTTGCCGGTCGAGGGGTAAAAAGTACATCTGCGGCGAACGAATGAGCAAAAGGAATCAATAGAACAATAATAGCCAAAAATATAATTGCTATCGATTTTGGATTTTTCATTGAGGTAACCCGTTCCAAAATTCGGAACCGAACGTTTAATATTGCATATCAAACGTAAATGCATGCGTGACGGTATCGTATCGGTCACATATTATAGGGTATTGTAGAAACGAGTCTTAAAGTAAAAAATACGAGAAGAAATCAGACAGTGAATGCACAATATTTCGTGCGATGTTGTTTGACTTGTCATTTGGTCATCTTTCTTTTTGTTATAGACCAAAAAATTATTTCTCAGCGAGTTCCCAAGATTATTCTTGGATTCCCGATGAGCACGCCAGAGATGCAGAAAGCGTCCGTAATGTGGAATTCCATACTTTACGTTCGCTTCGAGTCTATGTAACTAAATAGTTTGTTATGAAAAAAGTCAATGGGAGTTATTTTGAGGAGAGGGGAGGAGGCGTGGATGAAGGGTTTTCTCTCCACTCAAGATAGCTGCGATACCGGGATTGTGCGGTCAGATCTGTTTAGGGAGAGTTGCCTGTAACGTTATTGTGGAGGCGCCTTGTTGTGATCTTTCGATCCACATATGCGGCTGAAGGACTGATGGTTGGATTGCAGGTGCGTAAATGGCGCAATCAAACTGATGTCCTGTCGCGTGATGTCTTCGGCTATCCAGAACATGCAAAGGCTAAATTCTTTTTCGACCATATGCTGCATTGCTGTGCCTGAAAAGGGAGAGGTTTCAGCTTCTCAGTGTGTCAGCTATCCATAATTTTAGTGCCGGGCCAGTTCTGAGAGGCGACCATGTTTTTCGCGAGATCTATGAGAATTTCGCGTACGGCTAGACCAGCTTCCGTTTCTGGAATGCTTTCCGGTACACAGAGGGACACATCCTCCTGAATCACGGGACTGCATAGTTCATACACACGGGATTTGCCTGGAACGATAATTTTGCTGGCGACAGACCAGGGTAGAATTGTACAGCCAACGCCTGCGGCAACAGCATCCTGAAGCGTCAGCAGTGCTTCAACTTCAGCAACAATGTTTGGCGTAATCTGTTTGCGTGCAAAAGCCATGTTAATGCGCTTGCGGACAAAGTTGTAGTCTGGGGGAAGGAGCAAGGGAACTTCCGTCAGATCAGAGAGCCTGACAGGAGAAGAGAGGCTCTCTGTAAAAGAAGAGTTTTCCGGAGCAACCAGAAAGAAATCTTCTTTCATGAGAGGAGTGAAATGTACCCCCTTAATAGGTCCAGCCCCATGAATGACCGCCATATCCAAACGGCCTGTCATGACCATTTCGCTATAAATATCGTCAAAACTTTCAGTCAGGTGGAGCGTGATGCCCGGCAATTTCTCACGCACTTCCTTGAGGAGTGCCAGAGACAGCGTGGAACCTGAAGAGTAAGGCGAAAGCCCGACCGAAACCTTGCCCACCAACGGCCCCGCACCGTTACTGATCTCAGTCATGGCGCGGTCAAGCTGTTTGATGATGGTTTGTGAGTGGCGATACAATTCGAGACCAGCGGCCGTTGGGGTGACACCCATTTTGCTGCGGATCAGCAGTTTCTGTTTGAACGCGGTTTCTAGCGATGCCAACTGCTGGCTGAGAGCTGGCTGTGCAATATTCAGAATATCGGCAGCACGAGAAATACTTCCAATATCAATAATTTTTACGAACGCTTGCAACCGACGAATATCCATTTTGCCCTCTCCATGCGCCGTATTTGGTTGGATTTTAATGGAATTTCTGTAAATGGTCAATAAATGCGAAAAATTTCTCGTTGAATATATATTCATATATCTGTAAATTTTAATCGGTTATTTCTTCTATATAAAGAAAATTAACCTCAAAATATAAAATAATATTTGTTTTGAAGATTGTTTTCTCCGAGTTTTGATGGCTAGTTTGCGAAGATATACGTGCCATTTCTTGTCATAGAATTCTTGTATGGGGGTAGATGCTTTTCAATGCTATCTCCTGCATGGGCCTTAGGCATAAATTCATTTCATATTGATAATTTTTTGCCTTCTAGGGTGCGCATGCATCAAAGAAGTTTCGGAGTGAATGTGTGATGCCTGGTTTAGCGGATCGACTTAACGGAATTTCCATATCAGCTTCTGCTGCAATGACGGATAAAGCTACGGCGTTGAAGGCCGAAGGTATTCAGGTTATCAGTCTTTCCTCGGGTGAGCCGGATTTTCCGACGCCTCCGCATGTGGTGGAAGCTGCTGTGACGGCAGCACGGGCGGGTGATACAAAATATCCGCCTCAGGCTGGTAAACCGGCGCTTAAAAAGGCAGTCCGTAATAAATTTCTGCGCGAAAATAATCTGGATTATGCGCAGGATGAAATCCTGATTGCCAATGGCGGAAAGCAAATCATTTTTGATGCCATCATGGCGACCTGCAATCCGGGCGATGAGGTTGTGCTGCCTACCCCGTACTGGATCAGCTACGCGGATCAGGCGCGTTTGGCCGGGGCCAGTGTTGTTCAGGTTCCTTGCAAAGTTGAAAACGGCTTCAGGCTTGCGGCGGATGATCTGGAAGCAGCCATTACAGAGCGGACAAAATGGGTCATTCTGAATTTCCCGAACAATCCATCAGGCACATGCTGTCCGCGTGAGGATATGGAAGCAATAGCCGCTGTCCTGCTCAAATATCCCAACGTCTGGGTCATGACAGACGATATTTATGAACATCTGGTGTATGACGGGTTTGAGTTTTGTACGATCGCGCAGGTGGAGCCCCGTCTGAAAGAACGTGTTCTTACAGTTAATGGCGTGTCTAAAGCTTACGCCATGACAGGCTGGCGCGTTGGGTATTGTGGTGGTTCCAAAAAGCTGATCGCCGCCATGAACAACATGCAGGGACAGTCAACCAGCGGTATCAACACTCTGGCGCAGGCGGCTGCCGTTGCTGCCCTGGAAGGCCCGCAGGATTTCCTGAAAGATCGCGCGCGGGAATATCAAACCCGTCGGGACCTGGTGGTCGGTCTGCTGAACGCCATTCCGGGAATTCAGTGCCATAAGCCTCAAGGCGCGTTTTATGTCTATGCGGATATAAGTGCATGCATGAATAAGGTTTCTGCTGCTGGAAAAACCATTGCAACAGATACAGATTTCGTCATGGGTCTTTTGGAGGAACAGCAGGTGGCAACGGTGCAGGGCACAGCCTACGGTATGAGCCCGTTTTTTCGCGTGTCCTATGCGACCGATGTCGAGACACTCCGTGAAGGATGTGACCGGATTGCAAAGTTTGTCGCAGGTTTGAAATAAGCAAAAAAGATATCAGGCACATCCAAAGGGACGTGCCGGACAGAGAAAACCCCGCTTTGAGACGAGGCGGGGTTTTCTTTTAACGGATTTCCAGACAGAAGTTTTCTGTCATCAAAGAGGATGAAGGGTCAGAATGGTTTGTCCATAGCTGATCAGATCGCCTTCCTCAGCCATGAACTGTACCACGGTTCCATTTTGTGGCGCTGTAATAGGGACAGTCAGTTCTCCGATTTGCAGCATGGAGACCACCTCTCCCGCACAGACAGAACTGCCTGACGGTGCAAATTCTTCCTTTGTAAGCGGATTTTTTCGTAACAAATTCCCAAAATACGGGGCTGTAACAGAAATGTCCGTAGAGGTAGAGACAGCAGCCTCAGGCTGCCCGTGTGTGGGGAACGTGTGGCTTGTCGCGTCGGGAGTAGGGGGGGCGCTCTCTCCCACAGTGATGCGAAGGCGTACTCCCTGCACATTGGACAGTTCAAGGCTGCTGAGACCAGCTTCGCTCAGCCATTGGCTGATCTGGATCACTTCTTCTGAATTCGGAAGGCTGTCAAAAGCCGGAATTGATAATGGCGTGTTCATCAGGAGTGTTCCCTTTTTTCCAGCCAGTGTTCCAGATGGTGGATGTCAACGCCACCTTTCTCAAAAGCAGGGTCGCACAAAAGCGCCTGATGGAGCGGGATATTGGTCGAGATTGCCTCAACCTGCATTTCAGCAAGAGCAACTTTCAGCCGCTGGATGGCTTCGCTCCGTGTGGCGCCTCGTGCAATGACTTTGGCAATGAGCGAGTCATAATATGGCTGCACAACGCTTCCGGCCACAATATGCGTGTCCAGACGAATACCAGCCCCGCCGGGAACATCCCAACGGCTCACACAGCCTGGAGATGGTGCGAATGAGAAAGGATCTTCTGCATTGATCCGGCATTCAATGGCATGGCCCACGGTATGAATGGCACTTTGCTCGATGGCCAGATGTTTGGCTTGTGCAATCTCAATCTGTGCACACACAATATCAATGCCGGTTGTTTCTTCCGTAATCGGGTGTTCAACCTGCAAGCGCGTGTTCATTTCAATGAAGGCAAAAATACCCTCTTCATACAGAAACTCAAACGTGCCTGCGCCGCGGTAGCCAATATTGCGGCACGCCTGCACGCAACTGGCGCCAATTTCTGCAATCAGTTCGGGTGAAATTCCCGGCGGTGGTGCTTCTTCCAGCACTTTTTGGTGCCTGCGCTGCAAAGAGCAGTCACGGGCTCCCAGCCACAGCGCGTTACCATGCGTATCGCACAGAACCTGTATTTCGATGTGTCTGGGCTTCTGCATGAAGCGTTCCAGATACAGGGTCGGGTTCCCAAAGGCCTGTTGGGCTTCCTTGCGGGTGAGGGTGACCGCCTTGATCAGATCATCAGCGGACCACACAACCCGCATGCCGCGACCGCCGCCGCCGCCAGAGGCTTTGACAATAACCGGAAAGCCAACTGCATTTGCCAACGCCAGAATGGCCTGCTCACTCTCCGGCAAAGGGCCGTCTGAGCCGGGCACGCAGGGCACCCCTGATGCCTGCATGGTCTGTTTGGCGGTAATCTTGTCGCCCATCAGGCGGATGGAAGCTGGCGTTGGGCCTATGAAGATAATCCCGGCATCTTCAACTGCTTCCGCAAAATCGGCATTTTCGGACAGAAAGCCATAGCCGGGATGGATGGCAGACGCGCCTGTTACTTTTGCCGCCAGAATAATGGCATCAGCATCCAAATAGCTGCGAGCGGCAGACGCCGGGCCAATACACAATGCGATGTCAGCTTCCAGAACATGGCGGCTCTGGGCATCCGCTTCCGAATAGACAGCGACAGTTTCCAGCCCAAGTTGGCGGCAGGCCCGTTGAATACGCAGGGCGATTTCGCCACGATTGGCAATCAGAACGCGCCCGAAGCGCTGCGGGTCGCTCATGATAGACGCATCAGAGGCTGATCAGCCTCAACTTCACTGCCATCGGTTACCAAAATGGCTTCTATACGGCCAGTAACCTCGGATTTGACCGGGGTGAAAACTTTCATGGCTTCTATCAGACCTATCTGCTGTCCGACGCTCAGAGTGTCTCCCACGCTGACAAAAGGTGGTGCATCAGGGGAGGGAGACAAATGGAGGGTACCATACATTGGGGCAGTTACAACGCGCGTGGCCTCAGGGGGCGCTTCAGGCTGCGTTGCTGATGTGGAAGCCCCCGTTTCGACAGACGGAGATCCTGCCAGAGCTGACTGTGGAGAAGAAAGCGGAGAAGCAGGACTGGCCGGGGCCGAAGCCTGTTCTGAGCGCGTGATTTTAAGAGTTTGACCGCCTTCTTCAATCTCAAGCTCACGGAGCGGAGCACGGCCAAACAGGTCTATCAGCGCTTTGAGAGCTTGAGTATCCATGGTTATCAGGACTTAGCTGTTTTCTTCGCAAAGTTCAGGCCACCAACAACCTGCATGGTGGGCAGAACTTCCATGAAGCTGACATTCATGCGCTGCGGCGCAGAAATGGCGAAAGCAATGGAGTTTGCCAGGTCTTCAGGAAGCAGAGAGTCATATTCATCAAAGAAGCGACGCTGAGCCTCTTCCATGTTGCCAATCAGGCGGCCAAAAACCTCAGTCTGAACACGGGCGGGAGAAACTTCAGTGACCCGGATATTCTTGCCGAACAGGTCACACCGTAGCTGCTGGGAGAGAGAATGCACGCCGGCCTTAGTGGCGTGATAGACCGTGTTGCCACCGGCAAAAGCATAATGACCGGCAATGGAGGTAATGTTGACAATGTGCCCGCGGTCCCGCGCAATCATCCCCGGCAGGGCCAGACGTGTCAGTTGCAGAACGGCACGCAGGTTGATGTCCACCAGGCCGTCAATGTCTTCCTCTGTCGTGTTGGTGATGTTCCCGGTGCGAGACTGACCGGCGTTATTGATGAGAATATCAATCTCATGGTTCTTGAAAATCGCCCCCATGGCATCAAGGTCCGCGACACTGGCAGCCTGCACAATACAGCCGGTTTCTTCAGCCAGCTTGGTCAGGCGTTCTTTGTCCCGGGCAACGGCATGCACTTCCAGCCCCAGTTCCCGCAGGCGGCGGACAGTTGCGGCTCCAATGCCGGATGATGCGCCGGTAACAAGTGCTGTGCTGTAGGGCTGTATTGTCATGATATAAAATATCCTGATGTATGTGGGCCGCTCTGCCCTATGTAAAAGGCCAGAATTTAACAAGTCATTCCACCTTAGAGACGGAATTTTGTGTTGACCAAGATCAGTTCAGTCTTGCGTCATAAGATTATCCAATGTTTCCGGCCCGGTGCTGGTCATAAGATTATTGTATGTCACCACAGCAAGATAATGTTGGCGAGCATTCGCTCTCTCACCGTATCGTTACGGACGCAATATGTAACACCGTACGGAATGTTTTTGGTGGCAGCCTTCTTAGATCTTTGCCTGGACGCTCATGACTGAAACCATCCCCGCTCTCAGGGCAGAGCAGTCTGCTGGTTCAGCAGCGGTTCCTACCATCAGTATGATCGGAACACGGGCCATGCTGTTTGAAGCGCCCGGAGAGTTCACGCTTGGTTGCCAGCGGCGTATCTGGGCCCTAATGGACGCCTGCGCCGATCGGCCGGATATTGCTGAAGTCATGCCGGGTGTCACCAACCTGATGCTGATTTTTTCTACGCCACCGGAAAATCCCGAGGATATGGCGGCTTGGCTGCGTAAGGCATGGAATGCCTTGCCAGAGAAACACATCAAAGGACGGCTGTTTGAAGTGGGGGTTCGGTATGGCGGTGAACTGGGATCTGACCTGCAGCGTGTTGCAGAACATTGTGGTATGTCTCCGCATGAAGTTATCGCGCTTCATCAGGCTCCCCTTTATACAGTGTGCGCACTCGGAAGCGTGCCGGGCTTTGGGTATCTGCACGGGCTAGACCCCCGTTTGGAAACACCGCGCAAATCTGTGCCTTCTCTGAAAATGCTGGCGGGAACGGTTACAATTGGTGGCCCGCAGGCTGGAATATCCGCATTGACGGGCCCGAATGGCTGGAATTCCATCGGCTTTACGGATTTGGTGATGTTTGATCCGGAACGTGATCCGCCAGCGTTGTTTGACGTAGGTGACCAGATCCGTTTTTACGCCGAAAGTATTGAGTTGTGATTACAGTTCTTGAAACCGGCGTGCTGAATAGCGTGCAGGACGCTGGTCGGTTTGGGTATCGCCATTTGGGCGTAAGCACATCTGGCGTGATGGACCCTGTGGCACTGCGATGCGGTAATGCCCTTCTTGGGAATGTAGCGGATGCTGCCTGCATTGAAGTGCAGACATTTCCTTTCAAAGTTCGCTTCGACAAAGATGTCAGTCTGGTTGTGACGGGCGGCCAAGGCGTTTTAACGCTGGGGGGCAGAAAAATTCTGCCTTGGACTGTTGTCACTGCGCGCATGGGAGATGTTCTAACGCTTGAGCGGCCTGTCATAGGCGCGCGGATGTATCTGTGCGTCTGCGGGGGTATTAATGTTCCAGTCGTCCTCGGTTCTCGGAGTACGCAATTGCGTGGTGGCTTTGGGGGGTATCTGGGGCGTCCGCTAGAGGTTGACGATGAGATTGTCGGAACCGGTGGATGCTTGCCAGATGGTTTCGGCGCTATTCCGCCGTCGGAGGGGCTGGTTGGCGCATGCGCTGAAGGAAAAGAAAAAACAGTGACATTGCGCGCTATTCCCGCAACAGACTACGCCTTGTTTACGGAAGAAGCACAAGCCCGTTTCTGGTCTACATCCTGGCAGATTACAGCGCAAAGCAACCGGCTGGGCTACCGGCTTAAAGGGGGGGCTTTGATGCTGAAACACCCCATAGAGTTGCGATCTTACGGGGTTATTCCCGGCCTTATTCAGGTGCCTCCGGCAGGAGAGCCTATTGTGCAAATGGCGGATGCAAACACCGCGGGCGGCTATCCTCGGATTGCGACTGTGATCGAAGCTGATTTGTGGCGTCTTGCTCAGGCGCGTATCGGTAGTTTCGTGCGGTTACAGCGGTGTGACCACGCCGCGGGCCTTGAGGCCATGGCAGATGTAGAAAAGTATCTGAAGAGTATTCAGGAAAATTCTGCGCTCTACAGAAAATCATTCATTCGGAGGGATGCCGGCCAGACCGGTAAAAAATCATGAAGATTGATTTGAATGCCGATATTGGCGAGGGCTTTGGTCGTTGGACGATAGCGGATGATGCCGCTCTGATGAATGTGATTTCGTCGGCAAATATCGCCTGTGGCTTCCACGCGGGTGATCATCTGATTATGGACCGTGTGGTTCGGGCTGCAAAAGAGCGTGGCGTTGCTATTGGGGCGCATCCTGGTTTGCCAGACCGGATGGGGTTTGGGCGTAGAACCATGGTTGTCAGCGCGGAAGAAATGGAAGCCATGTTGGCGTACCAGATTGGGGCTCTCAGGGGCATCGCGGCCCGCCATGGGTTAAGGGTAGGCCATGTCAGTTATCATGCCGCATTTGGGACTATGGCGAATGCCGATCAGGAGTTGGCTGATCGTCTTGCGCGCGTGATTGCGCAGATTGATCCTTCTCTCGTAATGCTGGCAATGGAGGGGCAGCCTATTGATCTTGCCGCCAGAAAGGCCGGTTTGCGTGTGCGGTCCCTGTTTCTGGCAGACAGAGCTTATCAGGTAAATGGCGCGCTGGTGCCTCGGGGGCTGGAAGGTGCCGTTATCCATGATCTGGATAAAGTGAAAGAGCGTGTAAAAACCTTCCTTGAAACAGGAAAAGTGATAACTATTGAAGGCAAGGATCTGGCTATCAGATCCCGCTCGATCCTTGTGCACAGCGACACACCAGGTTCCGACAAGCTGGCCCAGGCCATCGCATCCCAGATAGACGCAATGGGCGGAGAAGTCTCGGCGTGTGCTGAAGGATAACAGGTCTTGAAAAGAAAAGGGCAGAAGAGGCGTGCTCTGTTTCTGTCCGGAGCAGAACGGTAATGGCTATGCAACATAACCTCGCGCGCGGGGCGTATCTGCTTGCATTGGCCACATTGTTTACGGCACTTCTCAACGCATTGCAGAAAATTACGGGTTCAACATTATCTGTTGTTGAAATCGTTTTTTTCAGGAATCTGTTTTCTTTGCCGTTTGTGGTTGTTATCGCGTTACGCGGTGGCCTTGTGCTGAAGACGCACCATTTCAGCGGCCATGTCATCCGCTCTGTTGTGGGGCTGATCAGTATGATCATGACGGTTATTGCCGTAACACATCTTCCTTTGGCAGAGCAGCAGGTTTTATCTTACACGCAACCACTGTTTCTTATTCTTCTGTCTATTCCGCTGATGCATGAGCGTCCGTCCATTCAGCGTTGGGTGGCCGTAGTCATCGGTTTTGTCGGCGTTGTTGTGGTTGCGAGCGGGAAGGGGCTTTTGGGAGATGGTCACGGAACCGTTCCAGCATGGGCTTACGCTGTCGCTCTTGGTCAAGGGGCAGTAGGGGCTTTGACAACCATGCAGATCCGTCAGCTTTCGGCTACGGAAAAAAGCACGACTATTGCAATGTGGCAGGCCATTTTGATGACTGCGGCGACGGCCGCAGCGCTTCCGTTCGTGTGGAATATGCCCACACGCGCGGATTTATTATGTCTTGTTGCTGTTGGGGCTTTTGCCGGAATAGCACAGGTTCTGCAGACAGAAGCATTTGCCTCGGCTCAGGTTTCAGCCATTGGTCCCTTTGCCTATTGTGGTCTGGTCTGGGCTGCCTTGATCGGCTGGTTGGGATTTGGCGAAATTCCAGGCGTCACCATGTTTGTGGGTGGTCTTCTGATTATCGGCTCTGGCCTGTGGATGTTGCGGCATGAAAGGCCGTCCCGACAAAAAGTGGTTTTAGAATCAGAATCTTCCTCCGGAGCACAATAAAAAGCCTTTCCATACATGCGCACAGGTGTGTTGTATTCATAATGTTCCGTTATCGTAAAAATATTGATGATCTGTGTGATGCAAGGCTGCCTTTTAAGGCCGAGAGTTTAAAGGTGAAAAAGCGATGAACAAGAACGCAGGCTCATCAAGATATGTCTTTTTTGGCATGATTTTTCTGATGTACGTCATCAGTTATGGGGATCGTGCAGCCCTTTCCATATCACTACCTGATCTTGGCCGCGAATTTTCACTTTCTTCTGTCCAGATGGGGTGGGTTTCCTCCAGTTTTCTCTGGTCTTATTTTGTCCTGAATCTTCCCTCAACCATTCTTCTGGATAGTGTTGGCGCTCGTCTGGTGGGAACGCTGGCTGTTTCCGTATGGTCCTGCGCCATGATCCTTGGAGGCATGACACGGAATGTGACGCAGTTTATCTTAACACGCATGCTTCTGGGCGTAGGGGAAGCGCCAACTTTTGGGGTGGGCGCGACGATTGTTCGCAACTGGGCAAGACCACAGGAACGCGGTACCGTTATGACAGTCCTGCTGACTGGCATGCAGATAGGCCTTGCTGGCGGTACAATTGCAGGAGCCTACCTGATTGCAAAAGTTGGCTGGCGATTTGAGTTCATGGCGCTCGGTGTTGTGGGGCTGATTTGGGCGCTTGCATGGTGGCTACTTTATAGAAATCCGAATAAATCTGATGCTTCAACGCGGGTTCGCTCCATTCGCGTGTCAGAAGTGCTGTCTTTGTTTCGGTCTTCGACATTTTGTGGGATTCTCGTTGTCCAGTGTACACAGAATTTTCTGAACTTTCTGCTTATGTCCTGGGTTCCTTTCTATCTCATTCATGAATTGCACTTGAATGTTCTTGGGTCTGGCAGTGGTACAGCTGGGTGTTACGTTCTGGGGGCTGTTGGGGCGGTTATTCTGGGGCGTATAGCTGAGCATATTGTGTTCCGAAACAACCCGGATGCGAGCCGCCGCCGATTTATTGTGGCCTTTTGTATTATCGGCAGTGCCATGATCGGGTTTCTTCCATTCTTTCATGATGAAACACCCATTCTGGCAGTCCTTTCCCTTTCTCTCTGCTGTCTGATTGCGGCAAACGGTGCCAATACAGCCATGTTGGCAGATATGTTGCAGGACGGTCATAAAATTGGATCTGTTACAGGCGTAACATTGACATTCAGTAATGCACTCGGTCTTACGGCACCTATTCTGACAGGATATATCGTGTCCTGGACGGGAAACTTTAATATGGCTTGGTACCTGTGCGCAGTGGCGCTGATTGTTGCTGGTCTGATTTCTTTGATGACGGTAAGGAAGCCGATTGTTATGACTTAGTTCGAGGAAAATTAATAAGTTGGTGTTTTTTCATAATATATTTTGCGTATAGACCAATGTCAAAAAACTCATTATTTTTTCTAAATTTATCATGACTTTCTTTTTAGAAACACATGTAAAAAATAAATCTCCATGAGATTAAGGTTAATCTTATGGAGAGTTTTCATATGTATAAATTGAAATTTATAGTCAAAATCCCGCTCTGACAGGGGGCAAAAGGCGAGATATCAATATTCAATATGACGCCAAAACATAACGGAAACGTATCATATGAAACCAGATAAGGTTTCTTAATCCGACCGGTTTTCAGGGTGATGCGATGGCCAAAATATCAAAACTTGAACTATCACTCGTGGCGAGTGTAGCGTTCGGTGCTCTTCTCCCGGCAGGAAGCGGTTTTGCAGAAAGTGTAACTTCCCAGAAGGTGAAGGCGCAGAAGGTCATTGTAAAAAAGACAAAAAATACCAAGGCCGCACCTGTAAAAACGTCACCCGCACATGTCCGCAGCAAATTGAGCGCCTTGCGGGGAGGGGAGGAGTCCATTGACGTGGGTGGCCATTCGGGAAGTTCCGTATTTTCACCGACGACGCCAAAACATAGCACAACGCAGGTTACGGTCGTCACTGGTGCTGAGCTTCTGAAAACCGGTCAGACAAATGTGCTTTCTGCTCTTGCGCAGGCTAACCCTGCCATTACAACCGCGGCTCTTCCCGGTGGCGGTGCAAGCTCATTTGTGCAGACCATGCAGCTCCGTGGGCAGTCTCCGGATGATACCCTGATCCTCGTTAATGGCCACCGTCGTCATATTGGTGCGAATTTTAACTCGAACTCTGGCACCAACTGGGGAAGTGAACCGGCTGATATTTCCCTTATCCCGGTAACTGCGATTGACCATATTGAAGTAGTAACAGAGGGCGCATCCGCGCTATATGGGCAGGACGCCATTGCAGGCGCTGTGAATATTGTGCTGAAGCATGATACTCATGGTGGTACAATCAATTTTAAAAATAGCGGTTATTACGCCGGGGATGGCCAGGCTCTGGATGGTTCTGCCAATTACGGTATGGCTCTGGGTCGTAATGGTGGTTATCTTGATCTGGCTGCACAGGTTTCCCATCAGCTTCCCACAACGCGGGGTGGCGATTTTTATGGGACGCTTTTTGATGATTCCAGAAACGAGACGGCTAATCGCAATGTTCAGCGTGGTCTAGGTATTCCTAAATCCACACTGGAGACCATCAGCGAAAATATGTCGGTGCCGATGGCACGTGACTTCAATTTCTACAGTACATCGACTTTTTCTCATCGCCGTGCAAATGTGCCGGAAACCTATCGGGCCAATACCAGTTCTGACCAATGGATCAACCCCGAGCTCTACCCAGATGGTAATCAGCCTTATATTGCCATGGATCAGCTTGATTTTGAGACAGACAATGGCATCAAGGCGCGTAAATTTGGCTTTGCATGGGATGCCTATATTACTTACGCTCGAGATAAACAGGATTACAGAACAACAAACTCTGAAAACGTTTCTATCCCAGGCAGTACCCAGACATCGTTTTATGATGGTGCATCTATTGCAACTCAATTGACAGCAGGTTTGCGCGGGTCCCGTACGTTCCGGCCGGACTGGGCGCCTCGTCCAATCAATCTGCGGTTTGGAGGCGAATATCGCCACGATACTTTTCAGATGCTTGAAGGTGAGACAGCCTCCTGGAGCGGTATGGGTGCGACGGACCATCCGGGTAATGTGCCCATGGCAGCAACCTACCAGAACCGTGATGTTTACGAGGGGAATGTCAATCTTGATTTCTATGTAACCAAAAAATGGGAATGGACTCTAGGTGGCCGTGTTGGGAGCTATAACAACATTGCTACTGTCGAAACGGGGTCTGTTGGAACACGCTATAACTTTAACAAACGTTGGGCTATCCGTGCCAATGTGA
Source organism: Acetobacter senegalensis (assembly GCF_001580995.1). Lineage (GTDB taxonomy): Bacteria > Pseudomonadota > Alphaproteobacteria > Acetobacterales > Acetobacteraceae > Acetobacter > Acetobacter senegalensis. The sequence goes on from NZ_LHZU01000147.1 coordinate 59,925, forward strand.
ATACCGGGTATCGTCCGCCAACGTTGGGCGCGCTGTCCTATTTCTATTCCGCCCCGTATCCCGGTTATACGGTTGATCAGATTCCGGCGAGCAGCGCCATTGCCAAGTATCTTGGTGCCGGGAGCATGAAAGGGGAATATTCACGCAGCTATTCCATTGGGTTTGATGCAACCCCGGTTGATGATTTTCATGTTACGGGCAATCTGTATTACATTGCCATCAACGGCAGAATGGGCAGCACAAAAACCTATTCGGTTAGCCAGAATGATTCCGAACTTTTGGAGTTGCTGAAAAACGCAAATCTGGAAAGCGCAACATCACTGTCCTATTATGCTAATCTGTATAACACGCAGACATTTGGCGGGGATTTTAGCGCGGACTATACGTTGCATACGGCAAAACTCGGGCAGTTTCGTTTTGCTATGGGCATCAATTTTTCGGATAATGAGATCCGGTCTGCAAAATCTGATCTGGTAAATGAGTATACCAAGATGATGGTTCTGCATTCTGCTCCCAAAAACCGTGAACAGATCAGTGTGAACTGGACACGCGGCAAATGGTCGGCTTCTGTGCAGGAACTACGCTATGGCTCTATTGTCTATATGGCAGCTCCAACCGGCGCAGGCAGCGTGCCTTTCCAGCAGAACCCAGGTTTTATTACCAATCTTGAAGTTGATTATAAAATTCTGCCGCGTTGGACGGTGGGTGTAGGCGCTAATAATGTGGGGAATAAACACCCAACGCGTGTTCCCAGCTCTATTGCCAACACACAGCAGGGCTTGGCTAAATATGCCTCCTATTCTCCTTATGGGTTTAGTGGTGGAATGTATTACGTAAAAACGTCATTAGATTTCTAAAGGTTGTAAATTCCAGATCTGGAATCTAACGAATTTAAAAATGATAATGTTAGCTGCTGTAGATCGGTTGTCCAACTCATGGGAACTGATTTGCGGCGGCTTTTTTGTGATCATCAACGTGGGAACAGTGTCCTGATGTCTTGCATGCATGCTGTCATACCGAAAACTGATATGAGATTGCGGACGGACGGGATAGTTTAGAGCACCGTGTGATGAGGTTGATGCGTATCCTGAGTTCAGGAGCTAATTAGCGCATTCTTGTGCTGAGAAGCATTTGAGAAGTGAGCCAATACGTTTGCACGTTGCCACGATGGATCGTTCAGCGATCCTCCATAGCTGGGTCTCGAGTTTGGCAAAGACCTGTTCGATTGGATTGCGATCGGGACTGTAGGGCGGCGGCAGAAAAATTAGCCAGACACCAACGGCGCGAATGGCTTTGCGAGCGGCTCCGTGCTTGTGGCTGCCGAGATTGTAGAGCACGACGATCTCGCCAGCTTTGAGCCTTAGATTCAGAGACTGTTCGATATGGGCATGGACTGCGCTCGTTGATAGCACCGTTGAGCCCGCACTGTGCGGTAATCCGGTCATGATGCAAAGCGGCAAGAAGGGGCGGTGTCTTCCAGCGACCGTGTGAGGCCTTAGCTCCCAGCCTGTCCGCGCTTCAGCAGCGACCATGCGAATGCGTCATGTTGGTCTTGGCCCATGTTTCGTCGATGAAGACCAGATGGTGGGATCTATAGCAGCCCGCCGTTGCTTCCAGAATTTCGCTTACATGCGGGCTCAGGTCGATCTGGCTAATAGGACATTACGCTTTTTTGAAGCTCGTCCCTTTGGATTGAAAAATGGGTGACAGTATTCCGGCGTTCCGCCGGAATGCCACGCTCGTCGCGCAGTTGGGCGGACAATGCAGCATCATGTTCGGAAACAATGATGGCCAGCAGCTAGGCTCTTTCAGCTCTGGTTCGGCAAGAATGATGTCCGGCCGTGTCGGCGCAACACTGATCGTCCACGTGTTTTGCGCCCTGAACCCATTTGATCGACGAGATTTCGCTCATGCCAGAGCGGCGTGCCTCGATAACTTATGCCGTCATTTTGCACCGCGTTAGTCACGCGGTCTCGTAAATCTTGCGGGTAAGTTTTCGGTATGAAGGCTGGCTGCCTTCGCCAGCCTTCATCTTGAAGTATGTCCCGCGCCCTCAGGGAATCTCGCGAGCCAATCTATTCGCAGTGTGCTCTAAAGCTGCTTCAGAAGAAGCGGCTTTAGAGAAAAATTCTTGGGTTTGTTCAGCTAGCTTTTCTGGCTTCTGATTTTATCGCGTCTTCCAGAAGGGAGGTGATTTGCTCCTGGTTATAGGTCATTCTGATCAGATGGCGTCCTTCAATAGATGCTCTGCACCAGTGGGGCTGAGAGTTATGGAGTTGTAAGATCTGTTCAGCCAATTCCTGCGCTGTCTCTCCTTGATTTTCATGGAGACCCGCTGTTAGCGGCAAACCTTCTGCTGCAATTGGTGTCATGACACAGGGCACACCGTAGGACAAACTTTCCAGAACCTTGCCCTTGATCCCGGCACCAAAACGCAGGGGGGCAATGCTGAGGCGCAGAGTGGAGAAAAGCGCGTCCAGATCGGAAACCTCTCCGAGAATATCTACGCCTTCTTTTTGCAATGAACGTACGCGGGCGGGCATATTGGTGCCAGCAATCAGGCATTTGATTGAAGGGTCTTTAAGCCACACAAGAGGCATAATCTCTTCAACCAGCCAGCGGGCGGCATCCACGTTGGGGGCGTGGGCGTAATTCCCCAGGAACAGCACGTTCTTGCGTTGCTCAAAACTGTTCTCATGAACCTTCAAGGGAACAGACCATGGAATGACTGCCGTATTCAGCAGTGGAAGAGCGTCCTCAAGCAGAGCTGCTTCAGCCGGAGAATGGGTCAGAACAATATCTGCCTGACAGGCTGCCTGATATTCCCGCAATTTTAAGCGTCGGGAGTCTGCAATCAGTTCAGGGCGTGCTTCTATCTGTGCCTGGCGGAGTGTGCGCAGGAAATGGAGATCAGCCACGCTATATATAATCCGAGCTCTGGGCTGATGGCGTCGGGTAAGCCCCATATAGCGGGAGGCAATCTCCTCACGGTGCAGATAAACGATGTCAAAACTGTTGTTCTGACGAGACAGCACGTCCTCTACGGAGCGATAGAAGGGGGCCGTCAGCACGGTAACATCCGGTGTGTTGTCGAGATGATCTGGACCTTCCATCTGGTCTGCCGCCACAAAACTTACGTCATACCCAAGGTCTTGCAGAGCAGTGATGTGGGAGAGGATAGCGTGTGAACCCGCGTCTCTGCCCTTGTTTGGCCGTTGTGTATCAATGACGAGCGCTCGGCACATCTTGGCCGGGCGGGCTTCTTTCAATCCCCGTCGAGCATGGGCTGAATGCAGAGCTGTCTGTTTTTTGCCACTCGTTTCCTGAGCGTGTTCCTGCGTCAACTGTTCTACCTGTGCAAGCAGAAAGGACAGCACATCTTTACGGTGTTCCTTGCTGACGGCCTTGACTGCACGGCTGACGGACTGAGCAAATGCAGGATCAAACGCATCCACTGGTTCCAGAACATGTGGATGACTGAGGAGCATGCCATCACTTGCTCGCCGAACTTCAATGACATGACGGCTGAATGGGGAAAGACCCACAGGCAGAATGACGTCAAAGCCGCAACGTAGAGCACGCCCACTCAATTCCACGTCAGGACGAAGGCCATTTGCAACTGTGGTGGCAATCAATTTGCCATTGTCCAGTATCTGAATGGCAACAGGTGTATCCGGGGTTGTCGGGTTCCAGGCCCATCCTCGAATTTGCTCACGGCCGACAGCGTCAAGGTAGCCTTCAAAAGACTCAAGGTTGATATTGGGCTGTGTGGTGTAAAGCGGGGCTTGGATCTCTTCGTTCAGGTCAAGCATCCATGGGCTGTTTTTAAGAGGGGCACTATCTTCCATGCGTTGCACTTCAATAACGTGGCGCTCAAAGGGGGAAAGTCCGCCGGGGATTTCAAAACGGAAACCACAGGAGCTTCCCACGTCTGCGCGGGGCTGATTGGCAATAATCTCACCTATCGTCACGCCATTATTCAGAATGGAGAGCCGGACTGGTTCTTCAGATGCACTATCCCGCGCCCATCCCTGAACAATGGTGTGTGACACGGTATCGATATACCCTGAAAGTGTGCCAACAGATTTCAGGGTGTGCATTCCGGTCAGGCGCAGCAGGTCTGTACGGAGCTGTTCCAGTTCCACACCTTCTTCCAGACGAGGGGCGCAATACTGAGCCGGTACCTTCTGATCCTGCGGATAGAGTACCTGGAATTCAGAGGCATTCAGGAACATGCCGCGCGAGTCATCATCAACAAACGTTTCCGATGGGGCACCGTGGGCAAAGATGACGTCATGACTTTCAAGTTCGATGTGAAAATAGGCCACTTCATCCATGGCTTCTGCCTGAATGATGCTCACACCGTTAACCAGCGTCATGGCGGGCACCAGTTTATGGGCCAGATACATTGCATGCAGCGGGGAGACGGAAAGATCCTGAGTAGGCAGCCCGTTTCCAAGGGATCCCTTGCGGAAGACCACAGGCAGAATTTCCTTGTTCCCGGCGGCAAAACGTCCGGAATAGCTGCGGCGGCCGATCCATTTGATTGGACGGAAGCCATTCTGGAGTGTTTTGACCAGATCGCCAATCTTCAGAAACTCAACAGAAACCGGACCGTGATCTGTTTCAATCAATGTGCCGCGACAATAACAGGGCGTGCCTTCTGTCAGCAGTTCAGTTCCGCCGCTTCCATCCGCCGCAAGGGAGAAAAAGGCCGCATCATAGTTTCCATCAAGGGCAATGGAGTAGGTATCTGTCCCGTTGGAGACCTTAAGGGTGGACGGATCTGTCAGGCTGAGGGTCGCGTTATCAGACCATGCAAGTTCTGGCAGATCAATCTGTGCACCGCTGGACAACTGAATGTTAGATGCAGAACTGCCGGAATAAAGTGCCAGACGCCCACCATCTGCTACGGAGATATCTGCTGCACTGGCGCCCGTTTTGACGACAGCCGTTTGCCCGTTTGCGACAACTGTATTGGCAAGTGTTTCTCCACTGCTGGCGCTGTAGTCTGACATTTCCAGAAGCGTTACGGATGGATCGTGGTCAGATTCAGCATCCAGATAGCCCGTGTTGACATGCACGGTTTCAAACTGTCCGGCATCAGCAAAAGCAGAGGTGCCGATTGTGTGGTCCAGAGACTGGGCGTTTCCTTCAAAAATATAGGTATAGCGGTTGGAAGCGTCTTCCTTGGAGCTCATGTCCGTCAAGCCGCCATTGGTATAAACCGTATTGGCGTCGCTCCATTCCGTATCATTGAAGTCGCCCAGAATCCCGATTTTTGCATCAGGGTCCTGCTGACGCAGACTGTTGACGTAGTCTGTAATGTATTCAGCCTGAGCAATCCGGTTGTTGACGGTTGCTGTGGTGCCACCGTGATTGACCGGAGGTTGTGTCGATCCGTAGAGTTCGGAACTACCGGCCTGTGAGGACAGGTGGACGTTGAGGAGAGTGACATCCTTGCCGTTGAATTCAAATGTCCCGACCAGCGGTAGGCGGGTGTTTTTGAACGTACCGTTCAGTTCCTCGTTGCCAATGGTGGTGACGGGCGCTTTCAGCGTTACCCGATCCGCATTGTAGAGATATACGCTGCGAATGTTGCCGCCTGATACACCCCCTTGTGTATTGTTGGCGGGATCGACCTCCGCCCAGGAATAGGTAGGGCCACCGGCAGCCGCAATGGCCTGCACAAGAGCCGCAAGATTTTGTTCTGCGCTTACGGTGCCATCATTGGTGGTTCCGCTGTCATCCTGAATTTCCTGAAGAGCAAGAATGTCTGGATTATCAAGGTTTTTAACAATGATCTGCGCAACCTGCTTCAGCCGGTCTGCATTGGCCGGGTCAAGCGCGTTGAAATTCTCAATATTATAATCGCTGATCAGCAGATTCTGATCATCTTTGTGGAAAGAGGTAACAGGTTTTTCCTGCTCGGTATGAATAACCGTAACCTGCGTGGTGGGAACCAGTTCGTAGATACCGTTATAGTATGTTAAGATGCCGGTAACGCTGCCCAGGGAATCTCCCAGTTCCACACTTGGTGCTGTGCCGGGGGTCACACCGCTATCATAATAGAGCTCAACGCGTTGCGTGTTGATGCTGGTTTCTGTGCTTTGAAGCGCGCCTGTTGGTGTTAACAGGCCGTTTCCGTTATCTGGCACAACCCACACGGCATTCCCTGAAGAAGCGCTAACCGCCACGACGTTGTTCAGGGTGACAAGCTGCCCGAGCAGGTTCCGGTAGAAATCGAGCGCGTTAGTATCCGGGCTGAGTGTTGCTGTGCTCTGATTGAGGTTGATGGCCTGCGCCAGATCACCCAGATAAGAACTGGCCGGAACAGTCTCTCCACCTTGGCCGATCAGGGTGGGGGCGACCTGCGTGTAGGATGCGCCGGTATCCGTGTAGGAAACAAGGTTGATTTCCGGCAGCGTTAGAGATTTCTCCCATGAGGTGCCGGAGTAATTGGTTACCGTCCCTGTAACCGAGACTGTTGTGCCGACCGTTGGCAATGCTGCATCTTTGCCAGCGTAAACAAAAATGGCGGAACTACCAACGGTATCCTTGTCTTTTGTGCTTTCCTGTATCCAGAAACCAATGCTACCGTTTGTATCAACAGCCGTTACCACGCCCGTCGTCATGACTGAACTATTGGCGTAGGTGCTGAAATAGCCCGTTCCGTTAATCTGCTGAACGGTTAGCTGTTGGGGGGAGGTGTTTCCCGTACCATCATTCCCGGAAGAACCGCTGTTTCCGCCGCCTGTATCAGACCCGTCAGATCCGCTATTGTCATCGGTGTCAGAGCCACCGCTATTTGTTCCATTGTTGGCTGCGCCTGGGGTGACCAGCACGGTACCAGCTGCCGCTGTCGTTCCGTATCCGTCAATACCAGCCAGGGAAGGGTCATCTGCTACCCAGTCAGACGCGCTGTCCGTATCTGTGCCATCGGGTATGCGGGAGGCCCCGGCTGCACGTGCGCCGGTAAGAACGGGGGCATCGGCGTAGGTTGGATCGCCTTTTCCGCCATCCGAGACGGCAATGGTATCCCCGATTTCAGACCACGGCGTGGATGTGAAGGTGCCGCTTTTGGTCGTATCGACGTTATCTCCCACCTTGCCAGTGAAGTCTTTGACCAGAAGGACAGTTTGTGTGCCGTTCTGCAAAGTATTTGTCAGGAACGGTGTGGCCCAGTAGCCGTCACTGCTAGTTGTTCCAACCTGAAAAACGTTATCAATTTTTCCGGCAGCAGTACCGTCACCATCAACAACTATAATAGACCATTCACTGTAGTCAGTGGACGCATCTCCTTTTACTTCAATGAATTCATCAGGGTCACCAGAAACACTTGGGTTAAACATAAACTCATTGATGAGGAGCTTGGACGCCATTACTTTGATTCCGAAGGTCGTTTTGAATGTGAATTAAGATATTCAGACACATTCCTTGCATTGATATCTGTAAGTCAACTTCTTTTCGTCTTTGACTTAAAAAATACATAAAAAATTCATATTTTATTCTAATGGGCGGCTTTGTCTGATGTGCCCCGAAACGGGCGTATAAAAGAACTATCTATTTGGAAATGTTATAAATTTTATTCCGTTATAACATGTGCCCTTTATGATTTTTCTGGGGCCATTCTGAAAACGGGTGCCGTCATGACATGTGAGTGAAAGTTGCCAAATACGATTCGTTTTCGCAATAAGATACCGTTTTTATCGGCGTGAAAGAAATTTACCGTCTGGTCAGAAAGAGACGGAATCCGTCTGTTGCTCTCTCAGAAAGAAATCCCGGCAGGAGAGCTTCTAGCTGCGTCCTGATTATGCCACGATGCGCGCACCGAAAATCAGGGGCGTGAAGAGCCTCATGTGTTTACTTTCTGGAGAGAAGCAATTTTATGCGTAGGTTTTTGTCTTTTACAACATTGCTCGCCGGGATGCAGTTTGTGGTTCCGGCATATGCTGAGCAAGCCTTTTCATTTCAGAATGCGCCCGGAGAGCTGCCCAAGACAGTTGCGCCCCTTTCCTACATTATTCATCTTGCAACGGACATGGACCATCTGTCCCTGACCGGGCGGGAAACGATCAAGGTGAATGTCCTTTCCGCTACGGCTGAGATGACGATGAACCAGGCAGGTCTCAAGCTTGAGGGTGCGGTTCTGGATAATGCTGTCAAAGCAGAGATCAGCCAGAATGATGCTGCGGAGACAGTAACCTTGCGTTTCCCCAAGGACGTGGCGAAGGGGGTGCATACACTGGCCATCACATATTCCGGGCCCATTCTGAAAACGCCGAACGGTATTTATGTTGATGATTACTCGTCCCCCAAGGGCGAAGCAAAACGCATGCTTGTAACCCAGTTTGAGGTTGCAGATGCGCGGCGTATGTTCCCCGGCTGGGATGAGCCAGCGTTTAAGGCAACCTTCCAGTTGGATGTGGCCTTGCCTACAGACTATGTGGCCGTGAGCAATATGCCTGTTACAAGCTCCAAACCTGAAAGCGCTGGGCTGAAAAGGGTCTGGTTTGCGCAAACACCGCGCATGTCCACTTATCTTCTGGCATTGGTTGCGGGAGACATGAAGGCTGTTCGCGGTCAGGCTGACGGAACGCCTTTGGCTGTTTATGCGCCATCGGGGCTGGAAGGGCAGGGGGACTTTGCGCTTCATGCTGCAGAAAAGATACTGCCCTATTATAATAGTTATTTTGGGGTGAAATATCCGCTCCCCAAAATGGATATGGTGGCTATCCCTGGTAACTATCAGGCCGGAGCCATGGAGAACTGGGGCCTTCTGACCTACATTGATAATGTACTTCTGTTTGACCCCAAAAACAGCACCCCCCGCACGCGTGAACTGATTTATGAAGTGGTTGCCCATGAAATGGCACACCAATGGTCTGGTGATCTGGTCACCATGGGGTGGTGGGACAATATCTGGCTGAATGAGGGGTTCGCCTCCTGGATGGAAATCAAGGCGACGGACAAAATGAACCCGCAATGGGAGATCTGGCCCCGCCAGCACGAAACACGGGAAGAAACGATGGGCACCGATGCACTGCCCAGTACGCATCCCATTCAGCAAACCATTCACAACGTAAGTGAAGCGAATTCAGCGTTCGACGGGATCAGTTACGGTAAAGGCGAACTGGTTATCCGTATGTTGGAAGGATGGCTGGGTGAGGAGCGTTTCCGCCAAGGGATGCGGGCTTACATGAAAGCGCATGCATATGGCAGTGCGACCAGCCAGGATTTGTGGAATGCGTTGTCTGGTGCATCGGGGCAGGAGGTTGGTCAGGTAGCCCGCAGTTTTACGGAACAGCCGGGTATTCCGCAGGTCAATGTTGCAGCAGCCTGTGAAAAGGGGAAAACAGTTTATACTCTGACACAGTCTCGCTTTACCATCCATGATCCCAACCCGAAGGATCTGGTGTGGAGTATTCCGGTGGTGGCTGGTGGCCCTGGGGTGCAGACTCAAAAACTGGTGCTGGGCAAGGTGCCTCAAACGCTGTCCGTGCCCGGGTGTGACGCCCCATTCAAAATGAACTTGGGGGAAAGCGGTTATTATCGTGTCCGTTATATGCCTTCTGCTTTTGATGCGTTGGCGAAGAATATCACCACATTTGAAGCAGTGGATAAGGCTAACCTGCTGGGGGATCAGTTTGCCCTTTTCCAGTCTGGGCAGGCACAGCTTTCTTCATACCTGACGCTGGCTGATCGTCTTCTGAACGCACATGAAGACAACATTGCAGTGCTTCAGGAAATCATTGGCAAGTTTGAAGCGCTGGATGACTATCTGAAGGGTTCAGCCGACCGTTCTTTGTTCCGGGCTTATGCACGTAAAGGACTGGCGCCTGTGTTGGCGCGCCTTGGGTGGGATCAGAAGCCAGATGAAAACGTTCTGGATACCATGTTGCGGCCTTTGGTTCTTTCCGCGCTCGGTCAATTTGAAGACCCGGCAGTGACGGCGGAAGCTCAAAAGCGTTTTGCGCAGTGGCTGGATAACCCTGCTTCTGTTCGTCCTGATCTTGTGGGTGTGGTTGCCAGCCTTGCCATGAAGCACGCTGATCAGAAAACATATGACATTATGGCTGCCAAGGTGCGCACCACACAGGCGACAGAAGTCAAGCTGCGTCTGTTTAACGCCATGGCAGGTGCCACAAACCCTGCGCTGATTGAGCAGACTGTTGCGCTGGCTTATAGCGGTGCCATTCCAAACGGCCGTATTGCCATGGCACTTTCCAGAGTGGCGGACAGTAGCGAGAACCCGGATCTGGTATGGAAACTTGTGAAACAACACGAGGCCGAGATCAGAACCCATCTGGCTCCATGGTCTCAGGATGGGTTTCTTGCGGGTATAGCTGTACATTCAGATAACGCGGACATCGCTGGCGCGTTGGAAAACGATCCCGCGTCAGTCAAGACAACCGGCGCTAAAATTGCCACGGCCAAGGCGTTAAGCGAAATTGGTGCCCGTAAAGAGGCCATGCGGGCGGCGCAGGCGCAAATCCATGTTTGGCTCAATACGCAGAAACATTAAGCTTCTCTGTATTGATACCTCGAAAGACCTTTCCTGCTTCTTGTCGCGTTACCGGACGCAGGAAGGGTCTCCTTCTCGGCGTTCAGAATAAGCCTGTTTTGCATGCTTGGCAGAGTTAGTGCTCTGTTGGCCTGATATTTTTTCATAAAAATCAGCCTGGTTTTTAGCGCAATGTCGCTCGGCTCCTGTGTGGGTTTTAGCACGGGAGCCTCCATTTGAGTTTCTGAGCTACGCGAGAGAAGAAGGCAGCGAAAGGGAAGCTAAAACCATATCTAGATATAAGTCTCGATATATCTTGACATGCGATATATCGAGACTTATATCGGAATTATGAAACACAGAAATAGACACGCAGACGGTCGTCACCGTCAGACATTTTCTCCCGAAGGTCTTGGTGCCGGAGGTTCATCCCGTCCAGAAGGACGGCGCCATGGTCGAGGCGGAGGCCGTCGAGGCGGGCGCAACAGACTCTTCGATTACGGTGAGATGCGTCTTCTGGTGCTTGATCTGATCAGTAAAAAACCGACCTATGGCTATGAACTGATCAAGACCATCGAAGAAACATTCGGAGGAAGCTACACACCCAGTCCGGGTGTGATTTACCCCACGCTTACCTGGCTGGATGAGGCTGGTTACGTGAAGTTTTCTGAGGAAGACGGACGCAAAAGCTACCATATCACGCCGGAAGGTGAGGCTTTTCTTGGCGCCAATAAGGGGGGATTGGAAGAAATTCTCTCACGGGCCGCTACTGCCGAGCCAGATGGGCGCGGAGGAAGACGAAATATCCCGGTGCCCATTATGCGCGGTATGGAAAACCTCAAGACAGCCTTAAGGCTTCGGCTTCGTAATGGTGGCCTTGATGCAGCGACCGAGGAAAAAATTGCTGCCCTCCTTGATGAGGCTGCGCGCGGCATTAGCCAATCCTGACACACTTTATATTCGGAGGGGGGAGGGGGATTTATCTTCTCCCCTGTTTGGCTGGAGAAGGAAATAGACATATGAGTGAACTACTCCCACCCCAGCAAAATGATGCTCCCCAAATTCACCGCGTACGCCACGAACTTCGGCGGCGTCGGTTGGAAGTTGCATCGGTAGAGCGTTTAACGCCGCATATGATCCGTGTTGTGCTGGCAGGCCCGGAACTGGCTGGATTTACCAGCGCTTCTCCTGATGATCACATCAAGATCTTTATCCCCGGGCGGGACGGTGTTCTTACGCGACGGGATTATACACCGCGCCGTTATGATGCCAAAACTGGAATGCTGGTTCTGGATTTTGTCAATCATCACGGCGGGCCGGCTGCTGCGTGGGCTCGTGCAGCGATAGTAGGGGATACTCTCGAGATTGGCGGCCCTCGTGGATCACAGATCGTATCAGAGAGTGTAACCAGTTGGCTGTTGATCGGGGATGAAACGGCTTTGCCAGCTATTGGGCGGCGTGTGGAAGAGCTTTCGGAGCGGAGTTCTGTGATAACGGTTGTCGCTGTATCTGGCCAGGAAGACGAACAGAGCTTCGAAACATCAGCCCAGCATGATGCGCACTGGGTTTATAGGCCACTTGAGGAGGCAGATCAGGCACAAGGTCTTCTTGCGAAGCTGGCTGATCTTGAAATACCGGAACGCACCTTTGTTTGGGTGGGAGCTGAGGCCCACGTGGCAAAAGCAGTGCGACATTATCTGCTTGAAGAACGGGGTATTAATGCTCGGTGGCTCAAGGCGTCGGGATACTGGCTGAAGGGGCAGGCCGATGTCTCAGTCAAAAATGTTGGGGAAGAGGCGATCTGAAAGCCCCCAACGTAATTGATGAAAACCTGCCCCTTAGGCAGCATTTGTCTGACTCCTTCAGGAAAGGAGCCAGATAGGACGTGAAGTTAAAGAATACAATCGCAAGGGAAAAGTAGAGCTTAGTCAAACCCTACGGAAATTCCGGCGAAAATGCCGAATCCATCGCCCACCAGCAGAGCAGAAGGCTGTGTGGTGCCGCTTCCGTAAACAGGAACTACGCCGGTTGCGTAATGCTTGTTCGCAAGGTTGTGGAAGCTGAGATAAACCTGTCGATGCTTTTTGGGCCACTGGTATCCCATATTGAAGTTGTAAATATGGTAAGGGGCTGCCCGGTAGCGATTATCATAAGATGCCAGAACAGATGATGCGACTTCAGCATCAACGGCGGCATAAAACCCGTTTTTCAGGTCTAGATGCAGTTCTCCCTGATAGTAATGCTGGGGAATGCCAGGAATGTGGTTATGGCCCCATACCGGGTCATGATTGAAGCGGAAGTCCTGATAGGTATAGGCTTGTCGTAAAGAAATGACGTTTCCGGCCCATTGGTAAAGAGTGGAATGAAGTGCAAACTCCACGCCCTGATGCGTGGTGGGGGAGGCATTCCCATAGGTTGCGTTGTTATACAGCTGTGACGTGGGTGTCATGACCGAGAGTAATTCATTGCGCACAGCCGAGTGGTAGTAGGACAAACTCCACTGTGTTCCGGCATATTCTCCGCTGGTACCGACTTCAAACGTGGTGGCAGTCTGGGGTTTCAGCATGCTCCAGTCTTTGGTTAAACCCGTTGCGATGCCACTGGTATAGAGATTACCGGAGAGATACTGCCAATCCTGTGCTGGTTGGACGCTGCGGCTGACATTTCCGTAAACCTGAATATGCGGGTTAATGACATATCGGAAACCGGCACGCGGAGAAAAATACAGAGCATCCTGACTAAAGCGGCTTTTTTCCGGATATGTCTGGCTACCCGAACGGGGGGAATAATCCAGCGCGCCAGCGACCGTTAACCAGAAATTATGAAAAACTTCCGTATTGTTGCTGACATGAAATACATTGTCACTTCCGCCCAAATGGGAACGTGTGACCAGTGTGCCAATTGCAACACCCGGATAGGCATCGGCGCGTCGGACACGGTTGTCAATTGTGGCGTGCAAATCATGCGTTGTGTAAACCCCCACATCCGTATCGCTCTTTAGACCGAACAAGGTATCATGACGTTGGTAACTGAGAACGCCAGATGCGTAATCGATATCATAAAGAGAAGCTGTGTTGCCCAGTTCATGGTCCATGGGGGCGTTCATATAAACAAAGCCGAGCATAAGCTTTGAGTTGTCATCAATGCGTATGCTGACACGGTCTGCCGCGTATTTTGTGCCAGGTTCAATCGTTTTTGTTCCCCAGTAACGGTAGGGTTCCTGTGCCTGCTTGGGGTTTTGTGCAACCTGGGCACGGGTCAGATAATAGGGGTTACCTTCAGACGTCTGGCGGTAGCGGAAGAAAAATCGGTTTTCAACACGGTCATTGAATTTATAGCCGTAATTGAAATTAACACCGAAGTTGGTGGATTTTGTGCTTTCCTGATATCCTGAGCGATAAGAATTGGTGACGCTGATATAATAATCATGTTTGCCAATCACCTTACCTGAACTGAGCTGCTCTTTGACGTAACCAAAGCTGCCGGCTTCCACACGGGCTTGATAGGTTTGGGCATCATAGCCAGTATTGGTGACATAGTTGATCGCGCCGCCTAGCATAAGGGAGCCGTAATCAAAACCATTTCCGCCGCGCAGGACTTCTGTATATTTTATGCCCAGCGGTTCCTGTAGTTCGTTCACGGTTCCAATAGGCGTGGTCAACGGCAAACCATCGAACAGGAAGAGAATACCTGAACGTGTTGCATTCAGCCCTGTCTGGATGCCTGAACCACGGATGGAAATGCGCAGGTCATCTGATCCGCAAGGAGCCTGTGCGAAAACACCAGCTTGATACTTGAAGGAATCCGCATTTGTGGCGCTTCGCCCACGTAGCATGACGGATGCGTCAATAACACTGGTTCCGCCGGGAATACGGGAGAGCCTGCGTTCAGCCTGCATAACGGCAGGTGTATGATGATGCGTTACGAGAATCTGTTCTGCTGTATGGCTGGTGTGCGTAGCAGAGTGCTCGTGGTGCATACCCTCCATATTGTCTGCTTCTGGAGCATGGGAGTGCGTATGAACATGAACCGCCTTTTTGTGTGCGGCTGAAATGGTGCGCGCAGTGCTGGGGGCAGCGTTATGCGTCACAGGAGGCGTGCTGGCCAGTGCTGCCGAGGCTGTCACCAGCGCTGAGGTTGTCAGCAGGAGCCCTGTTCTGAAAGGGGGCATCATGAAAAAGGAACACACACGTGAAGCACGAACCGTAAGTGTAGAACGAGGTGCAGCGAGGTGATCCATATTTTTAATCCGTCAGGGTGAGATAATTATGCGACTAGAATGTGTGGAATATAATGCCAAAAATGAACGGTAAATATATAAACAACAAAATATAATGTGTGTTGCAAAATTAACACTACGAGAATGTGGAGAGGGGCTGCGTAGTGGAAGAGTTAAAAAGTTATATAAAACAATATGATAACATATTATTCTCGCCATTTTTGTGAAAGTGGCAGGGAGTGCGCGCACTCTCTCTCTTCGGCGGGATTGAGTAAGAGTTGTATGTTTCTTTATGAGAAGGGGACGAGACTTAAATTTCACGTTTTATTTTGTGTGTATTAAACAATCGCAAAAACAGGTTATATAGATAAATAACGAACTGCATGGAAACTTAGGGCGGCGTTAAGGAACGTGGGTGCAGAACAAGAAAGGCTGTTTGATGGCAGAAAGCTATTCTGGGCACCGGTCAGCCCAGGAGTTACGGATACGGCAATTACGTTTTGTTGGGAGGGAAAGTCGTAGGTTTCTTTCGCCTCTTCTTCTTGTTGCTATTTGGCAGATAGCAAGCGTATCCGGGCTTGTTTCCGCGCGGATATTGCCGTCACCTGTTCAGCTTGCTCATACGGCATGGGGATTGATCAAGGATGGCTCCTTGCCTACCAATCTTCTTGTGTCTCTTGAACGGGCCAGCCTTGGCTTTGCTCTCGCCTTGGTGATCGGGGTGACATTAGCACTGATTTCTGGACTTTCCCGCTTGGGGGAGGACATAATTGATGCTCCCCTTCAGATACTCCGTACGCTTCCTGCTTTGGCTTTGGCACCCCTGTTCATCTTATGGTTTGGTATTGGAGAAGAGCCAAAAATTCTGTTGGTTTTACTGGGGGCGCTTTTTCCAATCTATCTCAATTTACATAAAGGCATTCGGAATATCGATCCCAAGCTTCTGGAAATGGCGCGCACGCTTGGTCTCTCCCGTGTTCAGACCATCATGGATGTGATCCTGCCTGGTGCTTTGCCAGACTTGCTGCTCGGGGTGCGCTATGCGTTGGGTGTTGCATGGCTGATGCTTGTTGTAGCGGAGCAGGTGAATGCAGAAAGTGGCATTGGCCACATGATGATGGATGCAGAAGATTTTTTACGAACAGATATTATTCTGGTCGGATTGATTGTTTACGGCTTGCTGGGATTGATTTCTGACCGACTAGTGAGGGCTGGGGAGCGCTGGCTGCTGGTATGGCAAATGCAGGGCGGTACGCGCGTATGAACCATATCACCTCAAACGGAGAAGAGGGGCAGGGTCAGTTGGTTCGGGAAAGAGCAGATGTGCGTATTTCCGGTTTAACCAAGCGGTTTGGTGATGGCCCTGCCGTGCTGGATCATTTGTCTCTGAATATTCCGGCAGGAGAATTTGTTGCGTTGCTGGGCCGCAGTGGGTCTGGCAAGTCCACCTTATTACGGACCTTGGCTGGGCTGGACCCGGTTGAGTATGGAGACGTGGCCCGGCCCACGGCTGTTTCCGTCGTATTTCAGGAAAGTCGTCTGCTGCCGTGGCGGCGTGTCTGGCAAAATGTGGTGTTGGGGCAAAAAGGGCCCGAAGCAAAAAAACGTGCCTTGCAGGTTTTGACAGAAGTAGGCCTGGCGCATCGGGTGGACGCATGGCCGCTGACTCTTTCTGGGGGAGAGGCGCAGAGGGTGGCGTTGGCGCGTGCGCTTGTGCGTGACCCATCTTTCCTGATGTTGGATGAGCCCTTTGCCGCATTGGATGCGTTGACCCGAATTCAGATGCAGGCTCTTGTTCTGACATTGTGGAGGAAACACCAGTGCGCAACCTTGCTGGTGACGCATGACGTGGATGAGGCTTTGGTGCTGGCAGATCGGGTTTTGGTGCTGGAACATGGGAAGATCAAAGTTGATCTACCCGTGCGCCTTTCACGCCCTCGTCGGCATGCTCACCCTGTGTTTGAGGAGTTGCGAAGCGAGTTGCTGCAGGCGTTAGGCGTGCAGAACAGCTAAGAATTTTTACTTTTGAAAGGCATAAAAACGATATGACCAAAGCGCCAGAACGTTCAGCCGACACTTCTGCCAGCCCATTTATTGTGGATCGCTGGTCTCCCCGTGCTTTCACGCCTACTCCCATATCTCAGGAAAATTTACTGACGTTTCTGGAAGCTGGTCGTTGGGCACCGTCAGCTTATAACGGCCAGCCGTGGCGTTTCCTGTATGCCAGACGGGATACGCCGGACTGGGAGCGTTTCCTCTCCTGGCTTATTCCGTTTAATCAGGCATGGGCACAACATGCGTCGGCTCTGGTTTTCATCGCCTCTCATACCGTCACATTTTCCAGCAGCACCGGAGAGCCGGTTCCTGCACCTAGCCACGCGTTTGATGCCGGTGCCGCAGCGCTTCTGATTCAGTTGGAGGCATCTCATGCGGGGTGGGCAACACATCCAATCAGCGGATTTGATCATGCGTTGGCGCGCGCTGGGCTGGAACTGCCGGAAGATTATGCTTTGCATGCCGCAGTTGTTATTGGTCAGCAAGGTGATAAGAGCCATCTGCCGGAAACCTTGCAGGGAAAGGAAACGCCCTCTGGCCGCCGGACTTTGTCGGAGCTGGCGTTCGAAGGACGTTTCCCGGTGCGTGAGGACTAACCCTTCCAGATCATGTCCTGCACATGGAGGCTATGCGGTATAAGGGCTTTTTGGGTAAGCAGGTCGGCAGCTTTTTGCTGTTCGGCCTGAGTTTGGGCGTCCATGAAATCGACGTCCAGAGAAAGGCGTGAGAGTGCCGTCTGGATAACGCTTGCCTCAAGCCCGGTGCTTGTTGCAAGCGTGTGCACCAGATCCTGTTGATTTTGGGCAACCCATGCTTTCAGGCCCGAAAGGGTCGAGATGATGCGCCGCACAATATCAGGATTCTGTTCTGCAAAAGCGCGGGCTGAGAGCAGGAACTGCCGATTGGGAGAGAGATTTTCGGCATTTGTCAGCAGTCTGGCTGAAGGGAGCGCCTCACCTGCGGCAAGATAGGGGTCCCAGATGGCCCATGCATCAATTTGGCCCGTTTCAAAAGCAGCCCGTGCGGCGGCAGGTGTCAGATTAACAGGATGAATATCCGCAATTGTTAATCCAGCTTGAGTGAGGGCGTTCAGCAGCAGGTAATGGACATTTGAGCCCCTGTTGAAGGCGACTTTTTTGCCTTTAAGATCCTTCAGTGCTTTTATCTCTCCTTCTTTTTGGACCAATAGGCCTTCGCCCAAGGGGGCGGGGCCGCTGTGCCCGATATAGACCAATCTGTCTGGCCAGTTGGACTGAGCAAAGATGGGAGGGGCATCACCTGTTTCTGCAAGATCAATGGCGTTGGCAGCCAGAGCCTGCAACATTTGTGGCCCTGCAATAAACTCGGACCATTTGATAGTCCACCCTACAGAAGACAGGGCTTTTTCCAACAAACCTGACTGTTTGAGAATAATAAGTGTCCCATACCGTTGATAGCCAATTCGGAGAGTTTTATCCGCACTTTGAGCCAAGCTGTGCTGGGGGACGAGAAGTGTGGCCCCTGCCGTAGCAGCAAGTGCCGCAGTGAGGAGCGATCGGCGGCGGAGTTTGGGTGCAAAGAGGGGAAGGGAGGGAGGCGCCATGAAAAAAGATCTCCGTATTGTTTCTTGTTTTATGAAAACCAGTCTCTTTTTGGATCAGAATGGAAGTCAGATGCTCCGGAAAGACAGGATGGGTATTCCTTTTATTATCTATTGAATTCAAATAAACTATTAAATAACGAAAATTGATGGTTAAATTAACGCGTTTATGACAGGGAAAGACTGTATTCTATGACGGCGCAGGATATAGACCAACAGACTGCATGTGTTCAGAAAAAAGTATCTGAAATACTCCCTGATATGAAAATTAGAGCGCGAGAAGCAGACAGAACGGCTGTTTTCCCGTTTGAAACAATGCAGGCTCTTGCTCAAGCCGGGGCGCTTGATCTGGTATTGCCGCGTTCACAAGGTGGTGCAGAATGTGACCTGGCAACTGCTCAGGCTCTGATTGGTACCATTGCGCAAGCTGATCCTGTTGCTGCTCTTGTTTTGGTAAACCATTATATGGTGCATGCGGAATTGCGCTCATTACCATCTTATCCTGTTCCGCTTCAGGACAGAGAGGCAACAGCGGGTAAATTGATCAATGCGTTGCTGGCTGAGCCTGATCAGGGTTCAGCATCGCGGGGTGGACTGCCGGGAACAGTGGCGCAGAAAACAGATCAGGGATGGAGCCTTACCGGCCGCAAAGCTTACGCAACGGGCATACCTGCTCTTTCCTGGTTGCTGGTACGGGCCAGAACGGATGGTCCTGAGCCGGAGATTGCTTTTTTTCTGATACCAAGAGAGGCTTCAGGCATAGCCGTTCTTTCGACATGGGATCATGTGGGTATGCGGGCTTCGGCCAGCCAGGAGGTAGTGCTGACAGATGTTGCCGTGCCGAATGATTATCTCATTTTTAAGGAAAAAGCCGGTCAAGCATCCAATTTTGGCAAAGTGCTGGGAATGTGGAATCAGGGGCTACTAGGGGCGCTTTATGATGGTGTTGTGCGGACGGCTGTTGGTTGGACCGAAAATTTCCTTAAAGCGCGCAAACCGTCCAATCTGGGTGCCGCTCTTGCAACGCTTCCCGCCATGCAGGACATGATCGGCGGTATACGGATTGCGCTGGATCTAAATCAGACCCTTTTACGGTCTTTTGCAGAGGCTGTGGCGCTCAGGGATAAGGAGCGTATTCAAAAAGAAGCAGTTCTGATCAAGATGCAGACAGTTGATGGCGCGGCAGGTTTGACGCAGTCCTTATTGGCTATTGCTGGCAATGCAGGTCTTTCTGCACGTAATGATCTGGAGCGTTGTCATCGGGATGCCTTATGCGGGCGTATTCATGCCCCCCATGCCGAACTTTTGCGCAATAAAGCAGGACGGCAGGCGCTGGGTGTTTAAGAATTCAGGATTCCTTGACTGTTGGAATGGTCTTTCTTGGTAAGATTTTTTTAGGAGGGGAGGCTGCTGGTTGCATCTCCTATAAGGTGGGCAGCGGCAACCAGTTCCTGCGTAAAGGGATGGCGCGGATGCGTTAGGACGTCCTGAGCGGTACCGCTTTCAATAATTCGTCCATGCTGCATGACAATGAGATCATCCGCGATATTTCTTACCACGTTTAGATCGTGAGAAATGAATAGGTAAGAAAGACGCAGGCGTTTTTGAAGATCATCCAGTAGGTCGAGAATTTGTGCTTGCACGGAAACATCAAGTGCGGAGACAGGTTCATCACAGAGAATGACAGACGGTTCCACTGCCAAAGTCCGCGCTATGGCGACACGTTGCCTTTGCCCGCCCGAAAGAAGCAGGGGGTTTTTGCTCAGGAGAGTATCCGGCAAGCGGACCTGATCCAAAAGCGCACGAATACGTGTCATCCTTTCCTGTTTTGGAACATGAATGACAGAAAGAGCATCATCCAGAATAGTCTGTACTGTCCAACGGGGATCAAACGAACTGAGCGGGTCCTGATAGATAGCGGCCAATCTGGGCCTTCTGCCACGGCGAGCGGACTCGGGAACGCCGGCCTTTTCTGATCGTGACCAAGGTTCTCCCAAAAAATCTATGAATCCTGTTTCGGGTTTCTGAAACCCCATGATCATGCGGGCTGTAGACGTTTTGCCGGAACCGGATTCTCCAATTAACGCTAATGTGCGACCGGGAAAAAGGGACAGGCTGATATCCTGCACAATGTGTTTTCTGGTGCCATCCTGCTGTTTGATAGAGAACGATAAATTGTGCGCTTCCAGCAACGGCAACGCTGTTTGGCGGGCAAGTGCGGGGGGGCGAGGCGGTCTTCTTCCGGGTTCGGCATCAAGCAGCCTGCGGGTATAGGAATGTCGGGGAGCGGAAAGAAGGTCCGCCGTGCGGCCTTCTTCAATCATATGCCCATGATGCATGACAATAACGCGATCTGCCAGGCGAGAGACAAAACCAAGGTCATGACTAATGATCAGAATACCATGTCCCGCTGCACGGAGCTGTTTCAGCAGTTCCAGAATTTGCACCTGAACGGACGGATCAAGGGCTGTTGTTGGTTCATCCGCAATCAAAAAGGGTGGGTTCATGGCCAGTGCGCTGGCAATCAGCGCACGTTGACGCAGGCCGCCCGAAAGCTGGTCCGCCCGAAGGTGAACGCGCTCTTTTGCTAAAGGAATGCCAGCCTGCGTTAGCAACTGTAACACACGGTCTTCTCGTGTGTTTTTGGTGCCCCATTTATGGGCTGTCAGGGCTTCAGTAATCTCTGTCCCGATTGAGCGTAGCGGGTCGAGTGCGACCAATGCATCCTGCAGGATAAAGCCGATTTCCGCACCGCGTATCTTGCGCCATTGCTGTTCTGTGTTGGCTAGAAGCGACCGCCCGTTAAGAGACAGATGGTCCGCTGTAATCTGGGCATGTGGACCCGAAAGACCAAGTAATGCGCGCGCGGTAACGGTTTTGCCTGAGCCAGACTCTCCAACAAGTGCGACAACTTCTCCCGGTGTGAGGGAAAAGGAGAGGGAATGCACGGCTATATGGGAAACCCCACCCGAACTGAATGTCACGGACAGATTTTTTACACTCAGGCCAGACTGAGATGTGTCAGAAAACGCGTTCATGAGGAACTTGTTTCAAAGTGATTTTTCAGGAAGCGTCCCAATGTGGTTGTTGCCAACATGGTAAGAACAATAGCAACGCCAGGGAAAAACGTGATCCACCAGGCCTCGGCAATATAGTCGCGGCCCATAGCCAACATGGTGCCCCATTCTGCTGCAGGGGGTGGTGCGCCGAGCCCCAGAAAAGAGAGGGAAGACGCCCAGATAATGGTCTGCCCAACACCCATGGCGCCTGCAATCAGCAATGGACGAAACGCATTGGGAACTAAATGGCGCCGTAAAATGTGTGCTGGCGAGTGGCCGAGTGAGCGGGCCGCTTCAATGAAGCCAGCATGACGGATTGTCAGAAACTGCCCGAACAGCATCCGCCCGTACCCCGGTGCAGCGCCAATGCCGACCGCTACAATCAGAGGAAAAGTGCCGGAAGAGAAAATGGCCGTTAACAGGAGAGCAAGAACAACGGTAGGGAATGAGAAAAGGATCTCAAAAATCCATTTAACACATTGTTCTGCCACGGCTCCACCAAATGCTCCGGGGATTGCGAGGCTTAAGGCAACGGAGAGAGCGAGCAGAATGGACCCTATTCCAATAACCAGAGAACTGCGCGCCCCGAAGATAAGACGTGTCCACATATCGCGCCCGGATTGATCTGTGCCAAGTGGATGTTGCCAGCCGGGAGCCGTAAATGCTTCACGCGGTGCAATGCTATAAGGGTTGCCATGTGCGAGAAGATGCGGGGCAATGGCGGCAAGAATGAGAAGAGTCAGGTAGAGTAATGCCAGAGCCAGCCCGATATGCTTTCCTGCCGGCAACCGCAGGCGCGGATAGGCTTTTAAGGACAGCGGGAGAGAGTTGGTTGCGCTCATGCTCTTGCCTCCTGAATGCGTGGATCAACGATCACGTAGAGAATGTCGGCCAGAAAGGACGCGAGGATATAAACAACGGAGATAAACAGAATTATACCTGTTACCAACGGCATGTCGTGCATGCTGACAGCCAGAAAAAGCTGACGCCCTAGTCCCTGCCGCGAAAAAATGAATTCAACAGCAACAGCATTTCCTACAAGAGCACCAACGGCCCATGTTGATAAGCTGACGCCCGGAAGCAATGCATGGCGTAAAACATGCCGGAACCTAACTGCATTGTCAGATAACCCTCTGGCGCGCGCGGTTAGTACAAAGGGTTGATCAAGCGTGGTTTTGAAGGATTCCCGCATCACCTGAGCGAGGAAGCCCCCCAGAGGAATGGCGAGGGAAAGGGATGGGAGTATCAGCGATAAAAAACCATGCGTACCAGCAGGCGGAAGCAGCCCAAGCTGATAGGCAAACAGCCAGAGCAGGATGATGCCAATCCAGAACTGTGGAAGCCCTGCAAAAAAGGTTTCAAGAGAAGAAAACGCAGAATCAAAGAACGGCTTGCGGGCAGAAAGAGTAACGGAAAGAACGGCAAAGCCCCATGCCAGAACGAGGGAGGAAAGCATCAGCTTCAGAGTTGGAGGAGCCTGTTGCCAGAGGACATCTGTAACCGGCATATGCTGCGAGAATGAGGCCCCGAGATGGCCCGACAGCACATGCCAGATATGGAGTGCATATTGCACCATAAGCGGTTGATCCAATCCATATTCTTCACGGATTTCCCGAATGGTTTCAGGAGTTGGATTGGCGGACCCGCCCAAAATGGCTGTGACAGGGTCTCCTGGAGCCAGATGAAGCGTGATGAAGGTCAATGTTGCTGCGGCAAAGAGAACCAGACAGGCTCCTCCAACGCGGATCATAAGTTTTTTCAGAAAAACAAAGCCGGAATTGGGGAAGGGGATCATTGTTCTACCCATGCGTCATATAATGTTGTGACGTTCAGCGCGGGCTCCAGCCGTATATCATGCACACGTTTTGAAATGGCCAGACGTGTGGTCTGGGGAAAAGTTGTGATCTGGAGGAACGCGGCAGAGGCAATTTTCTGGGCCTGATAGTACAGATTGCGGCGCTGTTCAGTATCGGTTGTCAGAAGTGCCTCATTGACGATCCTGTCAAAATCAGGATTGCTGAAACCGGATTCATTCTGGTGGTGTCCTGAAATTCCGGCAGCGTCAAGAAACTCTGAAGAAAAAACAATACGCAGCACGTCAGCAGTATTTGTGTTCCAATAGCCAATCCGAACATCATAGTCCCATTGGCCTTCACGGGTGTTGACGGATGTATCGTCAGCATTTTCCAGTAGCACATCAAAGCCGGTCTCACGTGCCGTGGCCTGGACCTGCTCCCATAATGTGCGTTCAGAATTTGAAAGTGAGGAGCGCAGAGGAATATGAACGGTTAAACGGTGTCCATCTTTTGTGCGGATACCATCCGCATCTTTGGCACTCCATCCTGCCTGGTCCAGCAATATATTTGCCCTTTGGGGATTGTAGTCTGCCGCGTGTTCAAAATCGGGAGAATAAAAAGGCGTTGTGGGCGTAAGCGGGCCGCCTGCGCGCCGATAATGGTGGAAAAAAACGCTTCCGAGTGCGCCTTCTATGTCTGCGGACCGAAGAAAAGCTTCTCGCACTCGCACGTCATTGAACGGGGCGCGGCGGGTATTGAGGGTGCCATTGGTGGGGTTGCCTGGGCGGTCTGCCATCAATAGCCACAGATCAGCATTATGCTGGGCAGGCGTTTGTGCTTCGGGCGGTAGAGTATCGATGGCATCAACTTCCGCAGCTTGCAGGGCTGCAAACCGGGCTGAAGGTTCAGGGATGAAGCGCCACTCAATACGATTTAAATAGGCTGGCCCATTGTGTAAGGCATAGGAAGGGGCCCAGTGATAGGCCGGGTTGCGTTCGAATAAGATCCTGTTCTGTCGATCCCAGCGGACAATGCGGAAGGGACCGGAGCCAACAGGGGCCTGACAGTTCAGGTCACGCGGGCGAGCGAGTGCCTTGGGGGACTCAATGCCGAGAAAACCTTGGGCAAGCACTTCCAGAAACGCGGCATAAGGACGGCTGAGGTGGACGATGGCTGTATGGGCGTCAACAATTTCGGTTGAATGATATTGGCGAATATAACCGCCGGCCGTGCTGGATTGCGTAGCCGGATTGGCCATATGATCAAGGTTGGCTTTTACGGCTTCTGCCGTGAAGGGCGTGCCATCGGTAAAGGTGACGTCTGACCGCAAATGGAATGTGTAGGCCAGTCCATCTGGCGAAATATCCCAATTGGTCGCCAGCCACGGATGGATGCCGCCCGCTTTGTCCATTGAGACAAGTGAATCAAGATATTGTTGTGCCACAAAAACCTGTGGCATATCTCCTTGCACATGTGGGTCCAGGCAGACAGGTTCACGGTCCGTTGCGTAGATCAGCGTGCCGCCCGAGATAGGGGACGTGGCATTTCGCGCATGTTTGTTCTTGTGGCATGCTGCCAGAGGCAGACACAGGGCTGCCAGCAGTGCGCTATGGAAAACTGCTTTGCATGTGTGTATGGCCGTGTTTCTGGCAAGCATGGAATATGACCGGTAAGGAAAAAAGGTCAGGCTGGTGCAAAATGCGGGGTGTGTTTTACATCCGCACTCGCCTTGCGGGTCCAGCCGGAATCAAGCGGCGTGCCGTTCAATTCCCAGTCTCCCAGTTCACGGGCACGCTGAATGGCTGGGTTGTGGGATGCCAGCACCCGCGCATTACGCCAGAACCTGTCCAACCGCCGCTTTTCTGAACTGGCTGACGCACCGCCTACTTCAAACAGGCTGGTCGTTGCATCCAGAACCAGAGGAATAATAACCTGTTGTGCCTGGAAGGCTTCCAGTTCCGCCTGTTGAGAGACTGTATCTGGCAGGCCTTGCTCCCGAAGAAGAGAAGCCTGTTCCAGCGTTGTGGAGACCCGATCAACCAGCGCTTCTGCTGCAAAGGCCAGACTGGAGAGGCGACCGACAACTGTTTGCACAAGGGGGTCTTCACGCTGAAGAGACTGGCCCGGAACACCGAAAACACGCGTGCGCGGGCGCACAAAATCTATGGTTTCGCGTAGAGCCGCTTGTGCGATACCGGCCAGCGTGGCCAGATGAAAGTTCTGGTAGAACGCAGTGAAAAACCGATCTATGGGTGAGGCATCCTTTGGGAGGACATGATAAATCTGGTCTGCTGAGAGTTCGACATTGTCAAAGATGGTTGTGCCGCTGCCGGTGAGGCGCTGGCCAAAGCCGTCCCAGTCATCCACACGGGTGACGCCAGCAGCCGTGGTGGGGACAGCCACGCGGTAGCGTTTATCATCATGCACGGCGACAACCGCAATCCAATCAGCGTACAGGCTGCCGGTAGAATAATATTTGGTGCCGTTCAGGTACCATTTTCCATCTTTAGGGGTCAGGGTGGTTGTGGTTTCAGTCGCTTTACCCAGTTCAGCCATGGCTGCGCCAAAAACGGCACCGGCATGAATTGTTTCCAGCCATTTTCCGGCTGAAGACCCTGTTCCGGCTTCTGCAAGGCGTTGGCGTTCCCCTTCAACAAAAGCAAAGTGCGCCCTTATGATTTGAGGAAGATTTGAATCTGCCGCGGCAAGTTTGACCAGTAGACGGAATGTCTCCCGCAACGGCAAATTTTGTCCCCCCAATTCTTGGGGAATACGGGCGGCCGTAAAGCCACTCTGGCGCAGAGCATCCACCGCATCATAGGCCAGAATACGATTTTGCTCGCGGTCTATTGCACCTTCAGCAATCTGGTCAAAGACTGCCTGAAAATGGTTGGAGGGAGCTTCTGAGTGGTCGGAGAGCGTGGACTGAACCATGACGTGACTCGCTATATAACTCAAAAAATATGAACAATAACCATACAATCATAGTCTATCGTGTTTATTTTATAGTCAACACAATTCCACTTAACGAAACGGAAAACAGTTGAGAATCTGGTAAAATAAGAGTGGGTTTATGATGAGTTCTGCACGGTGTGCGGTTGAAAGTCTTTACTTTCAACGGGTAAGATGACTGCGTCAGCTCCAGGCATGAAGTGGAGGAAATGTGCCATTGAGGTAATAATCTCCGACTATGGCATATTTCCACCGCACTGGATCGTGTAATGTGTGAGTTCTAGCATTGCGCCAGTAACGGTCCAGATTATAGCGCGTATCTGTAGCGGCAGTTCCTGCCAGTTCAAACAATCTGTTGGTGGCCTCTATTGCCAGTTCTGTCGTGAAAATTTTCGCTTCTGCCGTGGCAATTTGGGCTGCGGCGACTGTATCTGGCGTAGCGTGAATAAGTGCTGCGTCAATTGTTTTTCCCGCTACGTCCAGCAAGGCACGGCATGCGCTTAAGCGCGCAAATAAACCCCCAAGAATATGGCGCGTGTAAGGATCTTCATGTGCATGATCCTGATGGCTGTCTATCCATGCGCGTGTGCGCGTTTTTACAAAAGAGACAGTTTCCTCAAGGGCGCCCTGTGCTATGCCAGCATCAATGGCAGCCTGAATAAACTGCGAGATTGCGCTATCTGGACGCGGAGTATCATGGAGATAGGACTTCCACGCAGGTATTACGCGCGTAAGAGGGACCTTCACATTCTCAAGGAGAACTGTACCGCTGCCTGTCTGGCGCTGGCCGAAGGCCGACCAGTCATTTAATACAGTCAATCCTTCTGTATTTCGGTCCGCTATGGCAAGCCAGGCCAGCCCTTAATCATCAACGGCAACAATCGGTACCAGATCTGCTGCCAGTGCACCGGTGCAGTAATATTTCTTGCCGGTTATGATGACATGATCTCCTTCCCGGGCAAGCTGTGTCTTGAGATCGGTTAATGTTTTGTTTCCGCGCTCGGAAAAAGCATTCCCGCAGCGCTTTCCGTCAAGAATAAGGCCAAACAGTTCTTCTTTCTGGTTTTCCGTACCGCATGACGCAATCACAGCGACGGCCGCCCAATGGTTCTGGGCGATTTGCGCTAACGCGCCATCTGCCGCAGCAATAGTCTGCACAACGGTGCCCAGCGTGGCGTAAGACACACCGGCACCACCGTGGGAGCGGGGAACTGTAATGCCCCAGAGGCCAGAAGAGGAATACTGGTTTAATTCTTCAAGCGGAAAATGGTCAGACTGTTCACGTGCCGCCGCGTTTTGTTTCAGATGAGCAGCTAACGTCTGCGCGACACGAATAGCGTCTGCGTCGGTATCTATGCGGGAGGTAGATGTGGCGCGGGGCCAGAGTGGCGGCGGAACAGGTAAGCCAGAACCAATAACAAACGGATCAGACAAAGACATGACAGAGCACCTGATATTACTGTGCGGAGGCTAACGGAGGAGTGGCGTGGGTTTGCCGGCCTGCATGATTGGCGGGGAGACGGTCGCCTGCTCCAAAAAGCTTATGCCGCAGTGTGCCGGGCTGGTACGCGCGTTTATAGCGGCCGCGTCGTTGGAGTTCGGGCACTATGAGAGCAACAATGTCTTCAAATGTTTCTGGAGCAACGGCGTAAGCTAGATTGAAGCCATCAACGCCAGTTTGATCAATCCATTGCTCCATTTGATCAACAATCTGCGTTGGGCTGCCAACAAATGTTATGCCCATGCCGCCAATGGCCGCATGACGTGCCAGTTCTCCTACTGTCCAGATTTTGTCCGGGTTCAACACTGTCAGGGAATCCATGGCGGAATGGATGGCATCACTCCGAATATGACGCACGGGGTCTGTCGGCTTGTATGCGGAAAAATCGATACCGGTCCAGCCCGAAAGCAAAGTAAGCGCTCCCTCTTCACTGATATAGCTTTGATAGTCGCGATATTTTGCAAAAGCCTCTTCCTCGGTAGGGGCGGTAACAATGGTGAGGAGGGAAAAAACCAATGGTGTCTTCTTGGTTCTGCCAGTCTGCTGCGCAGCAGCCCGAAGGGAGCGGACAGTCTTGGCAACTGTGTCTTGAGAAGGACCGGCCACGAATACACATTCAGCGTGTGTTGCAGCAAACTGTTGACCGCGCGCCGAGGCCCCAGCTTGGAAAAGCACGGGAGTGCGTTGAGGAGAGGGTTCGGCAAGATGAATGGCATCTAATGAGAAAAAGGGACCATCATGCTGAATACGGTGAACTTTTGACGGGTCGGTAAAAATACCTCGTTGTTTGTCACGTAAAACGGCGTCTTGTTCCCAGCTTTCTTCCCAAAGCTTATAGACAACGTCCATATAGTCGTCAGCTATTGCGTAGCGTTGATCATGCTTGGTCTGCACCTGCTTTCCGGTGCTTTTGGCCGCACTGTTCAGGTAACCTGTCACAATGTTCCAGCCAATGCGCCCTTCAGTCAGGTGATCCAGTGTCGACATACGCCGCGCAAATGGGAAGGGATGTTCGTATGAGAGGGTTGCCGTAAGCCCAAAGCCGAGATGTTCGGTGACACCTGCCATGGCGGAAATCAGCATGGCGGGGTCATTAACCGGGATTTGGGCACCGTTGCGCAAAGCAGCATCGGGACTATGCCCATAGACATCATAAACGCCCAGGACATCAGCCAGAAACAGGGAGTCAAACAATCCTCGTTCCAATGTGCGGGCAAGGTCAGTCCAGTACCGAAGCGAGCGATACTGTGCTGATCGGTCTCGGGGGTGCCGCCATAATCCGCTGGCTTGATGGGACACGCAGTTCATATCAAAAGCATTCAGGCGTATCTCGGCCATTTTCGTTTTTCCTGTTCAGTTGAAACCGAGAGAAATGCCGCCGAACACACCAAAACCATCACCTGGCTGCATGACAGAAAGCTGGGAGCCGCCAGCAATGTATCCGGGCACGACGATGGAGGCGTAATGGGTGTTGGCCAGATTATTGAAGTTCAGAAAAACTGTTCTGTGCTTGTGGGGCCAGGAATAACCCAGATGCGCATTGAAGAGATGGTAGGACGGGGCAAAATACGTCATGTCATACGCAGCGCCGACTTTGGACGAAACCTGAGCATCAAAACCGGCATAAAATCCGTTTGCCAGATCCAGATTTATGCCGCCCTGGTAGAAATGTTCCGGAATGCCGGGAAGGCGATTATGCCCGAATACAGGATCATGCTTGTAATGAAAATCCTGCCATGTGTAAGCATTACGCAGGGACAGACGATTGCCTTTCCATTTATACAATGTGCTGTCGAGAGAAAATTCCACACCTTGATGTTCGGTTGGAGAGGCGTTGCCATAAATGGATGTGCCCTGTGCTTGTGATTCTGGCGTCATAACGGCCAGCAATTCATTATGCACAGAAGAATGATAATAGGTGAGTGCCCACTGATTGCCGGCATAATGCCCCGTTGTGCCAATTTCAAATGTTGTGGCTGTCTGGTTACGCAATTTTCCGGCAGTGGCATTCATACCAGACTGCAAGGACGTGCTGGGATAATAGGAACCAGCGTAGTTGTAGTTCCAGTCATTGGGGGGTTGAAGGCTGCGGCTGACATTTCCGTAAATTTCGACATGCTTGTCCGGTTGATAGCGGAAGCCGGCGCGGGGAATGAAATTGATGGAAGAGGTTTTGAACGGGTTGCTCGGCCCCGGAGAGGGAACATCGGAAGATTTCTGAATAAAGGCGAGCGCGCCGGCTGTAGTAAGCCAGAAATTATGAAATAATTCCGTGTTATTGCGAATATGAAAGTAGTTCTCTGTTCCGCCATAAGTGACATGCCTTAGAGACGTGCCTATGGGATATCCTGCAAAATTTCCTGACTGCACACGTACACGGTTGGTTTGCCAGGCTTCAAGGTCAGTATAGGTTAGAATGCCAAAGCGCGTGTCACTTTTATGGCCGCCCAGAACATCATGCCGATCATAATTCAGCACACCGGCAACAGTTTTATATCCCCAGACTTGTGAAAACCGTCCGTACTGGATATCAATTGGAGCATCTTGATAATTAAAGCCCAATTCAATTTTGGATTTATCATCAATTTTGATGGTGGTCATATCCGCGTAATATTTGGTGCCAGGCTGAATACGGTTTGATCCCCATTCCTGATATGGCTGTTGGGCCTGTTTGGGATTTTTCAGGATTTGATCACGTGTCAAGAAACCAGCCCAACCATTGCGGGTCTGGCGATAACGGAAGAAAAGGCGGGTTGAAACACGATCATTAAATTTATAGCCAAAATTGGCATTTACGCCAAAGCTGGTTGCTTCCGTATTATGTTGATAGCCACCACGGTAGGAGTTGGTGAGGCTGATATAATAATCAAATTTGCCGAGAACCTGCCCGGAACTCAGCTGCTCTTTGACGTAGCCGAAACTTCCGGCTTCTGCACGCGCCTGATATTTCTGGGAGTTATATCCTGTCTGGGTCACATAATTGATGGCACCGCCGAGTTGCATGCCACCGTAATCAAAGGCATTCGCGCCTCGCAAGACCTCTGTATATTGCAGGCCAAGGCTTTCAAATAGTTCGTAGGGGGTGCCTGCGGGCGTGGTGACAGGCAGACCGTCAAACATCATGAGCATGCCAGAGCGAAAATAGTTGACGCCTGTCTGGATACCAGACCCGCGAACCGAGATGCGCAGACCGTCACCACCGCCTGAAGCCTGAGCAAAAACGCCCGGCTGAAATGCCAGCGTATCCGCATTGGTGAGATTCCGGCCTTTCAGAATCTGCTGCGCATCAATAACGGTCGCTGCGCCTGGAATGCTACGGAGATGACTTTGGGCAACTTGTGCATCAGAACGCCGCTGCGTTGAAACGGATATTTCTTCTCTATTGGTTGCGCGTGTCTGAGCTACGGGTTTGTTGGGAGAAGAGGCGGGGGCAGGGTGGCGTGGCTTTGATGTGTCCGCAGGAGGAGATGAAGAATGTTCTGCTGCCTGGGCTGCGGGTGGAAGCATGCTCAAAAATGCATATGCCAGCGCTGCATGCCGTGGAAGGGAGGAGCCGCGCTCAGAAAATTTAGGAGGAGAGAAAGAAAACCTGAGCATGGGAGGACTTTCTGTCAGAAAGAAGAGATATTACGGGGGAAGGCCAACGGAAAAGCAGCATCAACAGCATTCCTGTGCAGGAGTAAGGTCTCTACTGTGTGGAAATGAGTGCTTTATCATGAGGATTTTCCAGTTTTATTCAGGAATATGAGTGTGGGCATAGTTGCGCCGGAACCAGATCAGGCCGGGGTGGTGTGTATCGGAAGCGTTGACATGGAGGATATGGGCGAAAACGACAGAGTGCGATCCTGACTCAACAACATGCGCAATACGGCAATCAAAATTGACGAGCGCATCTTGGAGAAGAGGAGCCCCTGTGGCGTATGAAGACCAGTCCGCATGAGCGAAGCGCGCCTCCTGTGATTTGGAGCGACTGCTGAAAATATTGGAAAGCGGGTGCTGCGCGTGGGTCAGAACATTAACGCCTAAAACGCCATTTTTCAGAATAGGATCATGCGCGCTGGTATTTTTATTGATGCAGACCAATAATGTCGGCGGGCTATCAGACACACTGCACACGGCTGATGCGGTAAATCCATACTGACCGGCGTTGCCATCAGTTGTCACAATGGTAACCGCACCTGGCAGCAGGGCCATGCCGTCCCGAAAAGATTGGGAGGAAGGGATGGATTGCGGCTGAAGTGCAGCAGGATCAATAAACTGGTTCATTTTAGGGTCCGTAAGCAAAAGAGCGGTGGCATCAGGAGATCAGGGTGGCGTTTTCTGGCACGGGCATGGCAGTCTGCGCACGAATGGTGTTGGCAAGCCTTTCGGCGTACAAGGTGACTTCTGGCAGCCCCATCAGTTCGCCAAAGCGGCCACGTGCCAAGGGGCCCGCAACAAAAAGAGAAGGGTCCTTTTGGGGGCCGACCTGAGCGTTTCCTTCTGCAGAAACATGCAATCCCAGATCTGAGGGATCCATCTCAATATGTCCCTCAGCAGCAAGAGATTTCAGGAATGGCTGTGAGTGCAGAATATTGACGTGAGCGGGACCGGTTGTGGTGATTATGGCGTCCACAACCCGATCGTCCGTATGGCCGTTGCGGAGCCGTAAGGTGACCTTGAAGGTTTTTCCTTCTTTCTCGACCTTGATAACGCGGGCCGCCTTAATCTGAAGTATGCCCGCTTGAAGTGCCTTATTCACAATGTTTTCGGTTTGTGGAGAAATACGGAAGCGATGAGTATCCCAAAAAGGACGTAAGTGCCGAATGAGCCGACGCCGCTCCGTTTGATCAAGCGAACTCCAGATTTGAGGCCCCTGTTCGCGCACACGATCCAGAAAGGCCTGCCAGGGAGTGTCCGGGTTATCTGCAATGATTTTACGTATGCGTTGCAGGACGTCTCTGGTTCGAGAGGCTGGAGGAGAGAGAAAATCTCCCGTTGCTGTAACAGGTGTCCGACTATGGCTTTTTGATCTCTGGCCGCGGCGGGATATGGCGAGAATAGGTGCTCTGTGTCCCTGTGCCGCCAAGCTGGCCACAGTATCAGCCATGCTCAAGCCTGTGCCGATAATCAAAACCCTGTCGTCTGGTTTGACTGTGCTCAGCCCATCAGGTTTCCACGGATCATTGATCAGAACAGGACGCGTTTCAGCAGAAAGGAATGCCCCCAAAGCGGCAAATTGTCTGGGCAGTTGCGGTGCTGGGTGGCTGGTTGCGATAACGACAGTATCTGCTTCAAAAACGTCCCCGCCCTGAGTTTCCAGTATCCATTTGCCAGTTGATACTTTCCGCGCCGCAGTGACCAGACTAGGAATGTGTCGTAGGAGGTGAGCTTCCAGCAGGGGGGCCAGTCTGGCCGCTACGTACTGGCCGAAAACCTTACGGGCTGGATAGAGATTCCCATCAGGTTGCCGGGCCCCGTCGTCCTGATGGTTTGCCCCCGTTTCTTCCAGCCATTCAAGGAAGTCTAGAGGATGGGCCGTATCAATGCTCATGCGGCTGGCAGGAACATTGATACGGTGGTTGGGGTCTGTTGCGCTGTAAGCCACACCGCTGCCCAACACGGAGCGGGGTTCAAAAACCAGAACCGTCAGGGGGACACGGGGCCCCTTGAGCAGATGCCAGGCCAGCGCAGCGCCACTGAAGCCGCCGCCGATAATGGCTATGATATTAGGAGGCTGCGTACTCATGGTCAGGCTGCGTGAGAACCGGGACGGTGATCACCAGCAATGGTTTCACCAAAAGGTCCCATGTTGTTCAGGTTGGACGTTGCCCGAATAGGGTGCGCTGTTGGCAGAAGCGGCAGGACCAGTTCTCCAAACTGATAGGCTTCTTCCAGATGCGGGTAACCGGAGAAGATAAAGGTGTCTATGCCAAGCCGACGATATTCATCAATGCGTTCG
The DNA here is from genome assembly GCF_001580995.1 of Acetobacter senegalensis. Taxonomy (GTDB): domain Bacteria; phylum Pseudomonadota; class Alphaproteobacteria; order Acetobacterales; family Acetobacteraceae; genus Acetobacter; species Acetobacter senegalensis. The sequence goes on from NZ_LHZU01000147.1 coordinate 93,531, forward strand.
GCAACGGTGTCCGGGTCACCCACAAGAGCGGTGCCGGCCCCCCCACGCACAAGGCCGACCCCGGCCCACAGATTGGGGCTGATTTCAAGCTTGTCGCGTTTGCCGCCATGCAAAGCACTCATCCGGGCCTGCCCCACGGAATCCATCCGCGCAAAAACCTTTTGAGCTTTGGAGATTGTTTCGTCACTTAGGTGGCTGATAAGGCGGTCTGCTTCCTGCCATGCTTCACGCTCGGTTTCTCGAACAATGACGTGAAGGCGGATGCCAAAGGAGATATCGCGTCCCTGTTTTTCTGCGAGTTGGCGTACTTTGCTTATTTTTTCGGCGACTAACGCAGGCGGTTCACCCCATGTCAGATATTTATCAATGTGCTTGGCGGCGACATGTGCACCGGCCTCAGAGGAGCCGCCGAAATAGAGTGGGGGACCATTTTTCTGGAAAGACGGAAACAGAATGTGGCCATCATCTATCTTGAAGTGTTTCCCAACGTAATTGACATGCTCTCCATGCAAAAGGGCTCGGTAGATATTGAGAAATTCATCTGTAATTTCATAGCGTGTAGCGTGGTCGGCAAAAAATCCGTCGCCCGCATTTTCTGCCGGGTCTCCCCCGGTGACAATGTTGATCAGCAGACGGCCTTCAGAGAAACGGTCCAGTGTTGCTGTCATCCGTGCGGCGAGAGTAGGGGAAAGCAGCCCGGGCCGGACCGCAATAAGATAGCGCAGCCGTTCCGTAATGGGCGCGAGGGCCGAGGCTACAACCCAACTATCTTCACAACTGCGGCCTGTTGGTATCAGTACTCCATAATATCCAAGGGTATCGGCCGCTTTTGCCACCTGCTGCAGGTAAGGAAGATCTACCGGACGCCCCCCTTTCTGGGTGCCAAGATAACGGCTGTCACCATGGGTAGGCAAAAACCATAGAACGTTGATTTTATCAGGAATAGAAAAAGACATGTCAGGACGCCTTGGAAAAGGGCAAGGAAGAAAAGAGAGGGGCCGCTGGAGCCGTCAGGTTTTGCGGGTCCCGGTAGCGCGCGCCAAAATGGTATGCGGGCAGCCGTGTTCTTCCGGGTTCAAAAAGACGTTCGCGCAGGGTCTCGTTTGGCGTGTAAGCTGTACGGTAGCGACCACGCTGCTGAAGTTCAGGCACGACGAGGGAAATAAAATCCCTTGCAGTCTCAAAGGAGTGGTACTGCCGCAGATTGATGCCATCAATACCATCGACGTCCAGCCAGTTCTCGATCTGATCAGCGACAGTCGTGGGGGAGCCGACAACAAAGAAGCGTCCCTCATCAAACGACGCTATCTGTTTGAGTGCGCTACCAATGGTTTGATCCGGGCGGAAGCGACGGCCCATGTTCCCAAAGCTCTGACCCTCACGTAGCAGGACATCCCCTATGCGCTCGTTTACATCATAGCGCCGGAGGTCAATTTCAGCCTGAGCGTGAACAAGTGCGCCTTCTACGCTGTAGTAACGGCGATAGTGTTCCAGCTTTTTGGCGGCGAGGGCATCTGTTTCATCAACAATAATGCCAGCCATGACGATGAACCGAATATCGTCTGGCTTTCGACCATGAGCCACGGCCTGTTCGCGTGTTTTGGCAATGTTGCGGCGTACTTCCTCAGTCGTGCGGCCGCCAATAAACACAACCTCGGCGTGTCGGGCTGCAAATTCCAACCCTGCTGATGAGCCGGTTGCCTGAAACAGTAAAGGTGTCCGTTGCCGGGATGGTTCCACAAGGTGCGGCCCAGCAACCCGAAAATTAGGCCCTGTGTGGTTAATGGAACGGACTGCTGAAGGATTTGTATAAATGCCTGCTGCAGCGTCTTTCAGAACGGCGTTGTCATCCCAACTGCCTTCCCAGAGCTTATAGAGGACATCCATATATTCGTCCGCAATGGCATAACGTTCATCATGCGGGATCTCATCATCCAGACCGAAATTCTGCGCGGCACTCCTTAAGTAGGAGGTGACAATATTCCAGCCCACCCGCCCTTGTGTGAGCAGATCAAGCGTTCCCATGCGGCGTGCAAAGGCGAAAGGGGGCTCATAGGTGGTGGAAAATGTAACACCAAAACCGATATTCTTGGTGACAGCCGCCATGGCCGGGACAAGCAGGAGCGGATCAAGATTAGGAATTTGCACAGCCTCCCGCAGGGCGGCATCGTTGCTTTCTCCAAACCGGTCATAAGTGCCAATTACGTCAGCCAGAAAAACTGCGTCAAACAGACCGGCTTCGGCCAGTTTGGCCGTTTCAAGCCAATGCTCCATTTCACTATAGCGATGGCGGTTATTGCCCGGCGCACGCCACATGCCATGCACGATGTGGCTGACGCAGGCCATTTCAAACAGATTTACGTGCAGTTGTTTCATGGTTTTGGCTCAGACTGCGTGACGAAGTGGTCTCAAGGTCGGCTGATAAGGCGGGGCAGAGAGGGTGACGGCACGGCAGGTTGCGGAGTGGAGCGGAAAGGAGCCGGAAGAGAAAAAGGCAAGAGACGTAAGCACCGCAGACTCCTTAAATAACCACACAAAATAGTACATAATGAATAGTAACAACGACATCGCGTGAGTCAAACAAAAACTCACGACTTAAATTTGTTATAAAGAAAATTATCGCCCCATTGTGTTGAAAGGCCGGGATGCCGATAACCAGATTCAGTCGGGCTGCCAGCGTGTTATCTGCATGGGGATCTATTCAACGCAGGCTCTGCGCGTTGGATGCGGAGAGTGTTTGCGGGCGATCACATTTGGAAGATGACGGTAATCTGCTCCCGCAAGATGGGAGGGGGCTGAGTCATCTTTAACGGGGGTTATGTGGAAACAGAGCTCCCGTCAGTCCATGTTCAGTTGCTGCTGCGCACGTAAGGAGTGCTTCATATGCCGTTTCGACGCACGCCGCTTTAAACAGGCAAGGCCCTAAACCAGCAGTATTGGAGAGGGCAGCCGGTGCGATCAACCTCCTGCCCATGTGGAGGAAGAGATACATATGAGGAACAAGTATCGTGGCTTTCTTTGTGCGATGGCCCTTGGGGTAGTCGGCAAAAAGAAGAACGACCTTATTTGACCGACGGCGGGGGTTAGGGCGCTGTTTGGGATTGAACGAGATCTTCAGACCCACAGGTTGTCATCAGGGGTTATTACTGATCTGGCGAAGTGGGGGCGTGGTTAGTCTCTTTCTATCTTCTAGTAATATGATTTTAAATAATAAATTTAGTGGTCATTCCTTCTGAGGGATAGGTACGAGGTCTGTTTTGCAAGCAGAATAAGGACGATAATAATGATAGTGATTCGCACTTGCGGGTTTTGAGCGGCTTTGTTATCACTGTGTGAAATTTTTCATGTGTCAGAGATACAGCAGGTTGTTGCGCCATTGAGTTAAGAAAGGGCGTATCTGAGATCTCTCGCATGGAGTTGTATTTCTTCATGTTTTGAAAGTGCTGGTTTCTCCATGCCAACATCAGCCTCCCCAGTTCTCACCAATATTTCGTTTTCTCCGTGGGAAATGTTTATGAATGCCGGGCCTGTTGTCCGGTGTGTGATGGTTCTTCTGGCGTTGGCATCCCTGCTGACGTGGACGGTCTTTTTTGCCATAACGGTTGAACTGGTGCGTGTGCGGCTGAAGCTGGGCCGGGCGGAGCGGGCGCTGGAGGAAGCGGGAACGCTGGATCTGGGAGAAGAGCACACGCGCGGTGCCGGGATTGCCCATGCGCTGGTGATGGCCGCGGAAACGGAGCGCGAACGCTCACAGGATATTCCCGATGACCGCGAGGGTTTGAAGGAGCGGATCGTGCTGCATCTTGAACGTCTGGAAGCGGCGGAAGGCCGCCGTCTGATGCGTGGCACGGGCCTGCTGGCCACCATCGGCGCAACATCACCCTTTATTGGTCTGTTTGGCACGGTGTGGGGGATCATGACCTCCTTTACCGGCATTGCCGCCAGTAAGGCGACCAGTCTGGCGGTGGTGGCGCCCGGCATTGCCGAAGCGCTTCTGGCCACGGCTCTGGGGTTGGTGGCGGCCATTCCGGCGGTGATCATCTACAACCATCTTGCACGTCAGTCCGCCGCGTGCCGGGCGCAGGTGGCGGATCTGACCTCGCTGGTCATGCGGCTGGTCTCGCGCGATCTGGGGCGGATGCAGGCGCAACTGGAAAGCGGGCAGGTGGTGCGCTTTGGTGTCAGCCGCATGGCCGGGGAGTGACGGGGCATGATCCGCATCCGTCACACTGATGAAAACCCGCATGAGGCCAGTGAGATCAATGTCACGCCGTTCATTGATGTGATGCTGGTTCTGCTGGTGATCTTCATGGTCACGGCCCCGCTGACCACGGTGAACGTGCCGGTTGATCTGCCGTCCTCCACCGAAAAGCCCACACCCCGGCCGGATGATCCCGTGTTTCTGACTGTCAAGGCCGATCACGGTCTGGCGCTGGGCGAGGACGATATCGGTGCGGACGCGCTTGCCGGTGCGCTGGAGACGGCGACGAAAGGCAACAAGGACGAACGGATCTTCCTGCGGGCCGACAAAACGGTGGATTACGGCACACTGATGGGCGTGATGGACAAGCTGCGCTCTGCCGGATACCTCAAGGTGGCGCTGGTCAATCTGCAGGGGCAGGAAGAAGGGGCCGCACCGGCTGCTCCGTCCAACGCGCCCACCCCGGCAGGGGAGACGCCATGACCACGGCGGTTGCCGAGCAGGGCGAAAAAACCGTGCACCTGTCACAGTCTTTTGCCGAGTGGCAGAAAGCCCATACCCGCCATATCCGCCAGGAGGAAGCGCTTCGCTGGGGGATATCCTTTGTGGCGGTGCTGATGGTGACAGGCGGGGCGGTGGCATGGATCATGCGGCTGCCTCCGGTTGTGGTGCCCGTGCCGGAACCTCCACCTGCGGCCATTGCCCTTGATATGGCGCCGGAGCCAGTGTCCACACCGTCTCCTCCAACGGATGTGCCGCCCGGCCCGCAGCAGACCCTCTCGGAACCAGACCCGGCACCGGAGGAGCCGCCCAAGATATCGGCCCCGCCATCACCCGCAGCCAATCCACCAGTGCCGGTGCCCAAACCAGAAAAGCCGCGCAAAATTGTGAAGAAACACAAACCTGCGCCGCATCTGAAACAGCCGGTGCCAGATAAAACGCCACCAGCAGAGGAAGTAACAGCACCGCCCGCGACAGAAGCACCTCCGGCGGCTGCTCAGGCTACTTCTGCTTCAGGCCAGTCATCATCACATGCGTCTCAAAGCCCGGCAACGTGGCAAGGTGATTTGTTAGCTCGGCTGGAGAAGTACAAGCGGTATCCGTCGGAGGCTATGGCTGATCATCAGGAGGGCGTACCAATGCTGCGTTTCTCCATGGATCGTAAAGGTCATGTCTTGTCTGCTCACATTCAAGGCAGTTCCGGCCATGCTTTGCTGGATCAGGAAGCGATGGCGTTGGTGCGCCGTGCCGAGCCTCTTCCGGTTCCGCCAGATAGTGTTCAAGGAGACCCTATTACTCTCACCGTGCCGATTGAATTTTACATAGAAAAAGGGAAATGATAGCGAATTATTCGCGGAATATTTTTAGAGTTTATAGGTTTTCTAATTTAAGTATTTATCAAAAATACTCTATTTTTATTGTCTTATCTAATTTGTCTTTGAGGTTGAAAGACTTCCGCTCTGTCAGGGGGTGTTATTTTAGTTTCTATAGTTGGTGCGAATTTTATGTTGAGCTTTAGAGGAGGTGCGAGGGCTATCGTCATGAGGTTTGACTGCTGCATGGTTGCTGCCAGTGACGTAATCCTGAAGTTCCTGAGCCTCCTGCTCTGCATTTTCTGCCCGTAATTTGACGATATCGCCAATACTGACCAGACCTACGAGCTTTCCGTCTTCAAGAACCGGAACATGACGGCTGCGAGACCATGTCATTCGATTGGCGATGTCAAATATGTTGTCGTCAGGTGAAGCGGTTGGCGTCTCTTTCAGCATGATCTCTTTTGCCGTCAGGGATGCGATGTTGGGGCCATATTGGGTGAGTGCGTTAACAATGGCACGTTCCGAAACCATTCCCGCAAGTGCGCCATTAGCGCCCATAACTGGTGCGCCACCAATATTATGACGGATCAGCAAATTGGCGACAGAAAGGACAGGATCGTCTTCCTTGACGGTGAGGACCACATTTCCTTTCTGGGCCAGAATATGAAAAACACGAGAAGACATAGGAACTGTTCCTTCTGTATTTTGCGTGAAGAGATGGAATGTTTTTGAAGTCAGAAGGCATTGTTTGTATGCGGCCATATTAAAGGCTGGGCTGCATTGGCTCTTGAATACTTATAAGTTCATTTTGTGGTAATGGTGGGGACGGCAGAACCTGCGGAAGCATCCGGGCAGGGAAAATTCCACCCACAACCACTATCAAAGTCAAAACGACGATAAGAGTTGTCAGTTCCGGAGACTGACTTTTTTTAACTTGTAACGAGGGCGTGTTCTGCGTGCCCATAAGGACACGGACAATAGAGAGATAATAATACAGGCCGATGATGCTCCCAATAACAAGGGCAGCAAGCAGAAGTGTCTGCTGACGTTCCACACCGGTTGCGGCGACCTCAAATTTTGCGAAAAATCCAATTCCCGGTGGAATGCCAGCCAGCGAAAGGATCATCAGGGATAAGGTTGTTGCCAGAAAAGGGCGGGTGTAAAATAGGCCTCTCCAGTCAGTAATAGTATTGGGGAGTGAATTCTCCGTCAGAGCAAAGGCGCAGATAATGGCGAAAATTCCTAAAGTGCTTGCGGCATAGGCTGCGAGATAGAGTGTGATCGCTTCTGATCTCAACTGTCCGGGCGAAAAAAAAGCAATAAGCAGATAACCGACATGCGCGATTGACGAACACGCCATAAGACGGATGAGATTGGTTTGACGCAAGGCCAGAAAATTGCCGCCGAGAATAGTCAGAATGATCACGGCGGACAGGATGCCATGCAGATACCCGGGAGTATCCCCTGTGCCGAAATAGCGAACAAGAGACGAGAAAATGGCTATTTTTGAAACCACAGCCATGAATGCAGCAACCGGCGGCGGCGCACCGTCCATGACATCTGGCAGCCACATATGAAAAGGCACGGCAGAGAGTTTAAAGAAAACTCCCACAAGGATCATGATGGTTGCAATGGCCGGGATGGCGTTGGCATTGCCTGAAGGGGGAGGGCTGAACAGAAGGGAGCCAGTGCTGGCATAAGCCAGACCGATGCCAAACAGAAGAATGGCGGACGATATTCCTGAAAGAATCAGATATTTCATGGAGGCTTCACTGGCCTCTGTCAAACGGGAATAGCGAGATGCCACAAGCCCCATAAGGGAGAGCGCCAGTATCTCAACCCCCAGAAAGAAGGGGAGATAATTTGCGCTGAAAACCATAGAAATCGCGCCTAATGTGCCCAGAACAAGTAGGAGAGGATATTCGTCGGTTGGATGTGTTTTATCCTGCTCCAGATCCCGCCATGACATAAGAAGAATACTTAGAGACGAAAGCAGGATGAGAAGAGCAGTATAGTTTGCCCAGCGGTCCTGCACAAAGAGGGACAAGCCTTCGGGGTGTGGTGTGCCGACATGATAACCAATGCCGCCGAGGGACAGGACGAGTGTCACTAAAGCAAGTGTCAGGCTACGTGTTGTTGAGCGACGCCATGCGATGGCCGTGAGCAGGAGCATGGTGCCGACAGAAAGAAGAGGGAGCGGCAAAGGCAGGAACAGATCATGCGTGATCATTGCGTGTCTCCTCCTCCATCAGAGAGAGGTGGAGCAGAAAGAGGTGACGGCATGGATAAGGTCATGATTGGTTGAGGGTGCACGCCGAGCACGACCAGAAGGATCATGAGCGCGCCAAGAATAGTCATCTGTCCTGCTGAAAAATCTTTTGCATGACTGGGGGATGTTCGGCTTGGGGCCATGAAAATTCGGTTTACCATACGGAGCGAATAGATGGCTGCCAGCACGAGCCCGGTTGCGGTGAGCGCGGCCACGATGGAATTGACATGCCACGTTGCAAGCAGAACCAGAAATTCTCCGGTAAAGTTTCCCAAACCGGGCATGCCAAGAGATGCGACGGCAAAAAATAGCCCCGCGCTTGAAAGCCGGGGCAGAGAAGCCCACAGGCCGCCAATTTGTGCCATATCCCTGGTGTGGAGACGGTCCTGAATGGAACCGGCGATGATAAAGAGTGCTCCGGTGCTCAGGCCATGTGCCAGCATCTGGATAATAGCGCCCTGCAAACCGGTATTGGACCCTGTGAAAATTCCCAACAGAACGAACCCCATGTGGCTGATGCTGCTGTAGGCAATCAGGCGTTTAACATCGTTTTGAGCGCAGGACAGCCACGCGCCATACAGAATGCCTGCAATACCCAGCCCCATTGCGACGGGAGCAAAGCGGATTGCAGCCTCTGGAAAGAGCATGAGGTTAAAGCGGATCATGCCGTAGCCCCCGGTTTTGAGCATAAGGCCCGCGAGGAGAACACTGGCGGCAGTAGGGGCCTGCGTGTGGGCGGCGGGCAGCCAGACATGCACGGGGACGACCGGAAGTTTCACTGCAAACGCAATAAAGAACCCCAGCATAAGCAGCATGGAAAGGAAGGGAGAAAGAGGGGTGTTGGCGAGTGCAAAGTAATTGAACGTAAGTAGTCCGGTCTCCCGGTAGTGCGTAATGACAAGACCCAGAATGGACAGAAGCATGAGCAGCCCGCTGCCCTGTGTGAAGAGAAAAAACCTGATTGCTGCGCGGTGTCTATCTTCATGCCCCCATGCGGAGATCAGAACAAACATTGGGACAAGCATGAGTTCCCAAAGAAAGAAGAAGAGAAAGAGGTCCGTGGCCAGAAATGTTCCGATGATGCCGGTAAGAGTGGCGAGAAACAGAAAATGGAAAGCACCTGCATCGGTGGTGATTTGTCGGGTGGCGAGAAGAACGCAGGGAAAGGAGAGGATGAGAGAGAGCCATAGCAAGGAAAGGGAAAGGCCATCCATATCCAACTGGAAGGCGATGCCCATGACGGGGATCCACGGTATGGAAAAATGATCTAGCCATGGCCCTGGCAGGGTATGGTGCCTGAAGGTGGTGATAAGCAATAACACTGTTTCCAGTGTCAGCACCATCAGAGTGATGCGCCAGGAGATGTTCCTGGTGGGCTGCTGGTTGGCCGTATTTGAACGGTCAGCCAACCAGGCAACAGTACCACCCAGCAAGGGCAGAAGCACAAGGGCCGGGAGCGGGTTCATGGTACAACTCCTGAGGCGAGGGCGGCGCAGAGGCCTGCGACGATCCATGCGGCATACCACCGGACACGCCCGTTCTGGACGCGGGCCAGAAGGGTATCTCCGCTCTGAAGAAGGAGTGTGGTTCTGCCCGAGGAAAGCGTAAGAAAACGGGTGCGGGTATGTTCAAGAAAAGAGCTGATGGCACGGACCATTCTGCCGATGCCCGTAATAAGGTAATCAAGAACATCATGCCGGGTGAGCCAGACCAGAAATCTGAAAGGCTGCACGAAGAGAAAAGCATACAGGGCATCTACGCCCCAGCCTTCCTTTGCCACCCGGATGATGGTGGCCTGACCGGGAATTTCCTGCATGACAGGCGTAGCGCGGCCCCAGAGCACCCATGCAATGACCACGCCAGCAATGGGGGCTGACGCTCCAGCCAGAAGGAGCCACACAGGTTCTTCCGCATGAGGGAGGGGGGCGGATAAAAAGTGGGTAAAGAGGTGAATGGGGGCAAGTGTGTCTGGCATTTCGATGACTCCTCCAAACAGGGAGAGAAAGGAGAGGCACGCAAGCGGAATAGCCATAAGACGCGGGGTTGAACCGGTGCTTTCTGTTTTGTGGGTGTTGAAAAAAACAATGAAAATGCAACGAAAAATATAAAGAGAAGTCAGAAAGGCGCCAGTCAGTGCAATTCCCCATAGAATATGAGCAAGTGGAAACGAACCAGGCAATAAGGGGAAATGGGCGCTCCAGATGCTGGAGAGGATCATTTCCTTGCTATAGAAGCCGGACGTGACAAGCGGCAGCCCGGCCAGAGCGGAAGCGCCCGCCAGAAAAGCTACTGTTAGGCCGGGCATGGTGCGATATAGCCCCCCCATACGGAAAATATCCTGCTCGTGGTGGAGGCGGGCGATGAGAGCACCCGCTGTAAGGAACAGAAGCGCCTTGAAAAATGCGTGGGTCATCAGATGAAAAAGGGCGGCCTGCCAGACGCCCGTGCCGAGGGCGAGGAACATATAGCCAAGCTGACTGATGGTGGACCACGCCAGGATACGTTTGAGATCTGTTTGCACAAGGGCCGTGCAGGCAGCCATCATGAGGGTGAGCGCGCCAATAATGGATGTCAGCATCATCACAAGAGGGGCTGCGGTGAACAGTTCATGTAGCCGGGCGATCAGGTAGATACCCGCAGTGACCATTGTGGCAGCATGGATAAGGGCCGATGTTGGGGTAGGCCCCGCCATGGCGTCTGGCAACCATGTCTGGAAGGGAATTTGGGCAGATTTGGCTAATGCGCCTATCAGCAGAAACAGTGTTGCAGCGGTCAGAACGTCCGGGCCAATTTGGCCTGCGTGCAAGGTGGCCAGAAGCGTTTCTATATGGAGTGAGCCAGTTGTGGTGGCCAGAAGGAGAAGGCCGCATAGCATGGCGGTATCTCCGATACGCGTCATGTAGAATGCCTTGCGGGCGGCTGCGGTATTGACGGGGTTTTCATACCAGAACCCGATCAGCAGATAGGAGCATATGCCAACGCCTTCCCATCCGATAAACAGGCAGAACAGATCAGATGCGAGCACCAGAACCAGCATGGATGCCACAAAGAGCGTCATGGAGCCGAAGAACCGTGCGATGCCGGGTTCTTCCTCCATATAGCGTATGGCGTAAAGATGAATCAGAAACCCGACAATCGTAACGACGAGGATCATCACGAGCGACACGGGATCAAGAGTAAACGCAATATCCGCAGAGAATGCCTGTGTGTGCATCCATTCCCAGAGGATAATGTGGATAGGCGCTGGAACCGCTGAAAAGAGAAAAAAGCATGCCAGCGTGATGCTACACAAGGCGGATAACCCGATGGCTCCCGTTGCTACCCATCCAACCGTTCGTGCGGAAAGACGGCCCGCTGTGACAAACAGAAAGATGGCTGATGCAAGAGGGAAAAACACCAGAAGGGGAAGGAGGTAGGGCATGGTCTTATCCTCGCAGCAGGTTGCCGGTATCGGCATCAAGAGAAGGACGCCCTCTGGCGTGCAACGCGAGGATAATGGCTAACCCCACGGCGGTTTCCGCCGCGGCGAGTGCCAAAATCATCAGGAACATGACCTGTCCGCCACTATCGTGCCAATGCGCACCGGCAGCCACAAACAGGAGCGCTGCTGCATTCAGCATGATATCGAGTGACATCAGCATGAACAGCAGGTTACGGCGTATCAGCACCCCGGCAAGACCGATGCAGAACAGCATGCAGGCCAGAAGCAGGGAGGCATTTAAGGAAAGAGCGACCATTTCAACGGCCCTCCGTGCGGTGTCTGCCGATATGAAAGGCTGTGATAAGACCAGCCAGAAGTAGAAATGAGACCAGTTCCACCATCAGCACATAGGGGCCGAACAGGCTAAGACCCACATCCCGCGCGGAAAGAGGGGCAAGCGGCCCTTCTTGTTGTGGGGAGGAGCTGACAGAATAGATCAGTTCTGCACAGAGAAGAATGGAAAGAAGAGCAGGGCCCAGCCAGATGCGGGGGCGGAGCCACTCTTTTTCTCTCTCCCGGTCAGATTGTCCTAGATTGAGCATCATGATGACAAAAACAAAAAGAACCATGATTGCGCCGGCGTAGATGATGACCTCAAGTGCGGCGGCAAATGGCGCGCCAAGCAGGGCGAAAACTGTCGCTAGCCCCAATAAGGTGACAACCAGATACAGCACGGCATGAACGGCCACCTGCCGTGTGATGACCATAATGGCCCCCAGCAGGGTCACGGCGCCGGAAAAGAGGGCTAGCGTATTCATGGTGTGTTACGGCAGAAGCGTATGGAGATCGACGGGTGGCCGCTCGCGTTTGGCCTCTCCGCGATCCTTGCCGGGGATGGTAACACCGGCCACATGGTAGAAACTGTAGTCCGGATATTTTCCTGTTCCGCTGATTAGAAGATCTTCTTTTTCATAAACAAGATTGGGTCGTGCATATTCGCTCATCTCAAAATCTGGTGTCAGTTGAATGGCGTAGGTCGGGCAGGCTTCCTCACAAAAACCACAGAAAATACAGCGGGAAAAATTGATCCGAAAGAACTCCGGATACCATCGCCCATTTTCTTCTGTTTTCTGCAAACTGATGCAATCTACCGGGCAGGCGACAGCGCAGAGATTGCAGGCAACGCAGCGCTCCATGCCGTCCGGATCGCGTGAGAGAATGATGCGTCCACGGTAGCGTGGCGGCAGGTAGGGATGTTCCTCCGGATACTGCACGGTTGCACGGCGCTGGAAAGCGTGAAGGAATGTCAGGAACAGTGTGCGGACAGTATTGAGCATGACACGTGCCTTTCCATGGAGCGTACTATCCGGCTGCGCGTAACATCAGGACAGTGCCGGTGGCGGTGACATTGAGAAGAGAAAGCGGCAGCAGGATTTTCCAGCCAAGAGCCATCAGTTGGTCATAACGCGGACGAGGAAGAGCGGCCCGGAGAAGAATGAAAAAAATGACAACGCTTGTGGTTTTGAGCAAAAACCAGAGGGCCGCCGGGAGAAGAGGCCCCTGCCAGCCGCCCAGATAAAGCGTGGTGACAAGAGAGGAAATAAGGATAATTCCTGCATATTCGGCAATGAAGAACATGCCGAATTTCATGCCGGAATATTCTGTATGAAAGCCAGCCCCCAGTTCGTTTTCGCCTTCGGGAAGATCAAAGGGAAGACGATGGGTTTCTGCAATGCCTGCCAGCAGGAAGACAAGAAAACCAAGGCATTGCGGAAGAATGAACCAACAATGCGTCTGCGCCATGACGATATCATGCAGGTTGAATGAACCAGCAATCATCACTACCCCAAGCAGGGAAAGCCCCATGAAGACTTCATAGCTGATCATCTGGGCAGCGGCTCTCATGCCACCCAGCAACGCATATTTACTGTTGGAGGCCCATCCGGCGAGAACAACCGCGTATACGCCAAGACCCATCATGCCCAGAATGAACAGAAGACCAACATTCAGGGTGCCAACAATGCCGCTCCATGCGGTAAAGGGAATGGCGCCGAAAGAGAGCAGAACCGTCATCATGCCTATGGTTGGGGCCAGAACAAAAATGGCTTTGTCAGCGAATGGTGGAATCCAGTCTTGTTTGAAAAGAATCTTGATACCATCGGCTACGGCTTGAAAGAGACCACCCGGCCCAACGCGGTTTGGACCATGCCGATCCTGCCATAAGCCCAAAAGGCGACGCTCCACCCATGTCAACAGTGTGGCTAATGCCAGGATCACCAGTGGGGTTAGAACAATAGCAAGGAACGGTATCTGGCTCATGACCCATCTCCTTCCGCCCTTGTGGCCGTAAGGCGCGCCAGACGAGGGAAAGAGAAGGCGGGGGCGACCATGTGCGCCGGGCACAACGCAATACCATCAGGCAGATCAGCAACCAGCTGCACAGGAAGGGTTTGCGGCCCATAGCCTTCCAGATGAAAGGTTATGTGGGACGCTGTGGCAGTTCCATGTGCCGGAAGCCGTAGATTGGCTGGAGGAGCACGGGCAACAACAGGAGGAGAGAGCATGCTGAGTTCCTCGCTGCCAAACAGCCGGACATCAGGAAGAAGAAGAACCGTATCGGACTGTGGCGTAAACGGCGGAGGGATGTCAGGTGCTGGAAGCTGCTCGGTTTGACCGTTTTTTAGCGCATGGTTGGCAAGCAAGCGGATGCCAGCCTCTCCACCACGTAAGGGGCCACCAATCTCCTGCTGGAAGCGATTGAGGGCCTGTACCGAATTCCATGCTGGCGCGTGAAAAGAGGGAACAAGGGCCGCAGGCATGTCTGGTTGATAAGCGCCTTCCATGGAACTGCTGAAGGGCGTGTCTGGATTGGTTGGGGGAGGTTGATCCCGCACACTGATGTAAGAGCGGATGACGGTGCGTCCACTTGCGCGATAGGTCTGGCTGCGAAGCTTCTGGCCATTTAGCCGATACGCTGCATCTGGAGCGGCCTTTATGATGCCTGCGAATATCGGAATTTCAGTGCCCAAGGCAGCAAGAACATCATCAAGATTCTGCCACGCGGTTATGTCTGTTCTGTGAGGTGCAAGCTGGGGCTCTGCCGATGGGGGAAGAGCGCGAGCGAGTTCCTGCACCCAGCGCCAGCTGGCCTGAATGGGAGAAAGCGGAAAAACCGCCGGGAAAAAGCGCTGCGCGCGCCCTTCCTGACTGATCAGGGTGCCAGCGTATTCCGTAAAGGCAGCCGCCGGCAGAACGAGGTTTGCGTTTTGCCACAGGGCAGTTGCCGTATGATCAATCAGAACGATGTTGGGAACCGCCTCCAGAAGCTCGACGATTTCTGGTGGATCAAGATGGCGAGTGAGATCATTCTCCACAATGATGAGTGTTCCGATTGCTCCCGCTCTGGCCCGCATCATGACAGTTTCGAGGGGAAGGCCACCCATCATGGCCATCCCCATGCTGTTGCAGTCTGGCATGACCAGAGATAACCCGGCATCCGGGGTATTCTGGGCAAGGCTGCGGGCAATGCGGGCGGCAGCTTGTATCAGGGCCGGAGAGCCATACTGCATGCCCGATACGATCAGTGGTTTCTTGGCGGCACCCAGAGCGGTCGCAATCCGATTTGCCTGTTCGGCCTCAAATGGTGTGAGGTCAGGCACAGCGGGAGCGGTTGGATCAAGTTGATGCGCAATGGCGAACCCAAGGCGGGCAGCGTTGTCTGGCACTGCACGAAAGGTTTCCTCCGCGCTTTTGTCCAGATCGGTGGGGGCTGGCGTGACGATAAAAAGAGAGGATAGCGTCTCAGACCCGATTGTGCGGACGGCCGCATCCATCCAACGAGGCACCTTGGCGGCGTCGGCTGCAAGAAAGCTGTTCTGTCGTCCGGCTTGCCGTAAGGCCAGCGCAAGACGTGGCGCGGTTGCGGAAACGTCCTCCCCCAGCACGAGCACGGCGTCCGCGCTTTCCATGTCATGCAAGGTTGGAATGGAGCCCGGATGATCTCTTAAGAGCGTATAAGCCAGTTCAGCGCAGGTTTGTTCCTGTTGTGTCTGCCCCGTAGAAAACTGTTCCCGGCCAACCAGACACTGGAGACTGAAGCAGGCTTCCAGAGACGCGCGGGAGGAGGCAATGCCGACGATTGGGCCAGAGGCCACCATGCGCGCAAACTGCGCCATGGCAGACTGTGTGGGCACGGGGGTAGGCTGTTCCTCGGACAGGCAAAGAGGCGTGTGAAGGCGAGAGGGGGCATTGACAAAGCCGTGTCCAAATCTTCCCCGGTCACACAGCGCATAACGGTTGACCTCGTCATTATAACGGTTGAGGAGCCGCCTTACTTTTTCATCACGCGCGTTGACAAAAGTATTGCATCCCACGCCACAATGAACGCAGACGGAGGGCGCGCCACGCATGTCCCATTTGCGGGTGTAGGTCTCGGAAAAGGGTTTGTCTGTAAAGACGCCTGTGGGGCAGATTTCGGCGAGATTACCGCTGAAAGCATTCTCTAGTGTGCCGTCTTCTGATCGCCCGAAATAGACATTGTCATGAGCGCCAAGCACTGCGAGGTCCTCGCCTCCAGCATAATCCTTGTAGAAACGCACACAGCGGTAACAGGCAATACACCGGTTCATCTCATGGTTCAGGAAAGGGCCGAGATCCTGATTGCGGTGGGTGCGTTTGGTAAAACGGTAGCGGCGCGTATTGTGCCCGGTCATGACGGTCATGTCCTGAAGGTGACATTCACCGCCTTCCGGGCAAACGGGGCAGTCATGCGGATGGTTGACCATCATCCATTCAATGACGCCCTCCCGAAATTCCTTTGCTTCTGCGTCATCAATTGAAACGCGCGTGCCCTCGGTCACCGGCGTCATGCAGGCCATGACGATACGGCCTGTTTTGTCATCCGGGCCACTGAACTGTTTGATTGCGCACTGTCTGCACGCTCCAACGGACCCAAGTTCCGGGTGCCAGCAGAAATAGGGGAGGTTGGCTCCGGCTTCCAGACAGGCCTGAAGCAGGTTGATGTCTGCGCGGGTGGAGCACTGAAGTCCATCTAGCTGGAAGGTGACCATGATCCTGCTCCTTTTCTGCCATCAGGCTGCGTGCCGGAGGGGGCAACCGCGCTGGGAAATATGGGCGGAAAAATCATCAGCAAACAGTTTCAGACCGCTGGCGAGCGGGGCCATGGCACCGGGTGCATGCGCGCAAAAAGTGCGGCCCGGTGTGCCCAGCATACGGGCATGACGGGCAAGTTCTTCAAGGTCTTCGCTCTCGCCTGTGCCTTCTTCAAGAGCGCCGAGGAGACGTTCCACCCACGGCAGACCATCCCGACATGGCGTACACCAGCCACAGGATTCCTGCGCGAAAAAATGTTCCAGATTCAGGATCATGCCGATAGGGCATGTGCGGTCATCCAGAATAATGGCCGTGCCGGTGCCAAGCCGGCTTCCGGCTTTTTCGACCGAGCCGTAATCCATTGCAACATCCAGCGCAGATTCATCAAGAAAAGCGGTGGACGCCCCGCCGGGCAAAAGAGCGCGCAGGCTATAGCCGGGCAGCATTCCCCCAGCGTGATCTTCAATGATCTGGCGGAGGGGCGTGCCAATGGGGAGCTCCCATGCACCGGGCCGTCGCACCCGACCGCTTACGCCATAAAGCTTGGTCCCGCCATCCGCGCCCATGCCAAGGCTGAGAAACCACTCTGGCCCATTGGTGACAATGTGCGGAAGATTGCAGAGAGTTTCAACGTTGTTCACAACAGTCGAGGCTCCCCACAGGCCGCTGAACTGAGGGAAGGGCGGTTTGCTGCGGGGGGTGGCGCGTTTGCCTTCCAGCGCGGTGATGAGAGCGGTTTCTTCCCCGCAGATGTAACGGCCAGCACTGGAGTGGAGATGGATATCAAAACTGAAGCCAGAGCCCAGAATGTTCTCGCCCAGCCAGCCTTTTTGCCGAGCTTCCTCAATAGCATCCGTCAAACGCTTGCGCGGAAGGTGATATTCTCCCCGTAGAAAAACAATGCCGTGGCCAGCCTGAATGGCGTATGCCGCCAGAATCATACCTTCCACAAGCTGAAGCGGGTTCCCTTCAAGCAACCAGCGGTCTTTGAACGTGCCGGGTTCCATCTCATCAGCATTGGCAACGAGGTATTTCCTGCGTTCGGAGGCTGCATTTTTCGGCACAAAGCTCCATTTCTGGCCCGTTGCAAAGCCTGCGCCTCCACGGCCCCGCAGTTTTGAGCGTGTCACCATGTCGATCACCTCGGCCGGGGCAAGGATTTTGAGAGCCTTGCGGGCTGCTTGCCACCCACCTGCCTGCTCGTATGCTGCGCAATCCGGTGGTGGGGCGGCGGGTGTGATCATGGCGGTAAGAGGGTGTGTGGCGGCTGTCATCACGGTGTCTCCCTCAGGCTGCCAATCAGGCGGTCCAGCGCGTCTGTATCAAGGTCTCCGTGTAGTGTTTCGTCTGCCAGAAGGGCGGGGGCGTGATCGCAATGGCCCAGGCAGACTGTAGGCAGCAAGGTGATGGCTCCATCTGGTGTGGTTTCTCCCGGATGGATCCCCAGCGTCTGGCGGAGGTGGGCGCAAAGGCGGTCACGCCCCATCAGCCAGCAGGAAACGCTGTCGCAGAGCATGATGACATGTCTGCCAACGGGCTGGCGGAACAGGAGGTTGAAATAGGTTGCAATGCCATCCAGCGCATCGGGTGACATATCGAGCAACTGGGCCACTTCCTGCAAATGCTGGGAACTGATCCACCTGAAATGGGATTGCACCAATTGCAACGCGGCAACGCTGGCTCCCTGTGGGTGGAGTTCCTCCTGCGCAAGGGCGAGAATATCTGCCCTCAGTTCGGCAGGGAGGGTGTATTCAACGGTCAACATCGGCCATCACAAAATCAATGCTGCCAACAATCGCTATCAGATCGGCAATCATGGTGCCGCGGCTTAGAAGTGGGATCATCTGCAGGTGTGCGAAGGAGGGCGTGCGGATACGGGTTCTGTAAGAGGTCGTGCCGCCATCACTGATCAGGCTGTAACTGTTGAGCCCTTTTGTTGCTTCAACACAGGCTCGTGCTTCGCCCGGGGGGATGACGGGGCCCCAACTGACATTGATAAAATGATGAATGAGGGTTTCAATATCATGCATTGTCCGCGCTTTTGGCGGTGGCGTGGTCAGCGGATGATCCGCTTTTACCGGCCCGGACGGCATGTGTTCCAGACATTGGCGGATGATCCGCAGGCTCTGACGTATCTCTTCTATATGGACCACGATACGGTCGTAACAATCGCCGTTTCTGCCCGTGGGAATATCAAAGTCCAGTTGATCGTAACAGGCATAGGGGGCGTATTTGCGATAATCCCATTCCAGCCCGCAGGCGCGTAAGCCGGGTCCTGTTACACCCCATTCTATGGCCTCGGCTTTTGTGTAAGCGCCAATTCCTTGCGTGCGTGCACGGAAAATTGGATTGCGCATGACCATGGCATCATATTCGTCAAGGCGTTTGGGGAGATAATCCAGAAAGGTGCGGATCAGCCCATCCCACCCCGTGGGAAGGTCCATGGCGACGCCCCCGATACGGAACCATGCCGGATGCATCCGAAAACCGCAGATGGCTTCTATAATGCTGAATACTTTCTCGCGGTCAGTAAACATATAGAATACAGGAGAAAGTTGCCCCACATCCTGCGCCATTGTTCCGTAAAAAACCAGATGGCTGGCAATGCGGAACAATTCTGCCAGCATGACGCGGATCATCTGCGCACGTGGGGGAACAGTAATGCCTGCCAGTGTTTCAACAGCCATGACATAGGGAAAGTTGTTCATCACGCCACCGAGGTAATCCACCCGATCGGTGTAGGGAATGTAGGTGTGCCAGGACTGGCGTTCTCCCATTTTTTCCGCGCCACGGTGATGAAAGCCTATATCGGGTACAGCATCTACAATACGTTCCCCTTCCAGTTGCAGCACGATGCGAAACACACCGTGCACACTTGGATGGTTGGGGCCAAGATTGAGAAACATGAAATCACTATGATCACTATGGCGCTTCATACCCCATAGGGAGGGATCAAAAGATAATGCATTTTGCTCATATTTTTCCTGATCTTCGGTCAGGCTGTAAGGTGGTTTTTCCGTTGCACGGGCATGGTGATCTTTACGTAACGGATGGTCTGTCCATGTAGGAGGCGTAAGGATACGGCGCAGGAAAGGATGGCGGTCAAAATGAATCCCGAACAGATCCCATATTTCCCGTTCGTACCAGTTGGCGTTGGGCCAGATATCACTAATGCTGGGCAGAGACGGGGCATGATCAGTTAGGGCCACCTTGATCCGGACTTCATCCGCCCGACTATCGAGGGACATGAGATGATAGACGACTGTGAAGGAGGAACTTGGTTGTCCTTCCCTGTGAATGCGTTCCCGTTCATCTATTGCCGTAAGGTCAAAAAGCATCAAATGACCTTGGGCATGATCCTTCAGCATTTGAAGCGTGGCGCGAATGGTGGCTGCCGATATCCAGACAACAGCTACGTTATCCCGTGTGACATCGGCAGTTGGGCCAGAAGGCGGGAGGTTCTGTGCAGCAATGTTTTCCAACAGGGAATGGGGCGGTGGCCGGTCAGAAAGAACAGTCGCGCTCATGGTATCAGATCCCATCTGGTGAACGCAGGTCCTGCGTTTGTTGACGGACGCTGCGTTTGGCGTCCCGCAGGCTTGGTGGAGTAACCGGAACGATCCCTTGCTCGCCTACCATCCAACTGAGCGGGCGCCTCTGGCTCCCGATGGATTTTTGCAAAAGCATGAGGCCTTCCAGAAGAGCTTCTGGCCTTGGTGGGCAACCGGGAACATACACATCTACCGGCAGGAAGCTGTCTACCCCCTGTACCACGCTGTAAATATCATACATGCCACCGGAATTGGCGCAGGACCCCATTGAGATAACCCAGCGCGGTTCAAGCATCTGATCATAGAGATGTTTGATGATAGGAGCCATTTTTACAAAAACAGTTCCGGATATAACAATGAGATCGGCCTCGCGGGGCGTAGCCCTGAGAACTTCAGATCCGAAACGGGCGATATCGAACTGGCTTGTGAAGGCCGTAGCCATTTCCACGTAGCAACAGGAAAGACCAAAATTGAGAGGCCAAATGGAGTTCTTCTGCCCCCAGGAGACAAAATCCTGAAGGCGACCGATAACAAGGTTGCGCTGGACTGTTTCTGTAAAAGTCGCGTTATCAACAGAGGGTACAGTGGTTGGCGTTGTTGCCGGGCGAGAAAGTGACCAGATCATGATAGATGCTCCATGCTGGATTGTGTTTCTGGAAGGCGCCGGGGCAGAGGCCCCCAATCCAACCCGCCTGCTCGCCACAGGTACACGAGGGAGACAGCCAGAAAGAAAATGAAGAGCAATGCTGCGCTGTATCCAACCCACCCCACATCTGTGACCACAATGGCCCACGCAAAGAGAAACGCGGTTTCTACGTCAAAAATGACAAAGAACATGGCGACCAGATAATACTGCACTGGCAGGCGGAGATGGGCAGATCCGGTAGGGATGATTCCGGATTCAAATGGTATGGAGAGAGAGGTTCCGCCGTGGGACAAGGAACGTCTGAGACCCGTCAGGGCGCTCAGGCCCAGCATGCAGGCAAGCAGAACACTTATAACCAACGCATAGATAAGAAGGGAACGGATTTGGGAAAAATCGACCATATCGGGACCTTCCGCATCTGTTGATTATTATCCGAACGGAGTTGTCTTAACCTGTAAGGAATTTGTGTTTTTCTGCTTATATTCTGCACGTCCCGGCGATGTTTGCTCCAGTATAAAAAAACGGAGCCGCGAGCGGTGCTGTCGAGCTTCATACGCCTGATAAAAGGGGAAGTTCCCGCAAGGCAGACAGAAAGCGTATCTGGAACGTCACAGCCTTCCTTTTCCATGCACGGCAAGGGCTGAGGAGTAGGGAATTTATGCCGCTGAGAAGGGAATAAAAAACAGGAGGGGGAGAATGCGTCTCTCTTTGCCTGTGTGCGTTCTTCTGCGTGTGAAGGCATTTTTTTGCGTCTTCACGCTGGACTTTAATATCATAGATGGAGACGAACATGGGGCGCGTACAGGGTAAAGTTGCCATTGTGAGTGGAGCGGCGCTTGGTATTGGCAAAGCGACAGCACAGCTTCTGGCGCAGGAAGGCGCTTGTGTTGTTGTTGGGGATATTAACAAGGAGGAGGGAGAGAAAACCGTTTCCGAAATTGAAGGGAAAGGCGGAAAAGCTCAGTTTTTCACCCTTGATGTGAGCAAGGAAGAAGATTGGAAAGTTGTGGTTGAAGCTGCTTTAGCTGCCTTTGGCCGACTTGATATCGTGGTGAATAACGCAGGTATTGCGTATAGTGGCACTGTGGAAAGCACCAGTCTGGAAGCATGGCGAAGGGTACAGTCCATCAATCTGGACGGTGTGTTTCTGGGCACAAAATACGCCATTGAAGGAATACGGAAGCACGCTGGAGGTGGCTCAATCATCAATCTGTCTTCAATTGAAGGGCTAATTGGAGATCCGGATCTGGCTGCTTACAATGCCAGCAAGGGCGGAGTGCGTATTTTTACAAAATCGTCGGCATTACATTGTGCAAAGGCGGGATATAACATCCGGGTCAACTCCGTTCATCCGGGCTATATCTGGACACCCATGGTAGAAGGGCTGACACAGGAAGACGAGGCAGCACGTCAGCGGCTGGTTGATCTTCACCCTATCGGGCATTTAGGGGCGCCAGAAGATATTGCCTATGGCATCCTCTATCTTGCATCTGACGAATCAAAATTCGTTACAGGCAGCGAGCTTGTGATAGATGGCGGTTATACGGCGCAATAGTTGCGATACTGCGTGAGTATTGTGCGTGCTGACCGTGTGATAACGAAGAGACTTGTACCACATCTGTGATAGCCAGAGTTTGCCCCCCACTTTTGTTTTGGCAATCCAGCTTGCTGACATGAGGCGTCACGCCTTGCTTCTTTAGCTTCCGCCGACGTTATTATTATCGCTGCATCGAAAATGTATGGTGACAGTGTCCTGACGCTTTACGGGAGCGCGTCAGGCGGTCCATGCCGATCAAGAAAAGGGTGCTAATCGGCGTTGAGTTCTGTGCAGCATGTTGAAGTCAAAGCTCCTCGCAAAACCATCAAGTTAAGTTGAACGGCGGTTCAGAGGTTGTGAAGGGGAAGGGTGTTGATTGACACTTATTCTGTAATACACTAACCAGTTAGTAACACCGATTTCCAGCGACAATAACACAAAATCAAAAACAGGGCGGTGCAATGACAACGAGCACACAAAAGCTTTCCTTACCCCAAAACCCACGTTTATTCGGATTATATATCAATGGGTTGTGGGTGGATTCTGGCGACCGTAAGATCATGGAACGCCGCAGCCCGGCACACGGTGTTCTGGTAACCAGAACCACAGCGGGCACGGAAGCGGACGTCAACGAGGCTGTTGCAGTAGCCAGAAAGGCGTTTGAAGACAGGAGATGGTCAGGGCTTTCTGGTCAGCAGCGTGCGGATGTGCTTCTGAAAGCGGCAACCCTTATTCGGGAGCGGGCCGAGGAACTGGCGCAGCTTGAAACCTTTGAAACAGGCAAGCCTATTACGCAATCTCGTGGAGAAATTCAGGCCAGCGCCGGTATTTATGAATATGCGGCGGGTGCAGCCAGAATGCTGCATGGGGATAGCTTCAATAACCTCGGCGATAGCATGTTCGGGTTTGTGACCCGTGAGCCAATCGGTGTTGTGGGGCTGATTACACCGTGGAATTTTCCTTTTTTCATTCTGTCTGAGCGTCTGCCCTTCATTTTGGCTTCTGGCTGCACAGTGGTTGCAAAGCCGAGTGATCTGACATCTGCCACCACGCTGATTATGGCTGAGATCCTGACGCAGGCGGGCCTGCCAGATGGCGTATTCAATGTTGTCACGGGCCCAGGAAGTGTGGTGGGAGAGGTGCTGTCTCACCATCCCGACATTGATATGCTGTCCTTCACGGGGTCAACCGCTGTTGGCAAGCGGGTGCTGGCGGCATCTGCCGGGAACTTCAAAAAGCTGAGTCTGGAACTGGGGGGTAAGAATCCTCATGTGGTCTTTGCTGACGCACGGCTTGAAGACGCTGTTGATGGGGTTATTTTTGGTTTCTGCTTTAACGCGGGCCAATGCTGCGTGGGCGGAAGCCGGTTGCTTGTTGAAAAATCCATTCAGCCCGAATTTGAGCGCCTTTTGACTGAAAAATTGGCCCGTTTGCGTGTGGGAGATCCGTTGGACCCGGACACGCAGATTGGCGCAATTGTAAGTGAAAAGCAGCATGAAACCATTTGTGACTACATTGAACGAGGAACAAAGCAGGGAGCCCGTTTGCTCTCGCAAGGTAAAATCAATGGCACAGATGGGGGATTGTTTGTTCAACCAACAATCTTTTCGGACGTTACATCTGACATGGATATTGCAACGGACGAAATTTTTGGGCCGGTTCTGAGTATACTTCCGTTTGAGACAACGGATGATGCCATTACCATAGCAAACAACACTATTTACGGCCTTTCCGCCACAATCTGGACGCAGAATCTCTCGCACGCCATGGACGCAGTGCGCGGTATTCGTGCGGGGCGCGTTTGGGTCAACACCACCATTGCGGGTGGACCGGAACTCCCTGCAGGCGGATTCAAGCAGTCCGGCATTGGGCGTGAGACTGGCATTTACGGGGTAGAAGAATACACCGAAATCAAGGCAACGCACATTGCTTTTGGCCCTCGTACCCCTTGGGTGTCGTGATGTCTGGCAGCTATGATTTCATTATCGTAGGGGGCGGCACAGCGGGGTGCGTGCTTGCCAACCGCCTGAGTCAGAACCCAAGCGCACGTGTTTTGCTGCTGGAAGCAGGAAAAGCGGATAACCATCCTTTCATTCACATGCCCATAGGGTTTGCAAAAATGACAGGAGGACCTCACACATGGGGTTTTCATACCGTGCCGCAGGTGCATGCGCAGAACCGTCGCATACCGTATGTTCAGGCCCGCGTTCTGGGAGGTGGAAGCTCAATCAACGCTGAGGTTTTTACGCGGGGTGTTGCGCAGGATTATGATCGCTGGGCTGATGAAGAAGGGTGTACGGGCTGGTCTGCCAAGGATGTGCAACCTTATTTTCTTCGGTCTGAAGGCAATGAATTGTTTGCCACGAAATACCACGGCACGGATGGTCCGTTAGGTGTTTCCAGCATCACGAGCCCTATGCCCGTAACGCGTGCGTTTGTTCAGGCCTGTCAGCAATATGGCATTCCCTATAATCCTGATTTTAATGGGGCGTCGCAAGTGGGGGCTGGTGTTTACCAGATCACTACCCGGAATGGGCGGCGGTGTTCAACGGCCGTTGGCTATTTGCGGCCGGTCATGAAGCGTCCCAATCTGACAGTTGAAATCAATTGCCTCACGACGCGTATTCTTTTTTCAAATAATCGGGCGACGGGTGTTGAATACATTCACAAAGGTAAGAAGTGCGTGGCCCACGCAGATGCTGAAGTGATTGTGACAGCGGGCGCTATTGGATCACCAAAGATCATGATGCTTTCTGGTATTGGACCAGCGGAGCATCTGAAAGATCATGGCATACCCGTTGTTGCAGATCTGCCAGGTGTTGGCAGTAATCTGAGTGACCATTACGGTATAGATATTGTTTACGAGTTGAAAAAACCGATCAGTCTTGATCGCTACAATAAAGCGCACATGATGATGTGGGCTGGCCTGCAATATCTTCTGTTCAAGTCAGGGCCTGTGACATCCAATGTAGTGGAAGGCGGGGCGTTCTGGTCTTCCAATGATCGGGAGAGTGTGCCTGATCTGCAATTCCATTTTCTGGCAGGTGCTGGTGTGGAAGCAGGCGTGCCGAATATTCCCTCAGGGTCTGGTTGCACGTTGAATTCCTATGTTCTGCGTCCTAAAAGCCGCGGGACAGTGAGGCTTAAGAGCGCCGACCCTGCAACTGGAGTTCTGGTTGATCCGAATTTTCTTGCAGAACCGGAAGACGTACAAAGTTCTGTGGAAGGTCTGCATATCAGCCGCGAGATCATGAACCAGCCGAATATGCAAAAGCATGTTAAACGCGCGCACTTTCCAGATGAGAGCGTAAAAACCCGAGAGGCTCTGGTGCGGTACGCACGTCAATATGGGCGGACGTCATATCATCCCAACGGTACCTGTAAAATGGGTCGTGATGAGATGGCCGTGGTTGACCCGACATTGAAAGTGCATGGTGTTGAGGGCTTGAGGATTTGTGATTCCTCGGTGCTCCCTAGTCTTATTGGCTCCAATACAAATGCTGTTACTGTTATGATATCAGAAAAAGCAAGTGATATCATTTCTTCTTCTTACTAAAACCATCCTTAAATATTAAAGCAGAAATGATACTCACAGGTCATTTCTGCACTACCATTGGGCAATGTACGTCCGCCAAAGGAGTGCTGCTATGGAGTGTTCTGTTGCGGTAAAGGATAAGACGCACGAGAAAGCAGGTATTCTCGATTTTCTTTCTTTCTCGATGTTTTTCCTTTTCGGAGGCATTACCAGTCTGAATGACGTAGTAATGCCAAAACTCAAAGAAGTGTTTGATCTGAATTACACTCAGATGACAACAGTTCAGTTCTGCTTTTTTGCAAGTTATTTTCTTATTTCTATTCCAGCTTCTCATATGATCAAGAAAAATGGCTATATGAGAACACTTGTTATTGGCCTTAATCTGATAGCGTTAGGGTGCCTGTGTTTTATTCCAGCAACGTGGTCTGCCCGTTTTCTGGTTTTTCTGCTGGCCCTGTTTGTGGTGGCTGCCGGTATTACGATTATTCAGGTAACAGCCAATCCACTTGTTATCTCTTTAAGTAATAAACAGAATGTATCGTCACGCCTGACATTTGCCCACGCCTGTAATTCTCTTGGTACAGTGGTTGCTCCCTATCTGGGTGCCATGATTATTTTGCGTCACCATTCCGAAGAAAGTCTGCTTGGAAAAATAGCAGCGTATTTTTCTGATCAGGGAATGTCTGAAGGGGCAATAGATATTAGTGTCTGTTATCTGATTGTTTCTGTCATTATTTTTTGTTGGTCAGTGATGACCTGGATAAATCGTAGCAAACTCAAGGGCGAATATTTTCATGAAGGAAGTGTGCTGAAGGCCGTTGAGTTGTTTAAGGACAGGCATTTCAGTTTTGGCGTTGCCGCGATGTTTTTCTATATCGGCGCAGAAGTTACGATTGGAAGCCTTCTGGTTAATTATCTTATTTTGCCAGATACCTTGCATTTGACTGCGGAAGAAGCCGGGAAACACCTTGCATTTTACTGGGGTGGGCTTTTATGTGGGCGTCTGCTGGGCATTGTTTTGCTGCGCGCTATAGCGCCTTCTGTTCTTCTGACTGTGTATGGAACCTGCGCCTTTCTGCTGGTTATTCTTTCCATTGTTTCCACAGGAGGAATGGCTGGTTGGGCAATGTTAGCCGTTGGGTTGTGTAACTCAGTCATGTTTCCGCTTATTTTTTCACTGACTTCGATGGACCTTGGGCATCGTGCCTCTGAAGGGTCTGGCCTGATTTGCATGGCGATTGTGGGTGGGGCGTTTGTTCCGGTTATAACAGGACGGTTTGCGGATATTACCAACCTGAATATAGCCTTCATTATACCGGCTCTTTGCTATCTTGTTGTTATTTTATTTGGGTTTTACTCACGTTCTTCCCGCCATAAAGTGTTTTCCTGATCATAAACGGCAGTATAAAAATAAAAAGGAAGCTGTCATGTGGGAAATGTCTCGTACTGTAGGGGCTGTTGCGTGTCTTGCATTGATACCGGCGGCCAGTGAAGCGCGTGCGCGCCGGCCTGAACTGTCAGAATGTTTTGGTGTTGCGATGACACCGTGGGACCCGGATGTGCTCTGTGTGAATAATCCTAATCTGGTGGAAGAAGAGTTGTCAAACAATCAGGATAATTTCTTCTTTTACGATGATCATCATAACATCAGCAGGCGGCCAAGCCGTGTGTCCCGGGTGTGGCGTTCGGCACCTCGCCCGTTATCGTCCAACTGGTTACATCAGGATGTGATGACGGGAGATTGGGGCGGACTGCGCACGCGGTTGGCACAGCGCGGCATCCTGTTTCAGGGGCATTATGTGCAGGATACAGCCGGAAACCCTGCCGGTGGGAAAGCGCAGGCCGTGCGTTATGCGCATGAATTTGCCGGAGGACTGGATATCGATTTCAACAAATGGCTTGGTTACGATATCGGGATTCTTCATTTTCTGGTTACACAACGTTCAGGGCTGGGGCTGCATATGGTGATGCCTGCGCTCAGTTCCGTGCAGGAAATTTATGGAACAGGGCAGACCGTGCGTTTGACCCGGCTTTCTCTTGAACACAAATTTACAAATTATGTGAACACGGAACTGGGATGGGTTAATACGGAAAATGATTTTGCCCAGTCTACAACGCACTGGGGTATGTCTATTTACTGTCAGTTTCAAAGCAATGCCATTTGTGGCATGCCACAGTCGCTCGCATTCAATTCTGGCTACGGCTATTATCCCAGTGCGCACCCGGGTGCTTATGTAAAGCTATACCCTACCGGCAAAGATGATTTCCTTGCCTCGTTTGGTGTCTATAACGTGGATAATACAATTGCCAACAGTCATAATGGCTGGAAAATGTGGCTTCATAATACTGTGGGTACGTATTTTCCTGTGCAACTGGGCTGGAAGCATGGGGGCACGGATATAAAAGGAGCGTATCCGGGTAATATCAGAATAGGTGGGTATTGGGAAACAACCCGCGTTAAAACGGTTACCCAGAAAATCACGATGTTTGCACCTGCGGGTACAGTTTATCAAAACTGGCCCAATGACAGCATAAAAGGGCGGTATGGCGCGTGGTTTGAAGGAGATCAGATGATCGAGCGCGATCGGAACAACCCTAAACGGGGTGTGGTTGCGTTTGGCAGTTTTGTCTGGGGGGACACCCAGACTTCTCCGTTTCCATATTTTGCCACCTGGGGCTTTATTCGCAAAGGCACGTTTGCCAGCAGGCCAGATGATACGATCAGTATTGGCGGAAAGCTGATGGTGGTTAATTCAAAAATTGCCCGCTATGCCCGATATCTTAAATCAACCGGGCAAGATGTTTCCACGCCGACCTTTGAGCATAGCTTTGAGGTCAATTATGGCTGGCGACCTGCACCGTGGCTGCTGGTGCGGCCCGGGTTGCAGTATGTCTGGAGACCCGGCGGAACGCGGCGTTACCCCAATGCGACGGTACTCGATTTTGAGACCGCTATCATCTTCTAGGTAGATAGACACACTACACGAAATGTTCAGCGTTTTTTGAGCAGGGTTCTGTTCTCTTTCCTTGATCTTCCAACGCAATACAATGTATGTAACCAGATAGTTCATTAAGTAGGATTTTAAAGATGTTTCTTAACGAAGTGCAGGAACAGGTTCTGGAAACAACCCGGTCTTTTGTAGATGAGGTGATCCGCCCGGCAGCAGAAGCGCTGGATCGGGAAGAACGCTTTCCTACCGAAATTTATGATCAGATGGCCGAGTTAGGCCTGTTTGGTATTGGGGTGCCGGAAGAGCTGGGTGGGCCGGGATTTGATACACTGACGTATGCTGTGGTCATGGAAGAACTCTCCCGTGGTTACGCCAGCATCGCAGACCAATGTGGATTGGTGGAATTGATTTCCACCCTGCTGGTAAGGCATGGCACGGAACATCAGCGCAAGATGCTGCCAGAAGTTCTCTCCATGCGGCGCAAGGTGGCTTACTGCATTACCGAGCCGGAGGCCGGGACGGATGTCTCTGGTATTCGCACCACGGCTGAGCGAGATGGCGATGGCTGGGTGCTGAACGGGGGCAAGATCTGGATTCATAATGCTCCCGTGGCAGATACGGGTTTTGTGCTGGCACGAACCAACAAGGAAGCCGGTAATCGTGGCATGTCCATCTTTATTGTGGATCTGCATGCCAAGGGGGTAGAGCGCGGCCCGAAGGAACATAAGATGGGGCAGCGCGCCAGCCAGGTCGGCGGGCTTGATTTTCAGGATGTAAGATTGGGGCCAGACGCGCTTCTGGGTGAAGAAGGACGCGGCTTTCATATGATGATGAGCGTTCTGGATAAAGGGCGGGTGGGCATTGCCTCTCTGGCCGTGGGCATTGCGCAGGCGGGATTGGAAGCCGCAGTGGATTACGCAGGCACCCGGAAGCAGTTTGGAAAACATATTTCAGAATTTCAGGGCGTCCAGTGGCTCCTTGCTGACATGGCAAAGGATATTGAGGCCGCACGGCTTCTTGTTTACTCCGCTGCGACCAAAATTGACCGAGGGCTGGATGCAACACGGTCCTGCTCCATGGCCAAATGTTTTGCAGGGGACATGGCAGTAGCCCGCACAGCAGACGCGGTACAGGTTTTTGGTGGTTCAGGCTATATCCGTGGTTTTGAGGTTGAGCGCCTTTATCGCGATGCCAAAATTACCCAGATTTACGAAGGAACAAACCAGATTCAGCGGATGATTATTGCGCGTGAATTGCTGCGCAAAGGCGCACGTTCATGATGCAGGTAGCTCTGGTTACTGGGTCTTCTCGCGGTATCGGGCTGGCTACTGCCGAGGCTTTGGCTCAGGCCGGTTTTGCCATTGCGCTCAACGGCCCTGCAGACGATGCAGAACTTCACGCGGCAGTTAAAAAAGTTTCGGACTATGGAGTGCCTGTGATGGCCGCTCCATTTGATGTAACGGATAGTGCTGCTTATGAACCGCAACTCTCCCGCATTGAAGACACATTGGGCCCGTTAACAACGTTGGTGAATAATGCCGGGGTAGGGGTTCTGCAACGCGGGGATCTGCTGGATGTGACGGAAGCCAGTTGGGACCGGTGTGTAAACGTGAATGCCAAGGCTGTTTTCTTTCTCTCGCAGGCTTTTGCGCGGCGTTTGCTTTCACGCAAACGGGATGATGAGCAGTTTTACGCCATTGTGAATGTGACATCTTCAAACGCCGTTGCTGTTGCTGTCCAGCGTTCGGAATATTGTGCCTCAAAAGCTGCTGCTGCCATGATTTCACGTACCCTTGCTGTCAGGCTCGGGGCTGAAAACATAGCTGTTTATGATGTGCAGCCTGGGCTGATTGCCACAGAAATGACAGCGCCTGTTATTGAAAGTTACAGAAAGCGCGCTGAAGACGGTTTGACCTTGTTTCCCCGTGTTGGCACTCCCGCAGAAATTGGTGCCATCATTACAAGTCTTGCCGCTGGAAAACTTCCATATGTGACAGGACAGGCAATTTCGGCAGATGCCGGAATGCTGGTTCCGCGTTTTTGAGAGTGGCCATGAAAATAGCACTTCCCGACCTGAATGGTCAGAAGACTGAGTATTCTCTGACCGGTGTTCCGTTGCCTTCGGCAGTTCTTTCTGGCCAGTCGGCACGTATTGTCTATTCAGCGGCTCACGTGGTTGCTGATCCTTTCACGAATAATGACCCATCTGGTTCTCCTGCGATTGATTGGGAAAAAACCCTTGAGTTTCGCCGCTATCTTGCCGGTTTAGGAATTGGTATTGCGGAATCCATGGATACAGCCCAGCGCGGTATGGGGCTGGACTGGCCCAAAGCGCTGGAACTGATTACCCATACTCGCAAGGAACTGCCGGACGCATTGGTTGCTAACGGGTGTGGCACGGATCATCTGCTGCCTCAGGATGCGCGATCGGTAGATGATGTTATTCGCGCTTATCTGGAGCAGGTTGAGGCTATTCAGGCCGTGGGCGGCCGGTTGATCCTGATGGCAAGCCGCGCTTTGGTAAAAGTGGCCCGAAGCGCAGCGGACTACCTGCGTGTGTATTCAGACGTTCTCTCCGCCTGTGACCAGCCGGTTATTCTGCACTGGTTGGGAGAGATGTTCGACCCGGCACTTGCCGGATATTGGGGGAGTGCCTCGTTTGAGGACGCTGTAGAGACCGTTCTTGAGATTATTGAAGTTAATAAAAGCAAAGTTGACGGCATAAAAATATCTCTTCTGGATAAACAGAAGGAAATCGTTCTGCGGCGGCGTCTGCCTTCTGGTGTGAAAATGTACACTGGGGATGACTTCAATTATCCGGAACTGATTGAAGGTGATGACCAAGGATTCAGCCATGCTCTTCTTGGTATTTTTGATCCTCTGGCACCGGCTGCCGCGTATGCTGTATCAAAACTGGGAGAAGGGGATACTGCTGCTTTCCGGTCCACGCTGGACCCGACGGTGCCCCTTGCCCGCACCATTTTTCGGGCTCCCACACAGTATTATAAAACAGGCGTCGTGTTCCTTGCGTGGCTGAATGGTTTTCAGGATCACTTCATTATGGTGAATGGCGCGCAGGCTCTCCGGCCTTTGCCATATTTTACGGAAATTTTCAGGCAGGCGGACCAGTGCGGTCTTCTCCGTGATCCGGAAAAGGCGGTACACCGTATGACGTCTCTTCTGGCTGTTTACGGAGCCTGAAATGCGGGATTTCACGCATGATCTCTCTGCATTGGCGCTGAACACCGCCACACTTGGCCATAATGTGCCGGGGGCAGGTGCCGGGTGGTCTCCTGAGCGGATACTGGATGCATGCGCCCGGCGGGGCATTGGGGGGATTGTTTTCTGGCGGCGGGAGGTTACAGGCCGAGGCGCTGAAATTGCGCGCCGGGCACGGGAGGCAGGCGTGAGTGTCGCCGGTTTATGCCGGTCTCCTTTTCTGGTCGGACCGATGGCCCCGGTAGGAAGACAGGCTGTTATTGACGATTTTCGGTCTGCTCTGGATCTTGCTGCCGAGTTGGGAGCGCCGATTTTGACTATTGTTACCGGCGGCGTGCAGCCTGAGACGAAAGGCGTGGAAGAAAGTCTTAAGCTAGTGGCAGGGTATCTGGAAGAAGTGGTTCCATATGCTGATGCGTGCGGTGTCAAATTGGCTCTGGAACCATTGAACCCGGCTTATGGGGGGGATCGCTCCTGCCTGACAACCACCAGAGACGCGCTGGATATCTGTGATCTGGTCAATGCGCCAGGCCTTGGTGTGGCCATAGATGTTTACCACGTCTGGTGGGATACGGATTTACGCTATCAGCTTCAACGCGCTGGGCATCGGATTCTGGGCTATCATTTGTGTGACTGGCTGGCCCAGACCACTGACATTCTTCTTGATCGCGGGATGATGGGGGACGGCGTGGCTGATCTGAAACCTATTCGGGCCGCTGTGGAGGCCGCGGGCTATAGCGGTTTCTGTGAAGTTGAAATTTTCTCTGTAAATAACTGGTGGAAGCGGAATCCGGACGATGTTCTGGACATCATGATTGATCGCTTCCGGACTGTTTGCTGAAACGCGAGGATGTTATGAAAATACTTGTCCCCGTAAAAAGGGTTGTTGACTATAATGTCAAGGTTCGGGTGAAGACGGACGGAAGCGGTGTTGATCTGTCCGGTGTGAAAATGTCCATGAACCCGTTTGATGAAATTGCTCTGGAAGAAGCGGTTCGCCTTAAAGAAAAAGGTCTTGCAACCGAGGTTGTGGCTGTTTCCGCGGGCGTAGGTCAGGTGCGTGATACATTGCGCACAGCGCTGGCGATGGGGGCGGATCGGGCGATACTGGTTGAGACATCAACGGACGTGAATGATGATCTTGAACCCCTGGCTGTTGCAAAAATTCTTGCCAAACTGGTGGAAACAGAAACGCCGGATCTGGTGATCATGGGCAAGCAGGCCATTGATAATGATATGAACGCAACCGGCCAGATGCTTGCAGCCTTGCTGGGGTGGGGGCAGGCAACCTTTGCATCTCAGGTGGAAATTGCAGATGGAAGTGTAACTGTTACGCGTGAAGTAGATGGCGGCTTGCAGACCCTGAGAGTAGGGCTGCCTGCGGTTGTAACGGCCGATCTGCGCTTGAATGAGCCACGGTATGTTTCTTTGCCCAATATCATGAAAGCCAAGAAAAAACCTTTGGAAGAAAAAAAGATATCAGACATGGGTGTGGATATTACACCCCGTCTGCAGGTGGTGCGTACGGTTGAGCCGGCCCAGCGGAGCGCCGGTGTGAGAGTTAACTCCGTTGATGAGCTTATCGAAAAACTGAAAAATCAGGCAGGAGTGATCTGATGACTGTTTTATTGCTGGGTGAAAGTGTGAATGGCCAGCTTGCAACAGATACAGTTGCCAGAGCGCTTGATGCCCTCAAGCCGCTGGGAGAAGTGCATCTTCTGTTGACTGGAGACGTGACAGAAAATGCAGCCAGCACGGCTGCGCATCTGGATGGTGTGAGCAAGGTTCTGGTTGCGCGCGACACCGTGCTTGAGCATGGGCTTGCGGAACCTGTGGCCGCCTTGGTTGTAAAGCTGGCTGGGCAGTATAGTCATATTGCAGCAGGCGCTACGGCATTTTCCAAAAATATCCTGCCGCGAGTTGCTGCATTGTTGGACGTGATGGTTCTGACGGATGTGACAGCCGTGCTGGATGCGGACACATTTGAGCGCCCGGTATTTGCGGGGAATGCCATTCAGACAGTTAAATCAACTGATAAAATAAAAGTTTTTACAATACGAACGTCAGTCTTTTCCGCCGTGGGCCAAAATGGTGCCGCCGAGATCGAGACGGCGGATGTGGCAGATCTACCCTCTCTCTCCCTGTGGGTGGAAGATCAGTCTGTTGTTTCTGAACGGCCAGAATTGACGTCTGCCCGTGTGGTCGTGTCTGGTGGCCGGGGCCTGGGGTCCAGAGAAAATTTTGAGTGCGTTATCAACCTTGCGGACAAGATGGGCGGTGCCGTTGGCGCAAGCCGGGCTGCGGTGGATCTGGGATATGCACCGAATGACTGGCAGGTAGGGCAGACCGGGAAAGTTGTTGCGCCGGACCTCTATATAGCCGCGGGCATTTCCGGCGCTATTCAGCATCTTGCGGGAATGAAAGATTCCAAGGTGATTGTTGCGATCAACAAGGACGAAGAGGCACCAATCTTCAGAATTGCGGATTACGCCATTGTAGGAGATCTTTTTACGGTTCTCCCAGAACTGACTGAAAAGCTGTAAGCGTCCATCACAAAGACGGGAAGCGGGCTTTAACGGCCAGTCCGAGCCAGATTGTCCTTGCGGCCCGAAATACGCCAAAATATAAATAACCAGATAGTTAAAATAGCTGGAAAGCTGAAAACAGATGTCCAAGATCAAAAGCGCCGCAGAAGTTGCTGAGTTTATCAAGGACGGAGCCGTTATCGCCGTCAATTCTTCCAGTGGTCTATGCTGTCCCGATGAGATTCTGGCCGCAATTGGTGCCAGATTTCGGGCGAAGGGTGCCCCCAGAGGCATAACCACCATTCATCCCATTGCTGCGGGAGATATGTTCGGCACAAAAGGGGTGGATCATGTTGCGCAGCCTGGGCTTCTTGCCACCATTATTGGCGGCTCGTTCCCTTCGGGGCCATCGTCAATGGAGCCGCCCCTTATTCGGCAGATGATCCGGGACAATCAGGTGGCAGCCTATAACGTGCCCAGTGGCGTTATTTTTGACATGTTGCGGGAAGGGGCTGCTCTTCGGCCCGGCGTGTTGACACAAGTTGGCATGGATACATTTGTGGACCCGCAGAAGGAAGGCTGTGCCATGAATGATGTGGCGCGGCAGAAGCCTATAGTGGAGCGGACCACGTTTAAGGGCCAGGAATGGCTTTATTTCAATGCTCTGCGGCCAGATGTTGCCATTATTCGCGCCAGCACGGCAGATGAGCGTGGCAATCTGACATTTGAGAACGAAGGGGCCTATATTGGCGCGATGGAGATTGCGCTGGCAGGCCGGAATAGCGGGGGCATTGTTATTGCGCAGGTGAAGCGTATTGCGCAGTCTGGCACATTGAGGCCGCATGATGTGCGGGTGCCGGGTATTCTGGTGGACTATGTGGTCGAAGCGCCGGAACAGTTGCAGACAACTGCGACCCCTTATGATCCTGCCATTTCAGGGGAGGTGTTCCGGCCGCTGGATAGTTTCAGCCTGCCGGAGTTTGACGCCGCCAAAGTGATGGCGCGCCGCGTAGCACAGGAACTGAAGCCCGGATGGGCTGTTAATATCGGGTTTGGTATTTCAGCCAACGTGCCCAGAATTCTGCTTGAAGAAGGGCGGCATGGTGAGGTGACGTGGGTGATTGAGCAGGGGGCTGTTGGTGGTATTCCTCTGCTTGATTTCAAATTCGGCTGTTCTTCCAATGCGGAATGTTTTGTGGCTTCTCCTCAGTTGTTTACCTATTTTCAGGCTGGCGGGTTTGATGTCTCCTTGATGTCTTTCCTTCAGATTGATCGTATGGGGTCAGTCAATGTCTCCAATCTGGCGGCCCGCCCCCATGTTACGGCTGGTGCGGGCGGCTTTGTGGACATTACTTCTCACGCAAAGCGCATCATCTTTTCCGGGTATTTCAATGCAGGGGCCAAGCTGGGCGTTGCTGACGGAAAGGTGCGGATTGATCGGGAAGGCAAGGTGCCGAAGATAGTTGAAAAACTGGATCAGACATCCTTTTCCGGACCAAGGGCCATCGCGGAAGGAAAGGAAATTCTTTACGTTACGGAGCGGTGCGTCATGAAACTGACGCCTCAGGGGCTGATGGTGACAGAAATTGCGCCCGGTATAGATCTGAAAACCCAGGTGCTTGATCAGGCTGAAGTGCCGCTGCTTGTTTCTTCCACCCTGAAGGAGATGGATGCTGCCCTCTTTCAGCCTTCAATGACGGATGTGCCTGCTCAGAATAAAGAAGCTGCCTGATAGGACGCGCGGAATAACAGCAACTGGGATTACGGCATGGGGCAGGCAGAGAGTGGCTGCCCCGTGACCTGTTTCTGGGAGTGTAGAAACGCGCGGTTAGGTTGGATCTGCCTCAAGCGTTAGAATTTGGTTCATATGTAAATATCTTGTTACTTATGGGAAATAACGTTATTATAACACGTTGCTCCAGGATGTTTATCTGAGTGATGGTCCGTTAGTACGCATTTAATGAGGGAATGAGATGACACAGGCAGAAAGCAGGGAAGGCACAGATAGTCTGCCTGGCACGAGCCCGGAGGCAACGCGTATTCCCCGTAAGCGGGACGCGGAAGCAACTCAGAAACGTATTCTGTCTTCAGCCAAGCATGAATTTGCCATGAGTGGGCTGGGCGGCGCGCGGGTTGATGTGATCGCTGAAAAAGCGGAAGCCAATAAACGGATGATCTACCACTACTTTGGGAGCAAGGAAGCTCTTTTTACCAAGGTTCTGGAAGAAGCTTATGGTGATCTGTATGAAGCCGAGCGTAAATTGAAGCTTGATCACCTTGAACCCAAAGTAGCCTTGGAGCGATTTGTCAGGTTTACGTGGAATTATTACCTTGAAAACCCTGATTTTATTACACTTGTAAATAGTGAGAACCTGCACAAGGGCGTGCACCTTGAAAGTTCTGATGTGCTCAAAAGTGTGAGCAAAAACCGGCTCCATATGCTGGAAAATTTACTGGTCCGTGGGCAGAAGAGTGGTGTTTTCCGGTCCGGCATTGATGCCATGCAGCTTCATATTTCCATCGCAGCGCTTGGTTATTATTATCTGACAAACAGATATACAGGTTCCATTGTGTTCCGGTGTGATCTTATGGCTCCGGAAATGTTGAAAAAACGAATTGAATTCAATGTGGACAGTATTATTCGGATTGTAAGTGCTTGAATCTGTTTATTCATATAGTTGAAACAATTTTGTAATTCTTCAGGATTCTTTTTTATACCTAAAATAGCGCAGTAGAGTGCGTTTTTTAGGTATATATGACTTATCCGTATAGCAACAATCTCCAAACCCTTCTTGTCTCATGTCCCTGAACGGGGGTACGAGGGGTTTGAATTGTGTCCGGCAGTTACAAACGCTGTGGGTGGGCACATCACTTGGAGAGGGCGTGCTACGTGGCGGCTGAGCGATATTGTGTTCCGGTAGATGTTCATCACAGTTCCCCCAACAGTATGCGGATAAACCGTATGCTGCGGATGTCCCGGCGGGATGTTCTGCTGGCGGGCATGGGGGCTGCTGTCGCATCGGTAACGGCACAGGCTGCAGAGCCGCAGCCGGCGGTCTCTTCAGACGTGACGGAAGCAGCGCAGTTTCTTACGCTTTCCCTGCGGTTGACTGATCGGGAAACACTTTCCCCGGCCATTGGCAGCGCGTTATACGCCCGCATTGTGCAGGCAGTGCCTGAAAGAAAGGCGCAGATCAGTCAGCTCTACACTCTCATGCGGCAAAGCCATTTTGAGAGTGCTCAGGAACTGGCGATAGCTGCCGAGAAAGCGGACCCGGCTTTCAAGGACGTCATCCACGATATTATGACAGGCTGGTATCGGGGGGTAGCAGACCAGAAAGTGGTTGTGTATCGCTCTGCCCTGATGTTCGACATCACAAAAGATGCTGTCTATCCAAAGACTTACGCAACAGGTGGTCCGTTCTACTGGACATCAAAGCCACCTGAAGTGCCTCTCCCGACAGGTGCGCCCGGACTTTCTCCGTCCAAATTTGTTGTGGAACCCACCTGATAAGCGGAATCTGAAAATATGTCTTCTGAACAGCCTCTTAGCGCCGATGTGGTGATTGTCGGCTCCGGTGTGGCAGGAAGTTCCATAGCGAATGAACTGGCGCGGGCGGGTATCTCCGTTATTGTACTGGAAGCAGGTCCGCGGGTTGACCGCCAGCATTTTGTGGAAAATTTTCGCAATCTGGAAAATAAGCCGTCCTACCAGGGGCCGTTTCCGGCTGTGCCGTGGGCCAGACATCCTCCCAACCAGATGACGCCGAATGAATATCTGCATACGACAGGCCCGGATGCGGAAGCCTATCAGCAGGTGTATCTGCGGATGATGGGGGGGACCACCTGGCACTGGGCCGGGTGCGCCTGGCGGTATCTGCCATCAGACTTTGAGCTTCGGTCCCGTTATGGGCAGGGGCGCGATTGGGCCCTGAAATATGAGGATCTGGAGCCATTCTATTATCAGGCTGAAGTGATGATGGGCGTGTGCGGTCCTGATCCTGCAAAGGAAGATCTGGGGTCTCCACGCAAGCAGCCTTACCCGATGGACGCGCTGCCGATTTCTTACGCTGCCCAGCAGTTCCGTAAACTGATTGCCGAGAAAACACCCTGGCGGGTTGTGCATGAACCGCAGGCCCGGAATACACGCCCGTATGATAACCGGCCTACATGCGAGGGCCATAACAACTGCATGCCCATCTGCCCTATCGGCGCCATGTATAACGGTAGCTATTCCGTTTATCATGCAGAGGCTGCAGGTGCGCGGTTTGTGCCAAATGCCGTTGTGTACAAGATAGAGCGTGATGACGCTAACAAGCGCGTAACGGCTGTGCATTACTTTGATCCCGATAAAGGATCGCATCGTGTCACGGGCAAATACTTCGTGATTGCGGCACATTGTATTGAAACAGCAAAGCTGCTTCTTGTTTCTGCGGATGACAAAAGCCCGGATGGTGTGGCGAACAGTTCAGGCCATGTTGGCCGGAACATGATGGACCATACAGGCGTGCAGGTGACCTTTATCAGTGGAGATAAGGCGCTGTGGCCGGGACGCGGGCCACTGGAAACCAACGTGATTGACAATTTCCGTGATGGAGACTGGCGTTCTGAACGCGGTGCCTATCTGGTCCACATGGTGGATGACAATCAGGTTGATCTGGCAACGTCTCTGGCTATTTCCAAAGGGTATGTGGGCAAGGAACTGGAAGAGCAGATCCGGTATCTTGCATCTCATACCGTAAGGCTGTTCAGCCATAATGAAGGGCTGGCCGATCCTGACAATCGGCTGACATTAAGCAAAACCAACAAGGACATTCTGGGTATTCCGCATCCGGAAGTATATTACAAACTGCCGGAATATACGGTGAAAAGCTGTGATCATACTCGTGGGCTTTTCAAGGAACTGATCGGCCTGATGCATGGCCGGGATGAACAATGGACGCCGGGTTATTTCCCGCAGGATCATCCCGCAGGCAGCACCATAATGGGCGTGGACCCCAAGGATTCCGTTGTGGACGGGCATTGCCGCACGCATGATCACGAGAACCTGTTTATTGCCAGCTCATCTGTTTTTTCATCGGTCGGCACGGGCAATATTACCTTGACGGTTGCAGCGCTCGCCCTCCGCGTTGCGGATACGCTTAAAAAAGAACTGAACCATGCCTGAAACTGTCCGTAAAACTTTTGTCTCTCTTCTGGTTGCGGGAAGTATTTTGGCAGGTACGTCTCATTACTGTGCAGCCGCAGATGAGCCTGATGCCGCACTGATACAGCGCGGAGAGTATCTGGCTACTGCGGGAGATTGCGTGGCGTGTCATACCAGGCCCGGAGGTAAGCCTTTTGCTGGTGGT
The DNA here is from genome assembly GCF_001580995.1 of Acetobacter senegalensis. Classification (GTDB taxonomy): domain Bacteria; phylum Pseudomonadota; class Alphaproteobacteria; order Acetobacterales; family Acetobacteraceae; genus Acetobacter; species Acetobacter senegalensis. The sequence continues at coordinate 133,165 of NZ_LHZU01000147.1, forward strand.
TTGAAAATTGCCACCCCAATGGGGGATATTGTTTCCACCAATATCACGCCAGATCCGGACCATGGCATTGGTGCCTATACGGAAGAAGACTTTGAAAAAAGCGTGCGGCACGGTGTGCGTAAAGATGGTTCCTATCTTTATCCCGCCATGCCTTATGTGTCTTACTCCGGCCTGACAGATGGAGATGTGAAGGCGCTGTATGCGTGGTTCATGCATGCGGTGAAACCTGTGGCGGAAACGCCGACTGAGACCTCTCTCTCCTTTCCCGCAAATGTAAGAACTGCCATGGCGGGCTGGAATATGCTGGCCAACCATAATCCGCCAGAAACAGGAGATTCCGCTACATTTGAAAAAATGCGGCGTGGGCGTTATCTGGCAAATGCGTTGGAGCATTGCGGCACCTGCCATACCCCGCGCAACTTTATTCTGAGCGAAAAACAGGATCAGTATCTTGCGGGTGGACCGCTTGACGGCTGGTATGCTCCCAACATCACATCCAGCAAAACAAGCGGGATTGGAGACTGGAGCGAGGATGATCTGGTTCAGTATCTGCAGACAGGTGCTGTTCCCGGCCGTAGCCAGGCGGCTGGCCCCATGGGAGAAGCTGTGGAGCACAGCACCAGCCACCTGACGGATGCAGACTTGCACGCGTTGGCTGCCTATATTTTGCAGGTCGCCCCGCAGGAGGAAGAGCCGGGGCAAAAGCCCCGGGATAGCTTCGGGCAGGCAACGGCCCAGCCGGATATCCGGAGTGGTGATCTGACGCGGATTGATGATGTCACGGAGCTTAAGGGCGGTGCGGTTTACGATGCAAACTGTGCGGCTTGTCATGGGTATGATGGGGCAGGGGCCAGCAACCGTTATGTGCCGTCCCTGTTTTCAAATTCCGTGGTCGGGGCTTCCCGTCCAGATAACCTGATCATGACGGTGCTGTATGGCGTCAATCGCACAGCAGGAAAGACCCATGCCTTCATGCCTGGCTTTGATGGTCATTCGGACGTGCAGCGACTGAGCGATGCCGAGGTTGCCGATGTGGTCAATTACGTGATGGCGCAGTATGGCAATGGCAATCCGCATGTGACGGCGGATCAGGTCAAGACATTCCATAAAAAATAAAAGTGTAACAGCTTTCTGACGTGATTTTGACGGGAACCGGAAACGTGATTTTTTCTGGCTTCCCGTCGGCTTTTAAACATGCCAAAAGCCCCTGCTCATCTGGCCGGGTCAGGCCATTGTTTCTGTCAGGAAATTCATGCTGTTCAAAACGCTTTCTGGGCAAGCCATTGCGGGGTTGTGCGCACTTTTTGCCTCAACCTTCATTGCCGTAACAACAGAAGTCGCGCCTGTGGGGCTTCTGATTGATATGTCGCAGGCGTTTCAGATTACTGAAGGGCATGCCGGGCTGGCCGTGAGCGCTTATGCGCTTATGGTGGCTTTCGGTGCGGTACCGCTGACCATTGCAACAGCCCGGATGGACCGCAAGCTTCTGATGCTTGTCTGTCTGGTGGGCTATGCTGTCTCCAACCTTATTGCCGCCGTGGCACCATCATTTCTGATTCTGTGCCTTGGCCGCGCCTTGGGCGGAGCATCTCATGCGCTGCTTATGTCCATAGTCTCAGCCTATGCAGCTTATCTGGTGCCGGAGAGAATGACAGGCCGGGCGATTTCCTTTGTCTATGGCGGCACGTCCCTTGGGTCTGTTCTGGGGGTTCCGGGGGCGGCTGCCATCGCGCATTTTTCTGGCTGGCGTACGGCTCTTTATCTCATGACGGGCCTTTCTGTGCTGCTGACGGTTTTTATTGCGTTTTACCTGCCGCGCGTCAGGGCACCTGCCGGAGGCAGCCCGCATCTTCCAACAGTAAGATCACGTTCGGCCATGCGTATCTTTCTGGTGGTTGTGGCTGTGAACGTGGTGTTCTTCTTCGCGCATAATCTTCTTTATACGTATGTCTCTCCCTTGCTGCTTCAACATGGTCTGCCGGAAAGCATGCTGAGTGTGGCGTTGCTTGTAACGGGTGGGGTCAGTATTTTTGGCCTATGGGGTGCCGGTCAGATGGTGGACCGTTGGCCTGCGGCTGGTCTGTTTGGTGGTGGCCTTGCCATGCTGTTGGGGATGGGCCTTGTGTATGGACACCTGCTTTCGGCTTGGGCAGCAGTGGGGGCTGTTGGGGTTTGGTGCGCCGGTTACGCTGCCGTCATTCCGTTTGTGATGTCCGGAGCCATTCGCGCCCGTGCAACCAGCGCTGATGTGGCTGGTGCTGCTATCAACAGTGCGAGCAATTTTGGTATCTTGCTTGGGTCTGCCGTAGGGGGACATCTGCTCAGCACGCTTGGCTTTGCGGTCCTATGCCCAGCAGCCGTTGCAATTACACTGGCGGGAATTCTGTTGGCTGTCTTCAATCCGGGAGCTTTTCCGCGCCGGCTTGATCACTTTGATACGGTGTCTGACACCTGACGACATGAAAAGCCATATGGGTGATGGGTATGGTACCATCGCCCTGTGCGCTCACACTCTGATACCGATCTGTAAGGAAGGGGATGCCGCATGCATCCCCTTTTTTATGGAGGCGGCAGTCAGTGCCAACCACCCCCAAGAGCATAAGAGAGCGTAATTGTCGCAATCTGCTGCTGTGCGACTGCCTGAGTGAGTGTGTTTTCTACCGAAAGAGTATCCAGTCTGGCTTCCAGAATATCATGCAAGGTACGCTGGCCGCCTTCATACAGACCGCGAGCTGCCGCGCCATTAGCCTGTGATTGCTTGAGCGCGGCTGAAAGCTCCTGAATTCTTAGATCTTCGCTGGTGCGTGCCTCATAGGCATTTTCCACATCAGCCAAGGCAGAAAGCAGGGTTTTGTCATACGTGGCAACAGCTTCATCAAGCTGCGCATCGGCTGCGGCAATGCGGGCGTGAATACGGCCGGATGTGAAAATGGGCAGGTAGCTGGTCAGTGCGACAAGGCCGCCTGTGCCGGAAAGACCGGGAATACCATCAAAGCGCAGCCGTCCGTCTCCTCCAAAAAACTGCAGACCAAAGCGGGGAAGCAAATCGGTTTTGGTGCTTTTCAGATGATAGAGACGGGCTGAGACGAGGTCCTCCGCTGCGGCAACATCGGGGCGACGCCGCAACACGGTATCGGGCATGTCTCCTGTGGGTGCGGGTGGTGTAGCGAGCGGGGTGACGGAGACTGCGACTGTGGCGTTTTCAGGCGCTTGTCCGGCAAGAATAGCCATGCGACGCAGGGAGGCATTCACTGCGGCTTCAAGCAGTGGGCGGCGTGCCCGAAGGGTGTTGATCTTCTCGTCCACACTCTGAATATCGGATAAAACGGCTTGTCCTGCGTCAAAACGGGCCTGAGCATATGTTTTTAGGCGGCCGAGGGTGACGAGGCTGTCTTCCAGAAGAGCAAGTTGTTTGCGAAGGGACTGAACCTGCACATAGTTGGTAGCGACATCCGCCGCTATGGCCATCTGGACACCGTGCAGGCGTGCCTGTTCGGCCAGAACAAGAGCATGGGCGGCCTTGGTCTCGGCATGGCGGCCGCCAAACAGGTCAGGTTCCCAGGTGGCGGAAAGTCCTGCAAGATGACCGTCTGTTCCGGCATCGCGGGCGGGCAGATTGTAGGGATTGCGCCAGTCCATGCCGCCCCCGGCAATATTTCCCGTAATTCCGAGAGTTGGCCCTAATGTGGAGCGAGCGACGGCCTGAGTGGCCTCGGCTTGCAGAATGTGATCACGTGCGATGCGGAGATCCGGATTGGCTTTGAGGGCGTTTTCAATGGCCAGTGTCAGGGCCGGATCGTTCCAGGCACGCCACCAAGCTGACAGATCAGATGCTTCTCCGGCAGGTGCTTGGGAAAACTGGCTCGGAACCACAACGCCCGAGGGAGGAGCGTGGGTGGAAAAGGGAGAACACGCCGCAAGCAGGCAGGTGGCCAGCAGGGAAGAGTGGCGAGAGAGTGTGGTGGGAGCAGGAAGGGGCATGGGCATCAGGACTGGCTCGTCAGCATGGAACGGAAGCGCGTGAGGGCGAGGGCAAGAAAGACGATGCCTGCCGCTGTAATGGCGAGCAGAGGGATCATGATCGTATTGAGCCCGGCACCGCGATAAAGAATGGCCTGAGAAAGTGTGACAAACTGGGTTGTCGGGAAAAACCGGACAACGTTCTGAATGACGGTCGGCATGTTTTCAACGGGTGTGGCCGCGCCGGAGAGCAGGTAGGCCACGGCATAAACCGGAACAGCCAGCAGCCCGAACTGCGGCATGGTGGGCGCGACCGTGGCCAGCATGACCCCCAGCGCCGTGGCGGAGAACAGATAAAGCAGGGTGCAGCAGGCAAACAATGGAATGGAGCCGGCCAGATGCACGCCTAACCAGACATGTACAACCAACCAGAGAGACAGCATGGCCGCGATAAAAATGGCCAACCCGTTTGTGATGATCTTGGCGAGTGCAATTTCACTGGCGGTAACAGGGAGGACGAGCAGATGTTCGATCGTGCCATGTTCTCGCTCACGGATAATGGCGGCCCCAACGAGAATGATGGAGAGAATGGTGATGTTGGTGACAATCTGCATGACCGACATAAACGGGAAGGATTCACTGTTCGGGTTGTAATAAACCCTGCTTTTGATCTGAAAGGGCATGAAGTCGGTCAAAGCGGGGGCATGTGTTGCGGCCTGCACCTCGTTCATGAAAATCTGTGTCAGGTAGGATGTGCCAAGTCCGGCCTGTGTCATGGCTGTGGCATCTACCCGGATTTGCAGGGCAGGGGATCGACCGGCCAGAACGTCCCGTTCAAAGGATGGCGGGATATCAACAACAAAAATGAAGTCCCCTTTGTCCATACCGGTTTCTGCGGCCTCTGGCGTGGTGAGAACCGGTGGTTTGAAGTAGGGCGGTAAGACGGCATCACGCAGTTTAAGGGAAAGCGTGGAATGGTCATGATCAATGAAGGCAACCGTTGCATTTGACACTTCGACCTTGACCCCATTGGCCACAGCCAGAACACCTGCGGTGAATGCAAACACAATCAGGGCTATCAGCACACGGTCTTGCAACAGGCTGCGTATTTCCTTGCCGCAGAGAAGGCCAATATTTGTAAGCCAGTTTTTCATGCCTCAGCGCTCCTGTTTGCGGAGCAGCAGACGGGCCAGAACCATGTAGCTCGCGGCAAAAGCCGCCAATGCCGCATACATGGGGAGAAACCCGGAAAAGCCCACACCCTTGGTAAAGCTGCCCAGACTGATAAGCTGAAACCATGAGGCGGGGAACAACTTGCCTACCTGGTAAGAAATACCGGTAAGGGTGGAAACCGGGTAAAGAAGCCCCGAGAAATTGACGGCGGGGATCAGGCAAAGGATGGCTGTGCCAAATATGGCCGCAACCTGAGACTGCACAAAAACCGAGATCAGCAGCCCGAAACCGGTTGAGGCGAAAATATAGAGGATGGCCCCGAGAGACAGCGCCAGAAAAGACCCTTTGAGTGGCACACCCATGACAACAACCGAGAGCACAACCAGCGCCAGATAGGAAAGCGTGGCGAGGGCAACGTAAGGGGTCTGTTTGCCAATCAGATATTCTCCAACCGAGGCAGGGGAAGCGTATAGATTGACAATGGAGCCGATTTCCTTCTCCCGCACCACGCCCAGGGCTGTCAGCATGGTGGGGATAAGAATGAGCGCCAGCATGATGGTGCCCGGTGTCATGGCGTAAATACTGCGGAATTCCTGATTATAGACAAATCGGGGTTCTATGCTGATGGGGGATGCGGGTACCATTCCGCGAGGAAGGGATTTTCCGGCAGAAGACGCATATTGAAGCAGGGCGCCCGTTGCGTAGGCCCGTATATTGGCCCCCAAAAAGGGCATGGCGCCGCTGATGCCAATACCAACGGAGGGATGGCGCCCGGCATCAAGGTCGCGCCCAAAATCAGGCGGGATATCCAGCGTCATCTGCACTGTTCCCTTCTGGAGCCGTTGTGCCATGTCGGCATCGCTGGCAGCGGGCGCGGTTTCAGTAAAATAACTTGAACCTTGGAAAACCTCGATCAATTCCCGACTGTGATGGGTGTGGTCATGATCGCGGACGGTGTAACTGATTTTGTTGACATCGAAGGAGATGCTGTAAGCTGATACCAGCAACAGAACGACCGGCCCCATAATGGCGAAGGCCAGCCGCAGGCGGTCGCGCAGGAGTTCTATGGTTTCACGGCGCGCAAATGCCCACGTGCGCGCAAGCCATGTCACCAGTTTTGGAGACGATGCAGCATGCTGTGTCACACTTGCTGCCTGAGAAGTGGAAGCCGCAGTGGGCGGCTGTGGGTCTGTGCGGGCTTCTTCATCGCGTAGATAGTCAATGAAGGCCGCTTCCAGAGATGTTTCTCCGCGTTTGCGTGTCAAATCTGCAGGCGTGCCAACGGCCAGAACGCGGCCCCGATGCATAAGGGAAATACGGTCACAACAGGCGGCTTCGTTCATGAAGTGTGTAGAAACGAAGATGGTGACGTGCTTGTTGCGGGAGAGGTCAATCAGATGCCGCCAGAACATGTCCCGCGCGGCAGGGTCCACGCCTGAGGTTGGTTCATCCAGAATAAGGATATCAGGCGTGTTGATGCACGCAGCGGCCAGTTGCAGGCGTTGGCGGATGCCAAGCGGGAGATCAGCAGGGCTGGCACTGGCGAAGGGGCGGAGTTCAAAGTCATCCAACGCCTGTTCAACCCGTGTTTCTGCCTCTGGTGCGGGAACACGGTAGAGTCTGGCTTGTAGAACCAGATTTTGCCGGACAGTCAATTCTTCATAAAGAGAGAATGACTGCGACATATAGCCAATGCGCATGCGGGCATTGATATCATTGGCGGAGACCGGTTTGCCAAATAGTTTGGCTGTGCCGCTGGTAGCATCCAGCAGGCCGGTCAGCATTTTCATGGTTGTGGATTTGCCACAGCCATTAGAGCCCAGAAAACCGAAAATTTCTCCCCGGCCTATTCTGAAGCTGACATGATCCACCGCGACAAAGGACCCAAACTGCCGTGTGAGTCCGGTAGCCTCAATCGCGGGTTCTCCGCCGGGGTCCTGATACGGGGGAATGGAAAACCCGCTGGCGCGTGAGCGTTTTTCTTCAGGCAGAAGGGAAATATAGGCCTTTTCAACCGTAGGCTGTCCGGTCTGCTTGAGAATATCGGCTGTAGGGGCGCTGACCAGAACTTTCCCATCGTCCATTGCCACCAGCCAGGAAAAGCGGGCGGCTTCTTCCATGTATGCGGTGGAAACAAGAACAGTCATGGAAGGACGAGCAGCGCGGAGTGTATCCACAAGTGTCCAGAACTGCTGGCGTGACAGGGGATCAACGCCGGTGGTGGGTTCGTCCAGAATCAGCAGATCAGGGTCATGCACCAGGGCGCAACACAGGCTGACTTTCTGCTTCATGCCGCCAGATAGTTTACCCGCTGGACGGTCCGGAAAGGGAGCTAACCCCGTGGCTTCCAGTAGTTGTTTGATCCGCGTTTCGCGGTAGGCTGCGTCGAGCCCGAACAGACGGGCGAAGAAATCGATATTCTCACGCACGGAAAGCGTTGGGTAAAGATTGTGCCCCAGCCCCTGTGGCATGAACGCAACCCGTGGGAGAATAGCCTCGCGCTGTCGGGTATTGCTCATATCTGCGCCGAGGGTCATCACCGTGCCGCTTTGAATACGGCGAACGCCCGCAATCAGGCCCAGAAGGGTAGATTTCCCAACACCATCAGGGCCAACCAGCCCGATGGTCGTGCCCGCAGGGAGCGAGAGGGAAACATCTCGTAGCGCGACTGTATGACCGTAGCGATGCGTGAGAGAGCGCAGCAGTATATCAGCCTGATCTGCCTTCGGATGCAGGGCGGGCTGAGACATCAGTCCTGTTCCTGTTGTTTGGGGGCTGGCCACTGGGCGGAGGAGCTGGTGCGTACGTAGCCTTCTCCGGTCATGCCTGCTTTGAGGGCGCCACCCAGTTTAGCGACCGTGTCTGGCATGATCTGCAATTTGATACGATAGACCAGCTTTTCGCGTTCTGTGGCGGTTTCCACGTATTTAGGCGTGAACTGCGCTTCCGGAGAAACAAAGGAGATACGGGCTGGGATCAGAGACGCGCCAAGGGCATCCAACTGGATGCGGGCCTCATCCCCCACATGGAGTTTGCCTGCTGTTTCCGATGGGAAAAAGACGGTGAGATAAGTATCAGAGGGGTCGAGCAGAGAGGCCACACGTCCTCCGCCAGCCAGTACCGCGCCCCGTTCAGCAACTTTGTATTCAATCTGACCGCTGACAGGTGCCTTGACTGTCATATCGTTCAGAACGGTTTGAAGCCGATCAATCTGTGACGCCGCCGCAGTTGTGGCCGCCTGGGCCGAGGCTGCGGCATGTTCTGCGGCCTGTGCGGAAAGGGTGCGTGTTGTATAAGCGGTCTGGCGTTCCTGTACTTCCATATCTGATACAAGATGTTGGGCTGCCATTTGCCGTGCGTGGCGTAATTCCTGGCTCGCTAACGTTGCCGCGGCTTGGGCGGCTTCCTGTTCCGCCTTGGCACGGCTTACGGTTTCCTGCGCCTGTAAGAAGTTTGCCCGTGCACCTGCCAGCTGGGCGGTTATTTCCGCATTGTCCTCATAGGCAAGAGGTTGGCCGGCTTGAACATGGTCTCCTTCATGAAAGGTGATGTCTGTGATCCTGCCCGGATATTTTACGGCAATATCCAAACGCGTCATTTCCAGACGGCCATTGCTGACAGCAATATTGGGGGGCAGATCGTTCTTGTGCGCAAAGTAATACCATGCACCCGCACCGCATAGTCCGCCGACAAGAGCAGCGCAGCCAAACACCATGCCAAGCCGCCTGGGTGGCCGGGGGGCAGATGCCGCAGGGGAAGGGGCGGGCTGGTTGGGAGTGGTTGGCTGAGTGCTCATGGTCCGCTGCTTTTGTGTCTGGGGCGTAGGGTTCAAGAACGGTGTTTTTATCTGATTTTCATCGAAATGAACGATCGGTCATTTGTATCTTTTTACGCCATAATGCTTCTGGAGGATGCTGGCAATGATATGTGTCAGCCAGAATACAGCCATGAGCGGGGGAAAACACATTTCAAAGTCGAATTGACGGCTTTTAGGGTGATGCGTTATAACAAAATTCATTCTATAAAAACTATTATTAACAAATACTTATTGTGTTTTCTGGGGTGGAAAATTATTTTCTTTTTCGAGAAAGCTATTAGGCAAAAAAATCATTGGTATGTGGTCATTTCTCCACCGTTTATGGTTTTTCTGATGGTGGCGTTTTAATTCATGTAACGGGACTGCCTTCCTATAACGATTGATTAAAACGATTATTCTAGGGCCTGAGAGACGAAGACGGAACGGGCCGGAATGAACAGACCGTTGTCAGGTTGGAAGAGGAGGGGAGCCGTTATTCAACGTCCGGTAAACCGCCCCACTGAAAGAAAAAACATGTCGGTGTTCAGGGAGGGAACCGTGGTATGTGGCGGAGCCTGTCACTCCTGCGTGAAAGCGCCACAATTTTATAAAATGCTGTCGCAAGAGTTGCGTTATCCCAGTAGCACAAAGGGATAGGCGGTGTTCAGGACGAACAGATAAAGAAGGATTGTTTTCAGTGGATGGTGGCGAGCAGAGTTACTGGGTGCACGATGATAATCTTGCTGTCCGTGTTGTGGCGATGCGGCGGGATACCAACGCCGCGGGAGATGTCTTTGGCGGCTGGGTTGCCGCACATATGGATCTGGCCGCCAGCACAACGGCTGAAGACAGGGCTGGCCGCAAATGCGCTACGGTCGCCATAGATGGATTGGTGTTTCATCGCCCGATGGCGGTTGGGGATGAACTGAATGTTTATACCCGTATCCTGAAGGTTGGCCGCACGTCTATGACGATTGAGGTGGAAGCAATACGCAGAATACGGCGTACCGCCATCCGGCAGAAAGTGACGCAGGGAAAATTCATTTTTGTGGCGCTGGATGATGACGGAAAGCCGTGCGCGGTTGATAAATAGGGAACCTGCCGCCTTAGGTTTCTCCTGACGATCGCGGCTTCCTTCGGTTCATAAAGAGGGAACGCCCATATCGTTCAAGCCGGTTTATGGACTCATATGCGCTATAAGTAAGGGCAGAACGGAAAGCGTTTTACCTTGAAATACGCTCAGGCGAGGGGCAGCATGAGCGGATGAAAAAAATCATCCCTCTTGTCTTAACGGCGTGTTTTGTCAGTTTTTTAGGCGTGGAATGCACAAGTGCGGCATCTGCCAGGACAGAGGGGAGTGCTGCTCCCTCGTCCGCTGAGAAACGGGTGATCGCGGAGCGTATTGGTGCTGTGAAGAATGCTCAGGATCGCGCGGCCATTGAAAGCCAGAGCCCTGTATGGAAGATGACAACCTTTCTGTGTCAGGATGCAGCGCGTCCTGTGTTGGAAGAAAAAGGGGCAGGACGGCGGTTTTTCTTGCAGGATGACAAGCCGGAGAGTCAGGTTTTTGTGGGGCCGGAATTGTTGACTGGCCGCGGGCAGTTCAGCCTGAAAAAGGACGCCATGCAGTGGGTCCCATTCACATGGGCCTGCCATCTTGATCCCAAAACGGCCAAAGTGATTCGGTTTGACGTGGCTGAGACAAGGGAAGCAGATACGGCAGAGGGAAAGCCTCCGGTCTGTCAGGCAAAGGATCTGCATCTGACGCTTGATGCTCAGAACGGGGCCTTCAATGGGATGTCTCATTCAGGAACCATGGTTATCCTGAAGAATACAACTGCCCATGCCTGTTCGGTTCCGGCGTATCCGGCAGTTGAGTTGCAGGACAGCGCTGGCAGGAATGTGTCTACGCACCGTCAGACAGAGAGCGCTACGGCATCGGGCCAAACGGACAGCCTTTCCCATCAGGATAATGCTTCAGTGACCCTGCCGGCAGATGGAACGTTATATACCGCGCTGCGCTGGGTGTCTGGCGATGTCTATGACGGCAGCCATAATTGCGTGACTGCTGCTGCTCTTCAGTTGATATGGGACGACGGTAGGCAGAGCGCGCGTGTTCCTATGCAGGCGCATGTGTGCGCACCAGCCCAGCAGAGTGCCCAATTTGAACAAACACCATTGAGCGCCCATTCCGCTATGCCGTAGAAGCGGGCACAGAGTTCTCTGGTGAGGTTTTATCGTGTTTCTTCGGCAACTGACCTATCTGCTGGCGCTTGATCGCTTCCACCATTTTTCCCGCGCGGCGGAGGCCTGTGGTGTTTCTCAGCCCGCGCTCTCGGCAGGTATCCGGCAGTTGGAAGCGGAGCTGGGCATTACCATCATCCAGCGGAACCGCCGGTTTTACGGTCTGACGGCGGAGGGAGAGCGGGTTCTGGCCTGGGCACGGCAAACCTTGGCCGCGCTGGATGGTTTGCGGCAGGAGGCCGCCCTTGCGCAGGATGTTGCTGGGGGATCGCTTGCCATTGGGGTCATTCCAGCGGCTATTCAGGTTGTGCCGTTGCTGCTGGAGCGCTTTCGGGCCGTGGTGCCAGCCTTGCATGTGGAAGTGAAAATCTGTTCCAGCAGAGATATGGTTCATTTACTGCGGGAACATACACTGCAACTTGGCCTGATGTATCTGGATCAGGTTCCAGCGGATAGCCCGTTTGAAACGTCCGCGTTGTATGCTGAGGTGCCTGTCCTGGCGGCTGCAAAATCCATGCCTTTGCCCGCAGCCAAGATAATTGAATGGAAGGACATAGCCGCCGTGCCGCTGTGTCTGTTCACTACGGAGATGCGGAGCCGCCAGTTGGTGGATGCCGGGTTCAGGAATGCGGGTGTAAAGCCGACAATCCTTCTGGAAACCAATGCGTTGGAGTTACTCCATGCCGAGTTGCTTTCCGGGCGTCTGGCCAGCATCTTGCCAGTTGTGGCACTGCCGGAACGGGTTGGGCCGGAAGGTTTGCAGACGCGCCGGATTGGTCCTTCTGCTTCCCCTGATGTCGGGCTGGTGCGGTTGGATCAGTCAAACGGTACGGCGCTGTTGGAGCGCGTATGGAGTGTTGTGCGTGCACTGAAGCTGGATGATATTTATATGCCCTAAGGGCTTAGAATAGCGCATCATAATTTCTGCTTATGAACTGATTACAACAAACGCTTGGACGTTTATCCGGGCCTTTTGCATGGTCCACCTTTTACGTGAGGAAATACCATGCGTAGCGCCAAAGAGCAGGAAAGCAACGGCGGAGCATTTTTCTCTGCCTCTGCATTTGGCGCGCGAAGTTTGCGGTTTGCAGGTGAACTGGAAGACCGTTGGCGGCAGAAATTGCGCTGGCTGCTCGCGCCTTCTCTGGCTGATGTTACATTTGCTGTTCGGTCCGCATTGGCGGCAGGGTTGTCCTTGCTGATTGCCATGTGGATGGAACTGGATAGTCCGCAATGGGCTCCTCTGACTGTCTGGGTGGTTGCACAATCTTCCCGCGGAGAAAGTCTTTCCAAAGCCCGGTGGCGTATTGCAGGCACGGTGCTGGGGTGTGTGGTAGCCATTGCTCTGATTTCTGCTTTTCCTCAGGCGTCGGCTCTGTTTTTTTGTGCGCTGGCGCTCTGGATTGGCTGCTGCTGCGGGTTGGCGACCTTTCTGGAAAGCTATCGGGCTTATGGTCTGGTTCTGACAGGCTTTACATCCGCCATTGTTGCCACAGGGGCCATTGCTCAACCGGATGATGTGTTTAACGTCGCCATTGCGCGCGGAACATATATTGTTCTCGGGGTGGTGTGCGAGGCTGTGCTGGCCATGCTGTCCTCGCCTTATATGAGGGAGCAGGCCCGAAAGAATCTGGATAATCGGCTTGAAGGCGCTTTAAGGGCGGTAACGGCTCTGGTGAAGGATCTGATCACCGGGAAGGCGGATGCCAGAGCCCATGCTCAGGTTCTGACAACGCTCGTTTCCGCCAACAGCCGTATCGAGTTTGATGCACTGGAAATAGGCGGCCGTACGCATATTGCGGATCACGCTCGCGCTGCATTGTCCTGCATGATGGTCATGCTTGCCCGTGCGCGGGCGCTCTCTTTATTGGGGGGGATGGACCGGGACGCGCGTTATGATGATGCAGGCAAGTCTGTGCCAGTGGCGCTTATGGCGGATTACGAGGCAGCACAGAGGCATATTCAGGCCGCTGAGCATCCGGTAAGGGGGGATCATTTCCGCTTTCACATAGCCTCCCGCAGACACGCGCTGGAATCAGTGGAGAACGGCGTAAGGGCCTGCGCGGGCATTCTGGGCAGTTGGCTGGTCTGGGAAGTTACGGCCTGGCCGTCCGGGGCAGGGTTCGTGTCCTTTGTGGCGCTTGTGTACGGTCTGCTGGCAACACGTGAAAACCCGATAGTGGCATCTGGTTCCTTTTTTAAAGGTGCCTGTTGGTGTGCCGCCGCCGCGGGACTTTATGCGTTGTGGGTTCTGCCCAAAATAACGACGCCGGAAATTCTGCTGATGGCCCTTATGGTGCCCATGACAATTGGGGGGCTGGCAGCACGGCATGCTTCGACCGCGGGGTATGCGTTTTCTTTCAACATGTTTTTCCCGGTGCTGCTCGGCCCAATTAACGATGGTCGTTATGATGAGCAGTCCTTTTTTAACGGCGCGCTGTGTTTTCTGCTGGCGGTTCTGTTTGTTGGCTGGACATATCGGGTTGTTCTGCCGTTTCGGGTTGATTCTCATATGCGGCGCACTGCACGGTGGCGGCGAAGGCGGCTCAGGGCGTTGGCGGTGCAGGGAAGCCGAACAACCATTCAGCAATGGTTGGCGGAAAGTTCAGACAGTCTCGTTCGTATTCTCAGAAATGCTCAGAATGTTCCCGCCCCGCTACGGCTGGCTTACATGCAGGACCAGTTGCGTCTGACCAGTATGGGCATGTGCCTGATTACGGTTAGGGATGCTGCCCATGACAAGGGCCTGCCAGTGCATGTCAGGCGGACCTTACACCTTTTTCTGCGGAAATGGGCCGAAGGCGGATCACAGGCCACAATTTGGGCCCAGAAGATGCAAAGCTGGGTGGCGCGGCAGCGCCGGAACACCGGCGAGCGCCCAGTTCAGGAAGAATTGGAAAAAGTCGAACTCATGCTCAAGGTAATCGCAGTGGAAGGCGCTGACACCTGAACAAACCTTGTTCCGGGAAGCCCTCAGGGGCGAACGGTAGGATTATGCTCATCCGCCATACCGCAGGCCGTTGGTTCATCAATGGTCAAAAGGACGCGTAAACGTTCTGACATCGGGAGATGGGAGAGCGGGGGAGAGCGATGCACCACGCCTTGACCATTTGCGTGCGGGCCTTTGTTTCCTTCAAGAAGAGCAATGTGCCCGGCAGGAATACGATGGATCAGGGCAGGGTCGTCTTCCGGCGATGATGAAGCGGCAGTCTGCCCTTGCGTTGTGGAGACCCATTCGGTGCCTGGCCCGTAATACGTGCAGAGCAACCGCAGTGCGACATGGTCCGTATGGAATTTTCGGCAGGAATCCGTGGTGATCTGCTCCAATCTGAAACGGACAGCATCAAGCCCGCTTGCTTCCCGATACAGTTGGGCGAGGTGCAAGGCGTCCTCCAGCAAGGGGAACGCCGTAGGCGGCATATGGGGGGAACACAGAGTACGCAGATCTTCTGGCGTGCCTTTGGCCAATATGAGGCGAGGCCCTTCCTTGATCATGGCTTCAATCGCAGCCTGAAGTGTTGCGGGAAGAGGTCGCGCAAGAATGGTCATGGGCTCCTTGCCTGAATGGATATCGGCCCGTGCGTTTTGGAAAAGAGACAATCTGGTGGGGCAAGGAGAAGACAACATGAAAAACCTCAAAACGTAACGTTATAATATTACGTTCTCTGCGGATGATTACAAGAGGGCTGCATATCGGACGTGTAAGGCGTTTTTTTGAGAGTAGGCAGAAAAAGGGATAGAAAGAGAGGAACGTTCCGGTAAGAAAGGAAAACCTGATGCAAAAAGGCCTATCTTGGTGGCATGCGGTGATAGCGGGGAGCATTCTGTGTTCCACGCTCATGGTAGGAAATGCCAAAGCGCAGGAGGAAACGAGGGAGCCTCAGTCAACCCTCATTATTCCTTTGGCACCGGCTGTAGCGGTACAGAAAGAAACGCCGGTTTATCACTGCACTGGGCCTCACTCCCTTTTGCAAAAATTGCCGGCAGGGGATTTTCCGGTGACATATCTGAATGCGGGAGCGGTCAGTCTGGCTGTGTTCCCAGTTGACGGGCAGACCTTGGTTTTCACCAACGTTATGTCTGCTTCCGGAGCCAAATATGTTGCAGACCGATTTGTATGGTGGACCAAAGGGCAGCAGGTTTTCTTTTCTGAAGACCGAGCAGATGCAGGATCACCAAGTGTTTGTGAAGAAGTGAAAATTTCTCACACCGGAACAGAAAAACAGGCCCGGTAAACAGGGGTTTCTCGAGCGAAAAATGAGGGGGCGCAGGGATGCTGCTTGAAAAAGGCGGTCGCACATTTTTGCAGGACCGTCAGCTTGGAAGCTCTTTGTCTGCCATTGCAGGGGCCATAAACGCGTTTAGTTTTCTGAGTGTAGGATATTATTGCGCCAACATGACAGGCAACGTGTCTGCTTTGGCGACAAATTTTCTAAACGAAGACATGAAGGTGGCTCTTGTTTCAGCGGGGCTAGTAGTATGTTTTTTAGTAGGAGCCATGCTTTCCGCCATTATGGTGAACGTGGGGCGCAGGCGGGGTGAAGCTGGCATTTATGCCTATAGTATTCTGATTGAAGCCGTAATTCTGGGAGCCTTGGCTCTTATCCAGATGTTTTACGTGCTCCCATCCGTCCAGAATGTTTTCTTTCCCTTGGTGTTGAGCTTTCTGATGGGAATGCAGAATGCAACCGTGACCCGTGTCTCTGGAGCCGTTGTAAGAACAACGCATGTAACCGGTATGCTAACCGATCTGGGGATAGAGGTGGCAAACTGGCTGGAAACCGGGCGAAAGAGAACCCAGGCCGAACAGCATATCAAAATGCGTCAGCGTTTGTGGTTGCATAGCCAGATTATTCTTTGTTTTATTGCAGGAAGTGCTGTTGGTGCATGGGGATATCTGCACTGGCAAAAAGGTTTTCTGCTGGGTATAGCAGGTATATTGGGATGTTTGGCTGTACCGGGTATTCTGGTGAATACAGGTTCTGAAAAGCGGAGAGAGGCCGACGGAGAAAGCAGCAGCCAGTAAAAGTCTGTTTTCTTCGCGTCATTTAAAAAGGGATAATGGCAGAGATATTAAACAGTGGCTGAGATAATTGGGTAATTTTGCGGATCTTGAAACTGTTGTTTTTATGCTTTTCTCACCAGGAGGGGGCTAACAACCCTCTTTTTCCGCCTGTGTAAAAATCGTAACCTGTTGGTATTGCTTCTATTAGAAAAATCAAAATAGGGTTTTTAGAACTTTTCATCTGCCAAACTGTAGAGATTATTTTTTCGATTTTCAAAACAATATTTACATTGCGTCATGTTTTAAAAATTGCATATGGAATCTCAGGGATAGTTCTGAGTGAGTGCAAAAAAGACCAGATGCAGGACTTTAGGCGCAGTAAGCAAGATGTCTTCGGGCTGGCGTATAGGGTGGCTCGTTTTTCAAACGCGGCCAAAACGCCGGAGGAGACGTTCTGGCCTGTCTTTTCTTATTTTACAAAGCCAACAATTTTTTCAGCTTCGGCAACAATCGGCTCGGCAATGGCCTGAGCGCGCGTGGCACCTGAGCGGAGAACGGCGAGCAGATGATCTTCATTCTGCATCAATCGGGTTGTTTCCTGTGCGATGGGGGCAATGGCGTTAACCACAACCTCAGTCAAAGCCTGCTTGAAGGGGCCAAAACCTTCGCCTGCATGTTTTGCCAGAACGTCCGTAATGCTGATGTCCGAAAGGGCAGCATAGATTGTGACCAGATTTTTGGCTTCCGGCCGGTTTTCAAGCTGTGCGGGATCTTCAGGCAGAACGTCCGCATCGGTTTTTGCGCGGCGGATCTTGAGCGCAATGGTATCCGCGTCGTCCGTCATCTCAATCCGGCTCTGGGCGGAAGGATCTGATTTGGACATTTTCTTGGTTCCATCCCGCAGGCTCATGACGCGTGCGGCGGCAGGAGGAATAAGGGCTTCTACTTCCGGGAAGAAGGAGACCCCGTAATCATGGTTGAATTTCTGAGCGATATCGTTGGTCAGTTCCAGATGCTGTTTCTGATCTTCTCCAACAGGCACGCGGGTTGCCTTGTAAGCCAGGATGTCGGCAGCCATCAGACTGGGATAAACGTATAGACCGGCGGAATGGTTTTCCCGGTCCTTGCCTGCTTTATCCTTGAACTGTGTCATGCGGTTGAGCCAGCCCAGGCGGGTGACACAGTTGAAAATCCACGCCAGCCGTGCATGAGCCGACACAGCGGATTGATTGAACAGGATGTGTTTTTCTGCATCAATGCCGGATGCTAGGAGAATGGCGGCCTGCGTAAGGGTTTGGTGCCGCAGTTTTTCCGGTTCCTGCCACACAGTAATAGCGTGCATATCTACCAGACAGAACACGCACTCATGGTCGGCCTGTAGGTTAACCCAGTTCCGGATAGCGCCCAGATAGTTACCAAGCTGCGGAATGCCGGACGGCTGAATGCCAGAAAAGATGCGTTGCATATGCTTTACCACTGTGATCGTGAGCCAGGAGAAATTAGGGGATAGGAGAGAGCTTGTTCAGATTTTCCCGTTCTTCCGCCACCATTCCCGCAGATTTTCGGACCGCGCGCGCCGCCGCGATATCCTCTTTGGTCATAACGGGGGCAGGTTGCGTTGAGCCGCGGGCAGAAAGCCAGGAGAGGATCTGCGCGACTTCGTCATCTTTAAGGTAACGGAAGGGGGGCATTTCTGCTTCATAAGGCATGCCATTGGCCATGATTGGTCCGCTAACACCATTCATGAGCACATCAGCGAGATATTTACGGCCTTCTGCCGTGCTGGCAATGCGGTCTAAGCGTCCGACCAGCGGCGGAACGGATCCGGGCATGCCGTCACCGCTATGATGGCAAATACCGCAGTTGCTGCCGTAAAGATTTTTCGGGCTTTTGGGTGAACAGCCGCCAAGAAGAAGGGAAAGAGCACCAACCGCCAGAAAGGCGGACCGTGTGCTATGAAAAGACATCATGGTCTGAAACCTGTCCTACCGGTTCTGCGCACGACAGAACCGGTTCAGGCCGTTTCCGGATTAATGAGCGTGATCAACGCCCAGCAACTGGATACGGAAAATAAGCGGGCTGTCTGCCGGGATAATCCCCATGGCCTTGTGGCCATACCCGAGTTCGGGCGGTACATAGAGCATCCAGGTATCACCCACATGCATCATGGGAAGGGCTTCCATCCAGCCTTTCACCAGCCCCTGCAAGGGCATCTGCATGTAAGCGCCATCGCCATGCTGTTCGGAACTGTCAAAAATGGATCCGTCTGGCAGGCGGCCTTCATAGATCAGCATCATCACGTCTCCCGGGCGCGGCTGTTCGCCGTCCTTGGGGCCGGATTTCAACACCTTGTAGGCCAGGCCGTCCTTCAGCACGGTCACACCGGGCTGAGAGCGGAGCTTGTCCATCTGCTGGGCTGGGGTCAGTTCAGGTTCCGCTTCCTTATGTGAACCGCACGCAGCAAGAGAGACGGCCATGCCGGCCGCAAGCAGGTAAGGAGTAAGTTTGAAACGACTGGTCATGACCCTCTCGACAATCTGAAAAGAATGGCGGTGACGTCGCACCCTTAAAGCGCGCCGCCCTTACGTCCGATCTGAGCACCCAACCGCAGACGCAGCGCGTTCAGTTTGATGAAGCCCTGTGCGTCTGCCTGGTTGTAGGCACCTTCGTCATCTTCAAACGTGACAACGCGGGTATCATACAGGCTGTTCGGGCTTTCACGCCCTACGCAGATAACATTGCCCTTATACAGTTTCAGGCGGACACGGCCCGATACGGAATGCTGGGAGGCATCAATCAGAGCCTGCAGCATGCGGCGTTCCGGGGAGAACCACAGCCCATTGTAAAGAATGGCAGCATAACGCGGCATCAGGCTGTCCTTGAGGTGCATGGCCTCGCGGTCCAGAGTGATGGATTCAATGCTGCGGTGGGCCGTCAGCAGGATGGTGCCGCCGGGGGTTTCATAAATCCCGCGGGACTTCATACCCACAAAGCGGTTTTCCACCAGATCAAGACGGCCAATGCCATTGGCTTTGCCCAGCTCGTTCAGCTTTGTCAGCAGCGTGGCTGGAGACATGACTTCACCATTGATGGCAACCGGATCACCGCTGACGAAATCGATTGTGATTTCCGTAGCTTTGTCGGGTGCCGCTTCTGGAGAGATGGTGCGTTGGAACACAATTTCTTCTGGTCCAACTGCCGGATCTTCCAGCAGTTTTCCTTCAGAAGAAGAGTGCAGCAGATTGGCATCCACCGAGAACGGCGCTTCTCCACGCTTGTCCTTGGCGATGGGGATCTGGTTTTCTTCGGCAAAAGACAGCAGCCGGGTGCGGGAGGTCAGATCCCATTCACGCCACGGAGCGATCACTGTGATGTCGGGCTGCAGGGCGTAATAGGCCAATTCAAAACGAACCTGATCGTTCCCTTTGCCTGTGGCACCGTGCGCTACGGCATCTGCACCGACCTGACGGGCGATTTCAATCTGGCGCTGGGCGATCAGAGGGCGGGCAATGGAGGTGCCCAGCAGATACTGGCCTTCATACAGGGTGTTGGCCCGGAACATCGGGAAGACGAAATCCTTCACGAAGGTCTCACGCAGATCTTCGACAAAGATTTCCTTCACACCGAACATTTCGGCCTTTTTGCGCGCCGGTTCCAGTTCTTCTCCCTGACCCAGATCAGCGGTGAAGGTGACAACTTCACAACCATAGGTCTTCTGCAGCCAGCGCAGGATGACAGATGTGTCCAGCCCGCCTGAATAGGCCAGCACAACTTTTTTGACATCTTTTCTGGCGGCAGGTGCGCCCATGGGAGTGATCTCCTGAGTAAGTAAGACAAGAATGTTTCGCCCTGCTTCCTAGCATCAGCAGGGCAGGGGAACCAGAGGCCAAGCTCGTATCTGGGTAAGAAGAAGCAGAAAAATCAGCCCTGCGCTGCGCGCACGCGTTCGCTTTCAGTTTTCAACTGCCCACATGCCGCCAGAATATCGCGCCCCCGGGGCGTACGAATAGGAGACGCAAATCCGGCATCCATGACGATATCCGCAAACTTGTTCTGCTGCTCCCGCGTGGAGGGGCGGTAGTCACTGCCCGGCCAGGGATTGAACGGGATCAGGTTCACTTTGGCGGGGATACCTGAAATCAGCCGTACCAGTTCACGTGCATCGGCTTCACTGTCATTCACGCCACGCAGCATGATGTATTCAAATGTGATGCGGCGCGCATTGCTGGCTGCCGGATAGCGGCGGCAGGCGGCGAGAACTTCTTCAATCGGATATTTACGGTTGAGCGGTACAATCTGGTCTCGCAGGTCATTCCTGACGGCATGCAGGGAGACGGCCAGATTGATTCCCAGTTCGTCCCCGCAGCGATCCATCAGGGGCACAACGCCGGATGTGGAAAGGGTAATGCGGCGGCGCGACAGGCCAATTCCCTCTCCATCCATGATGATTTTCATGGCTTTGGCGATGTTCTCGTAATTATAGAGCGGCTCTCCCATGCCCATAAGAACAATGGTGGAAAGCAGGCGCGGCGTCTCGCCTTTGGGGCTGGGCCATTCATTGTAGGAATCCCGCGCAGCCATGAACTGCCCCACAATTTCCGCAGCGCCCAGATTACGCACCAGTTTCTGGGTGCCGGTATGGCAGAACGTGCAGGAGAGGGTGCACCCTACCTGTGAGGAGATGCAGACAGCACCACGATCTTCCCTACGGTCAGGAATGTAAACGGTTTCCGCTTCCTGCCCGTCCCGAAAGCGGAAGAGGAATTTTCGTGTTTCATCGGTGGACGTCTGGACCATGGCCGCGTCTGGCCGACCAATAATGAACTGCTCCGCCAGCTTTTGCTGCAAAGGCTTGGCGATGCTGCTCATGCGGGAAAAATCTGTCACTCCCTGATGATAGATCCAGTGCCAGAGCTGCTTGGTCCGGAACGGCTTTTCCCCAATTTCCAGAAGAATTTCCGTAATTTCGTCGCGTGAGAGGCCAACGAGGTCTCGGCGTCCGTCTGCCAGTCTAGCTTCTGGAGGGCTGAATAACGCAGCCTTGGCCAGAATGCGTGCCCGTTCCTCCGCATTCAGAGAAGCCGCGGCTTCGGCATCATGAGTTTTGGGATGAGAACCTGAAGAAACGAGGGACATACATAACGCCGTAATGGGAGGGGGATGATGAGCTTATAACAGAAAAAGGCCCGGCGGGCACCGGACCTTCTCTATATTATAGACTGTTTTTAACGGAAACAGCAAAGGCTTGCTGCTTCTCTATGGCAAAGGTCAGTCAGTTCTGAGCGCTGTTTGCTGCGTGAGGTTGGTCCTGCAGATCAGCGCGCAGCCACGAAGCTACGTGCGTTTTGGCAGGATCAATTTCATCCATGATCAGGCTGATGGTCTGCGCGGAGTACGCATCCGGCTTGCTATCAGGAGAAATTGGAAAAGTCGGGCGCGGAATATCAAAAGTCAGCGCAGGCTCCGGTGCGTCTCCTTCCGAACTGGCAGGCGCAGGGCTGTCTGACTGAATGTTGGCGACCACCGACAGTCTGTCGGCGTCTGGATGCTGGCCGAAGAAGAGATAAGCGTAGGAGGCCGCTGCCGAAAGCACATCTCGCATAGCGATCCGATACCGGTTGGTGCCATCAGATGGGAGCGCCCGCGCGCGCAGGGTAGCCGGGTCCGCCGTAATAACGAGGGTTTCTGCCTCAGGCTCATCTTGAAGGATTAAACCATCCTGCTCGTAATCGCGCAGAAGGGGGCTGCTTGTGGCCAGAATGCTGTCATTGTGCGCAACTGCTGCGTGATAGGGAACGGGCGCAGCCTGAACAACATCAGTGATGCCGAACAGGCTGGTTGTGACACCGAGCATCATGATGAATTTACGCATAAATAAAACAGATCCTTTTTTGCTGAGAAAGCCAAGCTCTCATAAAATTGTGGCAAAAAAGGAGAAGAATAGCCATGCAGAAAGAGCATGAGGCGATATAAAATCGGTTTTATGTAAAATGAAATTTAAGATTTACGTGCAGCGATCAGAAACTCTTTATTTCCTTCCGGGCCAGTAATCGGACTGGGTTCTATCCCGATTACTGTCCAGCCGGGCAGATTGCTCCACCACTCCTGAATGGTCGCACAGACGCTTTCATGTACAGCAGGGTCGCGCACGACGCCTTTTGCACCAATCTGGTCTCGCCCCGCTTCAAACTGCGGTTTGATCAACGCAACGGCCCATGCACCCTCTGCAGCAAGAGATAGCGCGGCGGGAAGCACCGTGCGGAGGCCGATAAAACTGGCATCGCACACAACAACTGATGGCGCGATGGGAATAATGGTGCTGTCCAGATACCGTGCGTTACATTTTTCGAGCACCGTTACGCGCGGATCTGAGCGGAGTTTCCACGCAATCTGCCCGTGTCCCACATCCACAGCGTAAACAGATTTTGCACCGTGGGTCAGCAGAACATCTGTAAACCCGCCGGTTGACGCGCCAACATCAAGGCAGACGCAATCTTGCGGAGAAAGCCCGAAATGGTCCAACGCATGCGCCAGCTTGCAGCCCCCGCGTG
The DNA here is from genome assembly GCF_001580995.1 of Acetobacter senegalensis. Classification (GTDB taxonomy): domain Bacteria; phylum Pseudomonadota; class Alphaproteobacteria; order Acetobacterales; family Acetobacteraceae; genus Acetobacter; species Acetobacter senegalensis. The sequence goes on from NZ_LHZU01000147.1 coordinate 155,894, forward strand.
AGACCCAGGGGTGTTGTTGCCCGCGGACCTCAAGGGGAGCTTCTTCCTGTAGCTGGTCTCCGGCTTTGGCGACCCGCTTCTCACCTGTGAACACAAGCCCGGCCATAATAAGGGCCTGAGCTTTTGTTCTGCTTTCAACCAGCCCTCGGTCAACAAGCATCTGGTCAACGCGACGGCGTGCCATCTGATTAGGCCGTTTGCTCCGTCAGAGAGACGCCCAATGCGCTGAGAGCGGTTTTTGTGATGTGTGGCGCTGTGAGTCCAGCCTGCTCGTATTGAGCGTCCTGCGAATTATGGTCGATGAAGATATCGGGCAGGGTGAGGGGGCGGAAGCGGACGTTATCGAGCAGACCGGTGCGGGCCAGATGGTGGCCGACCTGCGTGCCGAATCCGCCAATCGAACCTTCTTCCAGCGTGATCAGCACGGCATGGTTGCGGGCCAGGTTTTCCACCAGTTCCACATCAATCGGTTTGGCAAAGCGCGCATCGGCCACCGTGGGCGGCAGGCCATG
>NZ_LHZU01000055.1 GCF_001580995.1 Acetobacter senegalensis
CATAACAGGCCCTAACAGACCCTAGCGTGTAAGTGCTTACCGTATGACCGAATTCTCTGAAAAAATGTTTTACCTCTATCTTCAGATCAGCCTGCAGGGCTTAGACCTGATTGACGGAGCAGGGCGGGCTGACAGCGTCATCTCAGATCCGCGTATTCTAACGCATATGCATCCAATTTTTGCACGACGTATGCTCCATGACCCGCTCTATTACGCGCCTCTTCCTTCAATCGCACCGCTGGTTAATACAACAATCGGGATCTCGGTCCTTAACGAAATGACACGGGCTCAAAAAGAGACGCCTTCAGATGACGGACGCGTTTACGTTCACCTTGGAAGTGCCAGTGCAATGGCAAAGCATTATGGTGTTTCTCGCGGTAATATCGCCCGATTACTGTCAAAGGTGCAAAAAGCCGGTCATTACGGACAAAATGACAGCGGCACATGGGTTTCAGCACAGCTGCTGCGGGACCATCATCTTTTGCAGGCTCTTAAAATGGCGCATAGCGCCACAGCCTATATCGAAGCGCAACAAATGAGAACGCGGGAGCTGTTGCATCAGTAACGTTAAAATGTTCTGACAAAGCCATCCTCAAAAAGATCTCTGTTGCAAACTGAGTGTTGGTGGCTTCTCTTACAGGATCAACGATTTGTATATTATCTCATTATAGTTGTTACTGAATTGTTAGACGAGAGAACAGCGGGACGCTCACCAACATGACACCGGCACAGCATGATCTTCTTGATACGGAACTCGCAATCGCTCGCATGATTCTGGCAGATGTTGGGCGTATGGAGGAGCAGTTAATCCGCTGGAGGAGCGAGATGGAGAAGGTTGATCCGCAGATCTTCTCGAATTTGGAAGCTGCCTGGGTTAAGCGCCATAAAAAGCAGATTCGTGATTACTATATGATTCCAGAACATTCTCTGTCTGATTACATGATTCAAAATCATATGCCTATCGCTGCGTGTATGGATGAGACGCTGATTGGGGTCAGTCAGCTTCCTCGACCTCCTCGCTGGTTGCGAAAATATGCCAGAGAAAATGTCAGTCATACGCTAGGGTTTGCGACATCAAAACTTTATCCGGATACGAGCAGACGTGATATCCCCGGGCAGCCGAAGCGCTCTTATGCCAAAAGTGGTATGCATGCTTATTTTCGGTTGTTCAGCCGTGCAGCTCATAGTTTGCCGGATGCGGCATGGTTCGATCAGGCATGCCACGACAGAGAAGAAATGGCACGCAGTTTTCCGCATCTTTACTGGCTTGCTCGAGAATTTGTCTTTCGTGAAGATCCGGCCTCTTCATTGGAGGCGATGGATGATCGTCTCGAATTTTTTCAGGTGCCAGAGGTACCGCGTCCTTCAAAAAAGACTCTCGCACGATTTTTGGATAGACTGAAAGAACCTGACGGGAGCAAGTTCCTGGCCTTCGCTCGCGGCGTCATTCAGGAGCTTGACAGGATCGGGGATGATCATTCGACCTATTACGGTATACTGGGTATCCCCTCTCTCTATCGTGCGGCTATTTTTCCGCGATTTATACGTCTTCTCAACGTTGCCTTCAAACAGGCCGGATCTGTTTCAGTTATTGCTGAAGTTCTGATCCAGAACCCGAGTTTCTACACTTTCCAGCTCGGGCGGCCACAGGGTTCTGGAATCATGCAGCTTGGTCGATTCCATTTACTCAGAACAAAATTTCCAGACAGAAATCCAAAACCCGTCGCCCAAAAGCAGGAAGGGTGCGTCATTCGTAAACCGGAATTATCAGACAGCATATTTCCCGGATGTCTGTGGATGATCGCGGCCGCACGGGACCCGGCGGACGTTGCCTGGCTGTTGCCAGTGTGTGCGAAGGCTCTCAGGAACGAAGATGTTGCCCACTTCAACCGTCTGGTTACGACGGTAGGCGAAATTGCTTCTCCTGATGCTATCCGGGGGCTGGCGCGGCTTAGGGCAAAAACCCGTCACGCCACCATGCTGAAACAGTTGAATGTTGCTTTGGCTCAAGCCGCCGAGCGCTCCGGTCTGACGACAGCTGAAGCAGAGGAGCTCGTAGCGCTGACGTACGGCCTGGATGAGCAGCATTGCCGCGTCGAGCCATTGGTGGGAGGGGTTACGGCGACTCTGACCCTGGCGGGTTCGGGGCAGGCCGTTATTCGTTATGCCGATCCGCTTGGTGCTCTGCTGAGCAAACCTCCTGCCTCCATCAAAGCAGACGCTCAGTCCGAAACAACGTTACGTGACCTTCGCGCTGATGCAAAATCGCTGACAGCCGATATGGCCATCCATCGCCAGCGGCTCGAGCGATCCTGGCTGACAGGGCAGAGCTGGACGTGGTCAGCTTTTCAGCAGCGCTGGCTTGCCCATCCCGTCCTGAGCTGGCTTGCACGACGCCAGATATGGCTCGTAGCGTATCCCGACCTGACTGTCTTCACTTGCATGATCGGAGAGGATGGCGGGCTTTACGGTTCGGATGGTACGCGCCTCCCGCTTCCGCATGGGGACTTACTTCTGAGCCTTTGGCATCCTCTTCATAACGGCGTTCAGGATGGTGCAGAGTCCTCCTGCGTTACACTCTGGCGTCAACAGCTTAAAGCACTGAAGATCGAACAGCCTATCCGTCAGGCATGGCGGGAGACATACACACTCACGCAGGAGGAGCGAGAAAGCTCACCAGCATCTTATCGTTATGCCAGACGGATCCTCAATCAGGCTCAGGTCGTTGAAATAGGCCGTAAAAGAGGGTGGCGTATCCGTAATCTCTCGCCTCATATGCCTTCTTCTGAAAGTGCTCCGTGGGCGTTCAGCCTGCCAGCTCATGGCATTTATGCCGATTGGCGTACCGGTGGGGTGGGGATTGATCACTTGCCGCATGGTGCGGGAACATTTTCGCATATCATCACAGACAGGTTAAGGTTTTGCGTTCTGGAAGATGGCGGGAACTGGCTGTATGATGGTGGGCGTAAATTGAAAGAAATGCAGACGCCGGTGCGGCTGGGAGACATTCCTCCCGTTGTTTTTTCCGAAATTATGCGTGATCTTGATCTTATGATTTCGATCGCTGCCAGCGACGTCTCTTTTAATGCTGAAACGATCTACGCGATTCCGGATCTGGGTGTCTGGCGGCGTCAGGCCGGACTGGCTTACATTCCTTTGCCTAAAGAGCCTCACTTTGGAGCGCTTGCCGCATCACGACGCGATGAGATTGCAGTCATCGTTAAGAGTATGAAAGTCGATGATCGTTTGCGCTTTGAGGGGCCTTACATCATGATAGAAGGGAAACGACATCAGTATCGGCTTCACCTGGGGAGTGCTGATGTCATGATTCTTCCCGACCTCCGTCATCTTTTTCTGAGCACAACTCTGTCAAACTCAGCGCGGCAAAAGGGACCTGCCTACAAGCCTCTGCATGATGATGATCGGCTGGACCTTATCCTGCAACGCATAATCATGCTGCTGAACGATGACCGTATTCGTGACAAGGATATTTTGGCTCAGTTCGCGTCCCTTTAGGGGTAAGCTGAATATGCCGTATTCTTTTCGGACTGGTTGATGAGTAGAGCATTACCCCATCACGTGGAGGCAGTGTTTGTGAAACTGCTGTCAGAGTGTGCGCCCTCTTGTCAGCCTCATCGCATGTGGAGGGATCGAAGAACTGTTGGTTGATGGGGCTGGCTCGTGATTTCAGGCTTTTGGCGATTTGATTGACGGTTCTTTGTGTTGCTTTTGATCTGCGTTTTGAGCAGATCGGGGGCTGTTACCCACTGGATTGCTATGCTGTGGTGCTGATCCGCTCCAGGAAGAGGAAGCGGCGCATATTATAGACGATATTGGCTAGGGCCTGTTATG